>NZ_JBBYAF010000045.1:0-33269 GCF_038405515.1 Rossellomorea oryzaecorticis | reverse complement strand
ATAGTATCGAGCACTTTAAAGACGAACTTGCTCAATACATGCATTACTACAACCATTTGAGAATTAAATCAAGGTTGAAACGGAAAAGTCCAGTAGCTTATCGTCTTAACACTGAATTAGCTGCTTAACAAAAATAGTGTCCAACTTTATGGGTCCAGTGCATACCTCCCTGCGGGGTCTCACCTAACTCGCTTTTCCCGCAGGAGTCTGCGTTTTGCACTCCAATCAACCGCTGGAACCTTTTTTGAATATGGATAAGACTACTCAAATTAATTCTGATAATATGGGTGGCAGCTTTTCTTAGTTCGTCTGGTTTCCTTTTTTCTTTGATGGAAAAGTAGGTAAGAACACTGCTCGAAGGCAAAGACCTCTATTGCGATCAGCACTCTGATGGTCTTGAGTTTTCACATTTTTCATTCCGTATAAAGGTTTGATCGACTTGAATTTCAGCCAACATCTGAAAATACATAAAATTTTGCTTGTATGTATTCTTCAAGAAACCTTTTCTTTACTCTGAAGGATGATAACACACTTCCCAAAGCACATAAAAAAAGACCCCCCTAAGAGAGTCTTAAAAAGTTTATAGGATGATAGCGATCAGTCCGCCGGAGCCTTCGTTGATGATTCTTTCGAGTGTGTCTTTCAGTTTATATCGGGCATTTTCAGGCATTAGCGACAGTTTGGCTGAGATGCCTTCTCTTACGATGGAGCTTAAGCTTCTTCCGAAGATATCAGAGTTCCAGATTGACAGCGGATCATCTTCAAAGTCCTGCATCAGGTAGCGAACAAGTTCTTCACTTTGCTTTTCGGTGCCGATGATCGGCTCGAATTTGGATTGAACATCTACCTTAATCATGTGAATTGAAGGTGCTACTGCTTTCAAACTAACCCCGAACCTGGATCCCTGGCGGATGATTTCCGGCTCATCCAGACTCATATCGTTCAGTGATGGGGCTGCGATTCCATATCCTGTCTGCTTCACCATTCTCAAAGCATCAGAAATCTGGTCGTATTCAGCTTTTGCATGAGCAAAGTCCTGCATCAGTTCCAGCAAGTGATCTTTGCCTCGTATTTCAACGCCGACGATTTCTTTCAACACTTCATCGTAAAGCTCATCAGGAGCGTATAAATCGATTTCTGCTATTCCTTGCCCCATGTCAATTCCGGCAAGGCCAGCTCTTTCAATATGCTCAAACTCGCTGAAGAAGTGCACGACGCGATCCACATCACGGAGACGCTTAATATCCTTGACCGTTTCTTTAACGGCTTCCTGATAGTTTTGTCTCAGCCAGTGTTCTTCTTTCAAGACCATTACCCAGCTTGGTAAATTCACATTCACTTCCAGAACCGGGAATTCGAACAACGCTTCACGCAGTACATTCAGCACATCTGAATCTCTCATACTTTCTACACTCATCGCAAGAACCGGAATATCATATTTCTCCTGAAGCTTCAATCTCAATTCTTCCGTCTCCGTTGCATGAGGTCTTGCAGAGTTGATAACCATGATAAATGGCTTGCCAACTTCCTTTAACTCCTCGATCACTCTTTCTTCTGCTTCGATATAGTCATTTCTTCCTATTTCCCCGATCGATCCATCTGTGGTGACAACCACCCCGATCGTAGAATGCTCCTGAATCACTTTTCTCGTGCCGATTTCGGCCGCTTCATGAAAAGGGATAGGTTCTTCATACCAAGGTGTATTAATCATTCTCGGTCCATTCTCGTCTTCATAACCCTTTGCACCGGGCACTGTGTAACCAACACAGTCTACTAATCTCACATTTACTTCCAAGCCCTCGTCCACATGCACCGATATTGCCTGGTTAGGAACGAATTTAGGTTCTGTTGTCATGATTGTTTTCCCTGCAGCGCTCTGCGGCAGTTCATCCTGTGCTCTGGCACGTTCTGACTCACTTGCGATATTAGGAAGGACAACAAGCTCCATAAACTTCTTGATGAATGTTGATTTACCGGTTCTTACTGCTCCCACCACACCTAAATAGATATCTCCGCCAGTTCTTTCAGCAATGTCTTTGAATAGATCGACTCTTTCCAAGAGATTCCCTCCCATCTTATATTCCAGGGATGTTTCATCCGTGTATTCTGACTCACATTCTATATTTATGATGTTGTCCTAATGACTTATGACTATTAATATGATTTTTTTACCTCCTTATGACTATAAATTGAATTTATTATGTCGTAGCGATTATGTTCAGTTGGATATGATGAAAACTCCCTTTAAAGGATGACATAAAATAATAACCCTTCTCCTACAATATATTTTGCAAGAAAAGGGTTATGCCTATTTTGTCATAAAGACGGGTTCTTTCTTTTCATCGATCGTATACGGAAGCGAGTATGCGGGTACGAACGGGGAATCTTCTGTCAGTAACGAACGAATATCTTCACCTTTACCTGGTGTCTGATCTGTTGATTGCAGCTTTTCGTATAAATCCATTGAATAGTCCACAAAAATTTCTCCACTGCCGTTAATCACCAACGGAAGCTTCTTGTTGGAGTATGGACTATCCACATAGACTTCCCCCTCCAATCCAATCTCTTTATAATTTAGCTTATAAACGTTTTGAGCCACTTGCTCCTTAAACGGAGGGTAACCTTGTGCCTGGATTCTAATTTTGATTTCCCTTATTTTTTCTGCCATTCGGAGATCAAAGATTTTAACAGTCGGATTATCCTCGACATCCGTTAGGACATACTGAAAAATCCCGCCATTCTCAAAGGCATTCCCTGGGACCTCGGGTAAATATTGAGGTGATATTTTCCTGAAATCAATTGGATATTTTTGGTAAATAGGTGTGTCCTGATCTCTTGTTTTGATCGGGAGCAGGCCGCTATTATCATTTTGATACTGCTCCACGGCTTCTTGTACAGCTTTGACTTGTGTATCATAAGGTATCTGATTCTGGCTGAGCTTTTCTTCAGGATAGAGACAGCCAGAGAGTATACTCATTGTCAATAATAGAATAATTCCGGTTAAACCAATACGTTTCAATCTTCAAACTTCCTTTCGCTTAATAAGTGGGACCGCTGAATACAATATAGATCATCATCAGTCCGCCCGCAATCATCAGTATGTATGCCATTAGTGCCGTAAAAAAACGTATGAACTTCTGCTTGATTTTATAGCGGCTGAAATAAATCATTATAATTGCAAGAAACATAAATCCCATTGATGCGAATGATACCCACATCTTCATCATAGAAGTCATCGTACATCCCTCCTGTTATCGAATGTATTATATCACAAGTTATTTCTAAAAGAAGCCTGTTCAATAAAATGTCCGAATGAAACTTATCCTCCGTAACAGTGCAGCATCATTGTTTACAGAAGCCTGACACGTAAAAAAAGAGCGACTCAAGAACCCGGAATCATCAAACGATCGTTCCGGATTCATGAGTTGCTCTAATGACTTAAACAGACCTACCCATCCATAGGCAAAGCTGTATATATTCATCACAGTGTATGCACAGAAGGAACCTTTCGCATCCTCTAATGCCTAATATTGCACTATTTTTATCGACTATGAGCGTTCGCCCAGTATATTCACGAGATCTTCCATCTCATTTGTTTTTCCTCGGGACATTAAATGATCCACCGCTTCTTTAGCTTCCACGTTATTGAATAAAACATTATATAAAGCATTGGTGATCGGCATCTTCACATCATACTTTTCTGCCAGTTGATGACCGGCTTTCGTAGTTCTGACACCTTCAACCACCATACCCATGTTATCCAGCACTTCTTCGAGCTTATGCCCTTTCCCAAGCATATTTCCCGCTCTCCAGTTCCTGGAGTGGACACTGGTACAAGTAACAATAAGGTCACCGATACCGGTTAGTCCGGAGAATGTAAGCGGATTAGCCCCCATCTTCGTTCCTAAACGGGCAATCTCCGCCAATCCTCTTGTGATAAGGGCAGCTTTTGCATTATCCCCGTATCCTAAACCATCTGTTATTCCGGCCGCAAGCGCAATGATGTTTTTCAATGCACCGCCGATTTCAACACCGAGCATATCAGGATTCGTGTAAACTCTAAAATTCTGGTTCATAAAGAGATCCTGCACTTCTTCAGCCGACTTCATATCTTCGGAAGATACAGTAACGGTGGTCGGATGTCTTAAACTTACCTCTTCTGCATGACTCGGACCAGAAAGAACAACGACAGAGCGCAGATTTTCAGGAGCCATTTCATCTTCAATGATTTCAGATATTCTCAAAAGGCTGTCAGGTTCAATCCCCTTACTCACATGCACAACCGTCAACGGATGATTTTGCGCTTCTTGAATTTGTCCAAGTACTTGCCGGATGGCTTTGGTCGGAACAGCTAAGACGATGGTCTGAATTCCATCCAATGATTCTTTCATGTTTGAAAAACCAATAATACTTTCAGGAAGTTTTACATCCTTCAAATACTTATGATTTGTATGGTGGTCGTTGATTTCCTGTATCTGTTCTGCTTTATGACCCCACATCCTGACTTCTAGCTCGTTGTCTGCCAATACCATGGCAAGGGCAGTACCCCAGCTTCCTGCACCTATAACCGTCACTTTTTGAGAGTTTTTCATGTTTACACCTACCTTATTATTTTCTTGCACGTGCGATAATACGAATAGGAGTTCCTTCAAATCCGAATGCATCACGGATTCTATTTTCCAAGAATCGTTCGTAAGAAAAATGCATCAATTCAGGATCATTTACAAAGACAACAAACGTCGGCGGCTTTACGGCTACCTGAGTTGCATAATAAATTCTCAACCTCTTGCCATTATCTGTAGGAGTCGGATTCATTGCTACAGCATCCATCACTACCTCATTCAGCACACTTGATTGAACACGTAATGCATGGTTTTCACTCGCTGTATTAATGACAGGGAGCAGCGTATGAATTCTCTTCTTTGTTTTTGCAGACAGGAAGATGATCGGTGCATAATCAAGGAATTGAAAATGATCACGAATATTCTGTTCCCATTTATTCATGGTTTTCTCATCTTTTTCAACAGCATCCCATTTGTTTACGACGATAACAACTGCACGTCCTGCATCATGCGCATATCCGGCAATTTTCTTGTCCTGTTCTATGATTCCCTCTTCCCCGTCAATTACAACCAAAACGACATCGGATCGTTCAATGGCTCTAAGTGCTCTTAACACACTGTATTTTTCAGTTGTTTCATACACTTTGCCTTTTTTCCTCATTCCGGCAGTATCTATAATGACATATTCTTGTCCATCATAAGTATATGAAGAATCGATTGCATCTCTGGTTGTCCCCGCCACATTACTTACAATGACACGATCTTCCCCTAATAATGCATTCACCAAGGATGATTTACCTACATTGGGACGACCGATCAGTGAAAACTTAATCACATCTTCGCCGTATTCTTCATCGTCTTCCTTCTTAAAATGTTTTGCTGCTTCGTCCAGCAAATCACCAAGTCCAAGTCCATGTGAACCAGAAATCGGATAAGGCTCGCCGAATCCAAGTGAGTAGAAATCATACACCATTTCTCTCATTTCAGGGTTATCAATTTTATTGACCCCGAGTACTACAGGCTTTTGGGAACGATAAAGGATTTTAGCTACGATTTCATCAGCAGCAGTAACCCCTTCACGTCCATTCGTGAGGAAAATAATGACATCGGCTTCGTCAATCGCAATTTCCGCCTGTTGTCTGATTTGATCAAGAAATGGTTCATTCCCTAATTCAATACCGCCTGTATCAATAATATTAAACTCATGAGTCAGCCACTCTGCTGAACTGTATATACGATCTCTTGTAACTCCCGGAACATCTTCTACAATTGATATTCTTTCTCCTACAATCCTATTAAAAATCGTGGACTTACCAACATTGGGACGTCCTACGATTGCAACAACTGGTTTAGACACTTTTTTCACCCTTTCTTGAAGAAGCTTATGATTCTTTCATAATCCTTTAAGCCTTTTCATTTCCACTGTTTCAATAACCATTCAATCTCAATAATAAAGACTGGCCCATAAGCTGTATGTTCCCTTATGGGTCAGTCCCCCTAACTTTAGTATTTTATCAGTAAAAGAATGAACTGGCAATCAATGTTTCACAATGATAAAAAGACCGGGATCCAATTCATGTGCAATCCCGTCTAAAATCGCTTCCAGATTTGCACAAATCCTTTGGAGTTCTTCTTCTGATTTGCAATGAAACACAGCTGTCCCGCTGGGTACTCTTTCAGGCGAGGTGGTTGCTGCCGCTAAAATGAATTTTTGAATAGTAGTACTCAATCTGCTTTACTCCCCTCTTGAATGGCTTTTGATTCAGATGGCATCCTGATTGCATTTTCCAGGGTCGGCACTTGACCGAGGATCGCGATGGCTTTCTCCACGTCTTTCCGTTGAGGAAGTACAAATACTGCCACCCTTCCATCATCCAGATCTCTTTTTGCCAAAGGAGTGAGTGCGGGGGTACCCGAATCTTTAAAGATTCCTAAAGAAGTTGACATATCATGAAGGATGGCCTGCCTTTGACCGAGATTGGCAATGGTCGATCTGGCATCAAATGATTTGGGTGATAACACAAAGCCCATCCCATAATTCAAGATCTCTTCCTGCCTTACTTTAAGACCGATATTCATGATATAAATATTATCTACATATAGTCCGGCATCCTTAAAATGGGGCTGCACAAACTCGATATTAACAATATCCTTGAGCTTACCTCCAGCCATCAATTTATGTGAAATGAACATGCAGATAACACTGACTGCCAGGGCTATATAAAAGTTAAAGATGATATACGACAAGGTTGCTAGCAAAGATGTAAAGATCACCAGGTAGTTCCTGCTTTCAAATGCAACGGCAATTCCTTCTATATACGTTGCCCCCCTTGGGACAAGCTCATAGGCATCCAGTTCTGCCAATGTGTTTCTTTCCATATTTCTTACATCCCGGAATTGTGAAGCAGCCACAGTCAAAAAGGTTATTGCAGTGAAATTTTCTTCCAATAATGCCGGTACCGCAATTGTGCCCAGCCCCGCTGCTATAAAGCCGAGTGCAATATGTATGATTTTCCCGTGTAAATATGTTGGGTACTGTCTATAATCCGTCCGGAGCATATAGATTCTCGTTAATGTCCCGACAATTACCCCGAAGATAACCGGATTCACATACTCATTCATATATTTTTGAATTCCCCTTTGTTAGGTGATAGTTTACTGCTCATCAAGACATTCAATGCTTGAATGGCCTTCAAGCTAAGCAAGATCAGCGCCATATAGGCTGTCATATCCAAATAAAGATGACTTCCTATAGTTTCAAAGAAACCGATTTTATTCAACGTTACATTCAATAATACGTCTCCTGCCATTGTGCCTGCCAGCACAGTAAGAAACAGTATTTTTATCTTTTTAAGCGAGCTATAGAATATAAAGCCGAGGCTCACGGATAATAGCGCAGCGATCACATGAGGTTCTATAATCATCAACACGGGATCATAAATGGCAATCAATCCTAAACCTGCATAAGACATCGCAATCGTTAATATCCCCATTAACATATATAGTTTCTGTCTTAGTCCTAAAGGATGGATATAAATAAATGTCAGGAGTACTAAGAGCAAGTAAGCGGCATACACGTCATGCGAAAAAAAGGTTAAGCGATATGGGAACAAACAAATCATGCATAATAAATAGAAAGAGTACGCAAAGCGCCCTTTTACATTCTTTCCCATCATGAATGTTGTATAAATCCATAGACCCCAGGCGACCCACAAAAATACAATACCTTCCATATCCCCATTCCCTCCTATTATCTACATTATGGAAAATCTTTATGTAATTCATTCATGCATGTTTCAATTTATTCTTGAAAAGATAAGAAAAGGAGGTGTTAGAAATGGGAAGAGATCGTCAAGAGAAGAAATTGAAGCAAAGCAGACGCGTGGAGTCTGATCGTGACCAGGAACTTCAAAACAAAGGGGCAACTGGTATGGAAAGCCCTGAAGAGTCAAGACGAAGACAGAAGTGATTTGTTTATATTGTTTTTTCTGAAAGTGCTTCACACATAAAGCAAAAAGAGACTGGGACAAAAAACCACCATACTAAGACGAATCATTTCAGTAAAGGCTCCTAATGCCGCTAATGATTTCCGTGCAAGACTTCGCTTTCCGCGGGTAGCCCGTGAGCCTCCTCGGCAAGCCTGCGGGGTCTCACATGGCCAGCTGCAGGGCTTAGAGGCACAGGTCATAAGCCAAACCGACCAAGAAGGCAAAGAACGCCTTCTAGTCCGGTTCGTCTTATGCCCCCCGCCTCTGTGAAAAGCCCTTCCGCTTTTCTTATAAGCTACTCTTCCCGCAGGAGTCTTCGTCTTGCACTCCAATCAAACGCTGGAAAGTGCTAAATCTCATTGTAAATTTAAACAAACTAAAAACCCGAACTAATTTGCCTATCGAAAGGCTAATTAGTTCGGGTTTTACTTAGACTAAAACAATTTTATGACAAGCCACTTCGCTTAATCATTTCCGCTGTCTTTTACTAAATTTCTCGGGTTCCAATCCCCGAACCTTCATCCAATGATGCACTTGACCAGATATAATCATGGGCACATCATGCAAATCTTCAATCTTTTCACACCCTAAAGCACACATGAGATATCGTATATCAGTATGGATTTCATTTACTTCTTCAATTGTATCCGTTAGACCTTTATCAACTATGCTCCTCAAAATGGCTCCAGCCATGCCGACAGAGCATGCACCTAAACTTAACGCCTTAACAATTTCCAGACTGTTCCGGATACCCCCTGATGCCATAATGGGCAAATCACTGGCTGAGTAAGCTTCAACAATGGAGACAGCAGTAGGAATTCCCCAATCATCAAAAAAATCCAGCATCCTTTGCCTGCGCTGATTTTCTATTTTAGAGAAATTCGTGCCGCCGTAGCCTCCTACATCTATTGCCGAAACTGAGGTTTCCGAAAGTGCGCGGGCTGCTTCTTTACTGATACCAAAACCTGTTTCTTTCACAATGACCGGAACTCGTAATCGTTCTGAGATTTCACCAATCCTTTCAAGTGCACCTCTGAAATCACGATCTCCTTCAGGCATGGTCAATTCCTGAATGACATTCAGGTGAATCTGGAGAGCATCCGCTTTAACCATTTCCACTGCTTCATTTGCTTGCTGGACGGTTGCTTCACTCCCCAGATTCGCAAAGATAATGCCTTCCGGGTTGTTCTTTCGAACGATTTCATAAGTTCTTCGTTCATCGGGACTCTTTAAAGCTGACATCTGAGAACCGACGGCCAAAGCAATTCCAGTTTCCTTTGCGAGTAAAGATAAGTCACCATTGATTTTTGAAGTGTATTCTCCGCCTCCACCCGTCATTGCATTCACAAAAATTGGCGAACTTAAAGAAAGTTCGCCAATTCGGGACTGGAGCCCAGTTTCACCAAGTGCCGTATTTGGCAGGCTTTGATGGACAAACTTGATATCTTCAAAGCCCGCCTTATCCTGCTGCCCTGTAGAAAGGGCGTAATTTATATGATCCCGTTTTCGTTGAGCTCTTGTCAAAGTCCATCACCATTTTATTTAAGATCTTTTAACTTATCTCCAATCATTTCACCTAATTGGAATCCCGTGTTTTCTTCCGGCATTTCGTAATCCGTCACTTCTTCTTCCTTCTCTTCCAATGCCTTAATGCTTAGAGAGAGACGTTGTTCTGATTCATTTACATCCAATACTTTTACTTTAACCGATTGGTCTTCTTTTAATACTTCATGCGGCGTACCGATGTGTTTATGTGAGATTTGAGAGATGTGCACCAATCCTTCGACGCCTGGGAATACCTCTACGAATGCTCCATAAGACACCAAGCGTTTAACGACCCCATCCAGCACACTGCCTTTAGGTGCTTTTTCAGAAATATCGCTCCAAGGTCCAGGCAGTGTTTCTTTAATTGATAATGAAATTCTTTCATTATCACGGTCTACACTCAACACCTTGACTTGGACCTGCTGCCCTTCAGAAACCACGTCAGAAGGCTTTTCGACATGCTCGTGTGACAGTTGGGAAATATGAACCAGACCGTCCACACCACCAATATCGACAAATGCACCGAAGTCAGTGATCCGTTGAACGGTACCTTCAAGCACGGCACCGGATTCAATGTCAGTTAAAAGCTGCTTTTTTTGTTCTTGTTTTTCCGCTTCCACTACGGCGCGATGAGAAAGGATTAAGCGGTTTTTCTCTTGATCTAATTCAACAATCTTAAATGTAAGAACCTTATCCTTATAGTCTGAGAAATCTTCCACATAATAGTCTTCAACTAAAGAAGCAGGTACGAAACCTCTCACTCCAAGATCGACAACCAGACCGCCTTTTACAACGTCTTTGACTTCCGCTTCAAAAACATCCCCATTCTCGTAGCGGCTCTTCATTTCTTCCCATGCTTTTTCTGCATCTACTTTACGCTTTGAAAGAACGAGCAGTTCTTCTTCCACTTTTGTCACGATTAACTCCAGTACATCTCCTTCACCGACAACGTCAGAAGCTTTCTCAATGTGAAGGCTTGAGAGTTCACTAATTGGAATGATGCCATCCACTTTACTATCTTGAACATCAACTAGGACTTGTTTTTCTTCGACCTTAGTGACGGTTCCCTTTACTTTTTCACCAATTTCGAGGTTTTTCACTTCAATTCCATTCATGTCTTCCATTATGTACTCCTCCTTAATCCATGACTGCAAAGATTTTATTTTTGTGAATTTTTACACAATTTAAATAAATTAGTCTTTCTATTAACTTCTAATAAATAGAACTATTTGTCAAGCAAGAAACTCCTGTTAAACCATCAGTTTTCTTATATGTTCCATAATGATATCAGTCGTTTTCTCAGCATTGAGTTTTTGTTTTTTCACTTCTTCCATTGGAATCGGCGGACCATACACCACTTTTAACTTTTTAAAGGGCTTATAAGGGCCGATGATTGCACACGGCACAACTTTTGCATCAGAGCGTAAAGCAAAGAATCCGGCACCTGCCAGCCCCTTGCCGATTTGCCCTGTTTTACTCCTAGTACCCTCAGGGAACAAACCTAAAACATTTCCGTCATTCAACACTTTTAATCCTTTACGAAGAGCTTCACGATCGCTCATTCCCCTTTTCACAGGAAAGGCATGGATCCGTGGTAGAATCTTCCCAAGTACCGGTACTTTGAAAAGTTCCTCTTTCGCCATGAATGAAACCGGCCTTGGAGCTGTGATACCGACAACGGGAGGATCCAGATTATCAATATGGTTGGCACAAAGTAAAACTCCGCCTTCCTTTGGAAAATGCTCCAATCCCGAAACTTCGATACGGTAAAGAGGGGAAAGAATCGACTTTACTAAACCTTTGGCAAATGAATAAAGATTCACGTTAACCTATCCTTTCCACAAGAGACATAATTCGGTCAACAACTTCAGATATATTTAATGAAGTCGTATCGATTTCAAAGGCATCATCTGCTTTTTTCAAAGGAGCGACTTCACGTTCAGAATCAATTTTATCTCTGAGTGCAATTTCTTCTTTTAATTTTTCAAGGTCAGAAGGAAAACCTTTTGCTGTATTTTCATCATGCCTTCTTTGAGCTCTTTCCTCTACACTGGCAAGCAAGAAAACTTTGACCTCGGCATCGGGTATAACATGCGTGCCGATATCCCTTCCGTCCATTACCACTCCGCCTTCACTCGCCAGTTTTTGCTGTCTTTTCACCATTTCTTCTCTGACCTGGGAATGGACAGCCACATGTGATACTGAATTTGTTACTTTTGATTGACGGATTTCATCTGTTACATCTTCTCCGTCCAGGTACACAAGCTGGCCTTTATCGGAAGGTTCCAGTTCAATTTTTGTTGTTTCTAAGAGTTTTGTCAGTTCTGTCTGATCATGCAGATCCACATCTGATTTCAGTGCTTTATATGTCAGCGAACGGTACATAGCTCCTGTATCAATATAAAGATAGGATAATTTACCTGCAACAATCTTCGCGACGGTGCTCTTCCCTGCTGCAGCAGGTCCGTCAATGGCAATTCTTAATTTCGTCAAAACATCCACCTACTTAAATTCCTTATAATTTCTTACCTATTCTATCATAAATCCAGAGAAACTTAATAAGAACTTTGTCTATAAATCGCTTACTTATCAAAAAAAACAGCAGGCTGCACTCACCTGCTTCGGTTTCCTGATATGGTCTCCACTATTTCACTATATTCCATTTTTTCCACCCCTTCATAAAATACAATCTTATGCAGTTCCGGCAGTATATTAAGTTCATGAAAAACAAATTGTACAGCCAGGAGTATAATAAAATGGAAAATGGCGAGCTTTATTAATATCCGTTCCACTGATTTCATCCGCTTCACTCTTTTCCTATCATTAAGAAAGAATTTCTTTAAGAAAAAGTATGTGTAAGTTTTGGTATTTTATTCAAGCAGACCCTTCTTTCTTAATTCCAATTGTCTTTCAAAACAATAGCGCATGATAATCTGACGCTGGATTTCTGTTAAGTTTAGAAACTGGATGCTTGCTATCTTTTTATTATTTTTCCCCCAAATCCTGATGAGACTTCCTGCTATTTCAAGGTAGTGGCATTCTCCAGTCTGCATCGTCAGGACGATGATCATCGTGATTCTTGCCCCCTGCGCAACATCCATTCCATTCCTTATTAGTACAGCACATCCCCCGGCGCTGATATCTTCTGTGACCGTTGGATGATATTCGTCGTTGAAGTAAAGTGAGATATCAGCAGTAGCATCCACCCGAACGAATTGTCTTCTTTGGATTTTAACCAGTTCTTCCTCTCCCGGATAGTGAATATGGATCATGGGAATCTTGGCGATTTTCCTGCCCAGGACTTCCGTCTCGAACATAAGGACGGTTTGTTCATTTTGAATAAAGCTTGCTTTAATCTGGGTTCCGTTCATCAAGAAGACGGTTTTACCAGTTTGTGTATGTATGGGATAATCAATATAGATTCCGTCACTTCCAGATTCCACTACCCTGCAGCGGTACTTTTCCAATGTGTCATTATGTATAGGTTCTAGTTGCAGTGTTGTTCCAGCTTTGATCATTGAACATACCTCTCACTTTCTGAGCTTCCGTTATTATGTACCTATATTATGTCACGTAAAATCCTTCCTTTCCATACTTTTTTTACTAATTTAACTCAAAAACTCCAGCTTGTTTCCGCGCAATCCCTCACTTGCCACACAACGGGCGAAGCAAGACTCGCCTCGACCTTTTATGTGCTAATCGCGCCAAAAATCAAAAAGACGATATCCTGAGAAAGATACCGTCTTTCGTTTCTTATAAGACTTCTTCGTAAATCGGTTCTGCATTTTTCAGTTTTTCCACTTTCTCTTCTTCTCCAGTATTTGCATTGATGAAAATCCTATAGGTGTCATTACCGAGCATACCTAAATATTCGTAACATAACACTTCTTCATTCAAGTCATTTACAATAACAGCCTGTCTTTCCTCCATAACTTTCAAGTTAGGGTTTGTTTCTTTTTTCGCTTCTTCCAGTGTCAGGCTTGGTTTTGCGATTTCACGGTCATGATTATTCCTTAAATATTCCTCTGCTGCAAATCCTACGATTTGACCGTTATCTAAAGCGACCTTCACTTTGATCGAATCCGGGTAAATCCGCACACCATCAATGACGGTGACATAGGTGAATATCCCCAGCTTATCATATTGGACACTTTCAAATAACTCCAATTTCTCAAACTTATTTTCTTTCAGGAAGTTTGTTGCATGCTCTGCAGCTTTGTTTAAACTGATCTTACTTTCTTTTACTTCGCGATTATTGATATACCATATTGGATAACCGCCTTTTTGAGTCACATCCATACTAGCCTCAGTCTCGCCATTGCCAATTGAAACACTATAGAATTTGAAGTTGGACCCTTTACCGCTGCTCGCTACTTTTGCATCATTGGATTCATCTATCCCCGAATATTTTCTTAATATCGCGACAGCTTCTTTTTTAGAAATCTGTTCGCCCTTTAGTTTTTTGAAATTTTCATCTCTTTTTTGACTGTTCACAAAGGTAGTGGATCCAAAGCTTGCTTCATCATAGCCTGTTACGTTTTTCTCTACTGTTTGAAAGCCGTTGATTATTGTGTTATCAGCCTTCTCCTTACCTGAAGCAAGGGCCATTTCAACATCCATCCAGCGGAGATTATTCTTTATGACCAAGTGTTGGACTTTTCTTAATTCCTTTTGGATATCCGCACTTTGCTTGTAAAGTTGTTCAAGTGATTTGTATTCTTTATCACTTAGTGGCTTGTCGTCCAAATCCCGTACCGCTACACGATAACTGAAATCTCCGATATTACTAAGAAATTCTTCGGTTTTATTGAATGGCAGCAATGTTAACGGTAATTGCCCGACGTCACTGTGTGCCTGTGACGTAAGGCGCCAAACATCTGCGAGTGCCGGTGATAATGACTTCTTTGAATTCATTGCAAGGGTTGTGCCTATCTTATCGTGAAGAAGGTCCACCTGGTAGGTCAACTCATGAAATGCTCGCTGATAGTTATTTTCTGCGTTGATCAGGATCGCATTCTTCTCCTGATGTTCCTGATACCCCCAAAAGGCCGTTCCAGCGACTCCGATGACGAGTACAGCTATTAATATACTACGTACCAATATCCTTCACCTCGTTAATTACAGAATATATGTTTCCCGATCTGCTTAATCTGCGGTCTTGACCAAATCCAATCACTTGTTGCTGTAACAGGATTAAAATAATACAGTGCATTGGACGATGGATCCCATCCATTAATAGCATCTAGCACAGCTTCTCTCGCTTTATCATTCGGAGTCAGATAAATCTGTCCATCCGCCACCGCCGTAAAAGCTCCCGGTTCAAAAATGACTCCTGCTGCGGTATTAGGGAATGAAGCACTGTCTATACGATTTAAAATGACTGCAGCCACCGCAACCTGTCCCTCATAAGGTTCACCCCGCGCTTCACCATATACGGCATTAGCCATGATTTGTATATCATTTTGAGAGAATCCATTTGGAGTGTTTGCAGCTGTCGGTTTGGAAGGTGTCTCTTTTGGCTGCTGTGCTGGTTTACCGCCTCCTCCACCACCTGTTCCCTTCTGCTTGCTTAGATCAGTTCCGCCATAATGGCTGAATTTTTTTCCCTTTTGAATTTGTTCTTGTACAAATTTTTTATTATACTTTGATGCTTTCACCAATTTTTCTTTTGTCTCGGCACCAGCTAATCCATCAATGGGCAGGCCGAACTCATATTGGAAGTTTCTTAAAGCCCAGTAGGTTCCCCACCCGAAAACCCCATCGATTTTCCCATTGTAGTAGCCAATATATTGAAGCCTTGATTGAAGTTCAATTACGTCTTCACCAGTAGCTCCATGTTGAATGACTTGATTTGTAAAAGCGTCTGCTTTCTCCCCTTCTGATGAAATCATCATAAAGGAACAAACAAGCACCATGACAACGGATGTACATAACCATTTGAAACGACTATTCATAATGCTTTACCCTCCATATCTTCAATTAACATTAACCCTAGTTTTTGTAGAGACACCCATTTTATACAAGATGAAAAATAAAAATTGGCAAACTCTACAGAACATCTACATTATTCAAAGGAGGAGGCATTCATTGAAATGTTATATCAAACTGGTTCTAGCTGTTGATTGGAGTGCAACACGAAGACTCCTGCGGGAGAAGTGGCCAATTAGAAAAGCGGAAGGGCTTTGCTCAGAGGCGGGTGGCATAAGACGAACCGGCCTGGAAGGCGCTCTTTGCCTTCTTGGCCGGTTTGGCTTATGACATGTGCCTCTAAGCCCTGCAGCTGGACAAGTGAGACCCCGCAGGGAGTTACGACCGATTAGGCTCACGGGTCACCCGCGGAAAGCGAAGTCTTGCACGGAAATCAACAGCGGTATAAAAAAAGCCAAACAAATTAGTGCCACACTTTGATAAGACAATGTAATGTTTCAGAAAAAGGGATGTAAACATCATTCGTTATAATGATGGGAGGGCAAGTCAAGTCTTTTACAAAGGGGAGGCAGTTATGGAGGATTATTTAGCGAAATCGTTGGATGAATGGAAAGATGACATCTCAGAGGTGTTGGATCAAATCAATACCGATTACGATGATGTGAAAAAGGAATTGAAGGTTTATTCATATAAGTACGGAATTACCAAGCAGGTAATCCAGTCTACTGTGAATGAAGAAATCATCGAAAATATCCGCGAAATGTATCATAAGCCTTTTGAGGAAAAGTATAGCGAATTAAAAGAGTACATAAGAGAACTGGATGAAAAAAGGAAAGTGTTCCAAATGTTTGTGAACAAGATTGATGAAGTGAAACGTAAGGAAGCGCCAAAGACCGATCTTGCCGCTGCTTACAAGTAAATTCCCATCAAAAAAAGCCATCCTATCCTGGAAGGCTTTTTCTTTTTGATTCAACGCTTTTAAGTGCATTTTTAAAGAATCTCTTTTTTCAACTCTGCAGGAGAATATTTACTGGCTGTCAAACGGTGTGCATGTTTGACCTTCTTTAACCCGATCCACCATAAAAATAACATGAAAGGAATCATGTAATAAATCCAATTCTTTTCAGACAAAAAGATATAATTGTATGTTCCATGCAATGTTAACGGAACCAATATGGATATAAGCAGCCACTTGTGACGCTGATCCCGTATAGAGAACTTCGCTTTACCGAGGTAATATCCCATCATAACACCGAACAACGCATGACTGGATACCGGCATCAAAGCTCTTCCAAACGCGTATTCCACTCCATTCGCTAAGAGGAATAATATATTTTCAACCGTGGCAAATCCCAGTGATACACTTGCACCGTAAATAATGCCATCATATGGGTCATTAAAATGATAATGCTGGAAGATGGCAACCATAAGGATAAACCATTTAAAAAATTCCTCCAGTAATCCCGAAGAAATATATGCATTAAACCAGTTAGATGTAAAAACCCCTTCCACTTTTAATACATACTGGAGAAACATAATTGGAAAGGTAATCAAAACACCGTATATAAAGGTTTTAAATACTAACGCAAACGGTTCAGCATCATACTCATCCCTTAAATAAAAATAACTTAATAGAGCTAACCCTGGTGCTATACCCGCTGATAAAACCACCAGCATATAAAAGTCCTCTTTTCTTTCAGTTTTCTTAATCGTATCATGATAAAGTAGGAATGAAAATAAGAAAATCCCAGGAGGAATGATGCTATGAAAAAAAATATACTAGTCATACATACTGGAGGAACCATCTCGATGATGGAGGACAAGGATACGGGATCTGTAGTTCCGGGTAAAGAGAATCCACTGTCGGTTCAAACATCGATGGTTTCTAATTTAGCCAATGTTCAGGTCATCGAAGCATTTCACCTTCCTTCTCCCCATATCACGACTGAACATATGCATAAGATTAAACACCTGATAGAGAAAGAGTATGAAAAACGTTCGTTCGACGGGGTTGTTGTCACTCATGGAACCGATACACTTGAGGAAACAGCTTATTTTCTGGATCTGACGATTTCCCTGCCCATTTCAATTGTCGTCACCGGCGCCATGCGGTCCAGCAATGAAATTGGTGCGGATGGCCTTTATAATCTGATTTCATCCGTTCGTGTGGCAGCAGAAGCTCAATCAAAGGATAAAGGTGTCCTGGTGGTATTGAATGATGAAATTCATTCTGCGAAGAACGTGACAAAAACTCATACGAGTAATGTATCAACTTTTCAGAGTCCGCAATATGGTCCAATAGGAATTGTGACGAAAAGAGGAATATTGTATCACCACCAGCCAACTTCTTCGGAAAGGTACAAAACATGTGACATCACAAAAAGAGTGACACTCATAAAAGCATATGCTGGTATGGATTCCAGTTTATTGTTCGCGCTTAAAGAACTCCAGTATGATGGGGTGATCATAGAAGCCCTCGGACAGGGAAATCTTCCACCCGAAGCGGTACCTGGCGTGTGCGAACTTTTGGGAAATAATATTCCAGTCGTCCTCGTTTCCAGGTGTTTTAATGGGATTGCTCAAGATGTATACGGCTACACTGGCGGGGGAAAACAATTAAAGGAAAAAGGAGTCATTTTCTCCAATGGATTGAACGGACAAAAAGCCCGGATCAAACTTATGGTTGCCTTGTCTCAAACCAATGACTTTAAACAACTAGAACAGATCTTCAGAAATTAATGAACATACACACATCAAAAGAGCCCGCATACAATCCGGGCTCTTTCTTTACTTTCGATTTCCTATGATTGATTTTGCAATCAGTCCGCCATGGTGGCGGCCGTTTTCAATAAATATTTCATTTGCATTGTTACCTGCAGCAATCACCCCGGCTACATAGACACCTTCGACATTTGTTTCCATCGTATCAGAATCAAATGCAGGTCTGCCAGTCTCCTCGTCAATACCAATGCCTATTTTGGTAAGAAAACTATGATCAGGGTGATAGCCCGTCATGGCAAATACGAAATCATTCTTTATTTCTTTCTTTTCACCTTCTGCTACATAAAGGACCTCATCATCCCTTATTTCTTTCAACTGCGCATTGAATTCCATCTTTATTTCTTCATTGCGTACAAGGGCATCGAAATTTGGAAGGATCCAAGGCTTCACGCTTTTGGAATACTCGCTGCCGCGATAAAGGACCGTAACCCTTGCACCTGCTTTATTTAACTCTATTGCAGCGTCCACTGCTGAATTTTTCCCGCCGATTACGACCACGTCTGTATCGAAGAATGGATGGGCCTCTTTAAAATAATGAAAGACTTTCTCTTTGTCTTCGCCAGGGATGCCCATATAATTCGGGTTATCATAATATCCTGTCGCAATGATGACGTGCTTTGCCCGGTACGTGTCTTTTGAAGTGGAAATAATGAACCCTTCTTCTTTTTTTTTCTCGACTTTTTTCACCAACTCAAAACGGTTGATTCTAACATTTTTCCGCTTTGCCACTTCACGATAATAAACAAGGGCTTGATTACGCCTCGGTTTATGTTCTTCAATCACGAATGGTACATCGCCGATCTCCAGTTTCTCACTGGAGGAAAAGAAGGTCTGATGTGTAGGGTAATTGTAAATCGCGTTTACAATATTACCTTTTTCAATGATTAAAGGATCGATCCCCTGTTCCTTAAGGTGAATCGCCGCTGATAAACCGCATGGTCCTCCGCCGACGATGATGCATTCTTCATTTCTCAACTTCAGGCACTCCTTCATATTGCTTTGTATCTTTGACTGTTAATTACCGCTGTTGATTTCCGTGGAAGACTTCGCTTTCCGCGGGTGACCGATGAGCCTCCTCGGCTACGCCTGCGGGGTCTCACCTTGGCCACTTCTCCCGCAGGAGTCTTCGTCTTCCACTCCAATCAACAGCTGGAACGGTCTAAAGAAATAATTCATTTATTAATATAGTATTTGTTCTCATATAAAAACAAAACATTCTCCATGAATATTATGGAGTAATTTCATTAATTGGTCAAAGCAACTGATTATTTATCACAAAATCGAAACAATCTTTTAGTAACTCAAATTAAAAAAAGGACGGGGAACCCCATCCTTTTTGTATTGAAAGTTAATGAAATTAAATCCATCCTCTGAAGCGGCAGGCTTCGGCCATTTTTCTTACGCCTACCATATAGGCGGCAAGTCTCATGTCCACCCGTCTTGTTTGGGAAGTCTCATACACGTTGTTGAATGAATTGACTAAGATCTTCTCAAGTTTTTCTTCTACCTCTTCTTCCGTCCAATAATAACCCTGATTGTTTTGGACCCATTCAAAGTAGGAGACTGTGACTCCCCCGGAAGATGCGAGAACATCAGGTACAAGTAAAATCCCTCTTTCGGTCAGGATCTTTGTTGCATCCAATGTTGTCGGGCCGTTTGCTGCTTCTACAACGATGTTTGCTCTGATGTTGTGTGCATTTTTTTCAGTAATCTGATTCTCTATAGCTGCAGGAACAAGTATATCGCAATCTAGTTCAAGCAATTCCTGATTTGTGATCGTGTTGTTAAATAATTTTGTTACTGTTCCGAAGCTGTCTCTCCGATCTAACAGATAATCGATATCCAGACCGTCTTCATCATGAAGCCCTCCATACGCATCTGAGATCCCAATGACCTTGGCACCAGCATCATGCATGAATTTCGCAAGGAAGCTTCCCGCGTTACCGAACCCTTGTACAACGACCCTGGCACCTTGAAGTTTGATCCCTTTTTTCTTAGCTGCTTCATGGATGCAGATCGTCACACCTTTTGCAGTAGCCGTTTCCCTCCCGTGAGATCCTCCAAGTACCAGCGGTTTCCCTGTAATGAAACCAGGTGAATTATATTCATCTATCCTGCTGTATTCATCCATCATCCATGCCATGATTTGTGAGTTTGTAAAAACGTCGGGGGCCGGTATATCTTTGGAAGGACCGACAATTTGGCTTATGGCCCTTACATATCCCCTGCTCAAGCGCTCCAGTTCTCTAAAGGACATGTCGCGGGGGTCACAAATGATGCCGCCTTTTCCTCCGCCATAAGGCAGGTCGACAATACCGCATTTCAGGCTCATCCAAATTGAAAGCGCCTTCACTTCCTTCTCAGTTACATTTGGATGGAAACGAATACCGCCTTTGGTAGGTCCAACAGCGTCATTGTGCTGGGCACGATAGCCTGTGAAAACCTTAACTTTGCCGTCATCCATTCTTACAGGTATTTTAACTGTCAACATTCTTACAGGTTCTTTTAACAACTCATATACTTCTTCAGGATATCCCAATTTATCTAATGCGAGATGAATAACCGTTTGTGTGGATTTCAATACATCATTCTTTTCAGATGCTTGGTGATTTTCTTTCTCCTTCTCGGCTACCATGTATGTAAACCTCCCAGTATCATTCACTGTTCAGCGGACCCTTGTCCGCTTTCATGACATAGTATACACGTTTGATTTCCTCTTGCAAAGATAGAAAATCAAAAAACGATAACTTTTTTGAAAACGCTGTCATTTTTGTGTTATTGCCTGGCTCTCTTTATTATCCATTCCCTGATTCATCATTTTGAAACAACTGAAAATAAAAACACCTTTAGGAATAAAAAACCTAAAAGTGATCAGCAAAACCTCTATTAAAAATACTTAGTCAACATTTCCATCGTCTGTTTCAGAATGATCGTGTGACCATACTCCAGAATCATGTATTTGGTTTGATTCGACAATGTTCCATATTCATGGACAATTGATTCGATGAGGATATGCTGGCTTCGGGGGATATTCTCAAATAGCAGATAATATTTTCCTTCAAAATGAAAAAAACTGATTTCAATGGTGCCGGACTGAAACTTTTGTGTATGCTTGAGCCTGTTCAGCACATCGATGACCCCTTCTAAATCAGCAAAGTGGAACAATAGGTCTTTTTCTATGATTGGTTGAAATAATTCGATGCTTCCTTCAAAATCTGAATAATCTTCATCGTCCAGTTCCAACGTGAGAATCATACAGATTTCTTGTTCATCGAATGATTCAATTTCCACTGTGATTTCCATTTGTGCCTCAATGCCAAACTTTCCTTGCGCTTCATCCAGCATATCTTCAAACAGATCATGCCACATCAATGAGTCTTTCCATTTATCCTGCTCAAACAAGCCTTTTTGCTCAAGCTCTTCTACACTTATGGAAAATTTAATTTTATTATCGGAAATTCGCTCAAGTCTCATTTGTGTGCCCCCCAAGAGTGTGACGACTTACCACCATACTATGTAGGGGGCACAAAACAGTGCATAGACACTTTATATTTTACTTTTTAACCATTCTTCCCATTCAACTTTGGACTGTCCGAGGATATGTTCCTTGTATTCTTCTTTAACAGCCTTAGGTAAGTGATCGATTGCAAATCCGCCCATTCCAATTTCCAGTCCTTCATATTCAACTTTCAGAGAAGAAACAAGTGTTAATAAATGGCTGACATTCTCTTTCATTGTACATGAAAAGAACAGAAACTTCGGTTCCACTTCGTTCAGTACAATATCGATATCATTTTCTTTAATACTGGAACCAAGATAAATGACTTCGAACCCTTTTCTCCGTACATACAATGTAAAGATAAGAAGCCCCAATTCATGCCATTCCCCCGGCCCGCACACAGCAACCACTTTCGGCAGAATCCCGTTGTGGGGGAAAGAATGCATGATGCTGCCAATACGGGAACGCAGGATGGAGCTTGCGAAATGTTCGTGGGCAGTGGTGATTTTATCCTTTTCCCACAGGTCACCGATTTGCACAAGCAAACTGCCAAGTATATCAATCACCACTTTGTCGGTTGTATAAATGGAGAACGCTTTATTGATCAGCTCGTGGGCTTTAAATTCATCAAACTTGAGCAGTGCTTTAAGCAGTTCATCAGAAATACTCTTACTCCTATCCTGATGCACGGTTTCCGTGACTTCATTTTCTTCCAGTTCCTGTTTGTCCAATAAAGCAACCGCCTGACTGATCGTAAACCCCTGCTTCACTTTCACAACGAGCCATTTTAAGATACTCAGGTGCTTCTCCGTATACAGTCTATGCCCTGAATCGTTTCTCACCGGGGCTATTATATTATATCTTCTCTCCCAAGCCCTCAAGGTTCCCGGCTGTATCCCCAGAATGTTTGATACTGCTTTAATATTATATTTTCCGTTCGTATTTTGATCGTTCATAGAAATCCCCCATGGTTCTCATTTGCATATATTCTCTTAGATTATAGTAGAGATTTCTTGCGGTGTAAAATTTGTATAGGCAATGAATAAGTTTTGTTTATTCCGACTCCCTCTTAATCGTGAGCAGATGTGTTTCGGCAGGTGCACCTAATCTTAGCGGCAGAGCTGTAGTGCCATAACCATTGCTGACTAATAACGTAGTCTGAGGAAGTTCTTCTACTCTTCCTTTCTTGTAGAGGCCCCATCCGAGGATGCGGATCTGACCTCCATGGGTATGCCCGCTTAACATCAGATCAATTCCGTCTTCTTTTCTTACCTGTTTTACCAAACGGGGATCATGACTCAATAAGATATTGAAAGCTGAAGGATCTGTCTTTGAAAGTGCCTTAGGCAATACCGCTCTCTGGGTACTTGCATCATCCACCCCAATCAGATTGATGACTTCACTGCCAAGTTTCAAACTCACCGAATCGTTGACGATTTCCTGAACCCCTTTTTTCTTTAACAGTTTTCTCAATTCCTCGGTATTGACTTCATAATCATTATTTCCCCAAATAAAATAAACAGACCCGATGGCTGCCAATTTCTCTAGATTCTCTTCCACATTTGACAACGGGACTGCTTTTTCTGTTAAGTCGCCTCCTATCACGACGATATCCGCTTTTTTCCGTACTTGTTCAATTAGATGTGAATCCAGCTTGCGTTTATGTATGTCTGATATAAAGAAAATCGTCAATGTCACGCCTTGCGGAAAATGGGGGAATGTAAATAAATGGGGCTTAATCTCATTTCGATGGGCTTCGTATAACATAAAAAGGAGAAGGGCTGCTCCTCCTATTAATAAAACACTTATGAATTCAAGCATGATGGCCTCCTTGCCGACGCAAATCTAAAGAAATAATACCATAAAAGACCGCTAAAATGGAAAAAAGCAACGTTTCCCACATTCCAATTAACGTCAGTCCATAGATCATGCCTACATGTACAGGAACGATCATCAGTTCCCTATGTATGTGCCCCTTGAATAACCGCATTACATAATATAATTCGAACTTCATTAAACTCCCCTGCACGATCAATCCCAAAATAAACACGATTGATGCAGCAAAGAATTCAACCGGATGCAAGACCAGCTCGACAAGCACATCCGATGTACGCTGTGCTTCAAAATCCGGAAACCATTTGATGAATAAATACCCTAAAATAAAAGTTCCAATCAGCCTGACCGTGAAATGCATCAAAAAAATCCCTCCCATAAATCTTATGAGAAGGATTTTATTTCATACAGTGAATTTTATTGTGAATTAATCTTCTTCCTTAATATGCAGGATTCTGAAGCCTGATTTCTCCAATTTATTAATGAACTTATCGATATTATCTTTCTTTTCAATTTTAAGGACGATTCGTCTTAGCAGCTTGTCTGTAGCATCAAAAGTGACGAGAGAAATAACCGACTCCGAATATTGCTGGATGATATCTCCAAGACGTGCTATTCTGCCTTCTGTCTCAACGGATGTAAAAGCAATCCTGACTCCTTTTCGTTCCATTCCGAAAGCGCTCTTGAATTGATCAAGCACATCGTAGCGTGTAATTAAACCAAGAAACTTTTTATTTTCATCGATGACAGATAGAATCGGGAAATCCTGTAATTCCACTAATGTATCTTCAAATACATTGCTTTCAACCAAGAAATTATCCTGGTGGATGGCAATATCAACAGCTTTTGTTTCTTTAAGGAATTTATCTCTTTCCATTCCTGAAAGGAAAAAATTCTGATAAATATTGTAACGGGTGACGACCCCTGCGTACTTCTCATTCGATAATACCGGAAGTCCGTCAATCTTATGATGCTCCATTACTTCCAATGTTTTCTCGATTGAATCATTTTCATTGACCACATAGCATTTGTGTTTTGGAATCATTGCATTTTTTACGAACAATTGAACCACCTCTTTAATAATATCCTACAAATTATTTATTCAACATTTTAAAGTGATATCCCTTCTTTCATGCAGTTATTTATTTTGCTAACATGTTCTCTTATGTTGTTTCATATCTTGTTACGAAGGAATTTCTATACAGGAGGGATACTTGTGCATGAATTTTATAGAAGCTGGCACCCTTATGTGAGCCCTTTCGATCCATGTAAACCAATCACCACTAAGGTTTACTCGACACCTCCTAACCTCTTCTTAGGGTTTCAGCCGCCTAACTTGGAACAATTTGCACCAAAAGAAGCATTGAGAAAGGGGACATTATGGAAAGTGTTTTATGATCCCTACTACAGTCCCTATGAAAAAATGAAGGGAGAATAAAAGCCATGAAACAACTTCCTGCACATTATTACGAAATAATGGAGGAGTTACAAGCTGTTGACTTTGTGATACTTGAACTGACCCTTTATCTTGATACACACCCTGATGATCATGATGCCATTTCTCAATACAACATGTATGTAAAAACAAGAAAGCAAATCAAAAAGAAGTTCGAAAAAGAATTTGGCCCATTGACGAACTTTGGGTACAGCTACTCAAATTATCCATGGGACTGGAAAGATGCACCCTGGCCATGGCAGGTATAGAAATGAGTAAGGGAGGAATCCATTCAAATGTGGGCATATGAAAAGAAACTTCAATACCCTGTAAGAGTGAGTACATGCAACCCGACTCTTGCAAAATACCTGGTGGAACAATACGGAGGCGCTGATGGTGAGCTGGCAGCTGCTTTACGATATTTAAATCAGAGATATACGATTCCTGACAAGGTAATTGGATTGCTTACGGACATCGGTACTGAAGAATTTGCACATTTGGAAAT
This sequence comes from Rossellomorea oryzaecorticis, assembly GCF_038405515.1. GTDB lineage: Bacteria > Bacillota > Bacilli > Bacillales > Bacillaceae_B > Rossellomorea > Rossellomorea oryzaecorticis_A. Next base: position 7,693 of record NZ_JBBYAF010000045.1, on the reverse strand, counting down.
GATTGCAACCATGATTTATAAATTGACAAAGGATGCCACCCCGGAAATGATGAAAGCAGCCGGATTGGATGCACACTATGCAAACCACGACAGCGCCCTTTTCTATCATAATGCTGCAGGCGTGCCGTGGACCGCATCTTACATTGCTGCAAAAGGGGATCCGATTGCCGATATCTATGAAGATATCGCAGCAGAAGAAAAGGCAAGGGCAACCTATCAATGGATCATCAATTTAAGTGATGACCCCGACTTGAATGATGGGCTCAGATATTTAAGGGAGCGGGAAATCGTTCACTCACAGCGTTTCAGGGAAGCTGCGGAAATACTTAAAGATGAACAAGGAAAGAAGCGTTTCTTCTAAAATGAAAAGCAATGCGTTTGGTGATTTATTCGTCAAACGCATTTTATGATACTGCCTTACTTACTGCCATGATAAAGGTTGATGTCAAATTGGCTTTTCATTTTATCGAAAACCTGGTGACGTTTTTTCCAGGCTTCTTCTTTCCATAGATCTTTGCTTCGGTCAATGATTTCTTTGCGGAGGTCCTGGTATTCTTTTTCTTTTTTCTCTTTCTTCTGATAAAGGACTTTTACAGCTCCGAAAAGTCCCGCAAGAAACAATGATATATATAAATGGATCGAATCAGAGACATAGACGGAAAACATCGCCCCAAAAGAATATGAGTATGGTTCCAGCACAGCCTTTGTTAAATAATACATGAAGCAAAATGCCGTGAAAATCGATATCCATAATATATATAAATGCATTTTTTTTGCCCGATCAAACTTTTGCTTTCTTTCAACAAGGTTATTCAGCATTTGTTTTGTTGCTTGATCTGTCCAATCTTCAATTTCGCGGATCGAATCATGCATACTCTTTTCCTCCCCTCATTTCATTCTATGAACTTGTCCATTTGCATAGAATCTTACACTCCGAAAAATCCAGCTAAATTCGCATAAAAAAACCTCACCCAAAAGGGGAGGCTTTAATTATTCCGACATTGGTATCTTCAAGACTTGTCCGGATTGTATTTCGTTGCTTGGCAGATTATTTGCCTGCTTTATTTTTTCGATGCCATCTTGTGAATGATAGTATTTCATTGCAATGCGAAAAATCGTTTCCTGTGGCTGAACGGTATGATAAACAATCTGAGGGTTTGTTTCTTGGGTCGGGACTGAATCAACCTCTTCAGCTGCCGGCTCTTCTTGTTCCGGTTCTTTTACCTCGGCTGCTTTTGCAGCAGGAAGTTTTTTTTCATCCTTCGTACCCTCTGCATCCTTTACAGACTTCTGACTATTTTCCGGTACTGTTGTTTCATCCTCATCAGGTAGTTCAGCTTCAGGATTTTCCTTTGAAACCACTCCACTATCCTCTTCTTCATCATTACGATCATACTGAACTTCTTCCACTTCATTATTTTCTTCTGAAAGGACCACTAAGGGTCCATTACGGCTATCAAAATATGAATATATACTAAATACAGTCAAAGGCATAAGAATAAAGAATAAAAGCAATAGACTGATTAATGGGTATTTCAGTTTCACTTTGTTTTTTTTCTTCTTTTCACGATGAAGTTCGCTTCTTGGCGGCAGTGGTTCCCTCTTTTTAGGTCTCGGTTCTTCTTGGACTCTTTCAATCTTCTGTTTTAATTTATCTGCTTGATTACGAAATGGGTCTTTGTTCATGAGACATCCCTTCTTTACTTGCTTGACTTACCTTAAAACGCATGTACAGCCCCAATAAAAAGTCAATGATAAAGTGCATCATAATGGTGACCAATAAATTTCCGGTCCATTCATAAATGATACCAATCCAAAAACTCAAAACAACAATATTCAATATAAGAAACCAATGAGCCCAATACCTAAAGTGAATAACAGCAAAAATGATACTGGAAAGAATCAGCCCAAGGTGAAATTGTATCACACCCCTGAACAATATTTCTTCACTGACTGCAATGACGATGGCAAGCAGCGCAATCTCACCTGTACTTCTGTCTGAAAATATCCGCTCATTCACTCCGCCATCATCGTAAAAACCAGGTGGAAGGTACTTCATCATTACAAGATCCAGTATGACTACGATCACTCCGAAGGTAAGCCCGATTGTCCAAATGGATGATGTCCATCGGAACTGACTTCCAAAAGTGGACCAATCTTCAAATAAGAATATACCTAATAAAAAGGAAATCGTTAATAGTACTATTTGAGTAAAAAACAAGTGAAAGGTTAATTGTTTTTTTGTGAGCTGTTTAATTATTTCGCCTTGTTTCTTCATCCATATCACTTATCCCATTAATATTTTTTCTAATCTTTGTTCCCAATGCATCTCCTGCATGGTGTTCACTTTTTCCTCTGCATTAAATGAATGAAATTCTGAAATCTTGAACCCACACATATCACAGCATTCTTCAGGGGGATCCGTCAATTTTTCATCAAAATAATGAAGGACAGCTTCCCTCCTGCAGGAATCACCTTTCAGCCATCCTGCCATTGTTAGGAGCTTTTCTTTCTTATATTGGATCCGTTCATCCCGTAAATGTTTTATTTCACCTATCAGCCGGGGCTGATCGTTCGTTGGCCCTTCATTGGCGTAATGCATCAAAAATCTGTACTGAATATCCGAAAGCTGTAAAAACGAAGTCATCTCTTCTTCCGATTTTGTTCGATGGGAAGTGACAAACCCTTCGATTTGTTCATCAAAGGGCAGCTCCCCCTCTATTAACTGTAAAGGCAATGAAAAATCCTGATCTGTATATAGGACGATCGCTGCACTTTTGTTTCCGTCTCTTCCCGCTCTCCCGATTTCCTGTAGGTAAGCCTCCACACTTGAGGAAAAATGAAAGTGAATGATAAAACGTATATTCTCTTTATTCACACCCATTCCAAAAGCGGATGTTGCGCAAATCACACGTAACTTATTTGTCAGAAATTGCTGCTGGATGAGGATTCTCTCCTCTTGTTCCATTCCTGCATGATAATGGGTGACATCTTCTATTCCATTTTCCCTGAGAACGGCAGCCATTTCTTCAGCAAGCCTTCTGCTTGAAAAGTAGATGATCCCCGCTCCCTTTAAGGAAGCAGTGTATTCAATAAGCTTTTTAACTTTTTCCTGATGAGAATTGACTTTTTCAACATTTAAGGCAATATTCGGGCGGTCCACTGAATAGATAATCTCGACAGCATCATCCAGCTGCAGCACTTTTCTGATATCGGTCCTTACTTCTTTTGTCGCAGTCGCAGTTAATGCAAGCGTCGCGGGATTCCCCAGCACCTTCCTTATTTCCCCGAGCTTTAAATAATGAGGCCGGAAATCAGGACCCCATTGCGAGATACAGTGAGCTTCGTCAATGACGAATAAAGATACATGCAAGGATTGAACCGCGGCCATGACATCTGAATTAGTCAGCATCTCAGGAGATATAAAGATGAATTTATACATATGTAATCGTTCCAAAGCCCGCTTTTTTTCAGGAAACGGTAAAAAGGAATTAATGGCAATGACCTTCTTTTCCCCTTTTACTTTCATTTGCTCCACTTGATCCTGCATCAATGAAAGAAGCGGTGAAACGATGATGACTTGTCCATCCAGTAAATACCCCGGCAGTTGAAAACACAGTGATTTGCCTGTTCCGGTAGGAAGCAAAGCCAATGTGTTCCGACCGTTCATAACCGACTGTATCACTTCTAACTGCCCTCTTCTGAATGAAGGATAGCCAAACCTTTGATTAAGTTCATGTTGGAGATTCATTTCGTCCACCAGCCTTTGCAATCGCGATTCTGATTTGAAAGTAAGTTAAATCAGGGAGCCGTTCTTTTATCGGTTTCAGTCTTTTCGTACCCAGCTGCGCGATCACTGAGGTTGCTTTATGCAAGTCATCAGACAAAATAAAGCACTCTGTATCGAAATGCTCTTTCGTTAAAATGATTTCAATGAAATGATCTTCTATTGTATTGACTTTCAGCTTTCTGATTCGTGAAATTTCAGAGATCGAATAACCCTGTTCATATAAATCGAATGTCTTGGCAGTCGAGAGCGTCAAGTCCCTTTGCTGCTGACTCACTTCACTTAATGAAAATAATATGGGGTACTTCCCCTTCTGCTGATCTATTCTCACCAATAACCCGTGGAGGAAGTCAAGGAATCTAAAACGATATTCCTCTCCATGAAGATTCAACTTTTCTGCGGCTTGAACTTCAGTCAAACCATAATCCTGATAGCCTGTTAACCGGAATACAAGAAGAGAAGGATCTTTCCCTTTCATTTCACTAAACACACCATGAAGTTCCTTAAAAAGTGAACGCGCCAGCTGGTCTTTATCCGGGACTCCCCTTACAAATTTCTTGATCCATTCCTGTACATTCTTGCCGCGCTGAACAGGAAAATACGAAGTTTCTTTATGATTCATATTTGAAAGTACTTGTACAAGTAAGTTTAACCTTCTCCAGCACACGAACGCCCGGTCGCCATAGACCAGCCCATTCATATGGTGTGGAAAAAATGCTGTCATTTTGAACTGTTTTAATACTTCTTCCCCTTTTTCCGTAACTTCCGCCTTCGACTCTTCATTAACGATGATGAACTTTCCATCTGCTAACTTGTTCACTTTTTCATTAAAATAGCTTCTCGATAGGTTGGGGAGTGACAGAAAAAAAGACTGTAGTTGAAATAAATGTGCGTCCTGTATCGACTGAGACGATTTCTTCCCTTTCAGAATATGATAAACAGAGTAAATGGAACGTTCACCATTTAACTGCCTTAAACAATATACTATAACAAAGTTAAGATAGGTCATTGGATGGCTCCTCTGTTTTGCAGCTTATTGTCAAATATTGTACCATGAATTGCAACTCTTTCGATGTTTTGTTTTTAACAGATAGGATAAATATAATAAATACAGGGTATAACTATTGAAATGTTTTGCATTCCTCTATAAAATATAAATTAGGTTATTTTTCTAACTAATTTTTTGTATAATGAATGATTGATTATATAGAATTATTTTCAGGAGGTTTTTTCGTTGCCAAAATATACAATCGTTGACAAAGATACATGTATTGCATGTGGTGCTTGTGGAGCCGCAGCTCCCGACATTTACGACTATGATGATGAAGGTATTGCATTTGTTACCCTCGATGATAACGAAGGTACTGTTGAAGTGCCGGATGTGCTTGAAGATGACATGATCGATGCATTTGAAGGTTGTCCGACAGACTCGATCAAAGTTGCAGACGAACCATTTAATGGAGACGCACTAAAATTTGAATAGTCCCCTTACAAGAAAGCGGCCGATTACCGGCCGCTTTTTATTTTGAGGTAGTTCTATACATGTAAAAAGCTCTGTCAGCCAAGCTGACAGAGCTTTCTTTATATTCAGTCTCAAGCCGCCCGGTTTAATGTAACCTGTTTTGTAAGCCAGCCTTGGAGACGCATAAACAATAATAAGAAGACAATCGTTATCAGCGCACCCTTTAGAATATTAAAAGGAATTATACCTGTAATGATGATTCCTGCAGGAAGTTCAAAATTCATGAAATACTTATAAGCAGGAAGCAGGATGAAATAATTCAGTATCCCTAAAGCGATGCTCATAACGATGGTTCCTGTAACCAAGCCCGCTAATAACCCCTTTTTGGATTGAAAACGGGAATAAATGTAATAAGTAGGCAGAATCAGAAATACTCCTGCTGCAAAATTTGCAAAGTGTCCGATTGGAACACCTGTGTCACTGCCAGTCATTACATAGTCAATGATATTTTTAAATAATTCAACTAGTATGCCGGCAAGCGGCCCTAAAGTAATAGTGGCAATCAACGCAGGTACATCGCTGAAATCAACCATCAGAAATTTAGGAAACGGCGGAATTGGGAAGTTAAAAAGCATCAATACATACGAAATGGCACTTAACATACCGATTGTTACAAACGTACGAGTAGTCATTTTTTTCATTACTTTTCTCTCCCTTTGGAGATTCATCTCACTTCGAAGATCGTTCAGCCATAGCAGCACTAAAAAACTCCCAGATCAAAAATAGCATCCCGGAGTTTGAAAAGGCGTACCCAAATAAACGTTCAGCTTCCCATTTTCTAAACGTTTTGGCTAAAACCTTCATCTTCTCCCATCCAGACTATACTGTCGGCTTTGGAATCTAACCAAATCCTGCCCCTAAAGGCTCGCGGGCTTAGAAACCATAATGGTTCCATCACCGCCGGTAGGGAATTTCACCCTGCCCCGAAGACGAATCTTATTTTTTTATACATTATCATTATACATAAAAGCACAGTGATTGGAAAGGATAACATTTCGAATTCGAAGTAATCACCTTTCCTTCCTGATTTTCAACTTTTGGTGCGGGTAGATGACATCTGACATGGTTAGGTCGTTCAGGCCTAAAAGCTCCGTCAGATCGATACCGTGTTTCTTTGCGATTGAATGAAGCGTGTCACCTTGTTTTACAATGTACCTGTCATCATTCAATTGGCGGGGAATGATGAGTTTTTGATAGATTTTTAAATGCGAGGATTGAATGTCATTCCATTCTTTTACTTCTTCAACACTCAAACCATATTGCTTTGAAATCCCCCATAATGTTTCATTCTTTTTTACTGTATGTATGACGTGAGGTTCCGTTACATCGTTCCACTTTTGGTCTGTCCGATGAACAGGAAGTTGAGTTAGATTCGATGATACTTCAATAGTCTGGTAAGGGTCTTGTTCTTTCGCGAAAACCAGCTGCCCGACTTCCCCTTCCCCGAAAAGTTCAAAAGGATCGATTGCATTTAGTTTATCAAGGGTCCATTCTCCTTTATGGACTTCAAAATGCAAGTGCGCCCCTGTAGACCTGCCCGTATTACCTACACTTCCAATCTGCTCACCCTTTAAAACATGCTGATTTTCCGACACTCCCCTATCTTGGAGATGTGCATATACTGTTTCATATCCATTCCCATGAGAGACAAACACCACATGTCCATAACTCTCAGAATAATACGATTTACTCACTACTCCATCTGCAGCCGCATATACGGGCGAGCCGATATCTCCCCCTATGTCCATCCCCTTATGAGTGCCCGATCGCGTGCCATAGACATCGGTTATGACCCCTTCTACGGGAAAAACCCACTGGCCATCCTTTTCATTACCCATGGCTTTTACTTCCTTGCCGGTAAGAAACATGATACTCACACAAAGAGCCAATAAAATAACAATCAATATCCTTCTTGCATAATCCAAAAGCATGCTCGTCCTCCTTATACTTCTCCAAGTACTACACATTAAAGGCTGTGAATAGCCTAAAATGTCTATACTTAAAACTGTATGTACAACCTTCCAAAAATATGAAATGTGAAAATTTCCCTTCCGGTAGTTTGCGTAGAATGGAGATAAATATACGGAGAAAATGCAGGCGCGGCTGGGCAAGGAGAGGCAAAGTGAAGATGAGGCTGGCTGGAAAGCTAGTTTTAGCTATTTATTTGGTGTGTCTGGCTATTTTGTGCCAGGGTTATTCCTGGGATGTGGCTACTTTAAATTTGAGTGGGCTTGTTAAAGAGAAAATTCGACAAGTGGCTCAATTCTATTAATTGAAATCCGGCACAATTCTATTTAGCCCCTTTACTCTTTTGGACACCTACTTCTAAAGATATTAAGATAGAAGTATCAAAGGAGGAGCCAAAATGAGTAAACGAAATGGAC
>NZ_JBBYAF010000044.1:0-34069 GCF_038405515.1 Rossellomorea oryzaecorticis | reverse complement strand
GAAAATATCCCTCCCTAATTCCTGACATATTTATGTTTCTAGTGTACTTTTTTCGGTACAAATATGTCCAAAGGAATTAGGGGGTCGTAGAGAAATGGATCGTAAATTTCCAGAATGGATCGTAAAATCTTAAAATGGATCATAAACGGTGACCTCCCCTGTAAAATTCCCCTTCACCACCTAAATGAACCACCTTTTTTTACCCTATATCAGATTTTCAGGAGCAAAACCAAAATAATAATTCAATCATTTCATATTTCATCCAAATTGCCGTATTAAAAGTTTGAGCCCGTCACTCGAAAGAAACTTTCCGCCAAACAAAAACAGAGTTCTCTCGAAAACCTCGAAGGAACTCTGTTTAATAGATTAAATAACGGCTTTTTCACTTGTATCCTCATGTTGATCTTCCATTACCCGAACGAATTGACCTTCATTCAGCGGGTAACCGGCTTTCGTAATTTTCACTTTTACCAGCTGGCCGACCATATCCTCTGTAGCAGGGAAGATGACTTTCAAGTAGTTATCCGTATATCCGACATAACGGCCGTCATCATATACTTCTTCAGGGATGACTTCGAGTACTTCATCCTCAAATCTTGACGCATACTCCTTGGCAAGTTGATTGGAAAGCTCGATCAAGCGGTGAACTCGTTGATTCTTCACTTCTTCATCAATCTGATCCTCCATACGTGCAGCCGGCGTTCCGGTACGTTTGGAATAAGGGAATACATGAAGCTCTGAAAACTTATGCTCTTTGATGAAGTTATAGGTCTCCATGAATTCTTCTTCCGTTTCGCCAGGGAAACCGACGATGACATCAGAGGTGACCGCTAAGCCTGGAAGTGCTTTTTTCAGCTTTTCAAGTCTTTCAGCGAAAAATTCCATTGTATACTTTCTGCGCATTCTTTTCAGGACCGTATTGGATCCTGATTGCAAAGGCACGTGCAAGTGACGGACCACAATATTGGATTGATCGATCACTTCGATTACTTCATCCGTTAATTGACTTGCTTCGATGGATGAAATACGGATTCGTTTTAATCCTTTTACATTTTGCTCTAAATCACGAAGAAGCATAGCAAGATTATAATCTTTCATGTCTTCTCCGTAACCGCCTGTATGAATACCTGTCAGAACGATTTCCTTGTAGCCTGCATCCACAAGCTGCTGAGCTTGTTTCACTACTTCTTCAGGGTCACGTGACCTCATCAGCCCTCGTGCCCAAGGGATGATGCAGAACGTACAGAAATTATTGCAGCCTTCCTGGATTTTAAGGGAAGCACGTGTACGATCCGTGAAAGCAGGTACGTCCAACTCTTCGTACACACGGTTTTTCATAATATTTGTTACACCGTTGATAGGCTGACGTTCTTTTTTAAATTCTTCAATATACGTAAGCATCTTGCGCCGATCCTGTGTTCCGACCACGACATCCACACCTGGGATCGCCATGATTTCCCCCGGGGAAGTCTGAGCATAACAGCCAGTGACACAGATGACGCCGTCCGGATTTTTTCTGATCGCACGACGGATGACCTGTCTGCTTTTCTTATCTCCCGTATTCGTAACGGTACATGTATTGATGACATAAACATCGGCTATAGAATCATAGTCTGTACGTTCATATCCTTCTTCTTTGAATAATTGCCAAATGGCTTCCGTTTCATAGTGGTTCACTTTACATCCTAATGTGTGAAACGCTACTGATGGCATTATAATTCACCTCATTAATTCTAATTGATAGCTGATGGCTGAAAGGACATACAAGGGGGCCGTCTCTGTCCGTAATATTCTGGGTCCGAGCCCGCAAGCCAAGAAACCTTCGTGCTTACAGAGATCTACTTCCTTATCGGTCAGGCCTCCTTCAGGCCCAAATACAATCAGGAGGCTCTCGCCGGCCTTAATAGAGGTCAGCGACTTGGACAGGTTTCCTTTTTCTCCTGACCTTGCTTCTTCTTCGTATGCCACGAGTGTATAATCAAATTGTTTACTCAAATTCAGTAATTCTTTAAATGAAACGGGTGAGAATACAGACGGAACCACATTCCTGTGGGACTGTTCTGCTGCTTCCTTTACGATCTTTTCCCAGCGTTCCAGTTTCTTTTTTGCTTTTTTTTCATCCCATTTCACTATGGAGCGATCCGCGTTAAAAGGGATAAATTTATCCGCTCCAAGCTCCGTACCTTTTTGGAAGATTAATTCCAATTTATCCCCTTTCGGCAGCCCGCTCGCAATCGCAACCTTGATTGGAAGCTCTTTTGTTTCTGTTTCCCATTCTACTACTCTGACTTCAACCGAGTCACTGGAAATCGTTTCAATACGGGCAACAGCCGAGGATTGATCAGGAAATACCACAAAAATGCGGTCATCTTCTTTCATCCTCATGACACGTACGATATGATGATAATCTTCACCTGTTATTACCACCGGACAATCTTGACTATAACGATCGATTAAAAAATATCGCTGCATATTGTTTCACTCCACGCGTTTATTCCTTACTGTTATAAAGGCTTTTTCGCAATGATGGCAACCCAGTCTTCCATCACCATCACTTCTTCAATTAGGAAACCTGCAGCTTCCAGTGAATCCTTGACCTGCTGTTTCTTAGGCTGAATGATTCCGGAAGTGATAAAATAACCGCCTGGTTTCACAAGCTCAAATGCATCTTCTGTGAAACGCAGAATAATTTCAGCTAATATATTCGCCACAATCACATCTGCTTGACCGGTTATGCCATTCAAGAGATTATTCTCATCAACCGTCACTCTGTCCTGTACTTTATTCAGCTTGACATTTAAACGGGCTGACCTTACAGCAACCTCGTCTAAATCATATGCTCTTACTTTTGCGGCAGATAGCATGGCCGCTGCGATGGATAGTACACCTGAACCAGTTCCCACATCAATCACCGAGTCATCCGGTTTCACAATGCGCTCTACTGCCTGGATGCACATGACTGTGGTCGGGTGGGTGCCTGTCCCAAAAGCCATTCCAGGATCAAGTTCGATGATCAGTTCGTCACTGTGCACTGGGGTATAGTCCTCCCATGTCGGCACAATCGTGAATTTATCGGAAATCTTCACCGGGTGGTAGTATTTCTTCCATGCAGTTGCCCACTCCTCTTCATTCACTTCTGATATTTCAACCTTATTTTCCCCGATATCAATATCATACGTAACGAGATTTGTTATGCCCTGCTTGATTTCTTCCACTGTTTCTCCCAGAAAACTATTGACCGGCAAATAGGCTTTCACCAGTACTCCTTCACTTGGGTAATCCTCAGGATTGAGTTGGTAGATCTCTCCAAACATATCTTCTCTTTCTTTAATCAAGTCAAACGGGTCTTCAATGACCACACCGCTCGCACCTGATTCATGAAGAATATTTGAAATCGGTTCGATTGCTTCATTTGTAGTAAGAATACTAATTTCTGACCATTTCATAAATCTACCAACTCCGTTCTGAGTTATTCGCCTTTAAAGGCTTTTTTTACTTTATCAAAAAAGCTCTCGTGCTGCTCATCAGGTACCTGTCCGCTGATATCAGCAAATTCTCTTAATAGCTGCTTTTGCTTATCTGTCAATTTAGTAGGTGTGACTACCTTTACTTGTACATGCTGGTCTCCGGTACCATAACCACGCACATTCGGTACTCCCTTACCTTTCAATCTGAATCTTGTGCCTGTCTGAGTCCCCGACGGCACCTTCAGTTTGACCTTACCATGGAGGGTAGGGACCTCGATTTCATCCCCCAGTGCAGCTTGGGCGAAAGTGACCGGCATTTCGCAGTAGATGTCATCTCCATTACGCTCAAAGAAGTCGTGCGAACGCACATGGAAGACTACATATAAATCTCCCGGAGGACCTCCGTTCACTCCCGGTTCACCTTGGCCAGTCACGCGGAGCTGCTGGCCGTCATCGATTCCTGCCGGGATCTTCACGTTGATTGTACGGCGTTTCTGAACCTTGCCTGCGCCGCCGCATGTAGAACATTTTTCCTTGATTTGTTTTCCTGTACCGTTACAGTAATGGCACACACGTCTATTTACTATGCGGCCGAAAGGAGTATTCTGTTCAACATTCAATTGACCGGCGCCTTTACAGTGAGAACATGTTTCCACTTTCGTACCAGGCTTGGCACCTGATCCGTGGCATGTATCACATTCTTCTTCTTTCGGTATTTCAATTTCAGTTTCTTTTCCGAACACGGCTTCTTCAAATTTCAGTGACATCGTATATTGGAGATCCGCACCTTGTCTAGGCGCGTTCGGATCTCTCCTGCGGCCCCCGCCGCCGCCGAAGAAAGTATTGAAGATATCTTCAAAGCCGCCGAAACCGCCGCCTCCAAAGTCAGCACCGCCGCCGAATCCCTGGTTTGGATCGGTGTGGCCGAAGCGATCATATTGCGCACGCTTTTGATCGTCACTCAGTACTTCATATGCTTCTGATATTTCTTTGAACTTCTGATCCGCATCCGCCTCTTTATTAATATCAGGATGATATTTTTTGGAGAGTTTGCGGTATGCTTTTTTTAATTCATCTTTAGAGGCGCCTTTTCCGACACCCAGAACTTCATAATAGTCCCGTTTACTCATAAAAACACCACTCCCGAATCTTTTGCATAAAGGTTATTTTAACATTGAGTTCCATTGATTATCAATAAAAACATGGAATCCCCTTTTTTCAGAGTCAAACTCATAGAAAAAGTCAAAGCCAAGAACCGTCCTGACTTTGACTTTTTGCTTCGTTACTTTTATTTCTTGTCGTCGTTTACTTCTTCATATTCAGCATCTACGACATCATCGTCTTTCCCAGCTTGACCTTCTTCACCCTGAGCAGCCTGTGCATCTGCTTGAGCTTGCTCATAAAGCTTCATTGTCAATGCTTGAACGATTTCCTGAAGTGCATCTTTCTTTTCACGGATAAGATCCAGATCGTCTTTTTCGATCGCTTCTTTAAGTTCAGCTTTCGCATCTTCCGCTTTTTTCACTTCTGCTTCGTCCACTTTACCTTCAAGATCTTTAAGCGTTTTTTCCGTTTGGAATACTAATTGGTCCGCTTCGTTGCGAAGTTCAACTTCTTCCTTGCGCTTTTTATCCGCTTCAGCATTATCTTCTGCTTCTTTCACCATACGTTCTACTTCATCTTCAGAAAGGCCAGTTGAAGATTTGATCGTAATGTTTTGCTCTTTACCCGTTCCAAGGTCTTTCGCGCTTACATTGACGATTCCGTTTTTATCAATATCGAATTTAACTTCGATTTGAGGTACTCCGCGTGGTGCCGGCGGGATATCAGATAATTGGAAACGGCCAAGCGTTTTGTTATCTGCAGCCATCGGACGCTCACCTTGAAGTACATGGATATCCACGGCAGTCTGGTTATCAGCAGCCGTCGAGAATGTTTGAGATTTTGAAGTTGGGATCGTTGTATTACGCTCGATCAGCTTCGTTGATACTCCGCCCATTGTTTCGATACCAAGTGAAAGTGGTGTTACGTCAAGTAAAACAACATCTTTCACGTCTCCAGTAAGGACTCCGCCTTGGATCGCTGCACCCATCGCTACTACTTCATCAGGATTTACGCCTTTAGAAGGGTCTTTGCCTGTTTCTTTCTTGATTGCTTCTTGTACGGCCGGGATACGAGTCGATCCACCCACAAGGATGATCTTATCGATTTCGCTTGCAGAAAGACCTGCATCTTTCATTGCTTGGCGAGTTGGTCCCATTGTACGTTCTACAAGGTCAGAAGAAAGTTCTTCAAACTTGGCTCTTGTCAGGTTCAATTCCAAGTGTAATGGACCTGCTTCACCAGCTGTGATGAAAGGAAGTGAGATTTGTGTTGAAGTAACACCTGATAAGTCTTTCTTCGCTTTCTCGGCAGCGTCTTTGAGACGTTGAAGAGCCATTTTATCTTTCGATAGGTCAATGCCGTTTTCTTTCTTGAATTCAGCCACTAAGTAGTCGATGACCACTTGGTCGAAATCATCTCCGCCAAGACGGTTGTCACCGGCAGTGGAGCGTACTTCGAATACGCCGTCGCCAAGTTCCAGGATGGATACGTCAAATGTACCGCCGCCAAGGTCGTATACAAGGATCGTTTGGTCTTGATCCATTTTATCCAGTCCGTATGCAAGTGCTGCTGCAGTTGGTTCGTTGATGATACGTTCCACTTCAAGGCCTGCAATTTTACCGGCGTCTTTTGTTGCTTGACGTTCTGCATCATTGAAATAAGCAGGCACTGTGATAACTGCTTTTTCAACTTTTTCACCAAGATAGTCTTCTGCATATGATTTCAAGTGCTGAAGAATCATTGCTGAAATTTCCTGTGGTGTATATTCTTTTCCTTCTGCTTCTACTTTGTGATCAGTTCCCATATGGCGTTTCACTGAGATGATCGTATTCGGGTTCGTAATTGCTTGACGTTTTGCAACTTCCCCGACTTGTTTTTCACCATTTTTAAAAGCAACGACTGAAGGAGTTGTACGGTTACCTTCCGCGTTTGCAATTACTTTTGGTTCTCCGCCTTCAAGAACGGATACACAAGAGTTTGTTGTTCCTAAGTCAATACCGATAATTTTACTCATCGTCATTATACCTCCCTGTTTGATATGTAATTTCTATATTATTGATTTACTTTTACCATAGATGGACGGATAACTCTGTCCTTAAGCTTGTAACCTTTTTGGAACTCTTCCACGACGATATTGCTGCCGTAGTTTTCATCTTCAGTCTGCATTACAGCCTGGTGAAGATGGGGATCAAATTCCTGGCCGACAGCTTCAATCGGTTCTACGCCTTCCTTCTTCAATGCGTCGATAAGGCTTCTGTGAACCATTTCCATTCCTTGAAGCAGTGTTTTCGTCTGGTCATTATCAACTTCTATATTTAAGGCACGTTCAAAATTATCAAGTGCCGGTAAAAGTTCAGTGATAAGTGGTTGAGCACGATATTTTTCCTTCGCCTCGTTTTCAACATTCACCCGGCGGCGGAAGTTATCAAAGTCTGCTCTCAATCGCAGATAACGATTTTCAGATTCATCAAGCTTTCCCTGTAGTTGTGTAAGCTCATCTGTTTCCTGTTCCTCAGACTCATGAGGCTCTTCTGCGAACACTTCTTCGACAACTTCCTCGTTGTCAGCTTTCGCTTGTTCTTCCTGCTGATGCTTTGTTTCTTCAGACATCACATTCACCTCCTTATAAATACATGAAGCTAACCCGTAACAAAGGCGCGGAATCCAGTGGTTCCGGCCCTGTAATCCTTTATACAATATGTCCACTAATCGTTGCTTTGATACAGTTTGGTGAGGACTTGCGACATATCGTTCGAAAAGAAATTAAGCAAGCTTACAACCCTCGAATACTCCATTCGGGTAGGTCCGATGATTGCAATAGAACCTAATTGCTCTTTACCGATTGAATAAGTTGCGGTTATGAGACTGCAATTCTCCATAGCAAGATGATTATTTTCTTTCCCGATTTTAATATTCATTCCGGAAGCTGATGGCCGGATGAGATTATAGATGCTCTCTTCCTGCTCGATCATCTCCAGAAGCATACGCACTTTTTGCACGTCATTAAACTCGGGTTGATTCAGCATATTGGTCTTGCCGCCAAAGAACAGTTTGTCTGTAACGGTTGAGTTAATGGAGTCCGTTATCGAATGCAGGATAAAATCGTAATTCTGGATGTGTTCTTTTAAAAGAATGGCTACTTCTTTGAAAATTTTATCGTTTAATTCGTTTAGCGGCACTCCAGTTAAACGGTCGTTCAGGATATGAACCAGCTTTTCAAGCTCGGAAGCATTCATCGTCGGCGGAATATGGAACAATTTATTTTCAACATGCCCGTTATCCGTTACGATGATGGCAATCGCGGTATCCTTGTTCAGGGGAACAAGTTGAATTTTCTTCAGCTTGTTTTCCTTCAATTCAGGTCCCAATACGATTGTCGTATAATTCGTCAGCTCGGACAGAATCTTGGCCGACCTCTGTACGACTTTCTCCAGTTCATATATTCTTTCTGAAAAAATAGATCGCAGTGCATGCACATCATTCTTCTGCAATTTCTGAGGAGAAAGTAAGTGATCCACATAATAACGATACCCTTTTTCAGAAGGGACCCTGCCTGAAGAAGTATGGGTCTTTTCAATGAATCCCAATTCCTCCAGGTCTGCCATTTCATTCCGTATGGTGGCGGAACTGAATGAAATCTCATCCTTTTTAGACAAGCTCCTTGAGCCGACCGGCTGAGCTGAAAGGATAAAATCATCAATGATAACTTGAAGAATTAGAAGTTGTCGATCTGTTAACAACATTCATCACCTCTGTTAGCACTCTATCAAGATGAGTGCTAAATCTAATTAATAAATTATCAAATCAGATTGTGGATGTCAATATATTAGATTTGGTGTTCCTTAAACTTTTCTTGCTATTTATATCTCTACAGTTATCGGTTTAAACCCCACTGAACACCGCAGTTGATTTCCGTGGAAGACTTCGCTTTCCGCGGGCGGTTGGTGAGCCTCCTCGTCGCTGCGCTCCTGCGGGGTCTCACCTAACTCGCTTTTCCCGCAGGAGTCTTCGTCTTCCACTCCAATCAACTGCTGGAACGGTTTAAACGATAAACTT
Source organism: Rossellomorea oryzaecorticis (assembly GCF_038405515.1). Classification (GTDB taxonomy): domain Bacteria; phylum Bacillota; class Bacilli; order Bacillales; family Bacillaceae_B; genus Rossellomorea; species Rossellomorea oryzaecorticis_A. The sequence continues at coordinate 25,442 of NZ_JBBYAF010000044.1, read as the reverse complement.
TAACAGAGCATTAATAACAGGGATTTCCTCAGTATAGGTGCACATCATTATTAGATTACACCGAGGAAAGATTGAAAGACTTCGTTACCCAGGAAACGCCCCTGCTTTGTGAGAGCAACCCTTTCATCATCGACCAGCAGCAGTTTGCGGTTCTGCATTTCTTCTAATGAAGGTTTGAATACCGATTCGATGGAGCAGCCGAATTTTTCGGTGAAAGCCGCTTTGCTGACGCCGTCTACTTTTCTCAGGCCTAGGAACATTTCTTCTTCCATCATTTCTTCACGTGTAACGGTATGCTCCTGGATTGTCGGCAATCTTCCCTCATTTATAGGGTCCATATATTTTTTCAGCGGACCGTAATTGGAATAGCGCACTCCGTTTATATAACCGTGTGCACCGGCTCCTAAACCATAATATTCATTATTGTCCCAATAAACGAGGTTGTGTTTGCTTTCGTACCCTTCTTTTGCAAAGTTACTGATCTCATATTGGTTTATCCCATACTTAGCCATAGTATCAATGAGTAATTCATACATATTCGCTTCTTGTTCCTGAGAAGGAAGTGGAAGTTTTCCTTTTCTCATTAAATTGTAAAAGACCGTTTTGGGTTCTACAATGAGTGAATAAGCAGAGTAATGAGGCAGCTGAAGATCAAGAGCTTTCGTCAAAGTGTCTTGAAAATCTTCTTCCGTTTGCTTGGGAAGACTATAAATTAAATCGATACTGATATTCGAGAAGCCTACCTTCTGGGCTGTTTCCAAAGAGGTATAGACGTCTTTACTTCTATGTGACCTCCCGATTCCTTTCAACAAATCGTCGTTAAAGGATTGCACACCAAAACTCAATCGATTGACTCCATGATCGATGAGCACCTTCAATTTATCCTCAGTCAAATCACCCGGATTTGCTTCAAAGGTGAACTCTCCCTTGTTATAGGGCAAACTCATGGTGATTTCTTCACATAATGTATCCAGTTGTTTCGCATTTAAAGCCGTCGGGGTGCCCCCTCCAACAAAGATTGTATCGATCTCTTCTGAATTTCCACTGCCGACCCTGCTTCTCATTTCATGACCAAGGTTTTTTAAATATTCATCCACTGGCTGTCCTTGCAAAAAGAACTTATTAAAATCACAATAATGGCAGATATGTTCACAAAACGGTATATGAATATAAGCGGACTTTACCACACTCGCCCCTCCTTTGTTGTCAGTTCATAGAGAAAAGGGGGTAAGAAGAGCTTGATAGCACAAGCTTCTTTCCCCCTTTTTCTCATGACCACTCATTATTTTTTATCCGAATCGTCCATTTTCAGAACTGCCATGAATGCTTCCTGCGGAACTTCAACGGATCCGACTGACTTCATTCGCTTTTTACCTTCTTTTTGCTTTTCAAGAAGTTTTCGTTTCCGGGAGATATCTCCGCCGTAACATTTAGCAAGTACATTTTTACGCATGGCCTTGATTGTCGATCTCGCTACAATCTTTTGGCCGATCGCCGCTTGAATAGGCACCTCAAAATGTTGTCTCGGTATAAGCTCCTTAAGCTTTTCCACAATGATCTTCCCGCGTTCGTAGGCAAAGTCTCTATGAACGATGAAACTCAAGGCATCCACATTTTCTGAGTTCAGTAAGATATCCATCTTCACAAGTTTCGAATCCTTGTATCCGATCAGTTCATAATCAAAAGATGCATAGCCCTTTGTGCTCGACTTTAACTGATCAAAGAAATCATACACAATTTCAGCCAGCGGAAGTTCATATACAATATTTACACGGGTATCATCCATATATTGCATATCGATGAAGTTACCACGCTTTCCTTGACAAAGCTCCATGACGGCTCCGACATAATCATTTGGAACCATTATGGTTGCTTTTACGTATGGCTCTTCTACAAAATCTATTTTTTGCGGGTCAGGCATCATGGAAGGGTTATCGACTTTCACTTCTTCTCCATCTGTAAGCTGAACATGATAGATTACACTTGGTGCCGTCGTAATAAGGTCAATCTTAAATTCACGTTCAATACGCTCTTGGATGATCTCCATATGAAGAAGACCAAGGAATCCACAACGGAATCCAAATCCTAATGCCTGAGAAGTCTCTGGCTCATATTGAAGCGCAGAGTCATTCAATTCAAGCTTTTCAAGCGCTTCTCTAAGATCGTTATAACGATTTGAATCAATTGGATAGAGACCGCAATATACCATTGGGTTCAAGCGGCGGTATCCAGGAAGCGCTTCTGTGGCAGGATTCTTTGCAAGCGTGATCGTATCCCCGACTCGAGTGTCCCCTACATTCTTGATTGCTGCTGTGAGGTATCCTACATCACCGACAGTCAATTCCTTAAGCCCTGTAGGTTTCGGTGTGAATACACCCACTTCTGTCACTTCAAACTCTTTGCCCGTCGCCATCATGCGAACCTTATCTCCAACTTTGACGCTGCCCTCCATCACACGGATGTAGGCAACCACTCCTCTATAGGCATCATATAATGAATCAAATATCAGAGCTTTTAATGGAGCATCCGGATCTCCCTGGGGCGCCGGTACCTTTTCAACGACTTGTTCAAGGATTTCTTCAATTCCGATACCTGCTTTAGCAGAGGCAAGCACCGCTTCTGAAGCATCCAGCCCGATCACATCTTCTACTTCCTGACGCACCCGCTCAGGGTCCGCTGCAGGCAGATCGATCTTATTGATAACCGGCAGGATTTCCAGGTCATTGTCCAATGCCAGATATACGTTAGCGAGCGTCTGAGCTTCAATCCCCTGTGCAGCATCGACAACGAGTACCGCTCCCTCACATGCTGCCAAGCTCCGGGATACTTCATATGTAAAATCGACATGTCCCGGTGTATCAATCAGATGGAAGATATATTCTTCGCCATCTTTCGCTTGATATTTTAACTGCACGGAATTCAATTTAATCGTGATTCCGCGTTCTCTTTCTAAATCCATTGAATCTAGCAATTGCTCTTTCATTTCACGCGCCGTCAATGCTTTTGTTTTTTCCAAAATACGATCGGCAAGCGTCGATTTACCATGATCTATATGAGCAATGATAGAGAAGTTTCTGATCTTCGATTGTCTTTTCAATTTTTCTTCACGATTCATTCTTCGTTCAACTCCTGTTATATCCACACATGTACACTATGTTGAATTATAGCAGTACAGTATATATTATTCAATCTAAACCGGAATGCTAAGGCAAAAAGGAATCCCAATATAAGAATAGGCACACCATAAGGGGAAACTCCCCCTCTGATGTGCCATTATATACTTCCTGCGTATTTTCAAATCAATGAGGCAATGAATTCTACGATTTTTGCGGTTATGCCTTCAATAAAGCCGGCGAGGGCTTTTCCTATTGATGAAAAGGCGTTGAAGGCTTTCATTTCTTCCAGCTTCTCTTTTTTCTCGGTAAGGGTCTCGCTTTCCACTTCTTTACCAAGAAACGTTGCTTCTACATTGCCTTCGTTATCCTGGGTCATTCCTACAGGGGAAGAGAACGATTCTTTTTCATGGCCTTTCATTTCGACAATCCCTTTGTTTGCGTGCTGCATGCCGATCAGTACACCTACAAACAAACAACATATCAGAACGATGCACTTCATGATAAATTTACTCATTTCTTTTTCACCCTTTGTTTACTGCCTTACCGGCTCTGGAGAAAGATGATGATCCACCTTTTCCGCCTGCCAATAATAGTCAGCGAATATTTCTGCAAAAGCGATAGACGAACGCTGAAGCTCTTCAAAAGTGTTATCGACCCCGCCAAACTCAAGGAGCAAGGCATTCCCTGATAGGTCCTGATTGAATTTCCCGTTTGTGCCGCTCCCCTTTTTAGAAATGACTCCCCGGGACAGCCCCTTGTATTTCGATTCAAGAAGGTTATGGAGCTCAGTTGCAACCCTCAGATTCTGCTCATAATTCGGATGCTCTTCACCGACCACAAAGGCGAGTTTTGCATATGATTTTCCATTAATCTTGATCGCAGTGACGTTTCTTCTTTGGGAATCCCTGTGGATATCTATCAAATATAATAAGTCCTTATTGTTTGTCATCGCTGTTTGAACCAGGGGCCGTGATTCCTGATAAGCGTTATAATAACTCAGCCCCTTTTCATTCAGCTTTTGAATCACGTCCGTTTTATCAATAGTGGTGCCGATCCCCAGCTGTTCAAGGTCTGATTTCAGCATATCGCCGACTTTTGTAACATTTATCTTGGAATGCATCGCAGAGTCCGGATCTGATACCCCTTCCAAATAAGGGAGATAGGATTCCCTCGTGTGGGTAAAGTAAAGGTGCACGGTCTTTTTTTCACCAGTGGTCAAAACAGATTTCCCAGCATCCCTATTCTCACTGCCGTCGTTGAAACCTTCTATGTTTTTCAGCTGTGCTTCATTCTCTGTGTCCAGCGCTTCTTGCGGCGGTACCGATTCAATTGGCATATTCGTAAAATCGGTCCCCTCGCCTGCCACTAATATATTTCCATCAAAGATTGAAAAACCAGGCAGCTCCCTGCCAAGGAAACTTCTAGGATCGTCAAAACTGACATTGGTTGCAACACTGAAAAGTAAAGATGATAGATTCGGAAGTTCTTTTTCTTCCTTGGTTAAAATGCTGTTAAAGGACCGATTTTCCAAGGTGAACAGCTTGTAAAGTGCTTCGCCTTTCACTCCGGAGGCCGCTTGATTCAATGAATCTGAGGTAATTCTATATTGGGGCTTCATCGATGTCAGAATGCCCGTAACAGAAAAGATCGAAAGCAGGGCTATTATTAAAATAATGACCGATTTTAAAATGGTCGTCATGTTAACCGCCAGTACATAGTTAGTGGCTTTATACGATCTCATTTCCTCACCCTTCCTAAAATCTACTCTAGTACAAGCTATGCTAGTGATAGATAAAGTAGAACTGCACACATTAGTCATTATGAGGAATTCTTAATAGGAATAAACAACAGCTGGAAAGTTTTCTAGTATTTTCTTGAGGATAGATTAAGAAAGAGAGAATTTTTTATATTAAAATGGAGTCAGACTGCGGTCATGTTCTACATCTGCCTCATGCAGAATTTGCAGAACAATAAGAAAAGCTGCGGTACCATTGCCGCAGCTTTTCTTATCTGAATCTTATCTCGTCTGAAATCCTGTATTCTCCTGATTCACTGCTTCGTGCAGTGCAGCGTTCAGCCCGTTTGACACTAAATTAGCCATGTCTTCAATGAATACGTCCACCTCTTTTGGTGTTACCATGAGGTTATGGCCGATCGGAGCGAGCACTTCATGGATCAACTTTCTCTTTTCCTGGTCTTCAAGGGTACCCACAATCCCCATAAATGTTTGGCGATGTTTCTCTTCCGGCAGGTCTTCCTCCGTCAGTTTCTTTCTTTCTCCGAACGTGAGGCCTGCAGGAGCCAGCGAACGGGATGGACGGCTTCCTTCCTTCATCTCTTTTCCGAAATGTTTCAACAAGAAGTCTACTGTGTCGCTTACAATCGTTACCGCGTCAAGTACAGTAGGTACCCCAATGGCAATGACAGGAACTCCCAGTGTTTCTTTATCGAGTCCTTTTCTCTTATTGCCTACTCCCGACCCAGGGTGAATGCCAGTATCGGAAATCTGGATTGTAGAGTTGACACGTTCAATCGAACGCGAAGCAAGAGCATCGATCGCAATGATGAAATCTGGTTTGGATTTCTCAACAACGCCGAAGATGATATCACTGGTTTCTATACCCGTCAGTCCCATTACACCAGGTACAAGCGCACTCACAGGACGATATCCTTCCTGGACGGATTCAGGCTGCAGCTCAAACAGGTGCCGAGTCACTATCACATTTTCACATACCTGAGGGCCAAGGGCATCGGGAGTGACGTTCCAATTTCCGAGCCCGACAATCAAACAGCTCGCGTTTTTTCCGATATTGTTGCTTTCCAGGAATTTACTGAATTCTTTCGCAAAGACAGCCTCCACCTGCTGCTGCAGCTCAGAATTTTGCTCACGGATTCCATGGGCTTCGATCGTCAAATAGTTTCCTGCTTTTTTTCCGATATTTTCTTCGCCTTCGGGAGTGATCGTTACAAGGGAAATTTTCACCCCTTCTTCCTCTCTCTCTTTAATGATTACGCCGTTTATCTCAGATGTCACTCCGCCTGTATCCCCGGAATCTTTTTTCCCTTTTTCGGAAACCGCCATCTCTCTTGCTTCAACGGCGAGATCTGTACGAACAGAATATACACTTAAATCTATTTCTTCTTGATTCGTTTTCTTTTCATCCTTCATTTTGCGATACCCTCCAAACGTTGAATCTTTCATGATTATTTTTTAGGTTTACCTTTTCACCAGCGCTTCATTCACTCGTTTATTTTCTCTCCTAAGTATTGCAATATCACCATTCGTTTGATAAAATATCATTTGTTCTTATTGTTTAGGAATTTAAATCGAGTCACATAGAATCTCGATCCTTTTTTAGGAGGTGACAGGAATGCCAAACATTAAATCTGCTATTAAACGTGTTAAAACTAGCAACGAGCGCAACGCTCAAAACGCTACTGTAAAATCTTCTATGCGTACTGCTGTGAAGAAAGCAGAAGCTGCAGCTGCTAACGGAGCTGAAAATGCTAAAGAATTAACAAACGATGCGATTCGCCAATTAGACAAAGCAGCTCAAAAAGGTCTTATCCACAAAAATGCTGCAAGTCGTCAAAAATCACGTCTAATGAAAAAAGCTAATTAATTCGGGGCTATGCCGCCGGAACTAGAAAAACCACTGGAGTTCATCCAGTGGTTTTTTTATGGTTAAATCTCATGTAACTTAAGCAGGAACATCTCAATCATGAGTTCTTTTTTTATCTTACCGGTTTTGATCTCGTAATCCCCCTCCGAGAGCAGTTCAATGATTTTTGCCAATTGACTGTCATCGAAATGCTTGGCCTGTCCTGCTGCAAGCTTCACCCTGAAAGGATGCACTTTTAAATACGAAGCAATCTTCTGCTGTCCATACCCTCTTCTTGATAACTCTTTCGTCCCGTAAATCAACCTGAATTGGCCGGCGAGAATGGACAGTATTTTCAACGGCTCTTCATTTTGCTTGAGCAAATCATAATAAATCCGAAGTGCTTCATCAATTCTTCTTTGCACAACTTTGTCCACTAATGCAAAGATGTTCTGTTCCAGCGAACGGGCGGTTAATTTCTCGACAGCCTCTATATCGATATGATTGGTATCACCAGCGTACAATGACAATTTGTCCAGTTCCTGGGTGAGCATCATCAAATTCGTCCCCGCCAGTGTCAACAGCATTTCGATTGCATTTTCGTCGATTTGAACCGCATTTGCAGCAGCCCGTTCCCGTACCCAGACTTTCAGCTCCTGTTCATTGAGTTTCTTTGCCTCTACCACCTCAGCATCTTTCTTCAAAGCTTTGGTGATTTTTTTCCTCTCATCAAGTTTTTCATAACGCGCAGTCAGCACAAGAATCGTATACGGAGCGGGGGATTGTATGTATTGTTCAAACTTTTTGATATTATGTTCCACCTTTTCCTTCGTCTTCTCAGCTGTCAGAAAAACAGGATTGTCCAGGATGACGACCCTTCTCTCCCCCATGAACGGAAAAGTTTCCGCATCTTCAATCGCCACTTCCACGGGCGTCTCTTCTAAATCATAGCTTGAAAAGTTAAAATCCATTTCATCTTCCGTCAAGGCAGCAGAAACAATTCTCTGCTTCGTTTCATTGATTAAAAAGGATTCATTTCCATATACTAAATAAATAGCTGCAAACTGAGATCTCTCAATTTTCTTCCAAGTATTTATAACCAAGTCAGCACTCTCCAATATCTCTTTTATCCTCTCTATGTTAAAAAAGCTTTGGGGATTTGACAAGTGGGAAGGGGACGCCCGGGTTAAGAGGGACACCCCCTATATCTATATTAACGTTAGCGGGAAAGACCTAGGACCCTTTCACGCTAACGGTATTCCTTTGTAGTGATTAGTGTCACCCCTGAGAGGGCAACTTATAGGTGACAACTCTTGTCAGTAAAGGAAAATGTACAGTGAAGTATAGATTTTTTAACACTGATGTTCTATACTAGAATAGAAATAGGAGGGGTAGTTGTGAACCAATTTGAAAAAAACGTACAATCAAAGAGAAATGATGCTGTAGATTCAGGCGTCGGCTTTATTGTTTCTTTTGGATTCTTTGCTACGATGTTTGTTATTGCAACTGTCATTAAGCTGATTGGATCTTAATGAAAAAAAGAAGATAAGGGGAAGACCCAAAAAGAATCGGTTTCTTCAATTTCCATATATGGTACTGAACAGAGTAACATAAATTGGGTTGAAGGCCTGACACTTTCTGAGGTCTGCCCCTTTTTTCTTTAGCGCTTAATGTGTGTTGGTACTACATACTATGGGTGCTGGGCAGAAAACGTTCCTTGTTTTCCCAAAAAACGATAAGTCAGTGCCCCATGTTCTGCAGTCGTGTGAATCATGACATCTTGTTCTTTCAGCCGACTGATCACTTCCGGTCGCGGATGACCAAATCGGTTGTCCCTGCCAGCAGAAATCACGGCGATCGAAGGTTGTATTTCATCGAGAAACACAGCGCTTGTAGAGGTATGGCTGCCGTGATGACCCACTTTCAATACATTTGCCTTGATATCATATGAATCAACGATCTCCTTTTCCCCTTTCTCTTCCAAATCCCCGGTGAACAGCCACTTCAGTCCCCCGATCTCGGAGAAAACAACAAGTGAATCATTATTCCCTACATATTCCTCATCCTGGGGAGAGAGGATGTGAAATGAATAGTGGTTTGTTTTCCAGCTGTAGGGTGAACGGACTTCCTTGACTGAAATCCCTCTTTTTACTGCAAGTGATATGATTTCTTTCATCTCTGTTTTTTCCCCGCTGTTGGGGGTTATGAGAATTTCTTTTATTTTTATATTTTTCAAAAGATCTTCAGCCCCACCAATATGATCTAAATCACCATGAGTGAGAATAAGCTTATCAAGACTGGTAATCCCTTTGCTTTTCAGAAAAGGAAGGATCACATCTTCCCCCACCGAAAATGATTTCGTTCTCTTTTCCCATTCTTCTTTTGGAAATTCTACAGCTCCCCCTGTATCAATAAGATAAGTACCTTGATTATAGGGAAGATTGATGAGAGCGGAGTCACCTTGGCCAACGTCAATAAACGTTACTTCACCAAAAGGGCTGAATTGATTCCACGATGCATGCAAAATGATGAAGCTGCACAGAATTAATGATTGAACCCGATATACTCCTCTTTCCATTTTCTTAAATAATGCAAAAATCAAAAAAGTATAGAGAACGATCACCAGGATATGCGGTTTCCCTAGAATCACTGTATTGAACGGAAATCCTGACAAAAAGGATGTTAAAGCTTCAACCCCACTGAGAATTACTCCATATAAATGGGTCAACCACAGAAAATCTCCAGGCACCAATAATTTCATAAAAAATGTACTCAACGCCAGCGGCAGAACGAGGAGAGAAAAAAGCGGGACAAATAAAAGATTGGATAAAAAACCAATAAGAGAAAATTCATAAAAGTGGAAGAGAATGATTGGCAACGAGGATAATTGTGCGATGATGGTCACTTCCAATAATTGAATCAGGTAGGAAGCGGAGGATTTTAATATAGTTGCGGAAGATAGTACCAGACTAAAGCTTACCGTAAAAGATAGCTGAAAACCTATATCAAATATCGAAAAAGGGTTCCAAAAAAGAAGGCTCATGAAGACGATGGAAAGGCTGTCCAATACACTCATACCTAAATGGGATTTGCGGGTGAGGATCAGTATGATCAGCATGGAAGAAGCGCGTATGACAGGAGGGGCACCGCCTGTTATTATCATATATAAGAATAAGAAAATCACTGATATCCATAAGGACGATTCACGTGTGATCCCAAGTCTCACAAGCAGATAGAAAAGCATACCAAATACAAGCCCGACGTGAAGCCCTGAAATCGCCAATAAATGAACAATGCCCAATTCACGGTAAGATTCCATCATTTCCTCAGATATCCTGTCTGTCTCCCCAAACACCAGTGCTTGAGTCACTCCTACGGTTTCTGCCGGGAAGTTTTCTTCAATATACTTTAACCCTGTGAATCTCCACTGTAACAATAAATATTTCCATTCATCATTCGTTTGTTTGCATTCCTCAAAAGAATCCACTTGTAAAACCCAATGGATATTCCGTTCATACAGATATCTTTTATAATTGAACAGATTGGGGTTTGAATTCGGTGCAGGTTCAACAAGTTTTCCGTAGACCCTACACGTCAAACCAGGCTTTAGAGCTTCCGCCGTTTTCACCAGATCTTCAGAAGGGATCCTATATCGAAAGACAATCCCTTCATCATTAAGTTTCCCGAAACCGCGCAATGAACTTCCGTCAATTGAAGGAATGGAGTCGATCGTCAATAAATGGACATTCGCTTGAGGAGTTAAGGTGGTCATCTGGTCCTTCATTTGAACATCTGATACCAAAAATGCAGAAATGAATGTGATGAAAGAGGCGGTCCATACGAATAAGGAGGGTTTCCGGTGCAGCAGCATCAGGAGAAGTAAAGCGAGAAAGAAGGCACCCCAATAGGATTGAAGTGCCAGGAGGGATCCCGAAAGAGTCGATACTGCCATAAAAAGCAGAAAATAACCCGGAAGGACCTTATTCATTAAATAGCTTTATGTACTCTTGTTCATATTTCTCAATCATTTCCTGATCGCTGCCTTTGTGACGAAGTTCTTCAATCAGATCCGATACAAAACGGGACTTCTCTTTATTTTTCGGATCCAGATTTTTTTCAAGGAAAGGGACTTTTTCAATACGTACTTCTGCCTGCTGAAACAACTCGGCTGCATAGGGATGATTTTTATAATCGGCTGCGTAGTAAACTGTTTTAATACCTGCTTGAACAATTGCCTTGCAGCACTGTAAACACGGAAAGTGAGTTACATAGATTTCCGCTCCATCGGTGCCTACTCCGAACTTTGCACATTGTAGAAGGGCATTCATTTCAGCATGGATGGTCCTCACACAATGATTGTCGATGACATAGCAGCCTTCATCTATACAGTGATCACCGCCTGCTATCGAGCCATTATATCCCCCGGCAATGATTCGTTTGTCCCGTACAATGGTGGCGCCTACAGTCAAACGGGTACAAGTGCTTCTAAGTGCAAGTAAATGGCTTTGAGCCATGAAATATTGATGCCATGCTATTCTTTTCATTCTCTTTCTCCCTTCCTTCGATGTTAAAGTCTTTCTATAAGTGTATAAATAGTCTAGATGATTCGTCAATTCATTGTACAAAAATATATTCCTTTAATTTTTCGAACGTCTTATCACCTATCCCGGAAATGTTTTTGATGTCTTCGGTTTTTTTAAAGGGACCGTTTTCTTCCCGGTATTGAATGAAAGTGGCTGCTTTGGCAGGTCCGATTCCCGGCAGTGATTCAAACTCTTCCTTTGTCGCTTCATTCAGATTGATTTTCGTTTCTTCAGAGCTGCCCTGGCTTCCCTGAATGACAGGAAATGCTGCCTCTGCCTCCCCGATTTTCGGAACATAAATGAGCATTTCATCCGTAACTTTTATGGCAAGATTAATAATGTTGCTGTCTGCTTGCGGCGTAAATCCCCCAGCCCTGTCGATGACGTATTTCAATCGTTCTCCTTTTCTGACCTCATATAAACCAGGTGCTTTCACCTCTCCCTTTACATCCACATACACGCTTGCATTCTCTTGTTCTGCAGCCGGTGTTTCCGGTGCTCCCGCCTCGACCGTTTCCGGCTCTTCATCCTCTATACTGATTGATGTGAAACTGTCCTCTTCCTGCTTGTGATCAGAGAAATTAAAAAGATAAAGCACGAAAATCATGACACCGGCTGCCGCTATCATCAAGATACTTTTGTATTTTTCAATAATAGGATGCACGTTGAAAATCACCTCGATTGGAATATTCACTGTCCGCATTTCATAAGTTGTAGGAGAATGCTGTTTTCAAAAGAGTGTTAAAGAAGGAGGGCTGCGCATGAAAGTAGGTATAATCGGAACGGGTAACATGGGGAAAGTGATTATAGAAGCTTTTATAGAATCAAAAGCGATTTCTCCTTCCAACCTTAATATGACAAATAGGAGATTAAAGAAAGCGAAAGAAATTCAAGAAAAAAACGGCGGCCATGTCATGAATTCAAATGAAGAAGTCATCAGGTCTTCTGATATCATATTTATTTGCGTGAAACCTCATGATGTTTATCATGTGATAGAAGAGAATAAGGATAGCTTCACAGGGAACCAATGTGTCGTGTCTATTACGAGTCCGGTCAGTGTGGATCAGCTGCAGTCGATCCTCCCGTGTTCTTGTGCACGTTTTATTCCGAGCATCACGAATCGTGCGCTTAGCGGAGTTTCTCTGTTGACGTTTGGAAGTCAATGTTCGGAAGACTGGAAACAGGAGCTGACGAAGCTTGCGAAGCATATATCCACTCCTGTCGGTATAGAAGAGGTTGTCACAAGGGTTGCGTCAGATATCGTAAGCTGCGGGCCTGCATTCTTTAGTTATCTGACTCAGAGGTTCATTGATGCTGCTGTCGAGGTGACTGAAATTGATTCAGAAACAGCCACGGTTTTGGCATCGGAAATGCTGGTCGGTTTAGGGGAATTATTAAAGAAAGATATTTACACACTACCTGCATTGCAAGAGAAAGTTTGTGTAAAAGGCGGTGTGACGGGTAAAGGCATCGCTGTGATGGAAAAGGAATTGGGAGAGGTGTTTGAGAAGTTGTTTCAAGCAACTCAAGAGAAATTTGAAGAGGATACAGCGGAAACCCGCTCTCAATTTGGAGTCTAATCGGACTCCTTTATTTTATTTCGACACAAATGGCTAAATTCCTGCTTTCTTTTTAAAAAAGCAGCGTGTCAAAAGAAATAAACCAGGAAGCACACCCCTGGTTTATTTTTTTTTGCAGGTGAAGAAAATCCGCTCACTATTGTCGTCAGGCGTATGCCCTGAAAAGTCTGCCGATATATTCAATACCTCAAACCCTGCATGATCAAGCCATTCCGTAAGCTGTAAAACAGGATACGTCCTCTGCTTATGAAGTTCCTCCACTTTTTCATACAGATCCGTGTCTTCATCATGTACAAAGAAGGTTAGTTCGTGCTCAACACTATTGGGGGCTTCACCCGGGAAACAATCCCATATATAAGATACAGAATCATCTGTGAGTGTAAACGTCTGGTTCATGAAAATTTGCGATATTTTATATAATGAATGGACGTCAAACAGGAAAAGTCCGTCCTGCTTCAAATGTGTGTAAACATGGCTGAATGTCTCCATCACATCTTCTTCTTTTTCCAAATAGTTGAGAGAATCACAAAAAATCGTAATCAAATCATACTCTCTCTGTAGATCCAGCTTTGACATATCCTGTTGAAAAAGGGTAAGCACTCTGTTTCTATCCAGCGCTTTTTGCTGAGCGATCACCAGCATATCTTCAGACAGATCGACACCGGTCACTGCATAGCCTGCCCCTGCAAGCCGCAGGGACAACTCCCCTGTGCCACATGCAATATCAAGTATATCTTTTCCTTTTACTGAATACGTTTCCGACTGGCGCTCAACAAATTCAAGCCAGCCATCATAATTCACGTCCTGCATTAAATAATCATAAATATAGGCAAAACGCTCATAACTCATTAAAGACTCTCGCTTACCTCGACAAACGAGGCATCTCCCCATAGACGTTCAAGGTTGTAATACCCTCTCTCATCTTTATGGAAGACATGAGCAACGATATCTCCCAAATCAACAAGAACCCAGCGAGCCTGATCAAATCCTTCCAGACGCTTTACAGTATAGCCGTTTTCTTCTGCCTTATCTTTCAACTCTCTCGCAATCGCCTGAACTTGTTTATCTGAGTTACCGTGACAAATCAGGAAATAATCCGCAATCATTGAAACACCTTTCATATCAAGTACAACAATATCTTCTGCACGTTTGTCGTCCGCTGCTTTATAAGCTAGTTCAAGTAAACGTTGTTCCACATTTTCATCTCCTCTGTTCAAGTACCAGTTTATTATAAAACCGAAATGTATCCGGGTAGATGGCCTGGTTTTTTTTCATCAAAAACAAGATCGTGTTCTGCAATGCCTTTATTATTGCTTTATCAAGGGATTCCTCGGCTAACCGCCTCACTTCTTCAACTCCCGGAAATTGACGGTTGGGTTCAATGTAATCTGCTAAGTATATCACCTTATCCAGTGTGGACATATGATCGCTTCCTGAAGTGTGAAATCGTATGGCATCCAATACTTGCATGTCATGAATACCTACTTCCCTTTCAACAAGGAGAGCACCAACAGGAGCATGCCAAAGCTCACTGTTATATTCTAACAGATCTTTCGATAATCCTTCTGCTTCGATCAACTTTTTCATTTCATCCTTATCCCGGAATTTTGCATAATCATGAAAGATCGCCGCAGTTTCAGCCTTTTTTTCATCAGCCCCATATTGACGGGCCAGGAGAACCGACGTTTCCATCACACCGCACGTATGTATATAGCGGTGGTCTGTCAATTGTTCTTTCACAATATTTAATGCTTTCTGTCTATCCATACAGTTTCTCCTCCTTTATGATTCGATACACCTCATCAGTCACAAGATAGCGGATCGATCTGTTTTTGTTCACAGATTCACGTATAAAGGAAGAAGAAATGGCCATGTCGGGAACTTCCACAAATTGAACTTTATATGAAGTTTCATGAGAATAAGAGGGCCTGTTCACTCCAATAAAATGCACCATGCCGGTAAGTTCATCAATCCGGGACCATTTAGGGAGATATTCAATCATATCCCCTCCGATAATGAAAGAGTAGTCAATCTCAGGGTCTCTTTCAGTCAAGGCTTTGATAGTATCGTACGTGTATGAAGGCCCTTCTCTTTGAAGCTCGATTCTTTCGATTGCAAATTTCGGGTTTCCTTTGATCGCTCCTTCAAGCATGCGCAGCCGCTGTTCGACCGAAACAGTCTCATCCGTCTTTTTATGAGGTGGAACATGATTCGGAAGAAACCGGATTTCGTCCAGCTGCGCTTTGTCCAGGACCTGCTGTGCAATGACAAGGTGGCCTACATGGGGAGGGTTGAAGGTTCCTCCCAGAAGCCCTACTTTTTTCTTCATTTACGTTTCACCCTTATCTTGGCAGAGTGAATTGCTTATTTTCTTTCGATTCTTTGTAAAGCACGATTGTGTTTCCGATGACTTGTACAAGTTCTGCACCCGTACCTTCCACCAATGCTTCTGCTACTTCTGTTTTATCCCATTCACAGTTTTGAAGCACACTGATTTTCATCAGCTCTCTTTTTTCCAATGCTTCTTCAATCTGCTTGATCATATTTTCATTGACTCCGCCTTTCCCTACTTGAAAAATCGGCGATAAGTGATGTGCTTCCGAACGTAAATATCTTTTTTGCTTACCTTTTAACATTGTTAACCTCCCAGTTGTTTTAAAACGACTTTTTTCATTAACTCCGTATTTGGAATGATCCCCGTCCATTTTCGAAAGGCGAGTGCCCCTTGATAGATAAACATATCCATCCCATTTTGAATGATGGCACCGTTTTGCTGCGCCTGCTTCAAAAAAGAAGTCCGAATAGGGTTATAGATGATATCACTGAAGACGGCTCCATTTTTAACCGCGCCTATTTTTAAAGGGGATTCCTCAACTTTAGGAAACATCCCAATTGACGTTGTCTGGATGACGACATCATACTGCTGCAGATTCAATCCGGCTTCTGAAAGCGTGCAGTAATCAGACTCGACTGCAAAGGAGCAGGATTCAATCATGTCGATGGCCTTCTGTTCCGAACGATTAGTCAGATCAATCTTCCGTACTCCCAGCGATGCAAGGGTATAATAAATCGCCTTTGCGGCACCGCCGGCTCCGATGATTAATATTGCTTTACTTGATAATTCACCTTTTAATACCTTTTTCAGACCTTCTACATACCCTAAACCATCTGTATTGTAACCTATCAGCTTTCCATTACGGTTAACGATGGTATTCACCGCTCCGACAGAGGAAGCCAACGGATCTACTTCATCCAATAAAGGGATGACCGCGGTTTTATGTGGGACCGTTACATTGATTCCCCTTAAACCGAGTGCTCTGATTCCTCTGATGGCATCCGGCAATTCACCGGGAGAGACATGAAGTCTTCCGTATGACGCCTGGATCCCTGCATCTTTAAATGCTGCATTGTGCATGGCAGGAGACATTGAGTGAGCAATCGGATCACCGATTACACCGTATAGATCATCCACTCGATCCCTCCTAAATTAGAGATTTCCTCAAGAATACACTGACACCTTTCGGCACATGGGCAGCAACAGAAGCCCCCGGCTCATTCACTGTGATCCATCCCAGTCCTGAGAACACGATATCCGTCTTTGCCTCTTTCACTTTAAACTCATGTTTCACAAGCTCAGGGAAAGTATCCATATCGTCCATACGCGGCGGCTGAAGTAATTCACCCGCGTGGTTTTTATAAAGATCATCCGCTTTCTCCAACTTCGTCCGATGGATTGTTAACTCATTTGAGAAATACGCAGTGAATGGCTGACGCTCCCCCTTCAAAAAGTCAAACCGTGACAATCCGCCAAAGAATAATGTCTGTTCGGGATTTAGCTGGAACGTTCTAGGCTTGATCTCTTTTTTCGGAGTAATGATCTTCAAGTCCTGCTTATCCACGAAATGAGCCATTTGATGGTGATTGATGATTCCCGGTGTATCGATGAGGGATTCCTCTTCATCCAGCGGAATCTGAATCATATCCAATGTGGTCCCCGGAAAATGGGACGTTGTGATGACATCCTGCTCTCCTGAAACCTGCTTGATGATCCGATTGATGAACGTAGACTTCCCTACGTTTGTACAGCCTACCACATATACGTCTTTTCCATTGCGGTATTTCTCGATTGCCCGGATTGCTTCTTCCACTCCAACCCCTTTAGCAGCACTCACCAGCTGTACATCGACCGGCTTCAATCCCAGTTGGCTCGCTTCATGCTTCATCCAGTGAATCATTTTGGAATGCTTCACTGACTTTGGTAATAAATCGACTTTATTACCGATCAATAGAATCGGATTGGACCCGACAAACCGATGAAGACCCGGCAGCCAGCTGCCGTTAAAGTCAAAGATATCGACTATTTTAACGATCAAGCCCTCTGAATTCCCAATTTCATTCAGAATCTTTAAAAAATCGTCATCGGTCAGTGGAACATCCTGCACTTCATTATAATGCTTCAACCGGAAACATCTCTGACAGATGATTTCTTCCTTTTGCAACGCGGAAGGCGGAGCATACCCCATGCCTTCTTTATCTTCTGTCTGAATTCCTACGCCACAGCCTACACAAACAACTTCACTCACTTCTTTTCCTCCCACTCAAGCAATCCTTTCCGCTTGAAAAACTTCATTATCCTTCTTTCGACTCTCCGATTAAATTTCGTAATAAAGCCATCAGATTGAGCTACAGGAACGACAAGAATCGTATGAAAACCATTTCTGTTCCCGCCCAATACGTCTGTCAAAAGCTGATCCCCTATGACAACCGCTTCTTCCTTCTTTACACCCATTTGTTTAATCGCCCGTCTGAAAGCACGTCCCATCGGTTTCCGTGCCTGGAAAATAAAAGGAACACCCAGCGGATCTGAAAATGCCATAACTCGTTTTTCATTATTATTCGATACGATCGTCACAAGAATTCCATGTTCCTGCATTTCTTTGAACCATTGAATCAATTTAGGGGTCGCATTGGGCCTGTCCCATTCCACTAAAGTATTATCCAAATCTGTAATGATCGCTTTAATTCCTTTTTCCTTTAAATACTCCGGTCGGATACTGAAAATGTCCTGAACCTGTTCATCAGGTAAAAAATGCTTTAACACCGTCTATACACCTCAAATTTCTATATCATTTAACGTACTATTTCCTTAATTAAATCAATGATAACCAATTTTACTTGCAGATTCAAAATAAACCATATTATATGGGCCTGGTCAATGAATATTCCAACTGTTCAAAAATATTTTTCGACAAATTTCCTGGTGCCTCGTCACTGTGGATAACCTTATTCACATTATTCACTCAATATAATTAGGTGATTTTACCAGTTGTATACAATTTAATCACAACTTATCCACTAATAACTGTGGATAACGGAACGCTTGTTCTGAAAAAATATATTTGGTAAAGTTTAATTACTACTTCATAACTTACTTACGATATGTTTCTAAATAAAAATATAGAACGATGCTGGAGGTGAAATGAATGAGGAAATTATCGGACGAGCTGTTATTGGATTCTTATTACAAAGCGTGCCAATTAAAACTAAACTCAGAGTTTATTCGCCTCATCGAAATGGAAATTCACCGTCGATCTCTAACTCATCGTATAAAAGTCAGTTCATAAACCAAATAGCAAAGACAGCTTGGTAAAGCGGGACAAGCATGTGACATGAAAATGGGACGGATGTTTAAATCCGTCCTCTTTTTTATCCATCGGCTCTCTTAAACCTATCCATTAAATTTCCCAATGGTTTCTCCCATTTTCACTTCGCGCGGAACATCTTTGCTTTCGGCGAATAAGAAACGGTCCTTTTCAAAAAGAAGAATGACGGTAGATCCGAATGTGAAATAAGCTACTTCTTCTCCCTGTTTCCAGACATTTCGGTCATTTACATATTCAATACTGTTTACAAACATCGCTCCCACTTTCACCACTGCCACTTTCCCACGCTGATGCTGCAACTCCGTGATCTCCCGATAATTTTTGGAAAGAACGTCCTTGCCGTACATCAGTCCTAAGTCATTAACCGGATATGAGTGCCGTCCCAGCGACCATCTATTAAGAACAGACCCATCAATAGGACTGTGGATGCGATGATAATTCGCAGGACTTAAATAAAAGACAGCAAACTTCCCGCCTATATATGAAGAAGCTTTTTCTTTGCTTCCCAGCATATCAAGAGCGGAATATTGTTTACCTTTCACCATGATTTCAAGTCCGTCAGATATCGTACCGGTTTCTGCCAGCAGCCCATCAACTGGACTTACAGCATCATTTTCTCCATATTGGATACTTCTTGCATCTTCTCTCAGCTTACGTATGAAAAAGTCGTGCAGCGTCCGATAATCCTTTGTGCTGCCTGCCAATTCGTTTACATCGATCTTAAACGCCCGGATGAAGCTTGAGATAAATGGCAGGCTCAAACGGGACTGCACAAACTTTCTCAGTATGAAAGATGACCATTTTTTATTTGTTAGTTCAATACATAATCGATAGAATGATTGTTTCACTATATACCCTCTCCGTTCGTTCTTAAAAAACGATTACCATTCGCAGTTTCATAAGTATATAATAAATTATCATTATATACTATATTGAAAGGGATTTTTCTCTCGGGAACTCATTTTCTTCCTTAAACAATCATAAGGATTTGTAAATATGAATTTATAAGGAGCGATGCTTATTGTTATTCTCTGAAGTCGTTGATCAGACTGTAAGAAAGCTGAAATCACAAACAGCCAATCTAATAACTTTAACCAACTTGTCTCTCGGAGGGTTCAGTGTCATTGCGACTCTTCACGATCAAATGAATTTGAGTCTGCTCCTCATTTTCATCGCTGCGTTAACAGATCGTCTTGATGGCATGGCCGCGAGGAAACTGAACATAGAAACGGAACTCGGGAAGCAGCTGGATTCAATGAGTGACATCATTTCATTCGGCGTCGCTCCTGCCCTGCTGATCTATACAGCTGTTTTGAATGAATTTGCTTTTCCGGGAATGTTTTTCACGATTTTCTATATCGGCTGCGGCGCTTTCCGTTTGGCCCGCTTTAACATTTCAGACAATACAGGGTACTTTACCGGCTTGCCCATAACCGCCGCAGGATGTCTGTTGACACTGAGCTACTTAGCCATTCCATTTATCCCGGGTGTTTTGGTCTTATTCTTTACTATTATTCTTTCTTTATCGATGATCAGTTCATTTACATTGAAAAAGATGTAACGCAGTAGGACCCGTGATTATTCACGGGTCCTTCATTTGTCTCCGCCTCTATTCAAAGCCCTTCCGGATTTCTTTTAACAATTATTGTAATACCACCAGCCACCGAAAAGGAAGAGCAGGATTAAGAGGACAACTGCTAGTGCAAAGTAGAACCCGCCGCCGCCGTAATATACCGGGGGACCGTAATAGGGATAACCAGGATAACCATATGGCATGAGATTACCTCCTTACATACTTATTATGATTAATATATGTGTTCAGGCAGGCATCTGTATGGGCTTTCACCCTCTATATTTAGTCAATTGGCCTGTATACTTTTTAAGGACGTGCAAGGACTGACTTTTTGTTTCATATGCTTCTATATAAGTCCCTTATGGAGGTGTAAATATGTCTGGCGTTCTTACGGCACTGGGGTATTTCTTCAAGGAATTGATCTTTCTCGTCTCTTATGTAAAAAATAACGCGTTTCCTCAACCATTATCTGCAGCAGATGAAAAAAAGTATTTACGCAGGATGGCTGATGGCGATGACCACGCACGAAATATGCTGATCGAGCACAATTTACGTTTGGTAGCCCATATTGTGAAAAAGTTCGAGAATACAGGTGAAGACCCAGAAGATTTGATTTCCATTGGGACCATAGGTTTGATAAAGGCTATCGAAAGCTATTCGGAAGGAAAAGGAACAAAGCTTGCAACGTATGCAGCCCGGTGTATTGAGAATGAAATCCTCATGCACCTGCGTGCATTGAAGAAAACAAAGAAAGACGTTTCCTTACACGACCCGATCGGTCAAGATAAAGAAGGAAATGAAATAAGCCTGATTGATATCTTAAAATCAGAAACTGATGATGTCATAGATACGATTCAATTGAGTATGGAGCTTGAGAAAGTCCGTAAATATATCTGTGTGTTGGATGAACGGGAAAAAGAAGTCATCGTCGGCCGCTTTGGGCTGGATTTGAAAGAAGAAAAAACTCAAAGGGAAATCGCGAAGGAGCTAGGTATTTCAAGGAGCTATGTTTCCCGCATCGAAAAACGGGCACTTATGAAAATGTTTCACGAATTTTATAGAGAAGAAAAGGAAAAGAGAGGGAAATAATCTGAGTGCACGGCTGAAGGATCCGTGCACTCTTTCTTTGATGCAACCGCACACAAAAATCAATATGGGAGTGGTTCCCTCATCGATGTTTTTATACTCAAAGAACTAACAGCACTGACTTTCTTTGTTCTCTCCCAGTGATGAGCAACAACTTTCAGTAATGTCATTTTCAACTTCTTTTATTTCTATGCTGCAGCAGTTCTTTGACTCATTCCCTTTTTGCCCTAAAAAGATTTTTACAAAATTCATTTAAACCACCCCTATATTCGTTTTAAATCAAATATTTTTGATTTATAGATTACATTACATCAAATTTATTTGATTTATATCAGTAGTATATTAGCAAGTTTTTCTAAATGCAATCTTAAATCAAAAAAAATTGTTTTATCACTTTTGGGATTCGTCCAGCATATAGTAAAATGAATACATCAAAAAACATTGATTAATTCCTTGACACATGAAAATATTGGATATAAGATGATGTTATCAAGACGAATTGATTAGAAATGAGGGTACTTCATGAAGAAGGAAATACCATTACAAGACATATCCAAACAAAAAATGTTTGAAACGTATGAAGCAAAATTTAAAGCAATCGCGGACCAAAAGAGACTTCAGATCATGAACATCTTGACCGAAAAAGGAGAAATGTGTGTTTGTGACCTTGCTCCGCTTATGGATATGGCCCAGTCTAAACTTTCCTATCATCTTAAAATTCTACTCGATGCAAATATTATCACCAAAGAAACCAGAGGGACATGGAGTTATTACTCCTTGAACCAAAGCGAGATTAATCATCTGTTATCTGCTGAGCTATGTTGTCTTTTCAGGCCGACATGCTAATTTTCAGGATATACATCAATTTTTTTTGATTAATATATCAACTTATTTTGATTAATTAATTTAGGAAGGGGATTATGAAGATGTGGGGAGAAACACTAAGAAGTTTTTTTGAGATTGCGCTTGAATTAACTGTTTTGTTTGTGATTATTTCATTTGCCATCAGTGCATTACAAGGATTCATTCCTTATGAAAGAATCGAGAAGCTGATATCGGGCAGGAATAAAGCATGGGGTGCTGCGGCTGCGATTGTCTTTGCTTTCATTACTCCATTTTGCTCCTGTTCCACCATTCCCGTGGTTGTGAACATGCTGAAAAAGAAAATGTCTTTCGGGATTGTCATGATCTTTTTATTCGCATCTCCCGTTTTGGATCCAACAATACTCACCATCATGGGAGTGGTTCTCGGATGGAAAGTGACACTGATTTATACACTGGTCACTGCCTTCTTCTCTATCGCTGTTGGGTTTATTTTAGAAGCATTAGGGTTTGAGAAATACGTTAAAAATGTCATGATGTCCGGCTACAGTGAGGAAGAAAAAAGATTTTCCTTGAAGGGGGCCATGAAGGAAACCCTCCAATTAATGAAAAGTGTATTTCCATATCTTATCATCGGGGCAGCAGTTGGTGCAGTCATCCATGGCTTGGTCCCGACAGAATGGATATCTGGTTTCTTTGGAAGAGATCATTGGTGGCTGATTCCGATTGCAGCCATTATCGGAGTTCCATTGTATATAAGGTTATCCAGCATGATCCCCATATCACAGATTTTGATCATGAAAGGAATGGCACTCGGGCCGGTTATGGCGATGATGATCAGTTCAGCTGGAGCAAGCCTTCCTGAAGTGGTCCTGCTTAAATCCATCTTTAAAAAAGAGCTTGTATTCATCTTTGTACTATCGGTTATCTCGATGTCAACCGTCTCCGGATTCATCTTTTATTTAGTCTAATGAACAAAAGGCAGCTCAAGAAGCAGCTGCCTTTTGTTCTATTTAGTAATACCTTATTAACACCGTTCCTTGCAGAAATCTACAGCGTTTTTTATTCACCCGTTTCAGCAAAACGGTTGATTCTTTCACCGATTTCATCACGGACACGCTGGAAGAATGCCCATTTCTCTTCTTCGGTCCCTTCTGCTTTTGCAGGGTCATCGAATCCCCAATGCTCCCGTTTCACATGAGGAGGGGTCATAGGACATTTGTCTGCTGCATCTCCGCATAGAGTAACAACTAAGTCTGCATTATTCAAAATTTCAGGATCGATGATATCGGATGTTTGATTCGAGATATCGATACCCGTTTCTTTCATCGCCTTCACGGCGTTTGGATTCAATCCGTGTGCCTCGATTCCTGCACTATATACGTTCCACTCGTCACCTAAGTGTTTTTTTGCCCAGCCTTCAGCCATTTGGCTCCTGCATGAATTACCTGTGCATAAGAAGTAGATGTTTTTCTTTGACATGTTGAATCTCTCCTTCGATATTTATTAAATGATTAATAACCATATATAAAGCCCGACCAATGTAATGAACAAGGTTGGGATGGTCAAAATGATTCCTGTTTTAAAATACGTCCCCCAGGAGATTTTTACTCCTTTTAACGATAGGACGTGGAGCCATAATAATGTAGCGAGTGACCCGATAGGTGTGATCTTCGGTCCGAGGTCCGACCCGATGACATTCGCATAGATGAGCGCTTCGCGGACAACACCGGTAGTATCAGTATCCGCAATCGCAAGGGCATCAATCATGACCGTCGGCATATTGTTCATAACAGACGAAAGAATTGCCGCGATGAATCCCATTCCGACCGTAGCTGCAAATAAACCTTGGTCAGCAGTCATCTGGATGACATCTGCCAGCACGTTGGTAAGGCCTACATTACGAAGGCCATACACGACGACGTACATTCCAATCGAGAAAAAAACGATTGCCCACGGGGCGCCTTTGATTACGGTCTTCGTATTGACAGCTGCACTTCTTCTCGCCATAGCTAAAAAGAAGATAGCGACAATCCCAGCAATGATGGAAACCGGAAGACCGATGAATTCACTTGCAAAGTAGCCGATCAACAAGATGGAAAGTACCAGCCAGGAAAGGCGGAACATTTTCTGGTCACGGATCGCTTCAACCGGTTTTTTCAGCTGAGAAACATCGTAATTCTTCGGGATGCTTTTACGGAAGAAAAGATACAGAACCAAAATACTTGCCCCTAATGAGAAGAAGTTCGGAACAATCATCCGGGAAGCAAACTCTACAAACCCGATGCCGAAAAAGTCAGCGGACACGATGTTCACCAGGTTACTGACGACCAGCGGAAGGGATGTCGTGTCAGCGATGAAGCCGCTGGCAATGATAAACGGAAATACGAGTTTCTCACTGAAGTTCAAGTTACGTACCATCGCTAACACGATGGGGGTTAAGATCAGCGCTGCTCCATCGTTTGCAAAAAGAGCTGCCACAACCGCTCCCAACAATGAAACGTAAACGAACATCCGCACGCCATTCCCTTTTGCTGCCTTCGCCATATGCAGGGCAGCCCATTCGAAAAATCCAATTTCATCGAGTATGAGCGAGATGATGATGATGGCAATGAATGCCAGCGTCGCATTCCATACGATGGATGTCACATCCACCACATCATTGAAATCGACGACCCCTGCGATAAGCGCCAATATGGCTCCGCCAATTGCTGACCAGCCAATGGAAAGCCCTTTAGGCTGCCAGATGACGAGAACAAGGGTGATAAGAAAAATCACTGATGCTAAAATTGTCATAATTGCGTGTTACCTCCTATTATTCACAAGAAATGCGTAAGCCTTGTTCTTCCAACTCCTTCAATTTGAAGTCTTGGTTCGGCAGGTGGTCAAGAAGGCTTTGGATCATCGGGAAGTATTCGCTGTCGCGGTTGAGGGAATAAATAATCCACTGCCCCCTGCGCTTTTCCCTTACAATCCCCACATCCTTTAATTTGCGGACATGTTGACTGATAGCAGGTTGACTTGCTTTAAATATTTCTACGAATTCACATACGCAGCAGTCATTCGTATCCAGTATCTTTACCATCGTCAAACGGGTTTTATCCCCTAACAACTTTAGAATTGTTGCGGTTTTGTCTATTTCTACAGTCGATCCTTTCATCAACTCACCTCCTAATCCAATCAAACATCAACATATTATTCTATGCTTATATAATACTTCACTTATATATCGAATACAAGGCTTAGTCAGTGGATTATTTAACGTTATAAAAACCACCTTTTAAAGGCGAACAATTGCTCTTAATGCCGCTAATGATTTCCGTGCAAGACTTCGCTTTCCGCGGGCGGCCGGTGAGCCTCCTCGTCGCATGCGCTCCTGCGGGGTCTCACCTGTCTCGCTTTTCCCGCAGGAGTCTT
>NZ_JBBYAF010000043.1:0-37098 GCF_038405515.1 Rossellomorea oryzaecorticis | reverse complement strand
ATGGTCCAAGAAGGCAAAAGGCGCCTTCCCGGCCCATTCATCTTATGCTTGTCGGGGCTGAGCAAGCCGCCTCCGCTTTTCTGACCCGCAGGAGCAGTGCGACGAGGAGGCTCACCGGCCGCCCGCGGAAAGCGAAGTCTTGCACGGAAATCAACAGCGGTGATTTACAGAGAAGATCAATTATAGGCAAACCAACCAATTACAGAAAAATAAATAATTTTTCAAAGTTACCCCCCAAAAAGAAATGACCTCAACGTAATTCATGTAATAGAGCGATCGCTTACAACAAAAAATTTGAGGTGCTACATATGACAAAACAAAAACAATTAAAAATCATGAAATCTACACTTGCTGTACTGCTTGCAGGATCGGTTACATTTTCAGGAACTTCTGCTTTTGCTAATTCGGATAGTGAAAGTTTTGAAACTGTAAATATCGATCAGAAAGAAACAGAATCAACTACGAACGTGCAAGTGAATGATGAGGCGAATATCGACTCAGTAAAAGAAGAAATCGAAAAATTAGAAGAATCTACTGAAGCTCCATCATTATTGCCGGGTGATTTCTTTTACTTTGCAAAACTTGCGTTAGAAAAAGTGAAGCTTGCATTCACGATGGATGACAGCAAGGAAGCAAAGTTACTTGCTGAATACGCTGCAGAGCGTTTAGCAGAAGCTGAAGCATTATTCCAAGCAGGACAAGAGGAAGAAGCAATCGAAGCAATCAACAAAGCAATTGAAATGATGAATTCTTTCGAAGATAAATGGTCTGACGATGAAGAAACAGAAGAAGATTCGTCCAATGATGAGAACAAAGAAGGTACAGAGGAAGATGCTGCACCTGAAGAAGGAACTACAGAAGAAGATACAACGACTGAAGAAAATGCGGATACAGATGTAGACGCGGATGAAACTACAGAAACAGAAGAAGATACTACTACTGAAGAGCCTGCTGATACAGAAGAAACCACTGATGAAAATACCAGCGAAGACAAAGAAACAGAAGAAATGAAAGAGCTTATGTCTCAAAATATTATTGCTTTAAGCGCTGCGTTGGAAAAAGTGAAAAACCCTAAAGCCAAAGCTGCTTTACAAAAGAACATTGAGAAGAGTTATGCGAAATTAGCTGAAAAGCTTGCAAAACTTGAAGAAAAATGGGCAAAAGAAGAGGAAGAAAAAGAGGAAGTAACAGAGATTCCTGAAGAAGAAACAACAGACACTGCAACTGAAGAAACAACAGAAGCACCAACTGAAGAAACAACTACTGAGGAAGCTCCTGCAGAAGGCAAGCCAGCTGAAGATGAAGAAGAAACAGAAACGGCACCCGTACCAGTTAAGCCTCAAGAGGAAAAACAAGAAGTGAAAGAAGAACGTAAAGCAAATCAACAGCAAGCAAAAGAACAGCGTGAAGAAAGAAAGCAGGAAGCGAAAGAACAACGCGATGCTGTGAAAGAAGAAAGAAAACAAGCTAAAGAGGATCGCAAAGAAAATAAAAGCCAAACAGAAAAGAATGACAATGACGGTCATGGGAATGGGAACGGTCAACAAAAAGGGAATGGTCATAAAGGGAACGGAAATAACTAATTTTGCAGATGCAAAGAAAAGGATGAATCATCTTGCAGGGGGAATACGATTAAACCATCAGTCTGAAGGGGAAAACTAAGGCGCTTTTCACCATCTTGTAGTAAACTAAGGGATACTTAGTGGAAACTATCGAGGGCGAAAAGCTGTTTTAGGAGGCCCCTTCCTCCTATTTTCCATTGAAAAATGGCAGCTTATTAGTATAATAGTTTGCAGAATGGGGTGAGACTGATGCTAAATTTATTACTATTATTACTAACGAAAAAAAAGAAGAAACCATCACTTGAAGAGTTGGCTGAAGACATTCAACAGGGTGACGAGCAGCTGCTTAATACGGTAATCAATGATTATAAGCCATTCATCAAGAAAACTGTTTCTTCTGTTTGTAAGCGATATATTTATGAAAGCGATGATGAATTTAGCATCGGTCTTATAGCTTTTCATGATGCCATTTTTAAATATAATAATGACCGTGGTTCTTCCATAATCAGCTTTGCAGAAGTGATCATCAAGCGAAAGGTGATTGATTACATCCGTAAGAATGGGAAGTTCCAGGATATTAGTATTGATCGAAGCCTTATTGATGATGAAGAAGATTCACCTAGTTTGACCATCGAACAGGTCGTGTCTGTCGAGGAGTACGAAAAGCAGGAGGACAGTTTAAAAAGAAGAGAAGAGATCGTCGAGTTTCAAACCCAGCTCTCTAACTATAATCTGTCATTTATCGATCTTGTAGAGCAATCGCCAAAACATGAAGATGCCAGACTTAATGCAATCGAAATAGCAAGAACAGTCGTCACGTCAAATGACTTAATGAATTACCTGATGGAAAAGAAACGTTTACCTATAAAAAAACTAGAAAAACAGGTGAATGTGAGCAGAAAGACAATTGAGAGAAATAGAAAATACATCATTGCCATTTCTCTAATCATTGCTGGTGATTATGTGTATTTAAAGGATTACTTAAAAGGGCGGTTAGATATATGAAAAAAGGGATCATTATGGAAATTAGACGTGATGTACTCATTATGATGACGCCGGATGGAGAGTTCATGAATGGAAAGAAAACGGCAAACCAGCGCTATACGATTGGTGAAGAAATTCCTTTCTATCCTATAAAAGAAAACAGTCAGGTTAAGGTGAAGAGGAATTGGAAGGCAGCTGCCTCAATACTGACAGCAGCGGTGCTTATCCTTACTCTTTTCTCAGGTTCTTTCTTACAGAGCAATAAAGCGTATGCCTACGTTTCAGTGGACATTAATCCAAGTCTTGAACTTTCACTAAACAAAGAACAGCAAGTTATTGACATAACCCCGTATAATGAAGATGGCGAAGTGCTGATAGAGAAATTAGAGGATTGGAAAAAAGAAGATGTAAGTGAAGTTGCGGAAGAAATCCTGCGGGTGAGTGAAAAACTTGGCTATTTGAAAAAGGATCAAAATGTATGGATTACTTCCACTTTTACAGATTTGTCAGAAAATCAAACACATTCAGCTTTACTTAAGGAATTGAATGAGTTTGTTAAGCAATATAACGATCAGCATAGTGCAGAAATCATCATGAAGGAAACAACAGAAGATATTAGAGAAGAGGCTGTAGAGAAAGGTGTAACGGCAGGTACTCTTCTAAAAGAAAAGAAAGATAAAGAGTTGATTGTGAATCCAGATGGCGATAAAGCAGAAAAAACTGCAAAGGAGCCTATTGAAGAGAAAAAGGCAGACAGTCCTGCTTCTAATACAGATAAATCTAAGCCTCAACATGTTGAAGATGAACTAAACAAAGGTGCACATGACCAAAAGCAAGGTAATAAAGCTGAATCGAAAAGTAACGGAAATGGACATAATAAACCAATAGATAATAAAGGCAGCGAAGGGAATAAAGCTTCAGAGCGAAGCTCATCATCTCAAAAAAATCAAGGTGCCCCAGATAATCGCGGGGATAACCAAAATAAAAAAAAGAACAATAATAACCAATCAGATAATCGCCCCGACAAGAATAATGGAAAAAGAGACAAACCAAATCCACATGAGAATAAAAATCACGGAAACAGTCATCATAATCAGAGTGGAGAAAAAAGAGACAGCGATAGCAAAGGGAAAAACAACTGATAAAACTGACTCAAGCAAAAAATGAAAGGCTCATTCAATAGCGAATGAGCCTTTCATTTGCTTTACAATATATGTAGAATTGTAGCCAGCCGGCGAGTGCCGGCTGAGCTTTGCCATATTATTTAGTTTGTCCGCCTGAAAGCTGTGATTGAGCTTGCTTTACAAGTCGCTTTGTTATTTCTCCTCCAACTGAACCGTTAGAACGGGAAACAGTGTCTGACCCAAGTGTAACACCGAACTCTTGAGCAATTTCATATTTAACTTGATCAAGATATTGTTCGACACCAGGCACTAATAATTTGTTACTGCTTCTAGCCATAGTGAGTATCCTCCTTTTAGAAAACGTGAAGCTTAATTGCTTCCGTAACAGTAGTATGTGTATATGAAATATCTTCATGAGTGGTAATATTTGATTTGGATACCAGGCAGCTGTTAGTGAAGCGGTTTAAGCTTTTATAATGAAAGAAAGAATAAAATATAGGAATCCTTCTTTTTTCCTTTCTTTCCATGCCCATTTTATTTAATATAGATAAGGTAATTGATTATTGTTTTTGAAAGGGAAGTACATATGTGGTTAACATTTCGCTCTAAACTAAATAAATTAACACCGGCTCAGGTAATCGTCACCTATTATTTGCTTGCCGTAACGGTGGCAACGATATTATTAAGTCTGCCGGTGGCACACAAGCCCGGGGTGGATTGGAATTTTATTGATGCATTATTTACTTCGGTAAGTGCAGTGAGCGTCACAGGACTTACTGTGGTGAGTACAGCTGATACATTCAGCACCACCGGAGTTTTCCTGTTGATATTTGTCCTTCAGTTTGGGGGCATTGGCGTCATGGCAGTCGGAACATTTTTTTGGCTGCTCGTCGGAAAAAAAATCGGACTAAAAGAACGTCAATTGATCATGACAGATCAAAATCAGACAAACTTATCCGGACTGGTGAATTTGCTAAAGCAAATACTTCTTCTGATCATCATTATTGAAATCATCGGAGGGCTTACTCTCGGAGTGTATTTCTTGAGTTATTATTCAACCTGGCAGGAAGCATTGATTCATGGATTATTTGCCTCTGTTAGTGCCACCACCAACGCAGGTTTCGACATAACGGGACAGTCGCTTATTCCATTCAAACATGATTATTTTGTTCAATTCATTACGATCATCCTGATCACGATGGGAGCTATCGGATTTCCAGTCCTTATTGAGACAAAGGACTTCTTGATGAATAGTAAAAGAAGCAAGCATCACTTCTCTCTCTTTACGAAAATAACGACCTTGACGTTCGCATGTTTATTAGTGTTTGGAACATTAATGATCATCATACTTGAATATAATCATTTCTTTAGCGGGATGGTCTGGCATGAATCATTCTTTTATGCATTGTTTCAATCTGCTTCTACAAGAAGTGGAGGTCTTTCGACGATGAATGTGGCGGAATTCTCAACATCAACATTATTGGTGCTGAGCGGGTTGATGTTTATAGGGGCATCCCCGAGTTCGGTCGGCGGCGGTATAAGGACGACTACTTTCGCCCTTAACCTTTTATTCCTCTTCCATTTCTCAAGAGGGAATCAAACAATTAAGATATTCAGGAGAGAAATCCATGAACAAGATATCATTAAATCTCTTGTAGTAACGATTGTTGCAACGCTTATTTGTTTCACATCTGTAGTTATCTTGACATTGACGGAAAGCCATTCATTAATAGAAATCATCTTTGAAGTAGCTTCAGCCTTTGGTACGACCGGATTATCCCTGGGGATTACTTCAGAGCTTTCAACGATAGGCAAATGTGTCATCATGATCCTGATGTTCATCGGGCGTGTAGGTATACTGTCCTTCCTGTTTATGATCGGCGGCAAGGAAAAGGCAGCGAACTATCATTATCCAAAAGAGCGTGTCATCATTGGATGACAAAATCGGTGTTGATTTTTTCAACACCGTTTTTTTATTTAGTTTAAAATTATTCCAGCGGTTCAAGTAGAGACTTACTTTAATACAGTATAAGGCACATTAAATATCATCCATAGTCCTATAATGACCGGAATGGAAGCAGCCCAGGCATAAAGCGGTTTTTTGTGATGGATGATGAGCATGGAAAACATCATGACATTAAAGGCGATATCCCAACCGAAATGCCAGCCATGGTGATAGGTCATAATACCATAGTAATGAGATAAGCCCTCAGTTGCCCCAAAAATACCCGTCCAGAAAAAGACCCACAGAATTCTCCTGAGAAGCGTTTCCGGCAGCCTGCCAATAAAGATAGCCACTGTGGCTGTATATTGAATCATCATTTTTAATAAAGCAATGATGGTATGGTTTAGGTTTAAGGTCTGTGAAAGATGATCGGCAGGCTGGAATTCCCACATCGAATAATCATAAAGCAGGAATTGGGAAAGTAAATCCCCAATGATAAAAAATAGTAATGTCGGATAGAAAGATTGGAACTCCTTCCATGCCCCGAACTTCCACCCTGCCAATGCATATAAGAATAAAAAAACGATGATCATTTTATTTCCTCATTCTATTTTTTTATAGTTTCTGGTAAATGCGTGCATTTATTCGTTTAAAGTTGTATGTGTTCGTATTCAGAAAAGGTTTCCTGAATGAGCTTAAATACAAGTGGGAAAAGTAATGATATAAAGGAGATGATAAACATGGCAAAGCGAAAAGCACAGCATAATGCTGCTGAAAAAAATAATAAAACTCCCATGAAAAATAAACAAGAAACCGAATTTGCTGCAGAATACACCCATGGTGAAGATGCAAGCAAGGGTAAAAACAGAAATTCTTCAAAAGGCATGAAGGGCAGAAGTTGATGAAAAACAAGACGGCAACAGTACGGGAAGAATTCGGTCAAGAGTTTGGAGACGTCAATGCAGCGAAGCTCATTGAAGCTTCAATGAAAGACAACAAAAAACAGAAAGAAAATAAGAAAAAGTGCTGAGCGGGATTCCGCTCAAGCACTTTTTTAATTGGACATATGTTCCTTTTCGAAATAGAAGAGGGTAGATTGGCCGGTGGAAGGTTCAAAGTAGGCCAATACATATTCATAGCGCCCTTCTTTTGTAACGATTGTTTCGAGTAACGTATGTTTGTAAATTTCCTTTTCTGACAGGTTTAACTCCGAGAAATCATTTCCTGCAATTTGAGGGGAAAGTAAAAGATCCTGATAGATTCGTGAACGCTCTTCCTTCGTCATCTCATGTTCCCACCAAGGCTTTCTAGGTTTGTATCTCTGATTACTCAAGTAATCTAGCTTCATAAGTCCTTCAATGACATTCATCTCATGCCGATCCTGGGAAGAAAGGAATTCTTGGAGCCTTTTGAATAGGTCTTCCAATTGGTGTCCGATTCTGGACCATCCCCGCCCTTCCCAATAGGAGCCGAACTGTTGAAAGAAGTCAAAAGGAGTTTCGAAACAATTTGTTACCAGGTATTCTACTGTTCGATCCATCCTGTGATCATTCCAATATTTTTCAAGCACATCCTCAACCTGTTTGATTCTTACGATATCATCGAAAGATAATACGTTATTTCCTAATATCTCGTAAGGAGAATGATCCATATACGTGTATTTGTGGTCATTGGCACGTATTCTCAAGCCGGTTCCCCTAAGCATTTTTAAAAACCCGAGCTGAAGCTCTTCAGGACGCAGTTCAAATACATCATTAAAGGTTTTTCGGAAAGATTGGTAATCTTCTTCAGGAAGACCTGCAATCAGGTCTAAATGCTGATCGATTTTCCCGCCATCTTTTACCATTGTTACAGTTCTTGTAAGTTTTTTATAGTTTTGTTTCCTCATCACCAGATCATTTGTTTCATCATTGGTCGACTGAACACCTATTTCAAATCTGAATAAACCTGGAGGTGCTTCTTTATTGAGGAATTCGATGACTTCCGGTCTCATGATGTCCGCCGTGATTTCGAATTGAAAGACAGTCCCAGGTAAATGATCGTCAATAAGGAATTGGAACATTTCCATTGCATAACTTCGGCTGATGTTAAAGGTGCGGTCAACAAACTTTATTGTCTTTGCTCCGTGCTTCATTAAGAAACGGATATCATCCTTAACCTTTTCACGGTCAAAGTATCTAACGCCTACTTCTATCGACGAAAGACAGAACTGGCAGCGAAATGGACATCCTCTGCTCGTTTCGATGTATGTCACTCTCTTTGATAGATAAGGAAGATCTTCTTCGAAGCTGAATGGAGAAGGTACATCACGTAAATCAATTTTATTCTGCTGAGGTTTGATGACCGGCTTATCATCTTCTAAATAGGCAATACCGTGGACCTTTGACCAATCTTCCTTACCGTGTACCTGGTCGAGGAGCTGCTTGAAGGTTTCTTCACCTTCTCCAATGACAATGAAATCCACTTTGCCTTTTAACCGTTCCAGCCAGTATGGAACATCATATGTCACTTCGGGACCGCCAAGTACAATCTTCACTTCAGGAAGGATTTTTCTCAGCACCTGTACGACTTTGATCGTTTCTTCGATATTCCAGATATAACAGCTGAATCCGATGATGTCCGGTTTCTTTGAAAATAGGTCAGTGGCAATGTTGAGAATCGGATCTTTAATTGTATATTCAGCCATCTCAGCCTCATATTCAGGCTCTATATAAGCTTTGAGGCAGCGTATGGCAAGGTTGGTATGAATATATTTTGCATTTAACGTACTCAATACGACTTTCTTCATTAATAATAACTCCTTCTTTTACTACATAAAAATACACAAAAGTGAATGTCGTTCGCTATTACTTGCTCTCTAGGACACCTAACAGTCCTCAGTGCTTTGACAACTGCTCTACCCATTTTAACTAAGGTGGGGAAAAAGCTCAATATTTGTCTAAAAGTAATTCGAATTTATTGTTTGAATAAGGAGGAATTAAGAGAAAAGTTCCGAATTATATAAAGTATAAACATCATTATTGACAATATGTGTAGGTATTATAATGTTCTCTCATATAAGTAATAAAAAGGGACTGACCCATGTTCATGTGGTCAGCCCTTTAATGGTGTAGAGATAATTAAGTTAGTCCAGCTGCGGCGGCTAGTCCCTAGAGGTCATAAGCTAAATGGTCCAAGAAGGCAAAGAACGCCTTCCCGGCCCATTCAACTTATGCTTGTCGCCTCTGAGAAAAGCCCCTCCGCTTTAGCTATTACCTTGTTTTCATTTCTCTTTTTGAGAGGAACCTTTGAAGTTTTGTCGATTTCAGCTCAATGATCGGCTGGGTAATGGAAGTGAAAAGCTTCGTTGAAAAAATTATCGTTAATACAAGCGAAACCGCCAGCAGCAATAACAGGCTTGATGTCGGATCGATGGAATCTTTGATTTCACTTTCCCTGAACAATCGGATAATAAATCCGTGAAGCAAGTATACGTAAAGTGTGTTTTTCCCCCAATTCGTAAAGAACTGTTCTTTACTGGGTACAAAAGTGTAGAAACTGAAAATCATTATGATGTTGAGTGAATAGACGATTGCCCTGACCCCAAAGCTGATGACATCATTCCATTCGAAATCTCCATAAGGTTTTGACCCAAGCAGCCATTTGTCCGAAAACTCCGGAACGAAGTACATCCCTAAGAATACGAGCACAAACATTATCCCTGCATATATACGAGCTTTGCTTGTTTTGAAGTATTCAAAATGCTCTTTTTTCATATAGTAGCCCAATAGGAAGAACGGAAAGAATACAAATGTTCTTGATAAACTTAAATAAGTAGAGATTTCATCAAAAAAACCAATCAACAGACCGAGTGCAAAGGCTACAGATAAGCCCATTAACGGCTTGAATTTAAACCATTTAATAAATACGTATAGCAGTGCATTCCAGCAAAACAGGCTGATCAGGAACCATAATGACCAATGAGGGTTCAACGGATCAAGCTCAAAAGTTGACTTGCCATACAGGAAATAGTAATAAATGGTATAAATCAATTGGAACACGATATAAGGGAGAATCAGCTTTTTAGCGAGTTTTCCAATATAGCCTTTTTTATAAAAGCCTTTTGCGAACAGTCCTGCCACCAATATGAAAGCAGGCATATGAAATGTGTAGATCGTTTTATAAAGAGAGAGAATAACCGGATCACTCTCTATATATGAACGAATTAAGTGTCCGAAGACCACTAAAAAAATTAAAATAAATTTGGCATTGTCAAAATAAGATTCACGTTGTTTCATTCATCATCACCGTCTTTTTTTATCATAGGTATTAGCTAATTAAATTTCTACCCTAGGATACAACGTGTAAAACCTGAATTTCATTGTTAATTATCACCAAAAACAATTGAGACTATTCGAAAGTTATATTAGTTAAGCCAAAAGTCGTCTTTTAACTAAATAGGGGGATGTAGAAATGACTAAAAGCAGCAAGTTGGAAAATCAGTTATATAAGGAAGAATGTCATCCTATTGATAGGGAAATTTGCTTAGCGTCGCCAATGGCGATGGTTGTCATAAATGATGAGATGAAAATTTGTCATGCGAATGAACAAGCATGCAGAATATTACAGATCGAACCAGAATCATTGGCCGGTCAGTTGTTCAGCAGATTTTTTTCTTCTGTACCATCCCCGATCGTAGCTCACTATAAAGAGGTAATGGAGTCGGGAAAGTCGCTTGAAGACGAGACGTTAATGAATACGAAAGATGATAATATCATTCATGTGGAGTTGATACTCAAAAAATCCGCCGTTTCTACTAATGCCTATCTGTACTTTAAAGATGTGACCAAATCCAAAGAGAATGAAAGAAAAGATCATCTCAACGTGCACTTGCTTTCAAATATCTTTCAAAACGCTTCAGAAGGAATCATCCTTTTCGACCTCGAAGGAAACATAAATGATGTGAACCAGGCGTTCTCAAAGCAAGTAGGTCTTTATAAAAAGGAAATCATTACACGAAACATACGCTCGTTTATTCCTGAAAATTCACATTATAAAATCGATAAAATCAAAGAGCTGCTTTCGCAAAATAGAAAAGCCAGGGGAGAAATTCCAATAAAAAAGGACAATGGCATTTCCATTGTAGAATTTACCACAAGTCCCTTTGTTCACCATAAGCTGCATATGGCAATCCTCAGGGATGTGACGGAAAAAAGGCAGATGGAAATTCAGGTGAAAAGAAATGAAGAACTCTTTAAAGGGTTATTTGAAGAAGCGATCGATGCAATTGTACTGTGGGACCAAGACGGGAGAGTCTTAAAAGCAAATGCCTCGGCTCTCAAAATTTTTGAGTGCTCCTTATCTGAACTTTTATCTAAGAGGATAAAAGACTTTGTCTATCCTTTAGAAAGTCAGAAGTTTGATCTTGTGATGGAGCATCTATATAAAAGCGGTGCTGTAAGAGATGAAGTTCTGTTCCTGATGCCCAATAATCAATTAAAGCACTTGGAATTCACTTCTAAGCTCCATTCCGTAGATGGATACAATATGACGATTTTCAGAAATGTAAGTGAGCGGTATCAAATGGAAAAGGAACTGAGGGAAAGTGAAGAAAGGTTCCGGAAAATATTCGAAGGATCTTTGGATGGTTTGTTCCTGACGAATCATAATTATGTGGTGGTTGATGCAAACCCGGAAGCAAGCAAAATATTGCATCTCGACAAAGATCATTTAATCGGCAAAGATGTGCGGGAAATCTTAGATATTAAAGCAGAAGACGATGCATATCATGAATATTTGGTACAGTTGAAAGAAGAGGGGCAATCAAGCTTTTTGAAAACTTTCCGGTCACATGATGATAGGTTCCAGTATATCGAACTCTCATCCAAATATAATTTACTGTCCAATCTCAATTTGACAATTATCCGCGACATCACGGAACAAATAGAGATGCAGGAACAATTGAGAAAGTCAGATACGTTAAGTGTGGTAGGAGAGCTGGCAGCAGGCATCGCACATGAAATACGGAATCCGATGACGGCATTGAAAGGTTTTATTCAATTGTTGGAAAATAGTGTCGGCAAAGATCATGAAATGTACTTTAATGTCATTATGTCCGAGCTTCAGAGGATCGAGTCGATCATAACAGAATTCCTTGTACTGGCTAAACCACAGGCTGTGCAGTATCAGGAAACGAACCTTATTAAAATCATGAAAGACACTGTTGAGCTGTTAAGTGCGCAGGCCACTATGCATAACGTCCAATATGATGAATTGTATCAAGATGGGCTGCCGCCGATCTTCGCAGAACCCAACCAATTAAAGCAAGTGTTTATAAATATAATAAAGAACGCCATTGAAGTAATGACACAGGGAGGGGTCATCACGATCGCCATTCATGAAACGGAGGAAGACTTCATTCATATTGAAATAAGAGATCAAGGAAGCGGGATATCGAGAGATAAGATTAAGAAACTAGGTGAACCTTTCTATACGACTAAAGAACGTGGAACTGGACTTGGACTGATGGTAAGCTTTAATATAATCAAAGAACATAATGGCAGGATAGAGGTTGATAGTAAAATAGGGGTAGGCACTGTTTTTCATATCTATTTACCAAAGATGTAAGGAGATGAGCGTCCGTGTCGTTGTTTACGTTGTTTATGGAAAGTCCCATTGGAGTATTGGAATTGAAAGCTGATCAAGAAAAATTATTATCACTAGAGTTTGCACATGAAAATCAAGCTGCCACGGGGACAGTACACCCGATACTGGCTGAAGCTGAACGTCAGTTGGAAGAGTACTTTAGAGGTGAAAGGGAAGAATTTACTCTCCCTCTTAAAATAGAAGGAACAGAATTTCAACGAGAAGTTTGGAATGCCTTAAGGGAGATTCCATATGGCTCAACATGTTCTTATGTGGATATAGCGACCCGTATAAATAGACCCAAAGCGGTCAGGGCAATCGGCCAAGCAAACAAGGCTAATAGGTTTCCCATCATCATCCCTTGTCATAGAGTGATAGGAAAAAACAAAACGTTAACCGGCTACGCAGGGAAGCAAGTAGATAAGAAAGAAATTCTGCTTACTCTTGAACATACAAACTAATGTAGAAAGCATTTTTCTTCGGGAAGATGCTTTTTTATTTTTTATAAGAACGTGTTTTCAAATATTACTATTGTCATTTATTTCAATTTAGATTATCATCTAATTAGATATATATCTAATTAAGAGGTGGTTTCTTTGCAGCTGGATAAACAAGTAGCTTTTCATAAAACCATGGGAGATCCCACTCGTATCAAAATTGTACATCTCCTGTCAGTAGGTTCGCTGCACGTGGGAGCAATAGCAGGAAAATTGGGCTTGACAGCCCCTACGATTTCACATCATCTCAACAAGCTGAAGGAATGCAATCTTGTCTATTCCAGAAGGGAAAAGAATACGATATATTATTTTTTAAACAAAAAGGTGCTGGCACATCATTCAAGTGTTCTTGAACGCTTCACGAATCAAGGGGAAGGGAAGTCTGAAATGAGCGAAAAAATAATGAAAGAAAAACAAAAAGTGATGAATAATTTTATGGAGAAGAATGGCAGGTTGAAGTCCATACCTGCTCAACAGAAGAAGAAACTTTTCCTGCTTGAGCACATGGTGGATGGATTGGAGGTAGGAACAAAATACAGCGAAAAAGAAATCAATGAATACATCAAGCAATTTCATGACGATTTTGCAACGTTAAGAAGAGAATTCATCATTCACCAGTTCATGTTCAGGATGAATGGTATTTATGAAGTGAACCCAAGGGAGATGTGGGGGTCTACCCCACTATATAAGCAGTAACAAATAGAATGACCAAGACGAACATTTTAGTGTTGCCTCTAATCACCGCTATTGATTTCCGTGCAAGACTTCGCTTTCCGCGGGTAGCCTGTGAGCCTCCTCGTCGCTGCGCTCCTGCGGGCCGAAAAGCGGAGGGGCTTTGTTCAGAGGCGGGTGGCATAAGGCGAATCGGCCACGAAGGCGTTCTTTGCCTTCTTGGGCGAGTTGACTTATGACATGTGCCTCTAAGCCCTGGAGCTGGACAAGTCTCACATTGGCCACTTCTCCCGCAGGAGTCTTCGTCTTGCACTCCAATCAACCGCTGGAACAAGCTGAAATTTAATGCGCGTTTGTATGAAACTATAAAAAGCCCGAACTAATTTGCCTCTCTGAATGCAAATTAGTTCGGGTTTTACTTAGACTAAAAATACTTTTGTCCCAGCCTCTTTTCTTACTATTTGATAGGTGGGAAATTTACTATTAATAGAACTCAGGACGTCGGTCTTGAAAGATGGGTATTTTCTTTCTTACTTCTTCGACTTCGTTCAGATCGATTTCAGCAGTTACCAATTCTTCTTCACGGGTTCCTTCGGCAATGATTTCGCCCCATGGACTAATGATCATCGAGCTGCCGCCAAATTCATTCTTTGGATCGCTGCCGATACGATTACAGGCGATAACAAAACATTGATTTTCAATGGCTCTTGCCAACAACAGGGTTCTCCAGTGGGAAATTCTTTCTGCTGGCCACTGCGCCACCACGAATATTACTTTCGCACCGTCAATGGCATGTTTTCTGAACCATTCAGGGAAACGGATATCATAGCATATCATACCGGCCATCTTTGTATCCATCAAAGTGAATAAGCCATCCTCCTCACCGGGAAGCAAGTAATGATGCTCATCCATTAATTTAAAAAGATGAAGCTTTGTATACTGCTTAACAATTTCGCCGTTTTTATCAGCTACAATAAGGTCATTGGATATCCCATCCTTTGTTTTACTTGCAATCGATCCTCCGACGATATGTATGGAATGACGTGAGGCGAGATCAGAAAGAAAGGCCGAACTATCGCGTGCTTCTTCATCGGCAATCTCATCGATTCTCGTCAAGTCGTACCCTGTCGTCCACAATTCAGGGAATACGATAATATGACAACCTGCTGCACTCGCCTTCTTGACCCAATGTTGAACTCTTTTTTTGTTATCAGCAGGGTTTCCAAAAGTAATATCCATTTGTGCGATTCCAATTTTTTTACCCAAAATAACACCTCTTTTTGACCATGATATAGAATTTATACTTTACAATCATTACTTTACGTTATATCATTTGTGACTAGAATTTGAAAGTAAAAAATTTTCAAAAAAGTATAGAAGGTGAAAAAATGACAACTTTTAAGAAAGCAGAACGTATACAATCATTGCCGCCGCAATTTTTTGCATCTTTGACAGCAAAAGTCCAGGAAGTAATAAAAGAAGGACACGATGTAATAAATCTGGGGCAAGGAAACCCTGATCAGCCTACACCTCCTCATATCGTAGAATCCCTAATGGAAGCAGCACAATCACCAATAAATCATAAATATGCTCCTTTCAGGGGTCTGGACTCCTTTAAAGAAGCCATAGCAGCTTTTTATAAGCGTGAATATGGGGTGGATGTCAGTCCAGAGGATGAAGTTGCCGTCTTATTCGGAGGGAAGGCGGGACTGGTGGAACTGCCTCAGTGTATTCTGAATCCTGGTGACACAGTATTAGTCCCGGATCCGGGCTATCCTGATTATTTATCAGGGGTGTCTCTGGCCGATGGGCGTATGGTGATGATGCCATTGAAAGAAGAAAATCATTTTCTGCCGGAATATGGAGCAATATCAGAAAGGGATAGTAGAGAAGCGAAGCTCATGTTCTTAAATTATCCGAATAATCCTACCGGAGCGGTTGCTTCAAGAAAATTTTTCGAGGAAACCGTATCCTTCGCAAAAAAACATGATATTTGTGTGGTGCATGATTTTGCATATGGGGGGATCGGTTTCGATGGCAAAAAGCCGAGCAGCTTTCTGGAAACAGAGGGAGCAAAGGATACAGGCATTGAAATATACACGCTTTCCAAAACCTATAACATGGCGGGATGGAGAGTAGGGTTTGCAGTCGGAAACAAAAGCGTGATAGATGCAGTCAATATTCTGCAGGATCATTTGTATGTAAGTCTTTTCGGGGCTATCCAGGAAGCTGCGGTGACGGCTTTACTCGGGCCTCAGAAGTGCGTGGAAGAATTGGTGGAAACATACGAGGCGAGAAGAGAAACGTTAATTGGGGGACTGAAAGAAATAGGGTGGGATGTAAAAGCTCCAGCTGGCTCTTTCTTTGCATGGTTAAAGGTGCCTTCAGGCTTTTCCTCTGTGGAATTTGCAGATTTCCTTCTGGAGAAGACTAAAGTGGTTGTAGCCCCTGGTGCAGGGTTCGGGGAATACGGGGAAGGTTATGTCCGTGCAGGGTTATTGACCAGCAATGAGAGGCTGAAAGAAGCGATAAGGCGTATTGGAAATTTACAATTATTCGAAAAATAGATTGATAGAATGAAAGAGTAAGGAGAAAAAGGCATAAGGTGTTTTTCTCCTTTTAGTATTGAAGGTTTATTAGGGAGATTGACAAAAATGTTGGCGATTTTTGTCGGGAAATAAGATATAACTAGTTATTTTGTCTTGTTTTGCGAATCTATTTACTTTTCTGATAATAGTTGCGATACTAACTAAGTAATGTTTTTATTAATAGATTAAATGACTAAAAACAAAGACAAGCGGATCTTTCAGGGATAAATCTAAGCGGACATATGCACGGTTCGTCTTTTGAATCTCAGTTGGATTTACAGCCTGATCGAGACAAAATAAAAAGGAGACAGTTTAAAATGGGTCAATATCTTAAAAAGAAATGGTTATTGATGAAAATCAATCAAAAACGTGCTGAAATGATTTCGCTGGGAGAAACACTCGGGTTGGGAGCGAAAGAAACCATTGAGTGCAGTCAGCAATTAGATCAGTTGTTAAATCAAT
Organism: Rossellomorea oryzaecorticis; assembly: GCF_038405515.1. Taxonomy (GTDB): domain Bacteria; phylum Bacillota; class Bacilli; order Bacillales; family Bacillaceae_B; genus Rossellomorea; species Rossellomorea oryzaecorticis_A. Next base: position 20,640 of record NZ_JBBYAF010000043.1, on the reverse strand, counting down.
ACCAGGAATGTTCTAATCCAGACCATTCCATAAACTTTCAAGAAGTACCTTATGAATTTAGTCAGGTAATAAAAAATCTACTTAAAAAGACAGCTTCGTAATCATTGAATCCTCAAATAGCCTTTATTACGTTCTTAACCTCATAGAACCACCACTTAAATATAAAATCATCAATTTGTCGTTATATGCAAATACAAACAATTAATCTTCCAATCAAAAACCTCCGTACAGTTTTTATTGACTGTCATGGAGGTTTTTTGGTAGTCTGACTGAGATATTGACTTTATTCCTTAATCCTAGTATAATATTTTGAAACTGAGATATTAGTTTAGTTAAAGGAATGAAGGTTATGAATGAAACCAAGGATACAAAGCAATCATTGAAGCTTTTTATTGTTCTTTCCCGTGCTTATAAAGCATTGAACGAAGAGATTAATAAAAATATACAAGAAAACGGTTTGAATCCAACTGAATTTGCTGTACTAGAACTGCTCTATCACAAAGGAGATCAGCCGCTGCAGCAAATAGGCGGGAAGATTCTATTAGCTTCCGGCAGTATCACATACGTGGTGGATAAACTGGAGCAAAAAGGGTATCTGAAGCGTGTAGCCTGTCCCAAAGACCGTCGTGTGACCTATGCACAAATATCTGAGACGGGAAGAAGCTTAATCGACAAGATTTTTCCTAATCATGAAGAGAGAATCCACGAATTAATGTCTGCTCTTTCTCCTGAAGAAAAGAATGATGCAATTGAACTCGTGAAGAAACTGGGGTTATCAATTAAGAATTTATCATATTGATTACATGAAAGAGCCTTGGAGAAGGTTCTTTTTTTTTGTCAAAAAATGATATGGACTCTCCCTTTTTTACAGGAGAATCAGGATCGTGAGTAGAATACTATATAGATTGTGAAAAAAAGGGGGACTATATATGAAATTTGAAGAATTTACATATGAACGGCCAAATATAACGGAACTTAAGACAGAATTCAAGAATGCTTTGACTGATTTTAAACAGGCAGCTACTGCAGATGAGCAAGTAGCTGCCATGAAAGACATTAATAATATACGCCTTCATTTTGATACGATGCAGAATATTTGTTATATCCGTCATTCCATTGATACGAATGATGAATTCTATAAAGAAGAACAGGATTATATTGATGACGTCATGCCTGAATTTCAGGGGTTAGTTACGGACTATTACAAAGAGCTCCTGAATTCATCTTTTCGAACTGAGTTGGAGGAGCGGTGGGGTAAACAGTTATTCTCATTGGCTGAGAGTGAAATCAAAACCTTCTCACCAGAAGTGATAAAACTGCTCCAGGAAGAGAATAAGCTTTCATCCCAATACACGAAATTAATGGCTTCAGCAAAGATTTCCTTTCAGGGAGAAGAAAGAACACTTGCTCAAATGGGGCCGTTCACCCAATCTGTAAGCAGGGAAACCAGAAAGGAGGCTTCATTGGCTTCTGTTCGTTTCTTTGAAGAAAACCAGAAGGAGTTAGACCAAATATTTGATGAACTCGTCAAGCTTCGTCATAAAATTGCCGTTACTTTGGGCTATGAAAATTTCGTGGAACTTGGCTATTATCGTATGACAAGGACAGACTATACCCCGGAAATGGTGAAAGTGTTTCGTGAGGGCGTAAAGAATCACGTGGTGCCTTTAGTGAAAAAACTGAAAAAGAGACAATCCGAAAGAATCGGAATTGACAACATGAAATTTTACGATGAGGGATTTAAATTCACTTCAGGAAATCCTGTCCCTAAAGGGGATCCTCAATTCATCATAGATAATGGTAAAAAAATGTACGAAGAATTGTCTGAAGAAACCAAGGAATTTTTTCATTTTATGATCGAACGTAACTTAATGGACCTCGAAGCGAAAAAAGGGAAAGCCGGAGGGGGCTATTGCACATACATCGCAAATTATGACTCTCCGTATATCTTTTCCAATTTCAACGGGACTTCTGGTGATATTGATGTCCTGACACATGAGGCGGGTCATGCGTTTCAAGTATATAGCAGCAGTGGATTCGATATTCCGGAGTACCAGTGGCCTACATATGAAGCATGTGAAATCCATTCCATGAGTATGGAGTTTTTCACGTGGCCGTGGATGGAGCTGTTCTTTAAAGAAGATACGGAAAAATATAAATTTTCCCATTTAAGTGATGCTCTTCAATTCCTTCCTTATGGAGTCGCAGTAGATGAATTCCAACATTTTATATACGAAAATCCTGATGCAACGCCTGCTGAAAGGAATGCGGCGTGGCGGAAAATAGAAGAAGAATATTTACCGGGAAGGGATTATGATGGAGTCGATTACCTGGAAGCGGGAGGATTTTGGCAGCGGCAATCACATATTTACAATTCTCCTTTCTACTATATCGATTATACTCTGGCTCAGATTTGTGCGTTTCAATTCTGGGTGAAAATGAACGATAATCATGAGGAAGCATGGTCTGATTATGTGAATCTGTGTAAATTGGGCGGAAGTCTTTCGTTTACAGATCTTGCAGCGTCAGCGAAGCTTGAATCACCTTTTAAAGAAGGGGTAGTGGAAAAGGTGATTACACCGATTGAACAGTGGTTAAACGATATCGATGATAAGAACGTATAAGGTGAAAAAAAGAGCCGGCCGGCTCTTTTTTTATGGGCAAGCTGCGTAGAATTAATGAAAGAAAGCCCCCATCCTGTGAAAAAAGTAATTTATTATCTTTCACTTCTGAATTCTTCTGCTTGTACATAGAGTGAAGTAGAAGACGTATGAGGTGAGTTGATGAAAAAATTATCTGGGGCATTTCAAATCGCGGCCGTGTATGTCGGAACAGTGATTGGTGCTGGGTTTGCTACAGGAAGAGAGATTGTAGAATTTTTCACCCGCTTTGGGTTTATCGGGTTTATTGCCATCTTATTCAGTGGCTACTTATTCATCACAATGGGAACGAGAATCATGCTTAAATCACATGATATTAAAGCCAAATCGTTCGAACAATTCAACGAGTACTTATTTGGAAAGTGGTTTTCGAAGTTTATGAATATCATGATGATGGTCATGTTGATTGGAGTTTCAGCTGTTATGTTGTCTGGGGCTGGTGCAGTATTTCACGAACAACTCATGATGCCAAAACAGCTGGGCGTGCTTTTGACGATTGTACTCGGTTTCATCACCATGATGGTTGGAATGAAGGGCCTCTTTGCAGTGAACACGTTGGTTGTCCCGCTTATGATCATGTTCAATTTGTTTTTAATGACGTACTCAGTATCGGATGATCGATTTTTAGAGGCTTTCTTGAACATACCTCCTGTGGACGATGGCTGGAAGTCGGTTGTTGCCCCTTTTTCCTATGTCGCATTTAATTTAGCCATGGCGCAAGCGGTTCTCGTACCGGTTGCAAGTGAAGTGAAGGATCGTCAGGTAATCAAATATGGAGGTTATTTAGGCGGGTTTTTTTTGTCGCTTATCCTCATCTCGAGCCATATGACCCTCGTCATGATTCCAGATGTGACATTGTATGAAATTCCAATGGCTGTCGTCATGAAATCCTTTGTGGCTGGATTTTATTATCTTTATATTTTGATTATTTACGGTGAAATTTTCACTTCTGTCATCGGGGGGGTATTTGGTTTAGAGAAACAGCTTGGAGGCTACTGGAAAGGTCCTTCAATCATAACGTTTATCGGAATTTTCACAGTCATTTATTCGCTTAGCTTTTTTGAATACAGTGAGTTATTATCTTATTTGTATCCATTATTTGGATATTTGAGTTTAATGTTCCTAGTGCTGTTGTGGATGAAGCAAGATGATAAAAAATAAGGGCAGTGGAAATTTCACTATCCTAACGTGACTAAATTTTCGGTTTTTGCTCATGATAAAAATGTAGCTGGTAAAGGAGGGTGTTTAATGACAAAGTCGAAGCATGAAAAAGAAAGACAATGGGATGTAAGGAAAGAGGACCAGAAACCTCATGGCAAGGTGCCTTCTTTCAAGGAATTATCACCGGACGATAAGCAAAAGTAAGAAAGAGGGATGCAGCCATCCCTCTTTTTCTTTCGTTAAAATACATGAACCTGGTTTCTTAATGGGATGGAGATTTATTTGTTTTCTCCTTTAACGCTGCACTGGTTTTATATTTTTCTGGAAAATAAGAATTCCGAACTTCATCGCGATCCCAATCCCGTTTATCACAGCTTGCCGCCAATTGGTCGAGATGCTGCATTAAATACTGCATATCAAGATTCTGCAGGCTTTCATATTCTATTCCTTCTAAAATGTAATCCTTAAACGTCCAGATCATTCCTTTAACGTCTTCCTTATTATTTTCAGCAATCATTCGAAGAGACCTCAGTATTTCAGAGGTCACTGAAATATCATGCTTCCCATAATGCCTTAGCTGGTAAAAACTATTATATAAATAATCCACAAAAGTGGGCTGTTCCAAAACGATGCGGATGTGATCTTCTTTGTCTGTAATATAGGAACCAGGCAGTTTATGTCTGGCTAATTTAGATAAAATAATTCCTATTTCTTCAATGCAATTCTTTGCTGTATTCGGGTCGTTTATCGCCGGAGAGATGGCTCTCAGAGCGATTTCGACCAACTTGCGTATTCCAAGATCAATGTCTTCGATCGGCTCCTTATCAGGACCAAGGATAATGTAATTTATATATTCTTCCGGCTTTATCTCCTCATGTACTGACCATATCGTCATTGCCGATGTCCCTTCTAAAAGATATTCTCCAGGTGTCTTAATCATCCGTACAATGCAATCATCGCTTATCGCTTTATTGAGAAGACCTTCAATTTCTATGTGCTGCAGGTAGCCTGACTCTTGGCTGTATACATAACGTGGTTTGGTATCCTCAAAGGAAATCGGGTCAATCCCGCTCTGTGATTCAAGTTTATCCTTTTTCCTGTAAAGGGGACTGTTCTCTATCTTGTTATTGGTTTTAATCGTAATATTATGAATCAGCTTGCTGACTTTCACCCAGTTTGAAACATGATGAACAAAATACACAAAAACGAAGAGGCAGATGATCGCCACAAGAGCTGCGAAAGCGGCAGAAATGAATAGCTTCTGGCCAGACTCATCTTTCAAGAGAATGAGAAGAGTGATACAATACACTACCCCTGCAACGAAAATAGCAAGAACACGTTGAGTGGGGCGGTCATTAATGAAATTTTGAAGTGTCCTTGGTGAATACTGTGATAGGAATGTCGTTAGGACAACCATGATGGTGGAGAATGTGATGGTCGTCATAGTCATGATCGAGGAGGCGATTGTACTGATGATCATTGTACTAAGGTCGAAGTTGGCAAATAAGACTTTAGGCAGCAATGGATAATCGTGCTTGCTCAACCACCAATCAAAAGAAAATGTAGCGACCGCAAGTACAAGTGAAATCAATGAAAATATAAGCGGTACAAACCAAAAGCTTTTCTGGGCTTTTTTGAGGATATGGACATTCAGTTGCATCGTCATGAGCCACCTTAAAAATAATATGTATAAGAATATCCTGAACGAAAGAAAAGAATCTATACATTATTCATGGTGAATAAAAGATTCATTCTTCTTACAGCAGTCAAATTAAGATGGATGAGCGGCCGGGAGCACCCTATTCATGTAAACTTTTGAGTGAAACAAATAATACTAATCATGAGTGGCGCACCGGCCATTTACTTATGTAAGGGACAAAAAATATTATTGTTCAATAATTTTATAGTTCTTGTGATTGACGACTGTCTTTTCTTCAAGTTCAAGTTCCCTGTAGTTTTTCATATACGTAAGGTCGACAATTACAGAGTTTTCATTTACTTTTTCCACGATTCCTTTTAGTCCTTCTTTGAATTCAATTACGTTTCCGATTTCAGCTTTTTTCATTTGAGGCCTCTCCTTTTTTGCCAAAATTCTACAAACAATTACTAATATTTTGACTTAAACAAACGAAAAGGTAAAGAGTTTTCTAATAATTTAATAAAAAAACAAATGCTTGTAGTTTTTTTATAGTCAAATAAAATAGTAGTAGACAATCTTTGGAGGAGGACAACTACATGATGGAAAGTGAAGTTTTGCAATTGATGGACGCATTAAGGAACAAAGAGGTAGAAGAAATAAGAGTTGAAAAAGATGATTTCCTTTCATTCAGGGCGATCCTGGTCAAACAATCAGATTTCAAGCATTTTAGAGGGATTGCCGAGCATAACGGCAATGTACGCTATCAATATCTGGAGACTCCAAGAAGTTAACTTTATTGGCGTAAAGACAGATTGTAATCATTTTGTTGAAAAGGTAAGTATGATTAGTACAGGTAACCATTACCGGATGAAATTCCTGACCACCCTTGTTATCTTAGACTGTGAATATTGATAAGGGGGAATTCAAGATGAAAAAACATATATTATCCGGATTGGCAGCACTTGGCATGCTTGCTTTTTCCACATCAGCCGCCGCAGCAGAAGGCGTCCATACCGTTAAAGAAGGTGAATCCCTGTGGGAAATCGGTAAAGAAAATTCTGTTTCTGTCCTGGAATTGATGAAAGCTAACGGTTTAAAAACACATGATATCCATACTGGACAGGCTATAAGTCTGCCGGAATCGGATATTACAGAGGAAGAAAAAGAACTGCTTGCGAAGCTTGTCCATGCGGAAGCTGAAGGTGAGTCATATGCAGGAAAAGTAGCAGTCGCTACTGTTGTACTGAATAGAGTCGATTCCAATGAGTTTCCTGATTCTATTAAAGATGTAGTCTATGAAGTTGCTTCTGGGCACTATGCATTTTCTCCGGTTCAAAATGGAGAAATCAACAATGAACCATCTGAGGAATCCAGAACTGCTGTAGACGAAGCACTGGCGTTCAGAGGTCAAGGGAAGGGTTCCCTGTTTTTCTACAACCCGGATACGTCAAGCAGCTCATGGATTACCACGACAAATATGACTCTGACGATTGGTAACCACGTGTTTGCAAAATAAATAAGTCTCGCTTTTTTTTAGAAGTATGCTCGTATAAGGATTGACCTGTCCATTTCTTCTTTAGACTAAAAGGAGGGAATGATGGGTCAATTCTTTTTTTTATTGCTCCACCCGTAGTTCAAGTTCCTGTTTTTGAATCTGCCATAAAAGGGTAGTCTATTTATAACTTGGAAGGAGAGATGGTGTTATGACTACACGTGTTATCTGTATTACAGGGGGAGCGAATGGAATTGGAAGGTCTCTTGTGGAACAGTTTGCGGAGCAGGGTGATTTTGTCCATTTCTTTGACAAAGACCGTAATGGGGGAGCGAAACTGGAGAAGGATATGAAAGAAAGTGGATACCACGCTGAGTTTCATGAAATCGATGTAGCTTCCTGGGATGAAATAAAAAATGGTTTTCAAACCATTCGAACCAAACACAATTCGGTTGATGTCCTTATTAATAATGCCGGGATATCGAAGTTCAAATCGTTTTGGGATATGACTCCCGAGGAGTGGAATTCAATAATATCTGCCAACCTTAGCAGTGTGTTTTATTGCTCCAGGGAAGCGGCTGAACTGATGAAGGAGAAGGGTGGATCGATTATCAATATCGCTTCTACAAGAGCGACGATGTCTGAGCCTGATACAGAAGCCTATTCAGCATCTAAAGGTGGTATAGCGAGTCTGACCCACTCACTGGCGATTACATTAGGGGATTACCGAATCCGGGTCAATTCCATCAGTCCCGGGTGGATTGAAACAGGTGATTACTCAGCGCTGCGAGAAATTGATCACAGCCAGCATCCTTCCCAGCGGGTTGGCAAACCCGAAGATGTGGCAAGAGCCTGCCAATTTTTAGCTCATCCTCAAAATGATTTCATAACCGGGGAAAACCTGGTGATTGATGGAGGAATGACGAGGAAAATGATTTACGAGCATTGATCTTCTCCCCTTCACTATCCCTTTTTTAACAATACAATACTAGCTGTTCCAACTAGTAGAATAAATACTAAGCACGTCAACATATATTCACCTTCTGCTCTTTTAGTATAGAGTAAGAAGCGAATATGAAAGAAATTTGAGATTTTCACTAATCTTTTGTAAAAAAAGATAAGCCAGGCTCCTCTACGGGTCTGGCTTATCCGCGGTTGTCGGTTTTGTGCAAGTTTACATACTGCTTCAGTTCCTTGATAATCATTTTCTTTGTTTTATCATCCTCTATTGCTTCGAGACCATAGACGTACTGTCCGAACTCTTTTCTCTTCCACACTGGTTTTCCAAGCATTGTAATCAACGTTTGATTTAAATTGATATGAAGGTCCAACAGGTAATTACCATGTTCTACAGGCAAATCGAGCCCTGTTTTTATTCTTGCACCGTTAGGACTTAAATTTATCAGGAGCGCATCTGTCTGTTTAGTTTCAACACACTCTCCATTTTTTTCTACAATCAGCTTGAAAGAAGCAATCAATGGTTCATTAAATGTATAGCGAAAGGATTCATGTCGTTTGTACTGCATACCCATCACCTGTTTTTTTAGTATATCCCTATCATACTTCATGAAGAAATTGTCTTACAATAACAAAAATATAAATATACATTATGAGAATATTTGCTAAATTTTTACTATTTTATTATAATTAAAGCTTAGCAAGGTTAGGGGGATTAGAATGACGCATTTAATAGATATAAAAAGAGAAATGAATAAGGTGTTAGTAGGTAAAGACAAAGAGATAGACCTGCTTCTGATTGCATTACTCCAGGAGGGCCATGTTTTACTGGAAAGTGTTCCCGGCACGGGTAAAACATTGCTGGCAAAAACATTCTCACAGTGTATCGAGGGGATGTTCAAGCGTATACAGTTCACACCGGATGTACTGCCAAGCGATGTGACCGGAATTCAATTCTTCAATCCTAAAACTCAAGAATTTGAACTTCGTACCGGTCCAGTCGTTGCAAATGTTTTACTGGCTGACGAAATAAATCGTGCCACTCCGAGAACTCAAGCCAGTTTACTTGAAGTGATGGAAGAAAAACAGATTACGATTGATGGAGAAACGGTACTATTAAGTCCGCCATTCATCGTAGTCGCCACTCAAAATCCGATTGAATCGCAGCAAGGAACGTTTCCACTGCCTGCAGCCCAGCTGGACCGATTTTTATTAAAGATCCCGTTTACATATCCTGATTTCAAGGAAGAAAGAATGATCCTGGGCCGCTTTAAATCGAAGCAGCCATTGAATGAAGTAGAATCCGTATTGAGTTTATCAGAGGTTCAATCACTATCTAAATTGGTAAAAGAAGTACATGTTTCGGCAGATATAGAGTCTTACATCCTTCAAATGACGAGAGGGACGAGAGAACACGAATGGATTGAATTGGGGGCGAGCCCGCGGGCAAGCTTGGCTCTATTGAAAGCTTCACAAGGGCAGGCTTTCATTGAGGGCAGGGATTTTGTCCGACCGGAAGATGTATTGGAAGTAGCACCTTATGTCCTTCAGCACAGAATCCAGTTAACCGCTGAAGCCTCATTGACCAAGTCGGAGGAAGAAGTCATCACCACCCTGATTGATTCGATCATTCTTCCGGTTGAAACGAGGTAAGTGAAGTGACTTGGAAACGTGAAGTGATCGAGGATCCATATAACTCATTAAGTGAAATTCTATTGATCATTCTTGCAGGATCAAGCTTGTTCTTTCAATTTTATGCAGGGTTGGGAATTTTTCTTCTATGTTTTCTCTATTTCAGAGCTCGCAAATGGTACCTTGAAAATATCGGAAAAGAGTTAAAACTGAATCAACCGCCAAAACGTGTCCGTATTCATTGTGAGGAGAGAGGGAACTGGGAGATTCATTTTACAAATGATGGATTACCGGTTTGGGGAGCTGTCATGAAGCTCACCTTCAAAGATATTGTAGAACCTGTTAATCATCCTTTTGAATCGTATCATGGCGGGAATGTTGAAGTATCGATTCCAGTTTCAATGGGAAGAGCAGAAAGCGTAAAAGTCTCTTTGCCGATCGTAGGAAAAAGAAGGGGTCTATGCCGTTTAACGAAAGTCCAAATCGTCATTCCCCACCTTTTTGGAAGCGGAAAAGTTCTGTTGGACTTAGTTGAGCCTGTAAAATCCACCTTGATGGTGTTTCCCGCTCCGGCACCTGTCATCCTTGATAGAAACCATCATTCTCATGAAATTGGAGAGGTTCCGGCTCTTCATTCTCTATTTTTTGATGTTTTTCAACCAGTGGGGACGAGGGAGTATATATCCGGAGACAGGTTTCAGGATATTCATTGGAAAGCATCTGCAAGAACGCAATCATTACAGACGAAAGTATTTGCTCCCTCAGTGAAGAAAGAATGGATGATTGCTGTAAATCTTTCTGAAAAGTATTCCATCACGAGGGATCTCGAAACGATCATTAAGCATACTGCGTATTTAATGCAAATGGCTGTAAAACAAAATATATCATTTTCTCTTGTACTGAATATCAGGAATCAGGGAGTTACCCCATTTTATTACCTGCCTTCAGGAACGGGGCGAAAGCATCAACAGAAAGCTCTTGAGATGCTTTCCACCTTATCTACAGACGATGCCACGATTCCTTTTCACATCGTCTTGCAGCATCTTTCCATTCGTCAACTTGTACCTGCTGTATTAATCGCTGCAGGTGTTCTCACCGGAGATGACGAGGGGAGATTAAGTAAACTTGAATCAAAACAAAGAGAAATTTATGTGTTGCATTCAGTAGATAAACAAGGAGTCGTCTCATTATGGAATCAAAGATCGAAAATTCCTTCTTAACAAACCAACAGTTGATGATTCTTCTGAAAATGGGTTTATTCCTGGGGGTAGATGCATTATTTGCAGTGCTCTCGACTACCGTGCTTGTAGAGAAAGAGCTGATCATCTCTCAATATGTTCCGTTCATGATCATTGTGTACATATTCTTATTTTCAGTTCTGATGATAGGTATAAAGAAAAAAACGGTTTCTTCAATGATGTTATATGGGGTTCTGCTGGTCTTGTCAGCGGCAGGGTTAATAGTTTTTAATCTATCCTTATGGATCATGGCACTTATCCTGTTATTTCTTCATTGGAGAATAAGCTCTTATTTTAAAAGCGAAGACGATCAGATTGAAGTCTCCAGTGGACTCATATTGCTGTTTTTATGTTTGTCTGCTTTATCGATTATCATTGGGAATACAAGAGAGTTAGAGAATAACTTTATCGTCATGAGCTTGATTCTATTCTTATTTTCCCTCGTTTCGACAGTGACCAGTGTCCAAAGGATGTTGAACGCTCAGGATGAGAGTGAAAATAAGAACAAAAGATATCTGGTAAAACCTTTCGCAATATTACTGTTTGTTATAACAGCCGGCGGTGTTTTAGCTTTTTTCAGTCCCTATGTGAGAAGCGGGTTTTACTGGGTGCTGAATAAAATTTTCTGGTTATTTTCTTTTCTTGTCAATCCCATCTTTGCTTTTTTGGTGAAGGTCAGGGACTGGATTATAAGTAAGGTCTCTAAAGATACTTTATCTGGTTTTGGCATGAAATTTAATCAAGAGACAATCGATCAGTCTAAGCAGAATGCTTTTTACGAAGGCATGTCAATGTCGTGGCTTAATGAATTATTGATTGCCATCTTTATCTTGACCGTCATCATCTATTTCGTAAAGAAGAGAAAAGTGACATACGAAGTAGAAACCAATCGTGGTTCTTCCCCAATAATGACCAGTATTAAAAAGGTTACAGCGCATCCTGAGAAGAACGCTGAAGAAGTACTTTATTCTGACGCTGAAAACGCCATCCGACAAGCAATGAAAGAACTGGAAAGAGAAGCGGCGAACCAGCAAAAGGGCAGGGAAGACAACGAAAACATCCGGGATTGGTTCTATAAAATTGGGATGATAGAAGAAGAGGCCTTCTTTAAACTTTATGAATCGGTGAGATATGGAACCAAAATTCCTGAAAATCACGAAGTGTCTTATTTTACTCAGCGTGTGAAACGACATATCTCCTCTTTGAATGAAAAGGAGAATTGAAAAGCCTCGGAAGAGAAACTGTTCTATTTAAGGTACTTTTTAAAGAGTGATGTTTAGTTTAAGGATCTATTTAGCTGTTGATTGGAGTGGAAGACGAAGACTCCTGCGGGAAAAGCGAGACAGGTGAGACTTGTCTAGCTCTGGCGGCTAAAGGCTCGAGACATAAGCCATGCCATCCAAAAAGGCAAAGAACACCTTTATGGCTGCCCTGGCTTATGCTTGTCGCCTTTGAGCAAGCCGCCTCTGCTTTTCTGGCCCGCAGGAGCGAATTGCGACGAGGAGGCTCACCGGCCGCCCGCGGAAAGCGAAGTCTTCCACGGAAATCAACAGCGGGGTTTAAGGGTGTTATAAAGATAAAATTCCTTTAGAAACGGAATGATTATAAAGAAGTTGATGTATGCAGGGAGCTGACTTTGCATACATCAGCTTTTTTATTTCTTCCATAATAGGGTAATATAACAATGGAAAACGATCAGGGAGGAGCAGAATATGCCATTCGCGATAAGAAAACTGGTTTATAAAGATATTCTAAAAATAGAGAAGATGGACATACCAGAAAACAAGACTACGTGCATCATCGGAGAAAGTGGGGCAGGAAAGTCGACCCTTCTAAAAATGCTAAACAAAATGTACATACCTGATGAAGGTTCTATTCATTATAAAGGCACTTCCATAAAAGAAATGAACCCTGTCAGCCTGCGAAGAAAGGTTGTAATGATTTCCCAGACTCCATTACTATTTGGAGAAACAATAGAAGAAAATCTGCAAAAAGGTCTTATTTTTTCTGAAAAACCTCCAGCAAGTCAGGAAGAACTTGAAAGCATACTGGAAATAGTGAAGCTTGATAAAAATCTGGAGACAAATGCGGAAGAGCTATCTGGCGGGGAGAGACAGCGTTTGTCACTCGGGAGGGTCCTGGTGATGAAACCGGAAGTATACCTCCTGGATGAGCCTACCTCTGCGTTAGATGAAGAAACTGAATTAGCAGTGATGAACCGGTTTATCGAAGCTGCGAAGGCTCATGAAGGGACAGTGATCATGGTCACTCATTCCATGAACGTGGCCGAACAGTACGGAGAAGAGCTGATAAGGATTTCTCGAAAATAGGGAGGGACTCTCACGTGGAAAAAGGGATCATTAATATCGAGTTATGGAGATTTATTGCTGCATATGCTTTCATCATTATTTTATTATTTATCGTTAGAGTTAGAGGGATTTCAAGAGAAAAACAAATTATCATAGCCTCTTTAAGAATGACAATCCAATTGATCATTGCCGGGTATATCTTGACGTTCATCTTTGAAAACCCGAGCCCTTGGTTGACCTTGCTAATCATCCTTATTATGGAGTTATTCGCGATACTGAATGTGTTTAAGCAGGTTAAACATGAGTTAAGTAAACAACTCAAAGGAACCGTAGCTTTTTCTATGGTTATCGGAACATTGGGATGCCTGTTTTATTTCAATATAGTAGTCATCCATTTTACACCTTGGTATGAACCGCGCTATTTCATTCCAATCGCAGGGATGATTGTAGGAAATTCCATGACGGGTATCACCCTTGGCCTTAATACACTGCTTGGGTCGTTAAAAGACCAAAGAGATGTAGTGGAAGGAGCGTTGATGTTAGGTGCCACACCAAAAGCTGCAACAAAAAAGTATGTCGATGATGCGTTTGATTCGGCAATCCTGCCAACGCTGAATAACATGATCGGAATGGGAATCATTTTCCTGCCAGGGATGATGACAGGTCAGATCCTTTCAGGAGTAAGTCCGCTTGTGGCGATTGAATATCAAATAGCCATTCTGTTAGGGATTGTCGGCAGTGTGGCATTGACGGTCATCCTATTCATTTACATAGGCTATAAGTATCTCTTTACGAAACATGCTCAGCTGAATAGCTGAGTCAATAGGTGTAGTGAGGTATTGCTAGATTGAAGGAATTCCTCCCGTTCTTTTCCCCATCTATCTGCATATGATAGAAAAAAGGATGCTAGGGAGGAGAATCTTAGATGAAATATGAAACGGAGCAAGCCCTTCGGGTGAAAAGTCTGGCGATGGATGTAATAGAAGAATTGATGAAAGATCATCCCGCTCATGACCAAAGAGACCTGAAGCAGGTAACAGAACTATTCGCACGCTGCATTTGTGACCTGGTGAATGTTTATACAAATACTTCAGAAGATCATGAAATGACCTTGCGAGGATCCGTCATCAAAGCAAAAATGGGTTATAATGCATTGAAAAAGAAATCTACCACTATGGGAAAGTAATCCACTTGATTATGTGTAGATAAGGGACAGTTCCCACGTTGGGAGCTGTCCCTGTTTTTTTGTGTGCTTTTTGGGGAATTCAAACATAATAGTGGCAAATATATGAAATACTAAAAAAATAAAGCTTTACAATTGTGTATATCGTCATTGCATGCTATTCTTTTTTATTGAGCAGGCTTATAGGAAGAATGGATTAATTGCTAGAAATAGTTGACGTTTTCTTCATTATCCATTACTTTTATGAAGCAACCAAAAACAAAGTTGATTAAGGAGTCGATTTATATGGCACAAAAAACATTTACAGTTACAGCTGAAACAGGAATTCATGCTCGTCCGGCAACATTATTAGTTCAAACGGCAAGCAAATTCGACAGCGATGTACATCTTGAATACAAAGAAAAGAAAGTAAACTTAAAATCAATCATGGGTGTTATGTCATTAGGTGTTGGGAAAGATGCACAAATCACGATCATTACTGAAGGCAGCGACGAAGAAGAAGCATTAAAGAGCTTGGAAGAAACATTAAACAAAGAAGGTTTAGCTGAGTAATGTCTAGCATTTTGAAAGGCATTGCGGCATCTAACGGGATTGCCATTGCAAAAGCGTATCGTCTGGTAGAACCTGATTTAAGCTTCGAAAAGAAGTCAGTTGATAATGCAGAGGAAGAAGTAGCTCGTTTTCAGGCTGCAATTTCAACTTCTAAATCAGAGCTTGAAGCAATCCGGGATAAGGCAAGAGAAGATCTAGGTGAAGACAAGGCGCAAATCTTTGAAGCACATCTTTTAGTATTAAGCGATCCAGAGTTACTGACACCTATTGAAGATAAAGTGAAAACTGAAAATGTAAACGCTGAATTTGCACTGAAAGAAACTGCAGACATGTTCGTTTCCATGTTCGAATCAATGGACAATGAATATATGAAAGAACGTGCAGCGGATATCAGAGATGTAACGAAACGTGTTCTTTCTCATTTGCTTGGAGTTCAGATTGCCAATCCAAGTATGGTGACTGAAGAAGTAATTGTCATTGCAGAGGATCTGACTCCATCTGACACTGCACAATTAAACCGTCAGTTTGTAAAAGGATTTACAACCGACATCGGAGGCAGAACATCTCATTCAGCAATTATGGCTCGTTCAATGGAAATCCCTGCAGTAGTAGGGACGAAATCGATTACTTCTTCTGTTGAGAATGGTGACATGGTTATCGTGGACGGCTTAAACGGGGAAGTACATATTAACCCTACACCTGAAGTCATTGAAGAGTATAAGAAAGAGCATGCCCGCTATGAAGAACAAAAAGCGGAATGGGCAAAGCTTGTAGATGAGCCTACCGTATCTAAAGATGGTCATCATGTAGAGCTTGCTGCGAATATCGGGACGCCAAAAGATTTAGAAGGTGTAAAGAACAATGGCGGTGAAGGAGTAGGACTTTATCGTACAGAATTCCTTTACATGGGGCGTGACGAGCTGCCGACTGAGGAAGAACAATATGAAGCCTATAAGGCAGTACTCGAAGGAATGGAAGGTAAACCTGTTGTAGTGCGTACTCTTGACATTGGAGGAGACAAAGAACTTCCATATCTTAACCTTCCTAAGGAAATGAATCCATTCCTCGGGTATCGTGCGATTCGTCTTTGTCTGGACGAGCAGGAGATCTTCCGCACCCAGTTAAGAGCATTATTGAAGGCAAGTCCATATGGAAACCTGAAAATCATGTTCCCAATGATCTCAAATCTTCAGGAGTTCAGAGATGCCAAAGCGATTCTTGAAGAAGAGAAAAAAGCGCTTCAAGAGAACGGTACAGACGTAGCCGACAAAATTGAAGTGGGAATCATGGTTGAAATTCCATCGACTGCTGTCATGGCCGATGTATTCGCCAAAGAAGTTGATTTCTTCTCAATTGGTACAAATGACTTGATTCAATATACAATGGCTGCAGATCGTATGAACGAACGCGTTTCTTACCTGTATCAGCCATACAATCCTGCTATCCTGCGCCTTGTGAAAATGGTCATTGATGCCGCTCATAAAGAAGGCAAGTGGGCAGGTATGTGCGGTGAGATGGCCGGAGATGAAATTGCCGTTCCTATTCTACTTGGATTAGGGTTGGATGAGTTCTCAATGAGTGCAACATCCATTTTAAGAGCACGCTCTCAAATCCATCGCTTGAACCAAAGTGATATGAAAAAGCTTGCCGAAGATGTACTTAAACTCGACACAAACGATGAAGTCATCAAAGCGGTAGAAAAAGCTGTTTCTCAAGTTTAAAAACATGTTTAAAGGTCGGGAATCGGGGGTAATGTATAAAAGAATAAGAAGTTGAGGCACCCAAATGGCCTTTTCATTCTCATTTCCCCCTTTTCTAAGGATTGAAAGATTATTCTTTCAATCCTTTTTTTTATGTCTTTTGAAATGGGTTTTTCCATTCCATTAATAATCCATAATCACATGATTCCTTATCTTCAAGATAGCCTTTTACGGCTTTTAGCGGGGTTCTTCCGCATTGAAGAAGGAATGTGATGACAGGATCTTTATATTGGCCAGAGGTTAATTTATTTACATATTCCTCAATGGTAAAGGTATGAGAGAATTTGTGGTAAGTTGGAATGCGGCCTCCCCCTAAGAGGCGGTCGAGCTGCAAATGGACCACAATCTCATACATGGCATTCATTAAGACTTTTCCGAGTTTAAACCCGCGAAATTCTGGGTCTATACACAGGTCGACTACATAGAGTGTATTTCCAAGGTGATTATGCGTGCGTATGTATCCATCATCGGTTATTTCCTCCCAGGTGTGTTCAGGACAGGATGGATCAAAGTTGACAATAAGACTGGTCATACTGCCAGCTATTCTGCCATCAATCTCGACACAAAGTGCGCCTAAAGGGAAATAGTTAATATGATTCTCCAATTGTTCTTTATTCCACCATAACTCCGCAGGGAATGGCGGAGGGAAAGCACGCTGCTGGATCCCGATAAGCTCGTTGAAATCCGTTTCCGTATAATTTCGGATTACGGCTTGATAGACTTGATCTTTTCTGAAAACAAACTGTTCTTTTCGGTACATGCCAGAACCTCATTTATCAGAATTTACTTGTTCATTATACTTTATGAAAGCGCTTTTTTAAAGTATTTTACAAAAATAATTTTGAACAGTTTTTATTAAAAACCTCTGTTAATCACCGCTGTTGATTTCCGTGCAAGACTTCGCTTTCCGCGGGTGACCCGTGAGCCTCCTCGTCGCTGCGCTCCTGTGGGGTCTCACATTAGTCACTTCTCCCGCAGGAGTCTGCGTCTTGCACTCCAATCAACAGCTGGAACCGGTTAATAAACATTAAACTTTAGAAGAGAAACAAAAAAACAAAAAAATTTAAATTAATGGTTTAGTTATTCTGAAAGGCGGGTAATCTATAAGCAAGCATGAAATTGGAGATTAATTTCTCACTAACACCCCCTTTTCCTTTTTTTTGACTGACTCAGTTTTTACTGGGCAGTCTTTTTTTTGTCCTTTATTAATGGCAGGTTTTGCCCGCTGGTTTCATTTGAATACTTCATTCACGTAAGATAAATAATAACTGTAGTGTTTCTTCAAAGAAATACAAAAAGAGAAGAGGGTGTGTGAGGGAATGGCAAAACGTACGAAAAAGAATGATCCGCAGCAAAAAAATAAAAAAGGGTTTGATTCTTCCAAGTTGAATCAAGAATTCGCACACGAAATTGGCAGCGCTGCGACGAATAAGATTCATAAAGATAAAGCCAAAAAAGAAAAAGCACCTAAAAACAACGGTGAATACAAAAAATAAACGAAAAGGACAGACCTTGAATTGAATTTCAAGGTCTGTCCCTCTTATATATGGCTGCTGATAAATGACTCGATCCGGGAGAGCCCTTCTTCTAACTCCTCCAGCGAGCATGCATAAGAAAGGCGTATATATCCTTCACCATATCTTGAAAAAGCGTCCCCGGGAACCACAGCCACCTTTTCTTGGTGTGCCAGGGCAAGGGCGAATTCAAATGAGGTCATATCAAAGGCGGCTGGAATCTTTACGAAGTAATAAAAAGCGCCGTCCGGTTTGACTACATCTTTGAAACCGATTTCTATTAATCGCTTATACACATAATCTCTTCTTATCTTGTACTCCTCTTTCATTACCACAGCATCATTTATTCCATTGGTCAAAGCTTCATACGCAGCCTTCTGTGAGACAGAAGAGGCGCAGGATACGTTGTATTGATGAACCTTCAATAAATGTTTGCTAATACATTCTGGAGCGAATATCATTCCTATTCGCCAGCCTGTCATGCTGTGGGATTTTGAAAGACCGTTAATCATGATAGTTTGTTCTTTTAGAAACTCAGCGATTGAATGGTGAGTGCCTTCAAATGTCAGTTCACTATAAATCTCATCTGCAACAACAAAAATTTTCCGTCCTTTTAAAACTGCGGCAATTTCCTTCAGTTCATCCTTTGTTAAACTGACGCCTGTAGGATTGGACGGGTATGGAAGTATGATGCATTTAGTTGAGTCTGAAATATGTGCTTGGATTGATTCAGCACTGACTTTGAAATCATTTTGTGTTGTATCGATATACACGGCTTTTGCTCCACACAGATGGATGATGGGTTCATAACCGGGATATACAGGTCCGGGAAGAAGGCACTCGTCTCCTGGTTCTAGAATCGAGCGAAGCACTACATCGATCCCTTGTGAAGCACCACTTGTCACTATGACTTCATTTTCAGGATGATAATGCACATTATATTTTGTTCCGACATAAGATGCAGCCGCTTCTCTAAGCTGGAGAAAGCCTGCATTATGCGTGTAGGAAGTGAAGTTTTCATCAATTGCATTCTTGGCAGCTTCCTTTACATGCATCGGGGTAGGGAAGTCGGGCTGCCCGATCGTGAGCGAAATCATCCCTTCTATGTCAGCTACCATGTTAAAGAACTTTCGGATACCAGAGATCTTTATATCCCGTACATTGGGGTTTAAATATTGTTCCAAGATGTACACCTACTTTTATAATTTGGTACATATTTTATCATTATTTACTGCAGTAAAGGAATGGTTTTGTTTGAATCGATCAGAAACAGGGAATGGATAGAGAAGAAAAAAGCATTGAAGGTGAGAACAACAATGATTCGGACGAGTGCAATTTTAAACAATGGTGACGTTCTTCAGGATGTCCCTTTATCAAGAATAAAGGAAGATGATGTGAAATGGTACTGGGTTGATTTTAACGAGCCGGCCGAGAAAGATATTCGCGTGATGAAACGTTTTTTTCAGTTTCACCCGCTTGCCATAGAAGACTGCCTGGATGACTTTAGTGAAAGACCAAAACTTGATTTTTATGATGGGTACATATTTGTGTTGATGCATGCAATCAATAAAAAGTCGCTGGATTCATATGAAGTGAATCTTTTTGTGAATTCAAGGTTCATTGTGACGTTTCATAAAGAACCTGTAAATGAAATAAACAACCTATGGAAAGCCGTCAGCGAAGAAGGGGATCTTCTCAGTCCATTTACAATCATGCATGGAATCGTGGACAGGCTTGTCGATGAGTATTTCCCTTTAATTTATAGCATCGAGGATCGATTGAACAGCATTGAAGAAAATACGAATGAGGAATCAGATTCAAATTTGATGGATGAATTATTCGACATCCGTCATGAAATGTCTAAATTGAGAAGAACCCTGGTACCTATGAGGGACTTATTGTACAGAATCAGTAATTCAGGAAGATTGAATGCATTGAAAGAAGAGCAATTATACTTTAATGACGTGTATGACCATTTAATCAAGCAGGTAGAAATGCTGGAGTCATATCGTGACTTTTCTGCTGATATTCGTGATAATTACCTTTCCATCAACTCTGATAAAATGAATAATATCATGATGACGTTAACGGTCATCACGACGATTTTCATGCCGCTTACTTTTATTGCGGGACTTTACGGCATGAACTTTGTATACATGCCTGAACTGAATGAACAGAATGGGTATTTCATTGTTCTGGGAGTGATGACCCTGATCGCTGTCATCATGTTTGGATTCTTTGTAAAAATAGGGTGGCTTAAATTCGGTGGGAGAAAAAGAAGGCGTAAAAGAAGAAGGCTGCTGAAGCTAAAATAGTTTTCATGCAGCAAACAAAGAGATTGGGACATAAATGTTTAATCTAAATAAACCCGAACTAATTTGCATTTCAGAAAGCAAATTAGTTCGGGCTTTAATTTGTTCCAATGTATATTTAGGATTAGTTCTTTCCAGCGGTTGATTGGAGTGCAAGACGAAGACTCCTGCGGGAAGAGTAGCTTATGTGAGACCTGTCCAGCTCCAGGGCTTAGAGGCACATGTCATAAG
>NZ_JBBYAF010000042.1:0-38174 GCF_038405515.1 Rossellomorea oryzaecorticis | reverse complement strand
CGCGGGTAGCCCGTGAGCCTCCTCGTCGCGTTCGCTCCTGCGGGGTCTCACATAAGCTACTCTTCCCGCAGGAGTCTTCGTCTTGCACTCCAATCAAACGCTGGAACAAACTAAAAATAAATAAAAAGTTAATAATACTAATAAAACCCGAACTTACTTGAATTCTTAAATTCAAATTAGTTCGGGTTTCACTTGGACTAAAACACTTTTGTCCCAGCCTCTTTTTATTGATTATTTGCTTTAAACTGACTATGCGCTTCATCGATGACCTGTTGAGGAGTAACGTTAAGAAGTGATTTACCTTCACTTTCATCTCCAGTCCAACGGATATGGATCAAAAATTCGATGTTACCGTCTCCACCGGTGATCGGTGAATAAGACAATCCATGTATGTCATACCCTTCTCTCACCGCTAAGCCCATGATTTTTTCAATAACTGCATGATGAACTTTAGGATCACGGACAATGCCTTTTTTCCCCACCTGATCTTTACCAGCTTCGAATTGAGGCTTAATCAATGCTATACAGTCTCCTCCAGGCACCAATAAAGTCTTAAGTACCGGCAAGATCAATGAAAGGGATATAAAAGAAACATCAATGGATGAAAATGCCGGCATTTCACCTGGCAGATCAGCCGGGGTCACATACCTGAAATTGGTTCTTTCCATAACGATAACCCGTTCATCCTGTCTTAATTTCCAGGCTAATTGATTATATCCGACGTCAATGGCATAAGACATTTTCGCACCATTTTGAAGAGCGCAGTCTGTAAACCCGCCAGTTGAAGACCCGATATCGATCATAACTTTGTCCTTAACCTCGATATCAAACACTTTTAGTGCCTTCTCAAGCTTTAAGCCGCCCCTGCTTACATAAGGCATGATTTTGCCTTTTATAGTAAGGTGGGCATCTTCGCTTACTTTCTCACCAGGCTTATCCAGCCTCTCTTCATTAGAATATACAAGCCCGGCCATAATCGCTCTTTTTGCTTTTTCTCTTGTTTCAATAAGTCCTCTTTCCACTAAGAGTACGTCTAATCGCTGTTTTTTTGCCTTCATAAATTAATTAAGCCCTTTTTTGTTTTTTTGGAGTGATCGTCAGGATGCGATCCATGATATTTTCTTTCGTCATACCAATCTCGTTTAATAATTCCTTAACGCTTCCATGCTCGATGAAATAATCTGGAATTCCGATTCTGTCAATAACCGCATTCCTGAAGCCGTTTTCCTGTGTATATTCAAGCACAGCGCTGCCGAACCCGCCCTGCAGGACAGCCTCTTCAACAGTCAGCACCGGGATTTCTTCATCAAAGATTGATTTCAGCATTTTTTCATCCATCGGTTTAATGAATCTTGCATTCACCACGCGCACTGAAACTCCCTGTTCTTCAAGCTCGTTGGCTGCTTCGAGAGCCATCGGGATCGTAGTGCCGAAGGTAAGGACTGCGACGTCTTTCCCTTCTTTCAATACCTCCCATGTCCCGATCGGAATGTTTTTTAAATCGGCATCCATCGGAACACCATATCCGTTTCCTCTTGGATATCTTAATGCAATCGGACCCTCATCGTAGTTCATCGCTGTATTGACTAAGTGTTGACCTTCATTTTCATCTTTCGGCATCATGATGACCATATTCGGCAGATGTCTTAAAAAGGCGATATCGAAAACCCCTTGGTGGGTCTCTCCGTCAGCCCCGACCAAACCTGCACGGTCGATCCCGATGAAGACATTCAGATTTTGACGGCATATATCGTGAACGACCTGATCATATGCTCTTTGGAGGAAAGTAGAATAAATGGCAAGAAACGGCTTCATATTCTGAGTCGCAAGACCTGCAGCCACCGTTGTTGCATGCTGCTCTGCGATTCCTACATCAAACATTCGTTCAGGAAACTCTTCAGCAAATCCTAAAAGTTTTGACCCTACAGGCATTGCCGGTGTGATCGCGACTACACGTTCATCTTCCCTCGCAATCTTTCTCACCGTTTCACTCACTAGACCACTCCAGGAAGGAGGTGCTTTGACCGGCTTGATAATATCACCGGTATCGATTTTATAAGGTCCGGTACCATGCCAGTCCCCTTTTTTGTCAGACTCGGCAGGATGGAATCCCTTCCCTTTTTTCGTGATTACGTGGAGCAGTACAGGTCCTTTCGTCTTCTTGGCATACTGGATATTTTCATCCAGCTCCTCAAAGTCATGACCGTCAATCGGACCAAGATAAGTGAATCCAAGTTCTTCGAAGAACATACCGGATACAAACAGATATTTAAGGCTGTCCTTCACTCGTTCTGCAGTACTTGCGAGTTTCCCGCCGACTGCAGGTATTCGTTTTAGGATGTATTCGAGTTCATCTTTCACCCAGTTGTATTTACCTGCAGTGCGCAATCTTCCCAGCACACTATGCAGTGCACCTACATTCGGTGCAATAGACATTTCGTTATCATTCAGGACAACAATCATGTCTTTCTTTTCATGTCCGATATGGTTCAATGCTTCCAAAGCCATTCCACCTGTCAATGCACCGTCTCCGATTACCGGGATGATAAATGACTTTTCACCCTTTACATCACGTGCAATGGCCATTCCCATTGCGGCAGAAAGAGAAGTGGAACTATGACCTGTCTCCCACACATCATGTTCGCTTTCGTTTCTTTTCGGGAAACCGCATAACCCTTTATACTGGCGTAATGTATCAAACTGGCATGCACGTCCAGTAAGTATTTTATGTACATAGGATTGATGTCCAACATCCCAGATGATTTTATCCACAGGACTGTCAAAATGTTTATGAAGGGAAACCGTTAATTCCACGACACCCAAATTTGGACCAATATGACCTCCAGTTTTCGATAAATTCTCAATTAAAAACTGGCGTATCTCTTGACTGAGCTCTTCTAATTGCTCTTTACTCATGTTCTTCAAAAAAGAAGGCTCCTTTATTGATAGTAAATCCATTGGGTCCACTCACTTTCCTGACTATATATTTTGTTTCTCGGTTTTGCGCTTTTTCTTTTTTTGGTCTTTTTTATCTTTAATCAGAACAATATGGAACCGATCTTCTATAAATTGAAGGACGGTGCCAACTCTAAATATTATATCCTTTGAATACGTAATCGCAAACGTTTTCCCAAGTGCTTTGCCGCCAACGGTCAGCGAGGCGATGATACTTGTCAATGTAACACTGACTATATATTCCTTGATCGATCCGCCTTCCAGCTGGAAGGAAACCGCTAATTGAATGATGACGATGGCGGAGGCTGTACCGCTTATGATTCCTGAGATATCCCCGATTACATCATTACAGAAACTTGCAAATCGATCCGCATTCCTTACGATCTTGATCGAATACTTCGCACCGTATACTTTCTTGGCTGCCATTGCATGAAAAGGGGTTTCATCAGCAGCAGTGGAAGCAATCCCCAACATGTCAAAGAAGATCCCGATGCATACGATGATGAGCACTACGAATAACCCCGTACCCCAGGCCACACCGTTTAATACCATATTGGATGTAACTGAAAAAATAGCCGCTAACACAAATGTGATAACGGCAATACTGACACTCCATTTTATTGAGTTTTTCAATGTATCATTCATTATCGTCTACACACACCGTTTCTACTGTGTAAAATATTCGTTCGAATTCTATGTAATTGGATGGTCATATATAGGGTAAAAATTGCAGCTTAGGTCCAGTAGGTTTTCCCAATCAAGTACCGGATGTTGCCATACCGGCGGTTTCCCTTTAAACCCGACTTAGCCGCGTCACCACAAGCTAGACTGGATTACCACTTAGTCCGCACTATAATCCCCGATATATGTCCAATGAACAGTCTAGGAGTTTTCCTCAACAACCCTTAACACAATCCTTAGCCTCTTTTGCAAAAAGGATTTCATATGGACGAAAAAGCACATATCAATGGCCAACTGATGTGTACTTTGTAACCATAATCCCCTCTCTCTTCACTCAAGGCAGGCTACGCTGCTAGTGATCAATATCACAATCGCAGGTTCATACTCTGCACTTATTGCACATGCTTTATGCCAGCGTAAGATACAGAGCCTCCGCGGCTTGCGGGTCAACGCCCACATGCCATTGTGGATCGCCCTCAAGCCTTACTCCCAGATATGACCCAAAGCTGGGCGCCTCAAGCCAAGTCCAGGAACTTCATCGATGTGCCCTTTAGTGGATTTTTAGGCCCACCTTCAGGATTGGTGGGTTGACTAGAATACTGCACCACCCAAATGTTTATAATCATATTATATCATATTTTATGATTTCCTCAAATAATAAAGAACATCAATGGTTGCGGTTGACTATGAGATGGGCAATTTCCTCAAGCATAGACGTTTCCATGCCTATCCCCGACAGAGAAGCCAATGCTTCATCCAAATGGAACCGGAGTTTATCCTTGGCACCTTCCATGGTCAGTAGTCCTGGATACGTACTTTTTTGGTTGGTTTCATCACTCCCGGTCCGTTTGCCTATCAATTCTTCGGTTCCTTCAATATCAAGGATGTCATCCTGAATTTGAAAAGCCAGACCTATATGATGAGCAAATTCTTCAAGTTTGTTTAGCTCACCTTCAGAAGCCCCGGAAATAATGGCCCCTGCCAGGGCACTGAAAATCAGTAACTTCCCTGTTTTATGAATATGGATTGATTCCAGTTCTTCAACAGTCAGCCTTTTATTTTCCCCTTCAATATCAGCAACCTGTCCTCCTACCATACCCTCAGGACCTGCACACCGGGCTAAGAGGTTCACTAACTTAATTTTTTGATCACTTGAAATAAGTGTATCTTCTGCAATCAGCTGAAAACTATGAGTTAACAGACCGTCGCCTGCGAGGATTGCCATCGCTTCCCCGAATACCTTATGATTCGTCGGCTTCCCTCTTCTTAAATCATCATCATCCATCGATGGAAGATCGTCATGGATCAGTGAATATGTATGGACCATTTCAAGAGCAGCCGCTGTTTTCATACCAAGCTGAGGGTCCTTGCCGTAGCCATGAATGACAGCCAGCAAAAGAATCGGCCGTATCCTTTTTCCACCCGCCTCCAAAGAGTAAACCATGGATTCTTTTATTGGTGAAGGCATATCTTTCTCCGTTACAAAGCCAATCATCATATCTTCTACTTTTTGTTTATATTTTTGCTGGAAGGTTTCTAGATCAACATGAAGGCTCACCCACTACTCCTCCTCTTTGATATCGAAGGTTTTTTCTCCTTCATCCGTGATCATTTTAGTTAACTGATTTTCTGCTTTATTAAGGGTATCATGACAATACTTCGAAAGTTCCATTCCTTTTTGATAAAATTGCAATGCCTTTTCTAAAGGCACTTCCCCTTCTTCCAGTTTCTCTACGATATCTTCCAATTTCTCCATTGCTTCTTCAAATGACAGTTCTTCTTTAGCTTTTGCCATTTTCATCCCGCTCCTTTATCGAATCTACTTCACATTGTATTGTTCCGTCTTTTACATTTATATCGAGTTTATCACCTTTTGCTACCTGCCGGGAAGACTTGATCAATTCCCCTTGCGACCCATAGACTAGGCTGTAACCCCTGTCCATGATTTTCAATGGGCTGAGGGCATGCAAGGTGGAAATGACCGATTGAAATCGATGCCCCTTTTCTTTCAGTACGGCTTTAAACTGTTTTTCCACTTGCTCCTGTAAAAATTTCACTCGTTCTTCTTGAATTTTCAGGATCTGTGAAGGATGTACACGCTGTAATCTGGAATGCAGTCCGGTAAGTGTATCCTTTTGCTGCCTGACATGCAGTGAAATATTCTTTTGCAGCTGGTCGGTCAGTCTGTCAACATGTTCAACTTTTTGTTGGTACAGAGTATGGGGATTTCTTAACGCATATGATTTTGATAAACTGTTCAACCGATTTCGTTCGCTTTGAATCTTTGTTTTGAACGACTTGATCATCCTTACCTTACGGTTCATGATCCGTTCCAGCAAATCATCGATATGAGGGACAGCCATTTCCCCTGCTGCAGTTGGGGTCGGCGCCCGCAAGTCTGCAACAAAATCGGCGATCGTAAAGTCTGTTTCATGTCCGACAGCTGATATGAGCGGGATATTCGACTCAACGATGGCTTTTGCCACTACTTCCTCATTAAAAGCCCATAGTTCTTCTATGGAGCCTCCGCCCCGCCCTGCAATCAGCACATCAATCCCTTCGTATTCATTCGCTTTTTTGATGGCATCAGCGATGGAGTCCGCAGCACGGTCCCCTTGTACAAGCGCAGGAAAGATAAGGACTTCCCCAATCGGGTATCTTCTTTTGATCGTGGTAAGGATATCCCGTATTGCAGCTCCTGTTGGGGATGTCACAACTGCAATTCTCGCCGGGAACTTAGGGATCATCTTTTTTCTGCTTTGATCGAAGTAACCCGCCTTCTCCAGCTTTTCCTTTAATTGTTCATACGCAAGATAAAGCTCTCCGATACCATCCGGCTGCATTTCTTTGACATAGATCTGATACTGGCCGCCTGCTTCATATACGGAGATATCCCCGCGAATCAATACATTCATCCCGCTCTCGGGGCGAAACTTAAGGGTTTGATTATTACTTGAAAACATGACCGAGAGTATTCTTGCCCGTTCATCTTTCAATGTGAAATACATGTGACCGCTGGAATGCTGCTTGAAATTCGAAATTTCCCCCCTTACAAAAATGTTCGACAAATGCGGGTCCCTATCGAATTTTCGTTTTATGTATTTTGTCAGAGCTTGTACCGTTAAATAACGCGACTGATCCTGTTCCATGCTCACCTGACTCCTTTGACCGTGCAATTTCATATATTTATGACTTTTGTATATTGGATCAAACAAATTGTATCCTTCTTAAGCTTCAGTCCGAAACAAAATGTGTACGTTCCCGTTTAATTTTGTTGGGCGCTGCACATTGATCAACAGCTTTATTTTACCATGCAGGCACACGTAAAGGGACAAGCTGATAGGCCGTCCCTTCTGAGTTGTTATATATAGTGTACTATTCTTCATCATTTTTGGCGATCAGTGACATTTGTGCAGATTTAACTGTATTATATAAAAGCATGGTGATCGTCATGGGACCTACCCCTCCCGGTACCGGTGTGATCTTGCCTGCAACTTCTTTTACCTCATTAAAATCAACATCACCGCATAATCGGCCTTCTTCATCACGGTTCATCCCCACATCGATGACAACTGCACCTTGTTTAATATCTTCAGTACGAATAAATTTGGATTTCCCGACAGCCGAAACGAGAATATCCGCTTGTTTGGTGTAATCGGAGAGGTTGGTTGTTTTGGAATGGCAATACGTGACCGTGGCATTCCTATTAAGGAATAGATGGCCGGCAGGTTTCCCGACGATATTGCTTCTCCCGAGGATCACCACGTGCTTTCCTTCTATGGGAATGTTCTCATACTCAAGCATTTTAATGATGCCAAAAGGGGTACAGGAATAGAAAGTGTCCTGGTTCGTAACCATCTTCCCGATCGAGACGGGGTGAAATCCATCAACATCTTTCGAAGGAGATATCGTTTCGATGATAGTGATTGGGTTAATGTGCTGAGGAAGCGGCAGCTGAACCAGGATGCCGTGTATATGATCCGCACAATTTAATTCTTCAATTTTTGCAACTAAGTCCTGTTGAGTTAACGTTTCATCAAATTGATAAAGTTCAGAGTGAATCCCTAATTTACTGCAGGCTTTTCTCTTCATTTTCACATATGTGTGTGAGGCATGGTTATCGCCTACCAGAATTACTGCCAATCCCGGGGTCACACTATTCTCTTTTAAAGACGAAATATCTTCTTTCAACTGTTCACGATAATAATGTGCAATGAGCTTGCCATCAATAATATCCGCTGACATTCCACCAGCCTCCTATCATTGTTATGATTGGCTTACCTTTGAGAGCACGCCATTTACAAACTTACTTGATTGATCATCACCAAAAGTCTTCGCAATTTCAACCGCTTCATTTATCACTACTTTTTCTGGAGCATCATCACCAAACAACAATTCAAATGCACCTATTCTTAAAATATTCCGATCAACTTTAGCTAGACGGTCAAACGACCATTTTTCAAGATTTTCCCTGATTACAGAGTCTATCTTCTCTTGATGTTTTACGAAACCAAGCACAAGATCTTTCAAAAATGAATCCACTTCTTCCCCGTCCATCACGTTTGTCAAAGCTTCTTCCGGATCGATCCCACTCATATCTATTTGAAACAAAGCTTGTAGAGCTTTTTCGCGAGCCACTCTTCTCTTCATATCTTCTAATTACTCCTTTTACTCGTTGTCAATTTTTCATACCTTTGATAATAGCACAAATCCATGCCTGTACGCACGTTTTTCTCGCAACAAAAAAGAACGACCCATAAAAAGGCCGTTCTCCCCTGCTAATCAAACCTACATCTCTTCATCAATTTCAGCTTCGAGTGTCTGGTTTTCAAATTGGACACCGACGATATGAACGTTGACTTCGTCTGCTTCCAATGCCGTCATGTTCAATAGGGCTTGACGGATATTATCTTGGATTTTTTGTGCAACAGTAGGGATTGAGACTCCGAATTTCATGATGCAGTATACATCGATAATGATTCCTTCTTCTGCGAGCTCAACCTTTACACCTTTACCGTGGTTCTTCTTACCAAGACGCTCGACTACACCTGTCGCGAAACTTCCGCGCATTTGTGATACGCCTTCTACTTCTGAAGCAGCAATACTAGCAATCACTTCGATTACTTCAGGTGCGATTTCTATTTTCCCAAGGCCGTCTTTACCGTGAGACATTTGTAAAAGGTTTTGATTTTCCGCCATGTCAGGCACCTCCTGAATTCACACTAGGATTTCATAACATCATATTTTTCTAAGAACTTCGTATTAAATTCTCCACCTACAAAGGTTTCATGTTCTAATACTTTCAAATGGAACGGGATGGTCGTATGCACCCCTTCTACAACAAATTCACTTAGAGCGCGTTTCATACGTGAGATCGCTTCTTCACGCGTCGCTCCATAAGTGATGACCTTCGCAATCATACTATCATAGTAAGGAGGGATCATATAACCAGGATATGCAGCAGAATCGATTCTTACTCCAAGCCCGCCAGGTGGAAGATACATTTCTATTCTTCCTGCTGAAGGCATGAAATTCTTTTCCGGGTTTTCTGCATTGATCCGGCACTCCATCGCCCATCCTGTGAAAGTTACTTCGTCCTGAGTCAGAGACAGTTTTTCACCTGAAGCCACTTTGATCTGCTCTTTTATCAAGTCTACCCCTGTTACCTGTTCAGTAACAGGATGCTCTACCTGGATCCGGGTATTCATCTCCATAAAATAGAATGATTGATTGTTGTAGTCATATATAAATTCTACCGTGCCTGCACCTGTATAATCAACCGCTTTGGCTGCTTTTACTGCAGCTTCCCCCATCTGGGTACGAATTTCTTCGTTCAGTGCAGGAGACGGGGTTTCTTCGATAAGCTTTTGGAGACGGCGCTGAATTGTGCAATCACGCTCTCCCAGGTGAATCACATTACCGAAATTGTCAGCCAGGACCTGGATTTCCACGTGTCTGAAGTCTTCAATGAACTTTTCGATGTATACGCCGGGATTACCGAATGCTGTCATTGCTTCCTGCTGTGTGATATTGACTCCCTTAACAAGCTCTTCCTGCGTTTTCGCAACACGGATCCCTTTACCGCCTCCGCCTGCAGTTGCCTTGATGATGACAGGATAGCCCATTGAATTCGCAAGTTTGACTGCATCTTCCGCGTCTTTAACGATCCCTTTTGAACCAGGTACGATCGGAACCCCTGCTTCACGCATGGTTTCACGTGCGACGTCCTTCGTCCCCATTTTTGAAATGGCTTCAGGCGAAGGTCCGATGAATGTGATATTGCACTCACGGCAAAGTTCTGCGAAGTCAGAATTCTCCGCAAGGAAGCCGTAGCCAGGATGAATTCCGTCACAATCCGTCAATTTGGCTACTGATATAATATTGGTAAAGTTTAAGTAACTGTCCTTTGATGCTGTCGGCCCGATACAATAGGCTTCATCAGCAAGCTGGACATGCAAAGCTTCTTTATCCGCCTCTGAATAAACAGCTACGCTTTCTACGTTCAATTCGCGGCAAGCACGTATGATTCGAACCGCTATTTCTCCTCTATTGGCAATCAATACCTTTTTTATCATAAAGTTTATCGCTCCTTATTCAGGTTTGACTAAGAATAACGGCTGTCCATATTCAACTAATTGACCGTCTTTCACTAGAATCTCCACAATTTCACCTTTAACTTCAGCTTCAATTTCGTTGAACAGCTTCATCGCTTCCACTATACAAACAACTGTGCTCTCATCTACTTTTGAACCGGCTTTTACATATGCATCTGCATCAGGTGAAGAAGATTTATAGAATGTTCCTACCATCGGAGATGTGATTTTATGTAAGTTTGCATCATCTGCAGTTGTTTCAGCTGGTTTAGACTCTTCAGCTTGCACAGGCGCAGCTTCTGTTTGTGCAGGTGCTTGCTGTACCGCTTGTTGAGCCGGCTGTTTAACTTCTTCTGCAGCTTGGACCATTTGCGGTGCAGGGGCAGCAGTTCCTTTATTCTTTTTAAGTTCGATTTTTGATCCTTCATACTCATATGAAAACTCGTCCACACTGGAATTATCGACGAGCTTTATAATTTCACGAATCTCTTGAATTTTTAACACTTTGGACACCCCTCTTATAGTTTAACTAATTATGACTAGCTACTAATATCATACGATAATACCTCGTATAAATTCAATATGTGTTTCGAGCTAATCTCTAAAGCGCATACATGCTCCTTTCTATTCTATCTCTTTTTTTCAAAAAAATAAAATAATAAAAGATGCATTACCTCTAAGGATGTCTGATTGTCACCTTCATTGAATAATTCTGTTTAATACCGCTGTTGATTTCCGTGCAAGACTTCGCTTTGTGCAGGGTCATTTCTATACCCCAAAGAGGCTGGGACAAAACTAAAAAGCCATCGCATAAAGACGAACAATTTTAGTATAGACTTTTAATCCCGCTAATGATTTCCGTGCAAGACTTCGCTTTCCGCGGGTAGCCCGTGAGCCTCCTCGGCAAGCCTGCGGGGTCTCACATTAGCTACTCTTCCCGCAGGAGTCTTCGTCTTGCACTCCACTCAACCGCTGGATAGAGCTAATATCTAATGGTCCATTTAAACAAAACTAAAAAACCCGAACTGAATTGCTTCCTAGAAGGCAAATCAGTTCGGGTTTTACTTAGACTAAAACACTTATGTCCCAGCCTCTTCATTCATTAGTTTGTCGGTTGAAATTCCACGGCTACAGGCTTGACATTGCCGACTTCGCTCATGACCAGGCGTATGATTTCGTTGGCATTTGCAGTTGTATGTTCTTTATCCGTCTTGACTGTGATGCGGATGCTGTCTCCATTCGCTCTGACCAGCGCATCATCGTAACCGATCGTCTTGATCGTTGTTTCGAGTACTGATTCTGTCATTGCCATTTCACGAAGGTTTTCCATTTGCTCATAAGCTGCACTCTTCTCGTCAGCTGATAACTCTGGATCTCCTACTTTCGCTTCAAGTTCTTCGCGAAGTTGAGCCCGCTGATCTTCCACTTCCATCCTCATCGCTTCGAACATCTCGTTACCGGCTGAATCTGTAACGACTTCCACATCACCATTTGTCATTGTTTCTTTATTTTCACCGTCTGACGCTTGTTTACCGCCTTCATTTTGCTCCGCTGCAAGATCTGTTACTTGCTGAGTAGGCGAAGTAATGTAATAAACCGATAGCACGATCACAAGACTTAACATCGTTAATAGCCAAACTGTTTGTTTTTTTAATAACATCTATTATTTCCCCCTTAATCTTTAGGTAGAACCGATACCCGGTGAACCGGTACATCCAGAACGCGGGTAACAGCTTCTAAAATCCATTTTTTGATTTGTATGTTATCGGCACCCTTTGCTACAACAAGGACTCCGCTGACTTTAGGTTTTCTTGTTTCACTGATGACGGGTACTTCATTTTCACCGTCCTGTATGATGACCACCTGTTCTTCGCTGGATTTTTCTTCAATCGATCTTTTTCCACCTGCTTTGTCTTCTTCGGTAGTATGCTGGGACTGAGTTTTCCCATCTTTTTCATACACTTTCTGCTCGGAGGCTCCTACATTGACCACCACGAGGGCGTCGCTGACTCCGACGATTTGATCAAGTGCCTCTTTAAGCTGGTTTTCATATTGGTCCTCATAGCTCCGCATTGGAGAATCTTTGCTTTTATTCGTTCCGAAAGCAGGGATATCTTCTTTCGCCTCTTCCTGAAGGTTCTGATCAACAGCTACACTGGGTTCGTTTTTCCACAGATCGCTGATCAGCATGAAGGCGACCCCGAGTAACAGAACGATCAAAAAGTACTGAAACTTTTTTCCTTTTTTGTTTTCCGGAGGCGATTGAGCGTTTTCTTTTGACAGCCATTCTTTTATTAGATTTACGGGTCCTTTGCTAAAGTTCATTTTCGTTTCCCGTCCCCCCTTCTGCTATGATTATTTTTTCAGGTGAAAGATTCCACTTTTCTGCTAGTAAGGAGGTCACCAGGGACACATTCTCATCTGTCTTCTCTGCTCTTGTCTTATCTCCCGTATCGATCTCCACATTCCGGACGGCTTCAATTGCGTCTTTCTCTTCTTTTGCAGAGAGATATACCGTCACTTCTGTGATACTATCTGGGATGTTTTCCAAATCTGTTGCTGTTATGCTCACTTTCTCAATGACTTTTCCGCTTTTCTCCATCAACTCCTTTTCAGCTTGTTGTTTCATTTGGACAGCCATCTGTTCTAAAATATATGCACGTTGTGAGGCTTGTATTTCTTTTTTCTTCATTTCTATTAAATTTTCTACAGAATTATTCTGAGAAGTTCCATTTAAACGAAATGAATCCACGACTGCATCAACATCAGCGGTCATCAGCTTCAATAATGGAGTGAGGATGATCGTGATTAATAATAATCCCGTCACGATTTTTACGTATTTTTGCATATTCGAACTTGGTAGAAGCATGTCGATGACGGTTGCCAACAGCACAAATACGATAATATTGGTGATCCACTCGGTTAGAAATGCCATGTCTCTCCCTCCTTCATCGAACCATCATGGTTATGTTGCCGGCTGCAATGATGACGGTAATGCTCAAGAAGAACATGAAAGATACAATGGCCAGGGCTGCAAACACATAGATGACGCTTTTCGCGATTGTATCAAGGCACTCAATCACCGGGCCGCCCCCAAGCGGCTGGAGAAGTGCTGCGGCCAGCTTGTAAATAAATGCGATCATCAGGATTTTTATCGCGGGAAATGCTGCAATGATAAGTACGATCGCTACTCCTGCAATCCCCACAGTGTTCTTTAGAAGAACCGAAGCACTGATGACCGTATCGGTCGCATCAGTAAACATTCTTCCAATGACAGGGACAAAGTTTCCGGTAATGAATTTAGCTGTACGGATCGTGATACCATCGGTGACAGCTGCAGTTGCCCCTTGCACCGATATGACTCCGAGAAACACTGTCATGAATACACCAAGCAGCCCGATGCTCCAGGTACGTAATAATTGGGCGAGCTGTGTCACTTTGTAATGAGGTGACAAGGTGCTGACAATGCTCAAGAGAGCGGAAAGGAATAAGAGCGGAAGGACGACATTTTGAATCAGTAGTCCGCTTGTGTTCATGAGGAACAGGATGACCGGGTGAAAAAAGGCTGCAGATACCACACCGCCTGACGATGCAATCAATGCCAGAAGTAAAGGAATAAGGGCGATGATGAAGTTGATCATGGTCGAAATCGCTTCCTGAGTATAATTGATTGCTACGTGAAAGCTATTTAAAGCGATGATGATCAATACCATAAAGATGATCCCATATGCCACCTTACTTACATTTCCGCCCTCAAAGGCGTTTTGCAGCGATTGAAGAAACATACTGAAAATGGTAAGCAGGATCAAAGTTCCAAGAAGCTTCCCGTTCATCACCAACTCTTGAAACGCGAATTTCAGCACACCGCTGAACCAGGCTTTTAAGGAGAATTCCTTCTCTCCTTGGATGAAGTCCATCAAGCTTCCTTTTTGACTCTCCGGTAGATACCCACCATATTGATCCACGATGCTTGTCCAAAACCCTTTTAATTCATCAATCCCCAAGTTTTCGAGCTGATGGTCTATGACCTGCTGCTGCAAACCGGGATCATGCTGTTCTTTGTTTCCCTCGGCATGTCCTGCAGAGGTCCCCATGAGAATGAACATCAGTGCTATGACGAGTATTCGATTTAATAGCTGCAAATTCCCCACCTCTTCATCCTCTCTTATCCGGTTGGAATCATGTTGATGATTGTTTCAATGATGACTGTCAGGATTGGCACGGCCATTGCCAAAATCAAAATCTTACCAGCGAGCTCAACCTTGGCAGCGATCGCTCCCTGACCTGCATCCTTCGTGATATGAGAAGCGAATTCCGCTATGTAAGCGATGCCGATAATTTTCAGGATCGTTTCAACATAGACGAGATTTACATTTGCGTTTGCCGCAAGCTTCTCCAGCATATGGATAATGGTATAAATCTGGTCGATCAAAAATAGAAAAATGGAACATCCGACAAATACGATGAGCAAAAACGCAAAGTTTGGCTTTTGTTCTTTTACGATTAATGCAAGAAAGGTGGAAACAAGCGCGATACCGACAATTTGGATAATCTCAATCGCTGACTCCCCCTTTAACCTTGAAATAGAAACACCGATTTGATCTTTTGAAACAAATCATCCACGATAGATGCGACCATAAAAAGGATATAGATAAAGCCAAATAGTGTTACCCATTGTGCGTATTCTTTTTTTCCGACTTGCTCTAAGATGGTATGCAAAAAGGCGACGACAATACCCACCCCTGCTATTTTAAAAATGATATCCACATCGATTCCCATAATTTCCCCTCCCGATTTCTTCAACTCGCACACTGTGGGTTAAACAGGGACATATGCCCCACTGGCTTTTGTCCTTTTCAAGCGTTAAAGGAGCAGGATGATAAGAAGAAGACCTGATAAAAACCCTAGGCTTTTGGTCATTTTTTCATATTTCCTCTGTCTTTCGACCGCTTCTGTTTCTTCTCTTTCCAAGTGTTTTAAAGCCAGGTGAATGTGTTTTTGCTGTGTTACTAAATCATGTTTCCCAAGGTTTTCGCCGAACTGCTTCAGTATTTCGTATTCTCCTGACTTAAATGCAGTCAGTTTCCAAACTTCCTCAAGGCTGTCTTCCCAGGCTTTTTTTACGGAAATCTCCTGTTCTGTCAATTTCTTAGAGAAGTTTTCAAAAAACCAGGAGACCGGCTTTTGAAGCTGCTTTGATATTTTTCTGGTGGCTTCATGGAGAGGTGTATGACTATAGGTTATTTCAGCCTCTAGAGACTGAAGTGCCACTTTAAGCATCCGCAGTTGTCTGGGTCTTTCTGTCAGATACTTCGAGACTTCAAATCCGGCCCATGAAGTCGAGAGAAGAATGAAGATCGCACCTAAAATTTTTATCATTTACGTCACACTCACTTTATTCAAAAGAGATTCTCCATGCTCATTCCAAACTTCAGACACTTGTCCAGGCTCTTTTCCCCTATTAAGCTCAATGAATCTTTCAATGCTTTGAAGCTCGATAATATCCCTGATGACAGGTCTCTTTCTTACTTCTTCCAAAGATGCCCCGTGAGTTGTCATCATTAAAGTTATTCCTGCATTGACGGCTTCTTGAATGGCCTGGCCGTCTTCCACCCGGCCTATTTCATCGATGATCAGGACATCGGGGCTCATTGAACGTATGAGCATCATCATACCTTCAGCTTTTGGACACGCGTCAAGGACATCGACTCTTGGACCAAATAATAACTGCGGAACCCCATTTACACAGCCTGCGATTTCGGAACGTTCATCTACGATCCCCACTTTATAGGGAGGAATATTTTTGACAGGGTCACCTGTAGAGATGATTCTCGCGAGATCCCTTAACAGTGTGGTTTTTCCGGTTTGCGGAGAGCCGATGATCATCGTGTGCTTCCAGGTCCCGCTGTAAACGAAAGGCAGGAGCGGCTGAGCGATTCCGATTTTTTGCCTCGCAATCCGGATATTAAAAGACGACAGATGCCGGATCCCCTTCACGGCGCCCGCCTCTAAAATCACCTTTCCGGCAAGTCCCACTCTGTGTCCTCCATCTATAGTGATATAACCTCTTTTGAGTTCTTCCTCAAGTGTATAAAAAGAATGATGGGATAATTTATTTATCAGCTGTTCAGAATCTTCAGGTGTAACTGTGTATGGAAGAAAGCAGGGTTTCCCTCTTGCCGTGACTTCCAATACTCTGTTCGTACGGACTCTGATTTCTTCGGTTGTATCCAGAATTTCTTGTGGAAGGGAAAGGATTCTTTCAGATATTGTGCTGGGTAGCAGGGCTAGAACTTCTTGCATGAATGTACCTCCTCATCTATTTCCACAGGACTTGAGACTGAATCGCAATAACCGCGTACAAGCCCCCAGATAATACAATGTATTCTAATGAAAATAGAATATGACACAGAATTAAAAGGCCCGTCCCTCGACGCATTAAAGCAGTAAAGAACCAAAAAAAGAAAAAAGCCTGAACAGAGTTAACTCTGTTCAGGCTTTTAGTTCTGTATTCACATATGATTTTAGCCGCGTGATACGTATGTGCCGTCAGTTGTATTGACGACGAGTGTATCCCCTTCGTTTACGAAGAAAGGTACGTTCACGACTAATCCTGTTTCGACTGTTGCAGGTTTAGATCCGCCAGAAGCTGTGTCTCCTTTGATTCCAGGTTCAGTTTCTGTCACAGCCAGTTCAACTGTATTCGGAAGTTCGACGCCAAGAGTCTCACCTTCATACATCATGATTTGAACTTCCATGTTTTCTTTCAGGAATTTCAATTCATACTCAATGGAAGCTGCCGGTAATTCGATCTGCTCGTAGCTTTCATTATCCATGAATACATGCATGTCACCATTGGCATACAGGTATTGCATTCTGCGGTTATCAATTTGAGCTTTTGCTACTTTTTCACCAGCGCGGAAAGTCTTTTCCTGCACTGCACCTGTGCGCAGGTTACGAAGTTTAGAGCGGACAAATGCTGCCCCTTTTCCCGGTTTAACATGTTGGAAATCCATAACTCTCCAAATTCCATTATCCACTTCGATCGTTAAGCCTGTACGAAAATCGTTTACTGAAATCATGTTTGTTCCTCCTATTGTCAATTAGACCATGCTTAAAGGTCTAAAATGGTAGAATGATTAGATCTTTAGTTGAGTGTGTCAATGTTTCATTGGAATCCTCAGTGATGAGTGTATCGTCTTCAATACGCACACCGCCGACCCCAGGTACGTATACCCCCGGTTCAACCGTTACAATCATGCCAGGCTCAAGTACTACTTCAGAACGAGAAGACAGACCAGGGCCCTCATGTACTTCAAGACCGATTCCATGTCCTAAACTATGTCCGAAGCATTCACCATAACCTTTTTCTGTTATGTAATCGCGAGCAATCGCATCTGCTTCTTTCCCTGTCATACCAGGCTTGATTTTCTCCATAGCCAGAAGCTGGGATTGAAGGACGACATCATAAATCTCCTTCAGCTTTTCACTTGGCTCCCCAACAGATAAAGTACGCGTCATGTCAGAACAATATCCTTTGTAGTATGCACCATAATCCAATGTAACAAAATCACCTTTTTCGATGACTTTATCACTGGCTACCCCATGAGGCAGTGCAGAGCGGTTTCCTGATGCCACTATGATATCAAAAGATGAAGAAGCGGCTCCCGCTTTCCTCATGAAGAACTCTAATTCATTCGACACTTCGAGCTCTGTCACACCCGGTTTGATGAAATCTAATATGTGCTTGAATGCTGCATCCGCTATGTCTGCTGCATCCTTAATTATCTTAAGCTCTTCAGGTGTCTTAATCAAGCGTAACTTTTCAATCGTACCGGCTACAGGGATAAGTTCAGCTTCCAGTACCTTTTGATAGCTTTCATAAGCGCTGTATGTCATATAATTTTTTTCGAAGCCGAGCTTCTCAATCCCTAATTTAGCGACTTGATTTGCTACTTCTTCCTGTATGGGACCAGTGTGCTGGACGATTTCATAATCCGCTGCCTGCTCCGCCGCCTGCTCGGTATATCGGAAATCTGTGATAAATAATGCCTTGTCCTTTGATAACAATACTACACCTGAAGAACCGGTGAAGTTTGTCATATAACGACGATTGTATGTACTAGTAATCAACATCCCGTCTATACCGCTTTCAGAAAATGTTTTGCGTAATCTTTCAATCTTCATCCCCTTACACTCTCCCTTTTATGTAATTAATGATTGCATCCAAGGCTAATTCATATCCATAAAGCCCAAATCCGACGATCTGACCGATCGTTTCCGCTGCTATGACGGAATGATGCCTGAAGCTTTCACGCTGATGGATATTCGAAATGTGGACTTCGATGACAGGTACCGATACAGAAGCTACCCCATCTCTTAAAGCGTAGGAGTAATGTGTATAAGCACCCGGATTCAGAATGATGCCTCCGTACCCTTCATCCTCAGCTTTGTGGATATGTTCAATTAAATCACCCTCGTGATTCGACTGAGCCGATAGTAACTGATAGCCTTTTTCTTCTGCCTGTTCCTTCAGTGCCGTTTCTAATTCCTGAAGGGTAGTGTGACCATAGATTTCAGGTTCACGTTTTCCTAATCTGTTTAAATTCGGGCCGTTTAATAATAATATCTTTTTCATAGATAACCCCTAAAAAAATAGAATGTTCAACATGAACATTCTAACATAAACCTTATACCTGTACCTACTAAATTATCTGATAACGAGTTGGTTATTGAACTACTTCCCCTGACTTTTCCTTTTGCTCTTGATGCCTAAGCTCATTCTCTTCATATGAAATCGAATATCCTACAAAGACACCATAAAGAATATAGATACATACCGTGGTAATCAAAGTATGATAATCGATTGCGGTCAAGGACTTCATGCTTGGGAAGAGAGGTTTTAATAGTAAGAATACAGCTAGAAATAATGCGACTCCATATCCCGCTCCTATCCACATCGATTTAAACTTGCGAAGGGCCGCATAATAGACAAGTGCCGTTCCAATGGAAATGATGCCATAAGCAATAATCGAGAGAGCGATACCTATCCAGCGGTCTTTCCAATCCCCTGCTGCCCAGGGCTCGAAAATGATATTTGGTTCGAGTTCGGTAAAGGAAAAATAATAACAAAGGTACGCAATCGAACTCCATAATAAACCGCCTATAAATCCGGTCATCATAACCATTCCTATGAATGACATCGGCTTCTCGCTTTGATTTTGCTCAAGTTCGGGATTGGACTGATCTCCCTTCTCCTTTTTGTCGTTTCGTAGTTTCTCTTCGGACATCTTGAACACCTCCGTTCATAGTATGTCCCAATCAAGCAAACACTTGCATATAATTCCACAACATTTCGGTACCGGGTTCTGGCTCTTTTTGAGAATTTTTAGTAAAATATATAGTAAGGAACATTATTTCAATTACAAACGGATGAGATGCCTTATCAATGTTTATTGGATTATGATTAAGTGAATATGATTACTATATCCTTAAAACCCCCACACTTAAAATCTCTCCATAATGACGATTAAAATGAATACAAATTGTCTAAAATACTAATATAAAGGTAAAGAACGATTGAATCGTAAGGAGGTGGCTTTGTTGAACGCTCGCAATATCATGGTATTCACCTTGATCATATTAGCGATTGTAGGATTAGGATCGTGGCTGGTGGAAAATCCCCTTGGGCTTCTTCGGAAAATACTCGTCACTGCTGCTGTCATCGGCATCATTTACTTCATCTATCGTAGATGGTTCAGCCGTAGACGTGGTGCTGGCAGCAACGAACAAAGAGCGTTTCTTAAAGCAGCCAAACAATCCAAAAAGAGATTAAAGAAGAAATCAACCGCTAAGACACCTAAAACAACTGTTTCTCCGTTGTCAAAAAAACGTACCACCCGTAAAAAATCAAATGCAAACTTAACGGTCATTGAAGGAAAAAAGAATAAAAAAAACAATCGGGCCTCCTTTTAAAAGAGTGCCCGATTGTTTTTTATGAACTCTAGTAGGTCCACTTTTTAAGGAAAAGCTCTCCCTGATATTTCCCCATTTGAAACAGTTCAATCTTTTTTTCTTTCGATAATTCAAATTCAGTCGTCTGCACCCCTTCAGTCGGTATAAAAATGATGTTCTTTTCATGCTTTCTGGATATATAACGTGAATCATGTGCATCTTTCATCGTCTGGAAAAGGGCACTGTACAGCTCTAGCGCATTATTCACTTTGTTCTTGGGGCGTTCGATTGAATTGTGACTCAATTTCACTCCAATGACAGGCCTTATTTTTTTTACATTTTCTCTGTCAAAAAGCCACATCGGGAAGTTGCTGAGCACTCCTCCGTCCACCAGCAGACTGATACCCTCCAGCGAACGCAGTTTCACAGGTTCAAAAAAGTATGGAAGACTTGCACTCATTCTGATGGCGCGGGCAACGGGAAATGTCTCAGGTGCAATCCCATATTCCTCTAAATCATCAGGCAAAACAAGCAGCCTTCCATTGGATAAATCAGAAGCGATGACCCTCAGAGACTTTTCAGGAAGGTCTGCAAATGTGTATATTCCTCTTGCTTTAAGTTTCTGTTCAATCCAATTTTCCAGCACTGCTCCCTTGTACAAACCCAACCGATAATATATTCTGAACCATTTAATAAAAGGAATTGATATAGCTGCATTGGTATCCAATAACTTCTTGATACTCACTTCTTCCATAATATCCTTTAACTCGTTGCTTGAGTATCCAGCTGCAATAAAAGCGGCTACAATGGCACCTGCACTTGTACCTGCCACCCGCTTAAACCGCAGCCCTCTTTCTTCAATTGCCTGATAAGCACCTATCAAGGCGAGCCCTTTGACCCCCCCGCCAGAAAATACCCCATCGATGTCCACAGGCTCTCACTCCTTCAAAGCTGTTTATACATCTTTAAGTGTGAAGGAAGGCATTTAGAACCTTTAATGTTCAGCGGCTATTTGTCCATTACGCACTGAGAAAAGCGGAGGCGGCTCGTCAAGGGACAACAAGCATAAGGCGAGCAAGGCCTGAAAGGCGTTTTTTGCCTTTTTGGCTTGCTTCACTTATGAACTCGAGCCTCTAGCCGCCGGAGCTGGACACAAAAAAGGAGAGGAAAAATCTCCTCTCCTTTTACATCAATCTTATAGTCCGCATTTAAGCTGTGCGCCACAATTGGTACATGTATTACAGCCGCCCATGTCCTTTACGGTACCTTTCCGGCATACCGGACATGTATTTCCTACTTCAGATCCGATCGTGACATCCGTTGAACGTACGTCCTGGATCGTATCAAGCAGCACAATCGGTTTCTTTTCCGTTCTCACTTCTTGCTTTACCTCTTCTTCATCATCAAAGCTGTTTTCCTCCGCTTTGAGTGTCAGTACCTGCGAGTCACGGCTTCCGTCGACGTATACTGTACCGCCTTTCGCACCGCCTTTGTACAGTCTTTCATATACTTTCTGAACCTCTTCCACGGTATAGCCCCTTGGCGCATTTACCGTTTTGGAAATGGAGCTGTCGATCCAGTTCTGGATGACGCACTGAACATCTGCATGAGCTTCCGGAGCAAGATTCATGGAAGAAATGAACCATTCCGGCAGGTTATTTGCATCGGCTTCAGGATTGCGTTTCAGGTAATCTTCCACGATATCCGCTTTCACTTCAATGAATTTGCCAAGACGTCCGCTTCTGTAATAAGTGAAGGAGAAGTACGGCTCAAGCCCGGTCGATACCCCAACCATCGTTCCGGTCGATCCAGTAGGTGCAACCGTGAGTAAGTGGGAGTTGCGGATTCCATGCGCAAGGATACTTTCGCGTACATCCTCAGGCATCTTTTTCATGAAGCCAGTATTGATGAAAGCTTTTCTCAGCTTTTCGGTCTCTTCTTCCGTCTCACCTGTCAGGAACGGGAAGCTTCCTTTTTCTCTCGAAAGTTCTACGGAAGCCCGGTAAGCCGTTGTCGCGATGACTTCGAAGACTTCATCGACAAGCTTGTTCCCTTCTTCAGATCCATATTCTTTTTCACAATAGATAAGAAGATCCGCAAGTCCCATCACACCTAAACCGACACGGCGTTCACCAAGAGCCTGCTTCTTGTTTTCCTCAAGGAAGTATGGTGTTGCATCTATGACGTTATCCTGCATGCGGACGCCAACTTCAACCGTTTTTTTCAGTTTTTCAAAATCGACTGTCTTCGTTTCTTTGTCTGCGAATTGTGCAAGGTTGACTGCTGCCAAGTTGCAGACTGAAAATGGTGCGAGGGGCTGTTCCCCACAAGGGTTGGTAGCCACGACTTTTTGTCCATATGCTTTAGCGTTGGTCATATCGTTCGCATTGTCGATAAAGAAAATACCTGGTTCTGCTGAATAAGTGGCACATACGTTGATCAGATTCCAAAGTTCTTTTGCTTTGATTTTTTTATATGTCCTTACCTTATATCCGAGCTGTTCCCATTCGCGTACATCCCCGACGTTATGCCATTCTTCATTATAATACTTCATTTGCTCGGCATCGTAACTTTCTACATCAGGGAAGCGCAGTTCATATTCTTCATCTTTCTCGACTGCATTCATGAAATCACTTGTCAGGCAGACAGAAATGTTGGCGCCTGTCAGGAATTCAGGGTTATGTACACTGTATGTACCACCCGTCCGTAATTTCTCCTCGGCATTTTTCAGGATTTTTTCATCAAACCCGCCGTAGCCAGGAATCTGTCTGTAATTTAGGATTCCTTGGTACATTGCTTCTTCCTGCTCTGTCAGAGGAGTGAATTTCAGTTTTTCTTCTGCCGCTTTTTTGATATTCTCGTCTTCTGTATTCTCAAGC
The DNA here is from genome assembly GCF_038405515.1 of Rossellomorea oryzaecorticis. Taxonomy (GTDB): domain Bacteria; phylum Bacillota; class Bacilli; order Bacillales; family Bacillaceae_B; genus Rossellomorea; species Rossellomorea oryzaecorticis_A. The sequence continues at coordinate 15,112 of NZ_JBBYAF010000042.1, read as the reverse complement.
AGATAGCGCAGAATACGCGGGTTTTGCATTTTGGAGATGATGAATTCGATGATATCAGGGTGCCAATCCGTTAACATTATCATTTGAGCCCCGCGCCTTGATCCGCCCTGCTCAACCAAATGAGTCAATTTTGCGATATCATCAAGCCACGATACAGATCCGGATGATTTACCGTTGACTCCTTTTGCCAGGGTATTGCGGGGACGCAAGGTCGATCCGTTCGTTCCGACACCGCCGCCTCTGCTCATGATTTCCATGACTTGCTTGCGGTGCTCGGAGATCCCTTCCCGGGAGTCCTCTACGAATGGCATCACGTAACAGTTGAAGTAGGTTACATCCGTCCCTGCCCCCGCTCCGTATAACACACGTCCTGCAGGTACGAAATTCAGATTGACCAGTTCATGATAGAACTTTTCAAACCACTCTTTCTTCTTTTCAGGAGTCTTTTCCACGCCAGCCAAGCCTGTTGCGTTTCGCATTGCAATTTGTTCATAGTAGACTTCCAAAGGCTTCTCTATGACATCCAGCGTGCGTGTGACAGTGCCGGTTTCTATCTCCCGGGGCTTATCGATCGCACTTCTGTATTCCTCTTCGATCCAGACATCCGCTTTTTTGTTTTCCCAATCAATGGATGTGATATAGCCTAATCCGCGAGCCGGGAATTTTGGATCTTCTTTGATTGTCAACACGACGAAGTCGCCTTCTGATAGAGTAATCTTCTCAGTGTCTTTGAAAGAATAACGGTCAATCATAACCAGGCGGGATACACCTTTATGTGTAGTTTTCATATCCGGGGTGATAGGATGCACTTGGGGGAACAATCCAATATCCTGATTCAATCTTTCTTTGTTCAGTGTCATTGTTTTTTTCGACGCAACAGTCATACAGACAGCTCCTTCTACCTTAAATATTTCATGAATGATAATTAGCTTGTTTTACTTTAGCAATTAATACGTTATCACATGCTCATTCTAAAATCAATAAATAAACACAATATATGGTGTGTAATATATTTTTCGACACACCATATATTGTGTTGAGGTCAGATTTTTATTTATTTGTCAAACTTCTAATAAGCAGAAAATAATAGAAAACCGGAGCATCTCATAGATAATATTCCTATTTTAAACGGAATTCTATTAATTTGAGAGTTGCCAAACTTTCATCTTAAGAAATAGTTGGTAAAACAGGAAAAAAGCGACACGCATCGCTTTTTCCTAACGTTTTTTTTTTAACGTTTGAAATTCCACTCATCGGATTCATATCGGGTTTTGGCCAGGCTTTCTACATATTGTGTTTCTTCATCGGATAGGACATATGGTTCGAGATTGATATCCAACCCCTCTTCAAAGCCTTTATTAAACGCTTCACGGGCCATATCCATCGTAATTCTCTCTGCAGAAATCTCGTTCATGGCAACGGCTTTATTTTTAAACGCTTTTTGCATACGCTCTTTTACCCGTTCCGATGGATACTTAAACAGGCTGAACAGCTTATCTTCATCCAAATCAAGAAGGATGGATCCGTGCTGGAGGATGACCCCTTTTTGGCGTGTCTGGGCGCTGCCGGCAACTTTTCTGCCTTCTACTACTAACTCATACCAGCTTGGTGCATCAAAGCAGACGGCGGATCGAGGATTTTTCAATCCCTCCCTCTCTTCAGGTGTTTTTGGAACAGCAAAGTAGGCTTCGAGCCCGAGAGCTTGGAATCCCTTTAGAATTCCTTCTGAAATGACTCTGTATGCTTCGGTTACGGTTTTAGGCATTTCTGGATGATCCTCAGAGACGATGACACTGTACGTGAGCTCTTCATCGTGAAGAACCCCTCTTCCTCCGGTCGGTCTTCGTACAAAGCCCAATCCGTGTTCTTTAACAGCTTCCATATTGATTTCTTTTTCCACTTTTTGAAAATAACCCACAGAGAGCGTAGCAGGATCCCATCCGTAAAAACGGATCGTCGGAGGGATCTTCCCTTCACTGTGCCAGTCGAGCAGCGCTTCATCGAGCGCCATATTATATGAAGGAGAACAATTGCCTGAGTCGATGAATCTCCATGTTTCTTTTGACATATGACATACCTCGTTTATTTATCAGCTTTTAAAAATACTATGTATTCAATCCGTTACTAGTCTACCAAATACTTATCCAAAAACAAAGAAAAACAGATTGGAAACTCTTTTCAGCAAATAGTAAATTTCTTTTGATTCTGGGGTTAATCATGAATATAATAGTAGATAGTGCATTTGCAGAAAGGAGCATGAAAGCAAGATGGATGGTTTATTTATTCTACTAGTCGTACTTGGAGGAATAATTGCTTATTCCCTTTTTACGTACTTCAATCAAAAAAGAGTGGTCAACACATTGACTGAGGAAGAGTTTAAAGCCGGTTACCGGAAAGCTCAGCTGATCGATGTGCGCGAATCCAATGAGTTTGACAATGGTCATATCCTTGGTGCCCGCAATATCCCACTTTCCCAAATGAAAATGAGACAAAAAGAGATCCGCAATGATCAGCCTGTATACTTGTACTGCCAGAGCGGCATGAGAAGTGCACGTGCTGCCCAGATGCTTCGCCGCAAGGGCTACCGCGATCTTCACCAGCTTCAGGGCGGATTTAAAAAGTGGACAGGTAAGATCAAGCATAAAAAATAAGAAAAGCGGTCGCTCGTTTGGAGACGACAAGCATAATACGGAAACCCCGGAAAGGCGTTCTTTGCCTTTTTGGGGTTTTTGGCTTATGACCCCGAGTCTCCAGCAAAGAATAAGTATACTTTTTTAATGCAAAAAGGATTGCCGGGGCGGCAATCCTTTCTTTGTTTTATACTTTACTGCGCTAAACGCCCGTCCCTCGGTGCTTTAACGTGTTACTGCGCCGCCTCCGGTGTGTAGCGAAGGATCGGTTTTCTTGCTGCAAGGGTTTCGTCCATTCGTTTGACTACAGTTGTATGTGGTGCTTCCTGGACGATTTCAGGTGTTTCTTCTGCCTCTTTTGCGATTTGGATCATCGCATCGATGAATGAATCCAATGTTTCTTTGGATTCTGTTTCTGTCGGTTCGATCATCATGCACTCTTCCACGTTCAACGGGAAGTAGATCGTAGGCGGATGATAACCGAAGTCCAGAAGTCTTTTCGCAATATCAAGCGTACGTACGCCCAGCTTCTTCTGACGTTTCCCGCTGATGACGAATTCATGTTTGCAGTGGCGGTCGTACGGCAGATCAAAATGAGGCGCCAATCTTCTCATCATATAATTTGCATTAAGGACGGCATTTTCCGTTACAGCCTTTAACCCGTCCGGCCCCATCGTGCGGATATACGTATACGCACGGACGTTGATGCCGAAGTTTCCATAGTAAGGTTTCACGCGGCCGATTGAATCGGGGCGATTGTAATCAAATTCAAATTGATCGCCATTTTTCACAAGAACCGGTTTTGGAAGATAACGGATCAGGTCTTCTTTCACTCCGACCGGACCACTTCCGGGTCCTCCGCCGCCGTGCGGCCCAGTGAAGGTTTTATGAAGGTTTAAGTGAACGACGTCAAATCCCATGTCCCCTGGTCTTGCCTTTGATAACACAGCATTCAGATTTGCACCATCATAATACAGTTTACCGCCGGCTTCGTGGATGATCGCGGCCATTTCCAGAATATTTTCTTCAAATAAACCCAATGTATTAGGGTTCGTCAACATAAGAGCGGCCGTATCATCACCCACTACACGTCTTAAATCTTCAAGGTCCACCAAACCGTCTTCGTTCGATTTAACTGTCACCGTTTCGAATCCTGCAACTGTCGCACTTGCCGGGTTAGTTCCATGGGCGGAATCAGGCACGATGACTTTTGTACGGTTCGTGTCCCCGTTTGCTTCATGATATGCGCGAATCATCATCAGACCCGTCCATTCACCGTGAGCGCCTGCTGCCGGCTGAAGGGTCACTTCGTCCATGCCGGTGATCTCTTTCAGGTGTTCCTGAAGGTCATACATCAACTCCAGGGCCCCTTGCACACTTTCAGGTTCCTGCAGCGGATTGATATGGGCGAATCCATTCAATCTCGCCACGTTTTCATTCACCTTTGGATTGTACTTCATCGTGCATGATCCAAGTGGATAGAAACCTGAATCAACCCCATGGTTTCGCTTGGACAATGCGGTATAATGACGCATGATATCCAGTTCAGATACTTCCGGTAATTGAGGTTCCTCCGTACGGATGTAATCGGAAGGGATCAACTCTGAAATTTCTACTTCCGGGACATCAAGTTCAGGCAGGCTGTAGCCCACACGGCCTTCTTTCGTTAATTCAAAGATAAGAGGCTGATCTTGTTTGTTATTCATGACAATCCCCCAATTCTTGTGCAAATGCATCAATTTCTTCTTTGCTGCGAAGTTCCGTAACGGCAACCAACATGTGATGTTTCAAGCTTTCATCGACAAGACCCAAATCATAGCCTCCGATTATTTCTTTTTGTAGGAGCTGTTTGTTGATTTCTTTTACAGGAGCATTTACTTTCACTACAAACTCATTAAAAGAAGGACCATCGAATGCAATCTCAAATCCATTTTTCTTGAATGCTTCTTTCGCATAATGAGCTTTCTGGATATTTTGAAGTGCCATTTCTTTCACGCCTTGTTTACCAAGTGCAGTCATCGCTACAGAAGCTGCAAGGGCGTTCAAGGCCTGATTTGAACAGATATTGGAAGTCGCTTTATCTCGACGGATATGCTGTTCGCGTGCCTGCAGGGTCAATACAAATCCTCTTCGCCCTTCTTCATCGACCGTTTGACCGACCAGACGGCCCGGCACTTTGCGCATCAGCTTTTTACTTACTGCAAAATAACCGCAGTGAGGCCCCCCGAAAGCACTTGGAATTCCAAAAGGCTGTGCATCACCGACTACGATGTCAGCTCCCAGTTTCCCAGGTGGTGTAAGTGCACCTAAAGCCAGAGGGTTGGAGGAGACTACAAACATCGCTTTCTCACTGTGAGCAACCTCTTCAATCGCCTTCAGCTCCTCCACTCTGCCGAAAAAGTTAGGGTACTGAACGATAACAGCAGCGATTTCACTGCTCATTAATTTCTTCAGTTCTTCCACATCGGTTACCCCGTCGACCTGCGGGATTTCCACGACATCGATGTATTGACCTTTCGCATACGTTCTTAATACATCACGTGATTCAGGATGAACTGTACTCGATACAAGGACTTTCTTTCGCCGTGTCTGGCCTGCACTTAACATGGCAGCCTCAGCTAAGGCAGTTCCACCATCGTACATGGATGAGTTGGCGACATCCATTCCCGTAAGTTCACAAATCATCGTCTGAAACTCAAAGATCGCTTGCAGTTCACCTTGAGAGATTTCCGGCTGATATGGTGTATAAGCGGTATAGAACTCAGAACGTGATAAGACATGATCCACGATGATCGGTGCATAATGATCGTATACACCCGCCCCAAGGAAAGATGTATGACTTTTCAAGTCTGCATTTTTTGCAGCCATTTTTGTCAGTTCTTTTACCAGGCCGGTTTCTGACTTCGCAAGTTTAATGTTGTATTCACCTTTAAAGCGAACCTTCTCAGGAATATCCTCAAATAAATCGTCGATGCTTTTTACTCCTATGCTGTCTAACATTTCCCTTTGATCTTGCTCTGTCATCGGTAAATAACGATGCTTCATGACCGTCATTCCTCCCTATTATTTTGTTCTCTTATAAAATGGTGTCGGGACTACTCTTGCATTTAATTTTTTCCCTCTGATTTCCACCTGAACCTCTGTATCCACTGAAGTGAATTCTTTTTTCAATAGAGCAAGCCCGACATTCTTCTTTAAAGTCGGTGATTGAGTACCTGTCGTCACTTCCCCTATTTCTTCTTCGCCAGAAAATACTTTATATCCATGACGCGGGATTCCCCGGTCGATCATTTCAATACCGACAATCTTTCTTGAAGCTCCTTCATCTTTCTGCTTTTTTAGAGCCTCTTGTCCGTTAAATGGTATTTCCTTGTTCACTTTGACAGCAAATCCGATCCCAGCTTCAATCGGAGAAATCGATTTAGAAAGCTCCTGTCCATATAATGCAAGGTTCGCTTCGAAACGAAGGGTATCCCTGGCCCCTAATCCACAAGGGAGAACCCCATCTTTTTCACCTTCTTTTAAAATATCTTTCCAAATTCCGACTGCATCCTTTGCGTCACAGTAAATTTCAAACCCGTCTTCCCCGGTATATCCGGTGCGTGAAACAAGGGCATGCCGCCCGTTTATATTCACTTCGGTTTGGAATTTAAAGAATCCGATATCACTTAAAGAATGGTTATCTGCCAATCGCTGTAATACGTCTTGCGCCAACGGACCCTGTAACGCCAGCTGGGCCATGTGCTCGGAAATATTATTGATTTCCACCCCATCCGTCTCATGCTGCTTTAACCATTCATAATCTTTATCGATATTCGCTGCATTGACTACTAATAAATAGTCATGATCTTTTATTTTATAAACCAGGAGATCGTCCACTGTGCCTCCATCGTTGTAGCACATGGCAGTGTATTGAGCCCCGCCGTCTTTTATTTTGGACACATCATTGGTCATCATCTTTTGTAAGTATTCAAGAGCCCCTTCGCCCTTGACTTCAATTTCTCCCATATGAGACACATCAAAAAGACCGGCACGGGTTCTGACCGCTTCGTGCTCCTCTTTAATACTTGAGAATTGAACCGGTAAAGCCCAGCCTCCGAAGTCAATCGTTTTTCCTCCATATTCTTTATACACTTCATATAGAGGTGTTTGCTTTAATTCTGCCATTAGACTTCCCCCTTATTTTCATCAAGATTTTTCTTCTGTCCGCTTCCCGTCTCCAAATATCTGCGCTTCATTTGCTGTCAGAATTCATAAGACCCTGCATTTCTGCGCATGAAAAAAAGGACAGAAAAACCCCTTTTTCCAAAAGAAGTTTCTCTGTCCTTTCACCTGAAAGTTTACCGGTAAGACGGCTTTCCCCTTTGGTGGCTTCCATAAGGAAGCACTCTCCAGAGCTGCGTCCAGCAAGAGTCTTTTTGCCTGAGAGATTCACACATGAGATGTTTGCTCCTTCGGCGCTGTTTGTTACAGTCTCTCCCCTTGCTATCATTCGCCAATATTCCTTGTAACATTTGGTCATACTAGAAGTATATACAGTAGAAATGTTATTGATGTGAATGTTCGGATTATTATAGTTTTCAAAACATTAGGTAATCTACTCTCATCCTACCATTAATTATTCGTTTTGAGCAATCATTTTTCTATTAAATAAGGAGATGTTTTTCACATGAACGTTGATGTACTATTTAACGAGGAGTGGGGCGAAGGCCTGGACACTTTAATAAACAATGATGGTCCCTGGGGTAATTGGGAACTGTATAAGCTTGCAGTGGAATGCGAGCAGCATTTGGCAATCCCGAACTTTGAAGGGCTTCAGGCACCAAAACATTTGGCAAACGTCACCCCGCTTCCCCACCAGCTCGAAGCCGCCAGGCAGGTAGTTGAAACAATGAATGGCAAAGCCATTCTCGCAGATGAAGTCGGACTCGGAAAAACCATTGAAGCCGGTCTCATATTGAAAGAATACATGATTAGGGGACTCGTGAAAAAAGTGTTGATCCTTGTCCCTGCTTCATTGGTCTCGCAATGGGCTTATGAATTAAACAGCAAGTTCTTTATTCCCGCTGTCCCCCAGCGCAAAAGCTATGTCTGGGATCAATGTGATATTGTCGTTTCCTCCATGGACACGGCCAAAAGAAGTCCTCACCGGGAAAAAGTATATGAACAGGATTATGATCTTGTCATCATCGATGAAGCTCACAAACTGAAAAATCACAAAACCAAAAACTATGAATTTGTCCAGAACCTGAAGAAAAAGTTTTGTTTACTGCTCACCGCCACCCCTATCCAAAACAGGATAGAAGAAATCTTCCATCTGGTTTCTCTTTTAAAACCCGGACACCTGGGAAATGAAACCGGCTTTACCGACCGCTACAAAAAGGGGGACAGGACGGTTCATGATGATGAAAACTTAAATCATCTTATCAATAAAGTGATGATCCGTAATAGAAGAAGTGATACCGGCATCGAGTGGACAAAGCGTCATGTTAAAACGATACTCATTGACTTCAATGAACAGGAACGAGATTTATACAACAGCATCAATATGTTGAATGGCAGCTATGATGACTGGGTCACATCCAGTTCTTTTTCTCTCCTCACCCTGCAGCGTGAAGCCTGCAGCAGCAGGGAGTCAGTATTTTATACGCTCAAAAACATGCTGGAGAAAAAAGAAAGTCCTTCTGCAGCATTCGAGAACACGATTGCAGCGCTTATGAAAAAGGTAGAAAATGTGACGATGAATTCCAAAGCTCAGAAAGCCTTGGAACTTATCCAGAAAATCGATGATAAAGTCATCATTTTCACGGAATACCGTGCCACCCAATTGTACCTGCAGTGGTTTTTAAAGCAGCATGGCATCACTTCCGTCCCTTTCAGAGGCGGTTTCAAACGAGGTAAAAAAGATTGGATGCGCCAGCTTTTCCAGAATCATGCACAAGTCCTGATAGCAACAGAAGCTGGGGGCGAAGGGATCAATCTTCAATTTTGCCACAATGTCATAAATTTCGACCTGCCTTGGAATCCTATGCGTCTTGAGCAGCGGATTGGCCGTGTACATCGTTTAGGTCAGACCGAAGATGTGCATATCTATAATTTTGCCACTCGGGATACAGTAGAAGAACATATATTGAAGTTGCTATATGAAAAAATAAACCTATTCGAAAGAGTGATTGGTCAGCTTGATGAGATTCTGACACGTTTGGATTTTACAGACTTTGAAGAGCATGTTACAGATATACTTTCTTCCTCAAAGACAGAGGGAGAACTTAAAATAAAAATGGAAAACCTCACTAGCATGATTCAATTTGCTGAAGAACTAAAGGAGGAACGAGCGAATGCAGCAGAACGAAATTCATCAATTTCTTGAACGCTATTTTACAGCAAACGGCTGCGAACTTGTTTCAAACGGTGATGGGTATATGACCGTGCAGTTGACAATCGATTTGGATAAAGAACTGATGAATCGCCCTTTTTATTGGCACTACCTGGAGAAAACCGGTGGTATCCCCAACCCCATGACACTGTCATTGGTGACCAATGGAGAAAAAACACCTGAAGACTTCAAGGGTGAGCTCATACACTTCGGCTCTCCACGGCTGCATCAGATATTCCGGTCCACCAGGAATCTGGCAGGCTACATCCGCCTTTATGAAGAGCGAATGAATGGTAATGAACAACAGGTACCGCTTCATCCATGGCTGGGACTGAATATAAAGATTTCTCATGTAACGAACCTGAAAAAAGACAGCATCCAAAGTATCGGCCTAAATTTAATCAATGGCCATATCCAGGAAGACTTTCATGATTACTTGTTATCCAGAAAACTGACTCCGAAAATCCCTGATTTTTCATTTACATTGACGCCGATCATCAAGCCCCGGAGCGGAATAAATCGCATTAAAAGTTTTATTCTGCAAGGAATTGAAAAAGAGTCGTTCACTTGGGCGGAGGAAGCACGGAAAAGATGGGAAGAGGACCTGGAGCTGCTGAGTCACTTCTATGGAGATCATGAGGAGAAGCCTGAATCTTATCATTTGGAAAAACAGGCATTAAAAGAACAGTATGAACCAAAAATCTCGATTGACATCATCAATGGGGGTATCTTTTACTTACGTCACGCACACTAATTTAATCACAAGGAAACCGCCCTATACAATACAGAGGCGGTTTTCTATTTTTTATTCTTTTTAAACAAAACCATGAACGCATAAGGCAGGACGCCAAACCACCTGAATAAAAATGGGGGGCGCTCATTCTTTCTTTGATGTTTAAGTGATTTTCTTTCATGGGGGGATTTATCATAATGCTGAACAAATGTTTGAGTTATGAATTTCACGTAATCATTTACTGACACAAAAGCACCACCTTCCGCTTTTATCAGTATATCCACCACGTCTGAATTTAATCAGGAAGTGAGATTACGCTTCAATTCACTTATCGTTTCATCGATAGTTTTATACGTAGTATCGATTTCGATCTTACTGACATTTCTATAAAGGGGCAAACGGCGGTTGTATAATTCAAGTAAGCCGTCCATCGAATTCTTTTGGACCAGGGGACGTTCGGAGTCTCCCTCCAGCCGTTCCCACAAAACCTCAAAGGAACAGAAAAGATGGAACACGGTCTGTACGGCTGCAAGCATCTCTCTGTTCTCTAATCTTTCAATAATCCCTCCCCCCGTTGTAATGACCGCTTCCACCTTCATTAAGTCCTTCAATGCTGCTGTTTCAATCGAGCGAAAATGCCATTCGCCTTTTTCACTGAAAATGTCTTTAATCTTCATGCCTTCTTTTTCTTCAATGTAATGATCCATATCGATGACCGGAAGCTGCTGAAGCTCCCCGAGTCGTTTACCAACAGTTGTCTTTCCCACTCCCATGAAACCTGTCAAAAAAATCGGCATCGCAAACTACTTCCAATCTATAATGTGTTTTGTTTCCTTATTATACACAACTGAGACTGGCTGAAAAACCTTATCGGAAGATTGAAAAGTTATATCCAAAATCATTTCCTGTTCATTCAGCTGAGCGGTGATCGTTTCTGTCATCCCATAAACCCCTGTGTGTTCAACCTTACCAACCGTACTATTTTCAATACCGAGAAGTACACTATGTGCAATGCTCGCATTTCGTTCATATACTTTACCCATATTGGTTAAATAGTGGTACTTGCTTAGAAAAAGGCTCGTGGAGGAAACTCCCGCCATCAATACGATCATTAACAGCATCAAAGAATAAGGCAGTAAGAAACCATTATGATTAAGGTAGCTGCGGAGCTTTTTCCTTGTAATAATAAAACTCACTTTCAACAATCTCTCCTTCTTCAAAAATAACATCAATCCTTATTCCTTGCGGAACCTCTGAAATTTCAAACGAATCCACCCCTTGCAGCACCACCTCATGTCCCCGTTCATCCACTTGTCTCCGAATGGAATCTTGATATCGTTCATAATTGATCGTTTCCCCTCGGCTGACATAAGAAACGGCTCCGGATGAAATCAGGAAGTTGCTGCCTCCCCTCAGCTCTGTTCTCAAGCTTTGACTGAACAAATTCCACTCATAATATCTCGGGGGGACACTTTCTTTTTGGATGGTTTCAAATCCTTTAATGACCAGAGGAAAACCAAGTGAAATGATTGAAAACACCAAAAAAGAGAGCATTGCATCCAATAATGTAAATCCCTTGTTATTCAGACAAGCAAATTTCATGAGAACCACTCTCCTTTTCATATGACACGCAGGGGTTCTTGTTATCGCTTCCTTTCCAGCTCAAAGTATAGACAATCCCCTCAAAGGTTCTGATCCTGGATTTGTATTCCTTCGTCACAACCGCCTGTTCTATTCCTTCCTGAAGAAATTTGAAAGCCTCCACCCTGTGCTGTTTTTCTTCCAATGTTGTGATCATTCTGATGCTGTAAGGGAGAAAAACAGCCATTATCATCATGAAACAGCTAAAAGCGATCAGGCTTTCCGGAATTGAAAAACCTTTAGAATTCTTGTACATAGAACCTTCCTTGTCCGATTTGAAATGATAGTTTGATTGTAGAATCTTCACTATTGAAATAAACTGGTCCGAATCTGTTCGTATTTCCTGTCGGATTAAATATAATTTCATTCCACCTGTTGATTTCAGAAATTTGTATGCCTGGGGGAAGTTCTCTGGAAACCAGCGTCATTCCATAAAAATCTTTGGCGACATATTTGTTGGAAGAAGGATAAAACACTAAGGTGATAGAGTTTTGGGTGAAGAAGCTCTGGCTTTGTATGAGGTAGAGGTCGGAGTGAAGCTGTGAAATGAAAAAGGTTTTTTCTGCATGTTCCTTCATGGGTTCTGAGGAAAACGCTGCGAAAGATAAAAGGACCGAGAATATTAATAGGACCATAAGCATTTCGATAAACGTAAAGCCTTTTTGAGCAAGCAGCCCCCTTTTAATTTCCTGCAACCGCTTCGACTACATTCCCTTCCGCATCAATGGTCAACGTATTTCCATCAGGGCATTTTTGGTATTCATCTTTTAAATATCCTTCAGTCACCAACACTGCCATACTGACCGGTTCCGTATTTGTCTTATCCATCTTGTAAGCCTCAACCTGTCCCTCCACCATGGTTATGAACGCCTCACATCCTTTTGAATTAATTTTATTGCTTTGACTGGTCACGTTCGGGATCGTTACAAACAACAGGACAGAAATGACAAGAAGGACAATCATCATTTCGATCATGGTAAATCCTTTTTCATTTTTCAATAGTGTTTCCTCCTTAAATTCTCTCATTAGATACCTTGCATCATTTGGAATAACGGCAACATGATTGAAAAATAGATGAGCATGATGAAAAGTCCGACGAAGGCAAATATCGTGGGCTGGATGTACGTTAGAATCCGTTTACCTTTCTCTTCAAGTTCCGTAAAACAGATTTCACTGTACATCTCCAGTTCATCAGCAAGCCTTCCATTCGTTTGCCCGTGCGCTATGACAAAAGAAAGTTCTTCCTTAAAAAGTGGAATCTTAGAAATGCATTCGTGCAGAGTCTCCCCTTCCCTCAATCCTCGTAATAGTCTTTTTGAAATGTACTGGAAAACCGGACGGTATGACTGCTTTTCGATTATGATCAATGACTCTGTGATGGATACACCGTTTCTGAGGAGAAAGCTGAATTCACGAGCGAAAAAATGTGTATGTCCAAGTTTAATAAACAAGGATAGAAGCGGCAGTTTAGAAAGAAGGAGCACATGTTTCACTTGAAATAATTTATCTTTTAACATGAATAAGAAGAAAGATACAAAGGTGAGAATGAGCAGCAAGACAAAAAAATAGATGGGGAAATTTTCAATAAACAACACTAAGTATCTAATACTTGTGGTCTCGTCATAACCGATCGAACTGTACAATGCCTGGAAACGAGGAAACAAAACCTTGTGCAGGAGCACCATCAATAGAATAGCGACAATCACCAAAAGAACTGGATATTGAATGATTTTTACTATCTTTTGTTTTTCCTCATTCTTTTTGATGAGATAATGCCCTGCTTCTACTAAGGTCGTGCCCATCTGTCCGTGGTGTTCAGCGAAAAAAATTTGTGCTGATACCTGACTCGGCACCTTGAGCAGTCTGTCAAATATCGAAGAAAGAGATTCACCTTTTTGCAAAGAATGAATGATGCTCCTTTTTAATTTTTCAGGACCACTCCTGCCCGAGACCAGTAAAAAATCAATTGCTTCTGAAAATGAGTATCCCTTAAGAAGAAGATCACCGATTCTTTTCAGCAACTTTCCCTGGTCATCCCTCTTCCTCATGAACCCACTTCCGGTACTCAGTTTCTGGAACAAATCCTAATGCCACCCCCTTATTGATCAATGTCCGAAGAGTAGGATACTGATACATCGCCTCCTCTCCCCTCGCTTCTTTAATGACTTCTTTCAATGCGCTCCCTGTTACAATTTCATACACCGAAGCTCTTTTCATCACTTCATCGCCAGTACAGGTCCCGCCGCACTCTGAATTACACACAGGACAATTAAGTTTCAAGAGTCTTTGAGCAGACACTGCGATCAAAGTCTGTTGGATATCATGCCAATGGATTCCCAACTCCATAAGTCTGTATACAGCACTTTTTGCGTCTTTAGTGTGCAGCGTGGTGAGGACCAGGTGTCCTGTGAGGGCGGCGCGGATCGCGACTTCAGCCGTTTCCTTATCCCTTATCTCGCCGACCATGATGATATCAGGGTCATGCCTCAGGATGGCTTTCAATCCAGTTGAATACGTAATCCCCGCTTTTTCATTCACTTGGATCTGTACCATATCCTCATGGTCCTTTTCAATTGGATCTTCCAGGGTTATTACGTTTCGGTTGAGGCCGGATGAACAATGATGGACAAGCGAGTATAAGGTAGTGGTTTTTCCGCTGCCGGTCGGACCCGTGAAAATGATGAGGCCGTGGGAATACATGAGAAGGGCAAGAAGTTTTTTGGCTGAAGAAGGGTACAGGGACATCTTTTCGAGTGGAACAGTTAGCTTCTGGGGAAGTATCCGGATGACAAGACTTTCCTTTAGATGATTGGTTGGCAAGGTGGATATTCTGAGGGAGACGGGAGAGTTTCGGATGATCGTGTTGTAGGAACCGCTTTGCGGTTTGCGTTTTTCTCCGATGTCCATGGAAGCCATGAACTTCAGATGGGCGATCAACCTTGCCCCCTGTTCCAGAGGAATCGATTGAAATGGAGACAGCACACCCATTTTACGAAACTGGATGTAGTAATCATTGAGCTTTGGAATGAGGTGAATATCGGATGCATCATTTAATAGTGCATCTTTAAGCATGATTTCCGACAGAGATTCTATCGATTGATAAATCGTGATTGGCACCACCTTTCTGATTCTATAAATAATATATACGACAAAAGTTTACAAAATCCTTTATTTTTTTAAGATTTCAACTGAAGTTTGTTGAATTATTTTTTTGCTGATAAGCGAGAGGTTTTTTCGTCAGGGATTGTGAGGGTTTATGGAGGAAATGAGGTTGATTTACTGCTGAACCCTATTTGAATAGATTGTATACAATTTATTTCGCGGCATGTTCAGAAAGTACAGGGCTTAAAAACACTGAAATCTGCGTAATTATGTGATTTATGATCCATTTCAAAAAAATAGATACGATCCATTTTTAAATTTTATGATCTATTAAGAATTATTCTAATCTGAACCTGCAAACAATCTCAACTGCCACGCTCCATACTCGACTACTAAAATTTTTGAAAAGCATTGTATATATTCCCTTCTAATTACTCATACTATCTCTTGTAGTAACAGCAATGGGCTATAGCCAAGCGGTAAGGCATCGCACTTTGACTGCGACATGCGTTGGTTCGAATCCAGCTAGCCCAGTATTAAAAGCGTAAGGGCTTTGTTCAGAGGCGACAAGCATAAGACGAGCCACCCGGAAAGGCGTTTTTTGCCTTTTTGGGTGGCTTGACTTATGAC
>NZ_JBBYAF010000041.1:0-38338 GCF_038405515.1 Rossellomorea oryzaecorticis | reverse complement strand
GAAGACTCCTGCGGGAAAAGCGAGACAGGTGAGACTTGTCCAGCTCTGGCGGCTAGCCCCTCGAGGTCATAAGCTAAATGGTCCAAGAAGGCAAAAAGCGCCTTCCCGGCCCATTCATCTTATGCTTGTCGGGGCTGAGCAAGCCGCCTCCGCTTTTCTAACCCACAGGAGCATAGCGACGAGGAGGCTCACCGGCCGCCCGCGGAAAGCGAAGTCTTGCACGGAAATCAACAGCGGCGTTTAACACGTTTCGGTTGCCTGAAAGTGTTTGCATAAAGGAAAATGGGGGAGAATAAGCAAATGAACAGCCGCTATCATATAGTGTAGGGAAAATCACCAATATCCTCGGAGGTGCCGGAAGTTGAGTAAGCCAACGATTGATGATTATCTGGAAAATGGGATGTACGGGCAGAAACAGACGAAGCCAGACGAGCGGCGGAAGTTTCTGGGAAGCTTACGGGAACGTATCGTCATTGCCCTCACACAAAACCAGGTGAGAGAGAAGAAGGTCTATCAGCAAGTGGAAGAGAGCCTGAAGGAAAACCCGGGTGCGAAACTCCTTTTGAATGGAAACATGAACTATAACTATCTGTCAAAATATATAAAACTTGCCAATCAGCATGGGGTATCCTTTTCCATGGTGACGAATAAGGAAGCTCAAACCGACATCGGTTTACTGCTCGCCTATGATCACGCAATTAATAAGGAAGAGATCTATGTGAATAAGCAGGCAGGCAAACCAGTCACTAAAAAAAAGCCCAAAAAGAAAAGCCTGTTTTCTAAAATTAAAAACAAGCTTCTTTAATGCTGCTTTACTTGAAAAGGGGAGATTTGAACAGCCATCTAAGGAAGAACGGTATGATAAATAAGATAAAGAGAATCCTGAACAAGTGGTAGCCGGTGATAATCGAGAGATCGGCGTTCACCGCCTGGCCCACAATCGCCATTTCAGCCATGCCGCCAGGGGCGAGGCTGATGAAGGCGGTCAGAAACGAGATGTCATGCCATTTGCTCAAAATAAAGCTCAATCCGAAACAGCTGATCAGCAAACACAGGGATGTGACGACGGATAACGGGACGAATCTGGCTAATCCTTTTGCTGACGAAAAATCGAGCATGAAGCTGAAGTAAATCCCCAGGCACAATTGGGCAAGAATGATGAGCAAGCCTGGCATGGGCGGTACATCAAGACCGGCTATCACCATACCCCCGACTGCCATGATCGGACCGAGCATGGAGGCGGTGGGGAGGTGTATTTTTTTTGCAGCAAAGGCGGATAAGACAGCTGCCGCTAAAAATAGAAAAAAACTCCACTGTAAGGCCGAAGGTTCTCCTGTTCCCGTTACTGAAGCTCCCGCTTCGTTACCCGCGAGCAGCGGACTGAAAACTAAAAAAGGAACAACGAAAATGACGGACAGCAGCCGGACCACCTGCAGGATGGTCACCACGGTGAGGTCGACATTCTTCATTTCTTCTCCAAGCACGACCATCTGGGAAAGCCCTCCCGGAATGCTTCCGGTGATGGTCGATTGGAGATTGATCCCTGTTAATTTCGTTGTCAGATACGCGAGTATGGCAGAAATGAAGATCACTGCCACGGTCATGGTGAACATGGAGGGAAGCTGTGTTCCGATTTCAACGAGTGTCTTCATACTGAAAGACTGTCCGATGGCATAGCCGACAATCACTAAACCGAGATCCCTAAGAAGAGGCGGCCATTGTAAGTCGAGGCGAGTCCACTTTTGAAATCCGAAGACGAACACCATCGAGCCGAGCATCCACGATAAAGGGACGTGCAGCAGGGTGAACAGTCCTCCTCCCGCAAGACCAAGTAAGAATGTTGTGATGACCTGACGCATACGGAAAATCCTTTCTTTACCTATCTACTTTAAAGGTATAGAAATTAGTGGAAGTCAGCAACTTCTTTGTTTAGGTTTTTGAAAAGGAGATTGGGGTGATTTGTGGAGTTCACATATTTTGTTGAAGTCAGCATATATACCGGGGGGACAATGCGCGGGTCCTCTTCATCCAGTCCTCGCCTATTGCTTTAACACCGCGAATTTTGGTATTATCAATAGTATTGCAAGTGTTCGAAACTTTATGGAGGTGAAGAGGATGTCTAGAATTTCAGAAGATCAGGTGAAGCATGTTGCCCACCTTGCACGACTAGCCATCACGGAGGACGAAGCGAAGAAGTTTACAAGTCAATTGGATGCGATCATCGGGTTTGCCGAGCAGCTGAATGAATTAGATACAGAGAATGTGGAAGCGACAAGCCACGTGCTTGATATGAAGAATATAATGCGTGAAGATAAGCCGACAGAAGGCCTTCCGCGCGAAGAAGTGTTAAAGAACGCACCAGACAAACAGGATGGACAAGTACGTGTTCCATCGATTTTGGACTAAGGAGGGCAACTCATGTCATTATTTGAGCATAAATTATCAGAGCTTCATGAGCTTTTACATAAGAAAGAAGTTTCTGTTTCAGATCTCGTGGACGAATCATACAAGCGTATTGATTCTGTTGAAGATAAAGTAAAAGCATTTCTTACATTGGATGAAGAAAATGCACGTGCGAAAGCGAAAGAAATGGATGCAAAGCTTGGGACGGATGAATCGAAAGGTCTTCTATTCGGAATGCCGATCGGGATCAAGGACAATATCGTCACTAAAGGTCTTCGTACGACTTGTGCAAGTAAAATCCTTGAGAATTTCAATCCGATCTATGATGCAACGGTTATCAATAAATTACATAGTGCCGATACTATCACAATCGGAAAACTGAATATGGATGAGTTCGCGATGGGTTCCTCTACTGAGAACTCAGGTTTTCAAAAAACGAGCAACCCTTGGAATCTTGAAACGGTTCCGGGCGGATCTTCAGGTGGTTCCGCAGCAGCGGTTGCGGCAGGGGAAGTTCCATTCTCTTTAGGTTCAGATACAGGGGGATCAATCCGTCAGCCGGCATCGTTCACGGGTACGGTCGGATTGAAACCGACATACGGACGTGTGTCCCGTTTCGGACTCGTGGCATTCGCGTCATCACTTGACCAAATCGGACCGATCACCCGCAACGTAGAAGACAATGCCTATTTACTGCAGGCAATCGCAGGATTGGACCCGAACGATTCCACTTCGGCAAATGTTGAAGTTCCAAACTATGCAGAAGCATTGACTGGTGATATCAAAGGTCTGAAAATCGCTGTCCCGAAAGAATACCTGGGTGAAGGCGTCGGGGAAGAAGCACGCCAATCGGTTCTTGCTTCACTGAAGGTGCTGGAAAGCCTCGGGGCAACTTGGGAAGAAGTTTCTCTTCCACACTCCAAATATGGCGTAGCGACTTACTACCTGCTGGCTTCATCAGAAGCTTCAGCAAACCTTGCCCGCTTTGACGGTGTCCGTTACGGTTACCGCACGCCGAACGCGGATAACCTTCTTGACCTTTACAAAAAGACGCGTGCTGAAGGCTTCGGTGACGAAGTGAAGCGCCGTATCATGCTTGGTACGTTTGCACTCAGCTCCGGCTATTATGATGCTTACTATAAAAAAGCACAGCAGGCACGTACCCTGATCAAGAAAGACTTTGAAGATGTATTTGCGAAGTATGATGTCATCGTTGGACCAACTACACCGACTCCAGCGTTTAAAATCGGAGAAAAAATTGATGACCCGCTTACAATGTACGCTAATGATATCCTGACGATCCCGGTCAACCTTGCAGGTGTACCAGGTATCTCTGTTCCAAACGGATTTTCTTCAAACGGACTTCCGCTTGGACTGCAAATCATCGGAAAGCACTTTGATGAAAGCACAATCTATCGCGTAGCACATGCATTCGAGCAAGCTACAGACTTCCATACAAAAAGACCACAACTGTAAGGGGTGAAATCAATGAACTTTGAACCAGTAATCGGACTAGAAGTCCACGTAGAATTAAAAACTGACAGTAAGATGTTCTCGCCGGCACCGAACCATTTCGGGGCAGAACCGAATACAAATACAAACGTGATCGACCTCGGATATCCGGGAGTACTTCCTGTGGTGAACAAGCGTGCCATTGAGTTCGGCATGAAAGCAGCGATGGCATTGAACTGTGAAATCGCGCAGGATACGAAGTTTGACCGTAAGAACTATTTCTATCCGGATAACCCGAAAGCATACCAAATCTCTCAATTTGATAA
Organism: Rossellomorea oryzaecorticis; assembly: GCF_038405515.1. Classification (GTDB taxonomy): domain Bacteria; phylum Bacillota; class Bacilli; order Bacillales; family Bacillaceae_B; genus Rossellomorea; species Rossellomorea oryzaecorticis_A. The sequence continues at coordinate 34,157 of NZ_JBBYAF010000041.1, read as the reverse complement.
ACCGATCGGTGAAAACGGATGGATCGAAATCGAAGTGAACGGCGAGAAGAAACGCATCGGCATCACGCGTCTTCACCTTGAGGAGGATGCAGGTAAACTGACTCACTCCGGTGACGGCTATTCCCTTGTGGATTACAATCGTCAAGGAACTCCTTTGATCGAAATCGTTTCTGAGCCGGATATCCGCACACCTGAAGAAGCATATGCTTATCTTGAAAAACTGAAATCCATCATTCAATATACAGGCGTTTCTGACTGTAAGATGGAAGAAGGATCCCTTCGCTGTGACGCGAACATCTCCCTTCGTCCAATCGGGCAGGAGCAGTTCGGTACGAAGGCTGAGCTTAAGAACCTGAACTCCTTCAACTTTGTTAAAAAAGGATTGGAGTATGAAATCGTCCGTCAGGAAAAGGTTCTTCTATCCGGAGGGCTGATTCAGCAGGAAACTCTCCGTTTCGATGAATCAACAGGTAAAACGATCCTGATGCGTGTAAAAGAAGGATCTGATGATTATCGTTACTTCCCAGAGCCGGATCTGTTGAACCTGCACATCGACCAAGAGTGGATGGACCGTATCCGCGCAGAAATCCCTGAACTTCCTGATGCTCGAAAACAGCGCTATGTGGAAGAATTGGGACTGCCTGCATACGATGCAATGGTACTGACATTAACGAAAGAAATGTCCGATTTCTTCGAAGAAACGGTCAGTGAAGGTGCAGACTCGAAGCAGGCTTCCAACTGGCTGATGGGTGAAGTATCGGCTTACATGAACGCCCAGCAGAAAGAACTTCACGATCTTAAGCTGACTCCTGCAGGTCTCGCCGGCATGATCCAGCTGATCGAAAAAGGAACGATTTCTTCAAAGATCGCAAAGAAGGTATTCAAAGAGCTTGTTGAAAACGGCGGAAATCCTGAGCAAATCGTAAAAGATAAAGGTCTTGTTCAAATTTCTGATGAAGGTGCTCTTCTGAAAATCGTCACTGAAACACTGGATAACAACCCGCAATCCATCGAAGACTTCAAAAACGGTAAAGACCGTGCGATCGGATTCCTGGTCGGACAAATCATGAAAGCAACAAAAGGGCAGGCAAACCCGCCGCTCGTAAACAAACTATTACAGCAGGAAATCCAAAAAAGATAATGTCAAAGGCCCGTCCCTCATCGCTTTAAAGCGATAGAGAGGCGGGCTTTTTTATTGGGGATTTATTGGAATAGATAATAAAATAGCAGATTTTTCTCCTTTTCAGTTCAAGTTTTCCTAAATTGAGCATATAAGGTGGTTTTTATATAGGTATAGAGTCATGAAGTTGAAAAATCGGTTAAGTGGGTATTTCGGCACATTCTTCACACCTCATACTTGTACTATAGTTTTATCTACAGTTTGAAAAGTTAGAAAATTCTAAAAAGAGGTGTTGTAATTGAAGAAAAAAGTCGTAGCTTTAGGTTTAACAGCAGGTCTGATGATGAGTCCTGTATTATCTGCGGATGCATTGGGTGCACCCGATTTGAGCCAGAAAGTAAATTTCAATGAGAAAATCGGAGCCCCGCAATTTATTTCTGGGAAGCTTACTAAGCCATCTGCCAACACTCCTGAAAAAATCGTGATGGACTATTTTAATCAAAAACAGGATGTGTTCAAGTTCAAGGGAGATGCAGCTCTTTCTTTCAAAGTGGTAGAAAAGGAGAAAGATAAACTTGGATTTACATATCTTCGCGTTCAGCAAGTGTATAAAGGGACTCCTGTATACGGTGCCGTCTTGACAGCTCATGTAAACAAGGATGGAGTACTGACGGCGGTTTCCGGCGCACCTGTTCCGAATCTTGAAGAAAAGCAATCTCTTAAAGCTGCGAAGAATGTATCGAAAAAAGATGCAGTTGCAGCCGGGGAAAAGGATTTAGTCGCTGAAATCGGCAGTGAGCCGGCATATGAATATGCACCAAAATCAAAATCAGTCATTTATGTAAAAGATGGACAAGCACATCATGCCTATCTGGTAAACTACAATTTCCTTGATCCAAAGCCGGGTAACTGGAATTATTTCATTGATGCAGCGAGCGGGGAGATCTTGGATAAAGTGAATGAAATTCATGAAGCGGGAGGTAAGCCGGGCGGTCCTGGGGCAGTGGGATCTGACACGATCGGTTCCGGAACAGGAGTGCTTGGTGACACGAAGTCACTGAACACGTACCTTTCATCTTCCACTTACTATTTGCAAGATAATACAAGAGGCGGCGGGGTATTTACATATGATGCCGGCAACCGCCAGCGCCTGCCGGGATCCCTTTGGGCAGATGCGGACAACCAATTCCACGCCAGCTATGATGCAGCGGCCGTGGACGCTCATTATTATGCAGGTCAAACATACGATTACTATTTAGATACCCATAACCGCAACAGCTATGATGGCAACGGTGCGGCTTTAGAGTCTACGGTTCACTACGGAAGAAGCTACAATAACGCATTCTGGAACGGGCAGCAGATGGTATACGGTGATGGAGACGGCGTGACATTCGCTCCATTATCTGGAGGACTTGATGTTGTGGCGCATGAATTGACTCATGCCGTGACAGACACCACGGCTGATTTAATCTATCAAAACGAGTCTGGCGCGATTAATGAATCGATGTCCGATGTATTTGGAACTTTACTTGAATACCATACTGGAAATAATCCAGACTGGGAGATCGGGGAAGACATCTATACACCAGGACAAGGCGGGGATGCACTGCGTTCCATGTCAGATCCGACGAAATATAATGATCCGGACCATTATTCTGTCAGATACACGGGTACAGGAGATAATGGCGGCGTCCATATCAACAGCGGAATCGGAAACAAAGCGGCTTATTTATTGAGCCAGGGCGGTACACACTATGGTGTGAATGTGACTGGTATCGGCACAGATAAAGTTGGTGACATCTACTACCGTGCATTGACTCAATATCTGACTCCATCCTCAACATTCAGCCAGCTTCGTTCAGCTGCGGTGCAGTCAGCGACTGATCTCTATGGTTCTGGAAGCGCAGAAGTGGCAAGTGTAAATGCTGCATTTGATGCAGTGGGCGTCAATTAATGATTGAATGAATAAAGGGAAGGGCTTTAGGCTCTTCCTTTTTTCTATGGGGAAGAGGGGAATCGAAGATGAGCGGGAATGCCGGATGTATTCTAGTATAAAGGGGAGTGCCGGTTCAAATTCAAGTTATCAGCATTTATTACATCAAAATCTACAAAAGCAGTTTCAGAAAAGAGGTTGGATCCGTTTTTTCTTAACGGGTTCTTGTTTCTCATCGTTTATGATCCATTCTCGGGATTTATGATCCATTTTCCAAATATATGATCTGTTAAGAATCATTCTAAATAAATCAAGCCACCCAGGCAAAGCACTGGTCATAAAACCTCAAGAAAAAATAAAAACCAAGTACAAAACACTTGGCCTGCGTAACTTATATTCAGTTTCATCTAATGACGAAATTGATAGGTGAAGTTTTGGATCACGCTGATATACATAGTCAAATAAAGTCGGACCCGTAAAGTTTGATGAAGTTGGCTCTGCTAACTAATGGCGGGTAGAATGGATTTTCCAAAGCAGCAGTTTTACGCAGACCACTTTAAGCTTGTTTTCTGCCTTTTCCCAAAATCTTTTTTGCCAGTCGATAATACATATCTGCTTCCGCTTTTGTTTCAGCGCTTTTTAGCTGCATCATATAGTTTTGGAATCGAAGTTTGTCGACAGACGAGACTTTCATCACAATTTTTCTCATAATGGCTCTCCTTTGGTGGACAAATATGTGTCCAATTATCTATTCTGAATATTCTGTAAATAATATATAATAATAGTAAATGATTCCAGAGGGTGGATAGAATGTCCTTAATTGAAGTGATCTTGTTGCCAATGTTGATGGGCGGTATCGGGGGCTTAGGACATATTCTGATTTTTAAAAATGGTCATTTCACTTTTCCAAGAAAGTTTATCGATGACCAAGGTGAGAAGCACTACCTTTTTGGCTCAACAAAGGATATTATCATAGGCGTTCTAGCAGGTTATCTCTCTGTACTTCCAGTCATTGATACGATCCCGATGTGGTATGCGATCTACATTAGTTTATTATCAGGAATCGGGGGAAGTTCCGTCATTACCAGAAAAATTGAACAGAACTTAGCAACCACGAAAGCATCCTATATCCAAGAGCTATCACAATATCAGCTCGAATTGACCTCTAAGGGAGGATCTTCAAATCACAATGAGGTGAAACCTGTTGGCAAAGTGGAAGAAAAAAAGAATCAAGGTTGAACTGCCGCCTGAAGATTATGAGAAAGCAACTCACTATATGAAAAGACTTAAGGAGGCAGAGAGTGTAATCGAGCTGAACTACTACTATAAAAAAGTGGCACAGATAATAGAGAATTCCAGACATTTTGAAGATGGTTCAATTGAAAAGTAATCCTATAATCATATACATTAACCAAAAAGATAAGGGTTAAACTGACTTTTGAGTCAGCTTTTTTTGTGAGAATGTGTTTTTTCGTTATTCTGTATGACTATTGAATCCTATAAGGACGATTACAAACACCCTATTCCCCACTGGATCTTCTTTTGAATAGCTGAATGATGGCTATTCTTTTTTTATTGTATAGTGTTTATTCATTAGAAGTGAATGCGGAGTGGTCGATTCATGATAAGACCATTCAAGCAGAGACTTGTAAATTTCCTGACTGAATTGATTTTTTTCCATAAATCGAACTGCTTTCTTTTATTATATTCCTACAGGCATATTCGCACAATTGAAATTTATGAGGAAAGTGAAGAAGATATTACTTGTGGAATGAAGTGAACATGAGTAGGATATAGAGAGAAAATGAGATTAAATATTTTATAGAAACGTACCCTGAGGAGGAGTAAGTATGACCTTGCAAGACTGGTTCAATAAAGGGATGTCACCAAGTGAATATTTAGAATATATGAAAACGCATAAAGAAAATACATTGTCCATTTTAAATAAATTTACGATTCCCACTGAAGATAAAGAGGTGCTTGCAGCACTTGCCGATCAATCCTTGCGTGTCATAGTACTTACAGAAGATTGGTGCGGGGATGCAATGTTGAACATCCCGATTCTGTTGAAGGTCGCTGAAGAGGCTGATATTGAAGTGAAGATGATTCTCCGCGATGAGAATTTGGAACTCATGGATCAATATCTGACAAACGGGACTTCAAGAGCCATTCCGATCTTTATATTCATGGATGAGAATGGTGAAGAAAAGACCGTCTGGGGCCCAAGAGCTCCTATGGTGAAAAAAATCGTTGATGATGAAAGAGCAAAATTACCGCCGAAGGATCATGAGCAGTTCCCTGAAAAACAGAAAGAAATGATTGAGCGCTTAACGTCTCAATACACGAAAGATAAGAACATTTGGTATGAAGTGTACGAAAGCCTTAAAACAACCCTGGTACAGAAAGTATTGATGTAGACAGAACCAAAGCAGCCGAGGAGATCTTATTCTCCCGGCTTTTTTTTGTGTGCACATGGAGAGGATTCAACAAATCATCCACTAAAAAGAAAGAAAACCTTCATTATAAATGGGATGGTAAAAAATGCCCTGAGTGTTGGAACTTTTTCCCGGTTCACGAATGACGTAATTCACGGTACTATTGTATAGGATGAGGAGTTGAAGCATCATGATTCACCAAAAAACAAATACGATAGTCATTGAATCACTGGATAAATTTCCCCATAAAATTCACATTAAATTGGGAGACATCCTGCGTGAAAGAGGATTGACACAAGGTGATTTGCATCGCTTAACAGGTTTACGGGTAGCGACAATTAATGAATTAGTGAATTTCAAGAAAAAATCATTAACGGTTGCTCACCTTGTTTCTATAATGATCGCTCTTAGAATCACAGATATTCGTGATCTTATTGAAATTGAATTCGATGAAGAGGTACAAGCCTACTTCAAAGAAGAAAACGAGCGTATGAAAAACGGATTTACTCCAGACTTGACCAAAACAGCGGAAACGAACGTAAAACGCATCGCTGCTGGAGTTAAAAACTAAATCACCGACTTATCAAAAGGCCAACTTTGATTGGCCTTTTTTTCTTGCTATAATAAACGCTTTTGAGCTTTAAAAGGTGACTCCTTTACCGCGCTAAAAGCCCGTCCCTCACTGCACTAAAGCGGATGTGAAGTTGACATGAAAACGTAACGTGTTTTGGCAGGGATTTGGTTTATGATAGGAGAATGAGTATGTAAGACGGTATTCTTTGGTATTCCAGGAATAAATCGTTTGAATCTATACTATTATGGGATTATCATTATATACATAGCTTTGAGTGGAAAGAGTGATAGGATGAACGCTGTAGAAAAATACGTAAACTACTTGAACATGGAGATCGAGCAGCCTACTCTGAATTATTTGCAACGATTGATTCAACAGCATCTTATTCGGATTCCGTATGAAACCTTCAGTAAATTTTATTATTTTTCGAAGGGGGGATCCTTTGTCCCTTCGCTTGCGGACTTTACAGAACATTTGTATTCAAAAGGCTGGGGAGGTACATGCTTCACCCTTAATATCAATTTCGGAAGACTGCTGAAAGAATTGGGTTTTGATTGCCGGTTTGTGAGAGTGAAGCCGGGACATCTCGGACTGATGATTACAATAGATGGCAAAAAACTGTACGTAGACGTCGGATACGGCTCGCCGATTATGAAACCGGTTGAACTCGAAGCAAGGCATAAACATGTTCTGCACGGGTTCGGCGAAGAAATCATCTTCACACAGAGAGATCAATTTGAGTTTGAAGTGGACCGCCGTTCAAACGGAAAATCCTTCGTTAAGAAAGTGATCGAGTGGGTGCCGCTTGAAGAAGAAGATTTAATTAATGATATTGAAGCATCTTATCAGGATACAGATGACAATATTACGATGAGGCGCATTACAGCTGTGCGTTTTCAAGGGAATCAATGCTATTTTCTCCGCAACCATACGCTGAAGGTCATGACGTACCGCAACATTCGTGAATATCAAATGAAGGACCTCGATAAATGGAGAGAAATGATCCAAGAAGTGTATCACTTCGACGGCAGTTCCCTTCAAGACTCTTTGCAGTTTCTTGAGCACCGCAATATAAAACTGTTTTCATAAGCCACCTTGAATGATCCTTCATTCCCTGGTGGCTTTTTTGCTGCATGTCATTAAATATTTTCCTTCTTAAGGACTGCTCTACTCACGGTTTAAGAATCATAAAAATAAAGAGAAGAACTCCCAATGAGGAAGCAAGGTAGAATCGTCTGTGAATACTCTCCAGTGCCGTTTGAATCTCTTCGGGGGGAGCACCTGAGAGTGCGAGATTTTCCGGCCGACCGAGCCATTCATTCACTTTTTTCGTTAGAGGCGTGATAAAACCGATCACGATGATTTGGATGAGAATATAGAGAAAAAGAGAGCCAAGCAGCCAAATTTGAGTGAACGAACCGTATTCTCCCAGTAAAAAAAGAGCAATTCCAGTCAAGACAGCAATACTTCCCCCTACTTTTGGATAGAATTCTAATAACCTGCTGTATTTCATCGCAATGCGCAATTCATCCACATCCTTATCTGGCCGGGTCAAAAGGTGTACGAAAAACGTGGGACCAACACCTATGATCGCAGATAGCACATGAATCAGGATCAATACTTTCATACCAGACCTCCATCACAAGGTATTTTGTAATCTCTTAATAGTACGATAGTGGGAGTGTTTTTATGAAAGGCTTTTTCGGATGTTTTTGTCCAACAAACTTTATATTAAAGTAGATAATTAAAATTGAGTGAGCTTTTAATGTAAGCTTGTTGTTATTAGGTCAATCCAGCTGTTGATTGGAGTGGAAGACGAAGACTCCTGCGGGAAGAGTAGCTTATTAGAAAAGCGGAAGGGCTTTGCCCAGAGGTGGGTGGCATAAGCCGAATCGGCCTAGAAGGCGCTCTTTGCCTTCTTGGTCGGTTTGGCTTATGACATGTGCCTCTAAGCCCTGAAGCTAGACAAGTGAGACCCCGCAGGAACGCAGTGACGAGGAGGCTCACGGGCTACCCGCGGAAAGCGAAGTCTTCTACGGAAATCAACAGCGGTGTTAGCACATTATCCTAGATATCAATCTATGCGATCAATTAAATACTGATAAAAGTCATAAAACCTTCTTTAATTTCCTATATTTTTATTAGATTTTTTTCCGGAAAAGAGTTATGATATTGAGCGGTAGATGCTCAATGACAAATAAAGGCGTCTATTTGTCATTTTATTAGGGCAGGATGCAGCAAAGTGATATTGCATGTACAGAATTATTTTACTATGATGTTAAAAGATGGAATTTGAACGCAATCTCCGAGATCAGGACTTAAATTAAAGATTAGGATGATGGGGTATGAAACGCGCAAGAATTATATATAATCCTACTTCAGGCCGGGAACTCTTTAAAAAGCACCTAGCTGAAGTGTTAATTAAATTGGAACAGGCAGGATATGAAACGTCAGTTCACGCTACGATCTGTGAAGGAGATGCAACAGAAGCCGCTCGGATCGCTGTTGAACGTAAATATGATATCGTCGTCGCTGCAGGCGGGGACGGTACGCTGAATGAAGTGGTAAATGGCTTAGCGGAACAGGACTACCGTCCGAAGCTTGGAATCGTGCCGATGGGAACGACCAATGACTTCGCCCGTGCCCTTCATATTCCGAGAGATATCGGACAGGCAATCGATGTCATCACAAAGGGTGAATCGATACCTGTGGACATCGGACGCATGAATGACCGCTATTTCATCAATATTGCCGGCGGAGGACGAATCACAGAGCTGACATACGAGGTCCCAAGCAAACTCAAGACCATGATGGGTCAGCTTGCTTATTACTTAAAAGGCATCGAAATGCTGCCATCGATCAAACCGACGGATGTATCGATTGAGTATGATGGAAAGCTCTTTGAAGGGGAAGCCATGTTATTCTTGATCGGACTCACCAATTCGGTCGGCGGCTTTGAGAAGCTGGCACCGGATGCATCCATCAACGACGGCTTATTCTCCCTTTTGATTCTGAAGAAAACAAATCTTGCTGAATTTATTCGTATCGCTACACTTGCCGTCCGGGGCGAGCACGTAAAAGACCCGAACGTCATATACACACAAGCGAACCGAATCAAGATCCATGCCAAAGAAAAAGTGCAGCTGAACGTGGACGGCGAACTTGGAGGAGTCCTTCCTGCCGAATTCGAAAACCTATACCGCCACCTTGACGTATTTGTCCCATTGGATAAAATCCGCCCTGAGGATAAGGCGCTTTAATGTGAAATGGAATGCCAATGTGTGTTGGCATTCTTTTTTTTTTATTTATAAGGGTTGGATTAAGGTTTGTTTTGTGAGGGAAGATGATGGGAATGGAGCCTATCATTGAGGTTTTTTAGTCCCGTTTTGAAGGGTTAATTCGTTTTTGGTTGAATATTTTGAAGAACTCGAAGATTATCGTATGAAACTCGAAGATTTTTGCCATAAACTAAAAGATTATTGGGGAAAACTCGAAGATTTCCAGCATAAACTAAAAGATTATGTTCTAAAGCCTTATGAGGAAGTAGGGATTTTTAATAAGAATCGGTCCAAATGAAGATTTTGTCAGGATAATGATCGTGAATTGGAGTAATAATCGTACTTCCCACTGAATTATTGACTGAAAAGGCGGGATTTAAACCTTATACCAGCAAGACCAAGAGTAAGATCAATTTAAAAACTGCCCCATGACTCATTCATGGGGCAGTTTTCACATAAACCAATAAAAAGTTCCTAATGAATCAATAAAAATACTAAAAATGCCAGCGGGAATCCGAATAGAAAGCCCCACCCAATCTGCTGTTTATGGCGGAAAGGCACCTTTCTGACGATGAATGAAAGAATATGGGCGATGATCACAAACACAAATGCCCAAATCAGCTGACCGACGACAAATACAAATAAATAAGACAGAATCGATTGTTTGTTCAATACGAGTGATAGCCCGAATCCAAAGGTCAAGGTTAAAAAGGTGAGTCCCATCAAGATATATGGGAGCCACCAGCGGCGTGATTTCAATGAAAAAAGTACGCCGAGAAATACATTCCCCACCAGGATCAGGTTTACTAAGATGTCTGGATTCATATGATCTACCTTCTTTTTAAGTTTGATTCATTATTTTAAGAAAGAAATGTGCACATTCCCTATTTCCTACTCATTCCTTCTTGAAACGAGGTAAGTTTTTACAGGACAGCCTGCTTGTTTCTTCTAAAATATCTTTCTATACTAGCAATACTCTTCGAATTTTTTCAAGTGATAACATGAAGCTTCCATAAATAGTAATGGGGGTGTAGTTTCCTTGAGTACATCATTGTGTTAAAGTGGGGAAAAGCATGTCGGAAGCAAAAGCCATGGGAGGAGTGGATTTCATGTATATCGTTCATTCAACATTCGTCGTTCCCGATGAGAAGGCGGATGAAGTCATATCAATCTATCATTCACGTTCTGGACTGGTAGATGAAGCAGAAGGGTTCCAGCGATTCCTGCTGCTTCAAAATGAAAAGAAGCCAGGGGAAATCACCGTTCATATGGAATGGGATTCGAAAGATCATTTCATGACCTGGATTCAAAGCGAGGATTATAAGCGGATTCATGATCTTGAAAAAAAGTACCCTGACCAGGAACTCGCATCAATCATCCCGTCGATTGATAAGTATAAGGTGGTGGCCTACTGATGGAAAATAAATATAAGCCTGTAATTGACAGTGCAGTAATGAAACTCTATAAGCGTTACCCGGAACTTGAGGAACGATTCGGGGAGATGGGGAAGCAGAAGTGTTATGAGGACAATGTCCATCATTTTAATTACCTCCAAACGACTGCTGCTGCAGGAGATGAAAAGGTCTTTATCGACTATGCATTATGGCTGAACAATGTGTTGATCAGCAGAGGAATGAAATCCGATCATCTCATAGACAACTTTGTATGCATACTTGAAGCCTTGGAAGAGAGTGACAGCGAGGAAGCAGACGTTTTTCAGGAGTATCTGCATGCCGGGATCCACTCCATCCGCGAGAATGATTTAGCACAGCAGCTGGAAAATGGATAAAGCAGAAATGACATCGGAGACATATTGTGTCCGGTGTTTTCTTTTTTAAAGCTGGATTTCAAAATGTTCATCCCTATGTGGTACAATCAGTAGAGTCTTAATTAGGAACCAGAAAAGGAAGATCGTTATGAGTAAAAAAGCACCTGTTCAAAAGAATGATTATATAGATGACGCCTATTTCGAGGATTTAACGCATGACGGCAACGGAGTGACAAAGGTCGACGGTTATCCCTTATTCGTTCCGGATGCCCTTCCAGGGGAAGAAGGGAGGGTAAAGGTGGTTAAGCCGAGTAAAGGCTACGGCTTTGGCCGGCTGGTGGAACGTACGAAGGAAAGCCCGCATCGTCAGGAGCCTCCTTGCCCGATATACAAGGAATGCGGAGGCTGCCAGATTCAGCATATGACCTACGAAGGCCAGCTGCTGGCAAAAGAAAAGAATGTGCGCGATGTGATGCAGCGGATCGGTAAGCTCCAGAACGTCACGATCCATGAAGTGCTCGGGATGGAAGAGCCTTGGAGGTATCGGAATAAAGCACAGGTGCCTGTCGGTGAAAAAGACGGGCGATTTGTCGCAGGCTTTTATCAGAAAAGAAGTCATGAAATCATCGACATGGATAAATGCATCATTCAATATGAAAAAAATGATGAAGTGATTCAGCATGTAAAAAATATTTGCGAAAAGCTGGGGATCCGTCCTTACGATGAAAAGAAACATAAAGGGACGCTCCGCCACATCATGACCCGCACAGCCTACACAACGGGAGAGGTCATGGTGGTACTGGTGACAAGAACACCGGAGCTGCCTCATAAAAAAGAAATCATTGAAGAACTCGTTGCGAACATAGAAGGACTGAAATCCATCGTCCATAATGTAAACGGTAAGAAAACAAATGTGATCATGGGTGACGCGACCCATGTTCTCTGGGGCGAGGAAGTCATTCACGATATGATCGGAGACGTGAAGTTCGCGATTTCCGCACGTTCCTTCTATCAGGTAAACCCTGAACAAACGAAGGTATTGTATGAAAAGGCATTGGAATACGCCGATTTAAAAGGCGAAGAAACCGTAATCGATGCCTATTGCGGTATTGGCACGATTTCTCTTTTCCTTGCCCAAAAAGCCAAGAAAGTGTACGGCGTGGAAATCGTCCCGCAGGCGATTGCGGATGCCAGACAGAATGCAGCGCTAAACAATATGACCAATGTGGAATTCAAAGCCGGTCCCGCTGAAGTCGTCATCCCCGATTGGTATGAAGACGGGATCAGCGCGGATGTGCTCGTAGTAGACCCGCCGAGGAAAGGCTGCGATGAAGCACTTCTTAACACGATTCTTTCCATGAAGCCAATGAAGGTTGTGTATGTTTCCTGCAACCCTGCAACCCTGGCGCGCGACCTGCGAATCCTCGAAGACGGCGGCTACAAAACAACAGAAATCCAGCCGGTGGACATGTTCCCGCAAACGATGCACTGCGAGGCAGTTGCGAAGATCGAACTGGTTTAATCATACAGAGAAGCATTGTGCTTCTCTGTATTTTTTCATGCTTTAAAGCGGAGAGGGACGGGCCTTTGTCCGGGGGTTAGGATGACGCTTCAGTCGCCTGGGGTGATGGATTCCTAAAAGGTCAGGTCACTATGCTATAATAGGGGAAATAATCATAGTCGAGGCGAAACATATGTATCTCACCATAACTGAAACAGCAGAATATTTATCTCTGCCGGAATCCTATATAGAAGTATTGATCCATGAGAATAAAATAAGGGCCGTTCATGACGGCGAACAATATTTGATTTATCGCGAGCAATTCAACCAGCATCTCGAACAAATGGAAAAAGCGAAGAAACAGCTGGCCGAATATTTGAGCGAGCCGATTCCGGAAGATCCGGATGTAAAGGATGAGGATTGATAATCAGTGGTAACCCGGTAATAGGAAAAAAGTAATTTAAAGTTAGTTTTTACGGTGTGGAAATGGTCATTTTGAGGGATATAAGTGGAGTAGGTGCTATAGAATCGGTTCATTGTAAAAATTGTGAGCTGGGAGTTAGAAAAAGAGGCTTGATTTAAGGAATTGCGCAGGAATCAGGACTATTGCGCCACATTCTAAATAATTGCGCATGAACTCAAGGAATTGCGCCACTTTTTCATTTATTGCGCCAGTTTTTTCATTTTTGCGCCACTTGTCGAATTTTCTTCAACGACAAATTCAGAACCCGCCCCAAAATAAAATAAAGACAGGAGAATCTCTCATGAACGGACAACAGCGAGCAAATATCAAACCAGGACTTAAGGTTGAAATCGTACTAAAAAAAGATCAGCGCACAGGCAGGCTGACCGAGGGAGTCGTGAAAGACATCCTGACGAACTCGGCTAACCATCCTCACGGCATCAAGGTGAGGCTCGAAGACGGTCAAGTAGGCAGAGTGAAGAACATATTGTCGTAACATCCATGGAAGGACAGTCTTAAAATTAAGGACTGTCCTTCTTTCTGCCGCTCTCTGCTTCGAGATCAACTACACCTTTCACTTCATAATAAAAACCCCAAACTCCCTAAAGAGCTTGAGGCTTCAACGTACCATCTATCCAAACAACTTCGGTATTTCATTTATCATCGTATAAACACCCATGTAAGACATCGCAACCACAATGAGAAGACTGAATAAAGTCATCCAGATCGGGTGTTTGTAGTCGCCAACGATTTTTTTCTTGTGTGCTGCAAGGAGCATCACACCAAGTGCGATCGGCAGAATCAATCCGTTCAGTGCACCGACCAGGATCATGATTGCTACAGGTTTCCCAATCGATACAAATACGAGTGTCGATAAGACGATGAATCCAATGATCAGCCATTTATGGTATTTTTCCAATAGAGGGCTGAATGTACGGATGAAGGACACGGAGGTGTAGGCTGCTCCGACCACCGATGTCACGGCAGCAGACCACATGACGATTCCGAACATTTTATAGCCGATGTTTCCGGCAGCGAGATTAAATACAGATGCCGGCGGATTGGATGGGTCGATCTGCATGCCCTGCGCGACGATCCCGAGCGATGCCAGGAATAAAAAGATACGCATGAGTGAAGCGATCCCGATGGCGGATACAGAGCTCCTCGTAATTTGCGGAAGGGCTTTTTTTCCGGTGATGCCCGCTTCTAACAGACGGTGGCCGCCGGCGAAGGTGATGTACCCGCCAACTGTTCCTCCTACAAGCGTGATGATTGCCATATAGTCAATGGTATCCGGCATGAATGTTTTTGTGACGGCTTCCCCTACAGGAGGATTTGAGGTGAACATTACATATAGCGTAAGGATGATCATCAAGAATCCTAAAATCTGTGCAAACTTATCCATCAGTCGGCCGGCCTCTTTAACGAGGAAGATCCCGACGGCGACAAGACCGCTGAATAATGCCCCCATCTCAGGGGAGACCCCGAATAAGACGTTCGTACCGAGGCCGGCGCCGGCGATGTTCCCGATATTGAATGCGAGACCGCCGGCGACGATCAAGAACGCAAGGAAATATCCCAGTCCGGGGAGGATATCATTTGCGATATCCTGTGCCCTTTTTTCTGATACGGCGATGATTCTCCAAATGTTTAACTGAGCGCCGATATCAATGATGATGGAAATGAGGATGACGAATCCGAAGCTTGCTGCCAATTGTTCCGTGAAGACCGTTGTCTGGGTCAGGAACCCCGGTCCGATTGCCGAGGTGGCCATTAAGAATGCGGCACCAAGCAATACGCTTAGATTTGATTTATTCATGCATACTTCTCTCCTTTGTTGTTGATTCTCACGTTGTTTATCTGAGCTTTAATGCAATACCTTGTTTCAGATGGCTCAGCTGCTTTTCCCTGTCTATTAGAAGCCTCTGTGCTTCCTCAAGCGTAATGGCTGTGAAAGAGAGCTCTTCACCCGGTTTGGTCTGGGCGATAAGGGAGAGGTCGACTGCAGCGACTTGACCTATACGGGGATACCCTCCTGTCGTTTGTCTGTCGGCTAAAAGAATAATAGGGTTGCCGTCCGAAGGTACCTGAATGGTTCCAAAGGATACTGCTTCAGAAATCATATTTCTGTCTTGTTCAAGGGAGAGCTGCGGCCCCTGTAATCGATAACCCATCCGGTCTGATTGAGGAGATACCTTGAATGGATTTTCGAAAAAAGCTTCCCGGCTCTCTTCGTTGAAGAGGGCGTATTCAGGCCCCTCGATCACTCTGACTGCTTTTTCAGTCTGATGGATCGAAATGAATTCGGATGAAATCGACCAGTCGATTTCAGTAAAAGGCTTGTCTTCCAAGTAAGGAGTCAGATATTCTACCATTTCTTTGGAATCCTCTTGAAGCACCCCTGACTCAAGGGTGTCTCCTTCTTTTAAACTTCGACCGTCAAAGCCGCCGATTTCAGCGCGTAAATAGGTAGAGCGGCTATTCATGACCAGTGGTACATCTATACCTCCGGCTATGGCAAGGTATCCTCGTGCTCCGCTTTTACATCCTCCGAACTTTAGGGTACTGCCCTTTTTAACAAGCACGGAGCGCCATAGGGGTACAGGTTGTCCATCTATGGAAGGAGACAGGTCGCCTCCGCAAATGGAAATCAGGCAGTTCTCCTGGAACTCGAGTACCGGACCTGTCAGAGTCATTTCGAGGACTGATTCGTTTTCAGCATTCCCAACCAGCCAGTTAGAAATTCGGTGAGCAATCGGGTCCATGCTGCCGCTTACGATGACGCCGTATTTTTGAAATCCGTATCTTCCGAGATCCTGTACGGTAGAAAGGAGGCCTGGTTTTGCAACTTTAATCATGATTTTCCCTCCATTTCTTTAAACTCATCTTCTGAGATAGAAACGAACTTAATGTGGTCCCCTGCCTGAAGCAGACTTGGAGTCTCTTCATCAGGCTGGAATAATGAAAGGGGGGTGCGGCCGATGAGCTGCCATCCGCCTGGTGTTTCAATCGGATAAACCCCTGTCTGATCGCCGGCGATTCCGACTGAACCAGCAGGGATTTTCAAACGCGGTGATTTTCTTCTCGGAGTGGCCAAATCGGGATCCAAACCTCCTACATATGGGAAGCCCGGGGCAAAGCCGATCATATACACGAGATAGTCACCGTTCGTATGCTTGGATATGACCTCTTCAACCGATAACCCGTGGATGTGAGCGACTTCTTCCAAGTCAGGGCCGTATTCGCCCCCGTAGCATACAGGGATTTCTATGACTCTGGCAGAAGTGGAATCCTCCTCAAGTTCATGTGAAAGCAATTCTGATAGTATGGAACATACTCCCTCATAGGGAAGCTTTTCTTTTTTTTTCTGTAAAATGGTCATCGGATCATAATAAAGCGTGACAGTGGTAAAAGCAGGGATGATATCAATGATCCACTTTTGGGGATTTTTTTCGAAAAATGAAGTCACTTTCTTTACTTTTTCGTGAGTGTCAGTTGCAATCGCATCTCCCAATTGAATGACTACTGCACTGTCTCCTAAAGGACGCAAAGAGTAGTTCAAGGTATTTCCTCCTTATGATGATTGTATATTTATGTTAATGTATAAATAAAAATTCAAAAATGAATAGTAAGTACGAGTTTTCTGAACATTTGTCATGATGTCTATTATAGTATAAATTTTGAACTTTTCAATGCAATTAATCCTGAGGAAAGGATGTACTGGAGAATTGAATTGCATAGAAGGGTTCATGCCGACTGCATAAAACTAGTTATGTTGATAAAATGGATAAAAAATTGAGTCAGGATTTTTGTAAGAAAATAGCAATAAACTTTGGGCTTAAATTATGTATCTTTTCATGTTAGTGTGCTATTATTTAGTAATTCGAAATAAATTTCAGAAGCATCATATTTGCATAGAATAGATGAATAATAGAAAGGGGGATTTCCTGTGACGAAAGTAAAAGAACCTCTATGGACAAGGTCTTTTATCATGTTAATGGTAGGAAATCTTTTTGTATTTATGTCGTTTCAAATGCTGATTCCGACATTGCCGCCATATATCAAGTCGCTTGGCGCATCTGGTCTTGAGATAGGCCTTGTGACCACTTTATTTTCGCTCGGGGCGGTATTAAGCAGGCCGTTCATCGGTTTTATGCTGGAATATAAAGACCGGAAACCATTGGTCATCATCGGCGTGGTTTCACTGCTGCTCATCACAGTGATCTATCCATTGTCCTCCATTGTCGTGGTCTTTTTGCTGTTCAGGTTTGTGCACGGACTGGCATGGGGATGGTCCACAACCGTCAATGGTACGGCCGCAGTGGATGTCGTACCGAAATCCCGTCTTGGTGAAGGGATGGGCTATTATGGATTGTCAATCACAATCGGGATGATCATCGCTCCGAGTCTGGGAATCTACTTGTTTCAAGTAACGACATTTACGAATCTGATCATCACCTCAAGTGTCCTCGGAGTCATTGCGATCATCCTGTTGGCGCTGGTCCGTTACCAGACACCGGAAATCGTGAAACAAACAAAGAAAGAAAGCCTGAAGTTCTCTTACATGGGTTCACTCATTGAAAAATCAAGCTGGTTTCCTGCTTTCATCACCATCATGGTCACATTCGGCTACGGCTCGATCGTAACGTTCATCGTGATCTTCGGTGAAGAACGAGGCATACAGCATATCTTTTTATTTTATTTGTTCAATGCGATCATGGCATCACTCTCAAGACCGATTGCAGGGAAGTGGTTTGACGACCACGGACCTAAAGGACTCGTCCTTTTCTGCATCTCAATCACGTTTGTGGGAATGTGGGCATTATCATTCGCCCATTCTGATGCACTGATCATCGTTTCGGGAATCCTGTTTGGAGTGGGATTCGGTTCACTGATCCCGACTCTTCAATCGTGGACATTATCCATGACGCCTGATAACCGCAGGGGAGTGGCGAACGGCATGTTCTTCTCGTCCATTGACTTAGGCATAGGACTGAGCGGCCTCGTATTCGGTGTACTGGCGCAGTTCGTAGAAATCGGGATCCTGTTCCAAATCTCAAGCTTCTTCCTTCTGATCGCATTCATAGTAGCGGTAATGGAAGGACGGAAACAACAAAAGCGGAAGCGCCTTGGTCAGCCCCGACAAGCATAAGATGAATTGACCGTGAAGGTGTTTTTTACCTTCATGGACAATTTAGCTTATGACCTCGAGGGGCTAGGCGCTGGAGCTGGATGAAACAAAAGCGCAGACGTCTTGGTCAGGCCCGACAAGCATAAGGCGAGTCGGCAAAAAAGGCGGACTTTGCCTTTTATGCCGGCTTGACTTATGACCTCGAGGGACTAGCCGTCGGAGCTGGATGAAACAAAAGCGCAGACGGCTTGGTCAGCCCCGGCAAGCATTAAAAATAAATCAACACTATAGTTTACACCTCCGAAAAAGGTGGTAAATATTTAGGACTATCTATTTTCTTTAAGGGTGTAGCCTTTTAGTAATGGATAGTCCTTTCTTGTGTAATGAATATAAGTCGAAGGATTCACAGTATAAAGCATCAATTAGAAAATGAAAACGAAATGAAATTTTATCCCGGTGAAATTCTGATAGAATGATAGCCATAGACTAGTCTGTGAGTCCTTTCCAAAGTGGATTCACATATAACGGAGGACATTATGATAGAAGAAAAATTATTGATGGAGAAGTCATTTTATGAAACTTTTTTAATAGAAAATGAATCGACCCTTCATCCTATTGAAGTACTTGGTGCAGCGTTTGTGGAGGAGCAGCAGAATGAACCGTATGATTTAACGTACATCCGCTATGCACAGGGTGAGGTTTATTTTCACAGTAAGGATTATGAAGCGGCTATTTATAAATGGGAGAGCATTTTGAATGAGCTTGAACCATGGGCTAAGAAAAATATCGCCGATTCCTATTATGCATTAGGCATGCTTTCGGCTGCGGAAGATGTATACACCGGGATCTCGACGGAAAGCACGGTGCTGACGATGGAGATCTCCCTTCAGCTGTTCCATCTTTACATAGAGAGAAACAAGTTGAAATCAGCGTATCGAATCATTGAGAAAGCAGTGAATACCGATCCTGACTATCCGCTTGTAGCTCAACTTGCGAAATCATTCTATGAGGAACAGCAGGATTGGAAGAACGCTGTAGAGCTTGCTGTGAATGAGTCAATTAGAACCAGTGAACAGGAATGGTTCCGCGCGCTCTTGGAGTATGCAGAAATGGGCTATGCGGCAACGTTCACGCCTAACTATTATTACGATGTACTGATTACCGTTTATGAGGAGGACCGCCAGTTATTCAGAGATCTGGTGCAGAGCTTATGGGAATCATACGGAGAGGTTTCGGCCACTCATATTGAATGGATGTCCACGGTCAACACGATCTTTGAATATGTAGAAGTGGAGCCGGGTGAACGATGGGAGGATATTTCATCTCAATTCCAGTACGCATATCTTCATTTTCTTGAAAAAGGGTATCTTGTAAAAGAGATTGAGGGTATCATGCCTGATCTCCTTACGAACTGGCTGAAAATCAGTAAACAGGAGCAGCCGCTGCTTGCATCTTCAGCTGTGATGGCATGGAATGATGTATTCTCCTACTCCATTGATCCAATGGTTGTCGAGGAGGCAGAGAGCCTGCTTCTACAAGGGGAATATCCGGCATTCAAGATGGAAGAAACCATTCTTCTCCTTAATAAAATAATTGAATGGTCCGAAAGAAATGAGGCCCCTGTTTCTTATAAATCCAAGTGGATCGCTGAACAGCTTCTTGATACAAGCCAGCAATACCTTGTGGTTGCAGGCAGCGAGTCCAGTGGTAAATCATCATTTGTACAATCCGTGCTCGGCGAGAGTGTGGGAGAGGCCGAACATTCGACCGTTGTGTACAGATATCATCGCAGCCAGGCTGAAGTAATGGAAGTTCATGATCGCGGTGCAGAAAAAGTGGAAAGTATTGCAGATTTTGAAGAATTGATGGAAAGGGAAGCGTTTGTTGAGTACAAACTGCCTTCTGAATTTCTCCAGAAAAATGGAAGTGCGCTGATTGACGTCCAGGCGAACAGCCGGGGGTTAAAAGACCTCACTTCATTCTATCCTGCTGCTGACGGACTTCTCTATGTACTGAATGCCGATTCTCCATTCAATGCTGAAGACCGCCAGACGCTGAGAACATTAACGGAAATCGGTCAGCCTGTAAATGTTCATTTCCTTCTGAACAAAATGGATAAGATTGATCATGCCGGCCGTTCAGAAGAAATCATCGACTCAGTCCGTGCGAAAGCGAGAGAATGGTTCCCGGATGCTGAAGTCCTGCCGTATTCGTCCCTTGAGGCGGTACACCTTCAGCAAAGAGACGTGGAAACTTTCTTGAAAAAACACTACTTGCTTAACCCAGGGGTCCTGAAAGCCGAGAGAAGAGTGAAGCTTTTCTACCTGGTGAGAAAAACGTTGAAGGACTTATTCGCCCAGCGAAAGAACCAGGAACTCGGGTTAAAAGATTCAATCGAGAAAAATAAAGACATTCTTGTCCGCTTAAACGGCTTCCATAACTACCTGGGAGATATGCAAAACGACAAGACAACAGTAATAAAAGAATCGTTCCATAAAAAGAAAGAAGAAATAAAGAAAGAAATCTCTAAGAAAATCCCTGAAATATTGAGTGGATGCTCAGAACTGATTACGGAAGAGAGTGACTTCAGACAAATTCATACAGAATTAAATGAAGCCATGAACTCAAGAATCCAGACGTATATTCAGGAAGATCTCATGCCGCGCTACATGGTCATATTGGAAAATTGGCTCCAGTCCTCCAGACAGGAGCTGCAGGATGGACAGGACTACTTAAATGAGATGAGCACGACCTTTAACGAATTGTTTGGCAAAGATCGTGTGGTCCTTGAGTGCGACTTCCGAGTTGTCGATGACTGGAGAAGAGATGTAAGCCGGATGGGGACCAGGGCACAAATCGAAAAAGAAAATATTCTTCTCAAATTCAAGCCTGGTCAATTCCTGTTGAAGAGTGCGGGTAAACTGTTCGGAGGGATCCCTCAGAACAAGAACCTGCTTTATAACCAATACAAACGTTACCTGGAAAACGAGGATTATTCCGAAACGACCGCATCCGTCGTAAACAAGTTTTTCGTTCAATTCGACCTGTTTGAAAAATCACTGGATCAGGACGTGAAATCCTTCTTTGCAGAGCCGTTCAATCAGCTTGACCTCACCATCAAAGAAACGGAAGCAGAAATTGCTGCAGAAGAAGAAACATTGAAAAAAATGAAAGAACAGCCGGAACGATATTTCGATCCGATCACCTTGTTTGAGGTGGAGCTGCTTCATGCTGAATATATGATGAAGGCTGGTTTCAAGAGTACGAGGGCGTCGTACTAAGAAAAGAGGCTGATCTCCGTGGGGATTTTCCATCGGGATCAGCCTTTTTTTAGGTTTTTGGAATTGATCTTATATAGAAACGGTCTCTTAACAGTGGTAACTTAGCTTGAATACATCCGCATCAAAGTGCGATTAAGGGGTTTATGATTCATTCTAAAAAAATAACGATCCGTTTTGGAGATTTATGATCCAGTTTTTGAAAATACGATCTGTTCTGGGGATTTATGATCCTTTAAGAATCATTCTAATTGAAGCGAGCAGAGGAACCAGCCAGTCTACTTGATTAGAACGGGAAACTATCAAACTACAGCGAACCTGAACGACAATAAAAAAAACCGGAGCCGCCATCACTCCGGGTTTCCAAGTCTTTAAGCTGACTTCTTCATTAATAAAGTTAACTGCTTCCTCGCCCGGTGGTACCGGGTTTTGACAGTTGCAGGATTGAGGTTCAGTTTCTGAGCGATTTCCTTGTCGCTGAGACCCTGGATCGCCTTTAATCGGAGGACTTCCTGCTGAGGGGCAGGAAGCATCCCGATTCCTTCTTCAATCTCTTCTTCAAGGAAATGAAAGTCGATTTCAGATTCTACCATCCTGGTTGAACTTACGATGAATGGCGAATCATAGGTTTCCTGATCGTCCACAAGATCCTCTTTGCGCTTCGATTCCTTCCGGATAAAGTCGATGGCTGTCCGGTTGGCAATGGATGAAAGCCAGGACTGGATCTTCCTGAAATCAATCAGGGTATCCCATTTACGGTAAGCTTTCAAGAATGTCTCCTGTACGATGTCTTCTGAAAGGCAGGCGTCCTTGGTCAATTTATAGGCGATGTGATAAATCAATCGGTGAAATTGAAGATACACATCCTCGAATGAAGGGGATTCAATGTGTATGAGTTTTGCACTCAATGGATATCACCTCGATTCTTTCTGTTCATATTATTCAAAGGCTTGTTTTACAAAGGAAGGGGCGTCTTCTTCGGTAAGTCCGCTTACATCAACGTGTGGCTGTCCTTTGTATTTAATGCCGACAAGATAAGGATTTTTCTGTCTGTCATAGCTGATGTTCTCCAGTATTTCATTGAGCTTTTCTCTTTCCTTAAGCTCAAGCCCCGTTCCCTGTTCCTTCAGTTTAGGGAAGATGTCGCCAGGGTAATCTGCTTTCATCAATTCACGGGTATGTTCTTTTTTATCGATGACATAGATCCACTCGATGTCATCTGCTGTCACCTTAATTTTCTCCAGGTATTCTTTATCCCGTAGCCATTTTTCGAATTGATCATACGTATTGCGGACGCTGATGCCTGTTCGCTGGTTATTGGATAACAGAAGTTCAACGGAGAAGGTACTCAGCCTGTTTTGATCTTCGAAGCTTTCATTGTAAATTTCCTGCTTTAAGATACTGATCGCTTCTTTGATTTCTTCAGGATCGACAATGGTGACGGTCTTTCCGGCGGTGAATTCCTGGTGGAGCGTCAATTTATCGATTTTCTCTTCATCAATGTGGAAGATATCGTTCGTCGCTTCTTTGTATTCCCGGGTTTCGTATAAATCCGAGTAGTACTCTTCAAGATCATCTTGATCAATTTCGTAGCTTCGCACCAGCGTGCTGCCGTCTTCTAATTTATAGTAAAAGAAAGCAGGCATCCGGTCGTAACCCGTCGACCTTTCTCCTTTATTAATGATGGCTTTGTGGAGATTCCGTACTGCTTTAATCGAATCTGCTTCTTTCAGCAGTGGATCGCGTTTGATCTCGGGAACGAACCCGTCCTTGCTGACGCTGCCGACCATTGCCTCATTGTTAAATATGTCATAATAGCTGTATCCGACATAAGCTTCCTTAATGCTGCCTGATTCCGGGACTTTCTTTTCATACTGAAAGAGGTCGAATTGAAACAGAAGAGAAGCGGCGCCGATCACCAGGAGATATACAACGAATCCTTTCCACTGGTGAAAAACTCTCCAATGTTTCTGTAAAATCATTTCGGCAACATAATACCCAATCAATGCACCGACAACATATCCGAACCAGATCCAGTATCCCTGACCCTGCACTTCGGTGAAATACATCCCTCCGACAAGCATGGCGCAAAAAGTCACACTGTATTTGAAAATCGGTTGAAGCAGCTGGAATGTAATCGGCTGTGATGCAGATTCTATTTTTCTGTTTTTATAGAGTAATAGAGCTAAGAAATAGAAAGCGATCGTTAGAACTGCATAGATGAGTGCGTCCCATCCTGAAATCATCTTATTTTCAAGCATGGCTGCCTTGACGATCGGTGAATACTCTTCAATCTTGATCGTATAGTAGTAATCCGTCGGGAATCCGAACAGGAGCTGCTTCAGGCTGAAGGTAACCAATAAGAACATTCCTGCCGGCAGTAATAAGATGATGTAGGTCAGCACACCTTGCACAGCTGAGAGTCCGGTAACCATGGCAATGAACGTTCCCGTCAAGAAGAAGAGGAATGTCATCAGCAGGGTGATTCCGGCCCAGATGAAGATGTCTGCTGCATCAATGTAAAGATTCAATTCAGTAATCCAATAGAGTACTAGAAGGAATAGTGTATTCAGCAGAATCGGGATCAGCAGGATTCCGAGTCCGGTGAACAAAGTGTGATGAAAGATCTTATTTCGTTTGATCGGCAGACTGTGAATGAAATCCGCCGGCTGTTTAACGTGCAAGTATCGGAAAAGAAACACTGCCAGCAATACAGGAATAAGGAACATCAGTCCCATTTGAATCGGATATTGCATTTTGAAAAGATTTTCATAGATATTGTTGTAATACGTGAGATTGGGATTGGTCAGTTTACCAAGGATGTCAATCGGCAGTGCAAACAACAGCCCGATAAAATAAACGATTCCCAGCCAGCCTACACTCCGCAGGCTTTGCATGATTAGTTCCTTATTGATCCAAGATGTTCTGGATGGCATATCCAACATCCCCCATTTCATATATAAAGATTTCTTCCAGCGTCAGTGGCAGTAAATCAAAGATGACTGGATGATAAGAACGGATCAGTCGTTCGACATCTTCATGTTCACCGCGCACAATGCATAATAGGACACTGCCCCTTGTTTCTTTATGAAGGACATCCAGATTGTTGAACAGTCCGGCGGGGACGTCCCCTTTAAAGGCGAGCTGGATTTTATGGATGCCTGATTTAAGGTCATCAAGTTCTTTTTCAAGCAGGAACCTGCCTTGATGAAGGATGGCGATGTGATCGCATATATCCTCGACCTCTCTCAGATTGTGAGAGGAAATCAGGATTGTCATTTCCCTTTCCGCCACTTCTGTGATCAGTACATTCTTTAATTTTTTTCGTACAACAGGGTCAAGTCCGTCAATCGGTTCATCCAGCACCAGCACATCGGGCTTGGCAGCCAGGGCAAGAATGAAGGAAGCTTGACGCTGTACCCCTTTTGAATACTTATGAAGCTTTTTATCCGGATCGATTTCAAATAATGATGTCAGCTGATGGTAGGATTCCTCGTCCCATCGGCTGTACGTACTTTGATAAAACTGAGCCATCTGCTTCAATGTATAATGAGTGAAAAAGAATGGCTGGTCTGGAAGGAAGACCACTTTCTCTTTGATTCCCGTCATTTCAAAAATCGGCTCACCTTCAAGAGTGATTTCTCCTTGATCGGGCTTTAAAATCCCGGCAATCGTCCGCAAGAGGGTTGTTTTGCCTGCCCCATTCGAACCAAGAAGTCCGTAGATGGATCCTTTCTCGATGGAAAACGATATATTATGAATGATTTCCGTTCTTTCAAATGCTTTACTAACACTTTTAATTTCTATCATCAGCTTGATTCCCCCCAACTGATGCCTCGATTTCAACAATCATTTCTTTTAAATCTTCAGCGGTTATTCCCAAATAGAGAGCTTCTGATAAAAGTTTGGATAATTCCTCTTTCACTTTCATGATTTTCTCCGCATTTTGAATATGACTTGAAGGATTGACAAAGCTACCTCTCCCTTTCACTGAATAAATATATCCTTGAGATTCAAGTTCCCTATATGCTTTCTGGATCGTGTTCGGATTGATCGTCAGCTGCTGAGCCAATGTCCGTACGGAAGGCAACTGCTCATCAGGCTTCAGCACTTCATTGATCATCAGTTCTTTCAGCTTTTCCACCAACTGTTCGTAAATGGGCTTCCGACTTCTTAAATCAAGTTCAAACATATCCACCCTCCCAACTGTATACAGTGTACTATGTGTCTTAATACAGTTAAAGTATATAACATGTTCTTCCATTTTAGAAGTGTTTTTTGGAAAAAAGTTTTGGTTTCTTAATACCGCTGTTGATTTCCGTGGAAGACTTCGCTTTCCGCGGGCGGCCGGTGAGCTTCCTCGTCGCTGAGCTCCTGTGGGTCAGAAAAGCGGAGGCGGCTCGTTCAGCCCCGACAAGCATAAGTTGAATGGGCCTAGAAGGCGCCTTTTGCCTTCTTGGACCATTTAGCTTATGACCTCGAGGGGCTAGCCGCCAGAGCTGGACAGGTCTCACATTGGCCACTTTTCCCGCAGGAGTCTTCGTCTTCCACTCCAATCAACAGCTGGAACGATTAAGACTAAGAATAATCCATTATCAAAGTTCTTTTGGAAATTGGCACTCTGTTAGTGAACAGTGAATGAGCAATTAATCCAAATAAAACTCGAAAATCACACCCTTTATTCAATGGCAATCGTCCAATAGTGTAGCAGGTGCATATTCCAGATAAGGGAATTTATGTTAGCATTGATGGTAAATACATAGAAAAGAGGGGACATCATGGAGGAGAGAGATGAGCCGATTTTATCGATAAGAGGGCTTAGGAAGAGTTTTGGGGTTAAAGAAGTATTGAAAGGTGTCGATTTAGAGATATATAAAGGTCAGATCATCGGATACATAGGGCCGAATGGAGCTGGTAAGAGTACGACCGTGAAGATCATCCTTGGTCTTGAAGAAGGATATGCCGGTCAGGTGCAGCTTTTTGGGAAGGATATATCGACCCAATCAGCTGCGTATAAAAAGAGAATCGGATATGTACCGGAAATGGCCGACCTGTATGACAACCTGACTGCGGAAGAGTATTTGACGTTCATCGGCGAATTGTATGGGCTTGAAGCAGAAGCTGCGGGAGAGAAGGCAGGGAAATTAGTTGAACTGTTTGGTTTGACGGAAGTCTATCATTCTCGCATTGCGTCTTATTCAAAGGGGATGAAACAGAAGATACTGATCATATCAAGCCTTCTCCATAATCCGGATATCTTCTTTTTTGACGAGCCGATCAACGGTCTCGATGCGAACTCAGTCATGGTTTTTAAAGAGCTTCTTGCTCAATTGGCAGCTCAGGGTAAAACCATATTCTATTCATCCCACATCATGGATGTTGTAGAAAAAATCAGTAACCGGATCATTCTTTTGCATAATGGATTAATTGTCGCGGATGGCAGTTTCGAAGAATTAAAGAATACGAACAGTGAAGGGACGCTTGAAGAGATTTTCAACCAATTGACCGGATTTAATGAGCACAAGGAAACGGCTCAGAAGATTGTTTCTGCTGTTCAAGAGGTGTAGGGGATGAAGGAATTTCGTACACTTCTGTTTCTCGATTGGTTTCGTGGGATCTTTGAAAAAATGGGCTTCGACTATCCCGCCCTCCGCAGAATTCTGCAGGTCAAATTCACCATGGACCAGCGCAGAGTCCCGACTGTATTTCAACAGCAGGGAAAAAAAGGGAAAGAATCGAAAGGTGAAAACCGCTTTATAAAATCGCTTTGGATCTATGCACTTTTTGGGCTGTTCATCATCCCTTTCGTATTAATCGGAGAGAACTATATTTTTCAAATGAGTATCGCATTTTCAGTCATCATGTTCATCATTATGACATCAATGATCTCGGATTTCTCGGTGGTCATTTTGGACATACGTGACAATACAATCTTATTTACAAAACCGGTGGAGAAAAAGACGATCAGCCTGGCGAAGACCATCCACGTGTGTGTATACCTGTTTTTCTTAACAGCGGCAATGACACTTATTCCGCTGGTTGTGGCGTTGATCAACCAGGGATTTTGGTTCTTCCTGCTGTTTTTAGCGGGGATTTTGTTATCTGATATCCTGATTGTCGTGTTCACAGCTTTACTCTATTACCTTATATTAAAATATTTTGACGGGGAAAAATTAAAGGATATCATCAACTATGTGCAAATCGGGCTATCGATTGGACTGGCTGTAGGTTATCAAGTGGTTGCGAGATCATTTGAATTTGTCGATTTGCAGGTTGCCTTCACAGCACAATGGTGGCAGGTATTCTTCCCTCCGATGTGGTTCGGATCCCTGTTTGAATGGGTACTGAACGGTGATAACACCACCCTGGTCATCCTGTTTTCGGTGATGGCGCTTCTTTTTCCGTTTGCAGCTTTGGGAATCTACATTAAAATACTTCCTACCTTTGAGAAAAATCTGCAGAAACTTAATTCGCACGGTGGAAAGAGAAGAAAGAAATCCAATCCGATAGGTAAAAGCCTCATGAAGCTCATGTGCTACAGCAGGGAAGAGCGTGCGTTTTACCAATTTGCCCACTATATGATGAAGAATGAGCGGGAGTTTAAATTAAAAGTCTACCCCGGGCTTGGTTTTGCGATTGTCCTGCCGTTTATCTTTATCTTCAATCATTTGATGATGTCTTCATTTGTAGATCTCTCTTCAAGCAAGGTGTACTTGTCCATTTATGCGAGTTTGATTGTCATCCCGACAGTCGTGATGCAGCTGGGGTATTCAGGTAAATATAAAGGGTCATGGATTTATAAGGTGGCACCAGTCGAGAGGCATGCCGCGATTCATAAGGGCACCCTTAAAGCATTCCTTGCAAAACTTTTCATCCCTCTGTATTTAGTGATGGCAGTATGTTTCCTTTTCCTTTTTGGTATGAAGTTACTCCCCGGACTTATCGCCGTGCTTGTCAGTGCGTTTATTTACACGGTTGTGTGCTATAAATTACTGAGTGACGGACTTCCTTTTTCAGAAAGCTTTGATGGAGTGAAACAAAGCGATGGCTGGAAAGTGCTTCCGTTCTATATCATCATCGGGGCATTCATCGGCCTGCATGTTCTATCATTGACGTTTGGTTATGGGATTTATGTTTATTTAGTCCTTCTCCTGGTTGTGAACTTCGTCGTTTGGAAATATTCATTTAGAGATTAAAGAAAAGTGGTAAAAGAGCTGAGCGTCTAACTGGGCGCTTGGCTCTTTTACTATTAGGAAAAGAAGCAGGAACAAAATTGGGCGGATATCATATAAATAGAAAAGCAGGATTTTGTATTGGCACTCAAACATTTCCTTTGACAAAAAAATTTTCCTTAGAGCAAAATAGACCTAACAGAACACATGGGAGGAGCTTTTATGATGGATTGGTTCACAGCGTTGAATCCGACTGTTCAGGCACTTTTGGGCGGAACCCTGACATGGGGATTGACTGCCCTCGGTGCTGCTACGGTTTTCTTTTTTACAAAAATTGAGAAGCATGTGATGAATATGATGCTCGGGTTTGCGGCAGGAGTCATGATCGCAGCTTCCTTCTGGTCACTGCTGGCGCCATCAATTGAGTTCAGTGAACAGAACGGACAGATTCCATGGCTTGCTCCCGCCATCGGATTTTTACTTGGAGGCTTATTTATCAGGCTTCTTGACTTTGTGGTTCCCCACCTTCATCTAGGCAATGCAAAGGAGAAAGCTGAAGGTCCTCCGACAAAGTTCAAGAAATCAACCTTGCTCTTTTTGGCCATCACCCTTCACAATATTCCAGAAGGGCTGGCAATCGGTGTAGCCTTTGGAGCGGCGGCTTTGGGTATTGGAGATGCAACGGTCGTGGGGGCATTGGGTCTTGCAATCGGTATCGGGATCCAGAATATGCCTGAAGGAGCGGCCCTTTCCGTTCCGCTCCGGGGAGAAGGGATGTCACGGGCTAGGGCCTTCAACTACGGCCAGCTCTCCGCAATTGTGGAGCCGATTGCGGCCGTCATCGGTGCAGCAGCCGTCATCCTCGTCCAGCCGATCCTGCCATATGCGCTTGCATTTGCCGCAGGAGCAATGATCTTCGTTGTCGTCGAAGAACTCATACCCGAATCACAATCGTCCGGAAGCACAGACCTTGCAACCCTGGGACTGATGGCAGGGTTTGTGGTGATGATGATTTTGGATGTTTCATTGGGGTAGGTTAAGAAGGATTAATGATATAGAAGGAAGGAGCATGCAGCTTGTGGCTGCATGCTCCTTTTTACGGTTTTGTATAAAAGGTTCCCTTTCCTTGCCCGTTTGTCACTAAGCCGGATTTTTGTAATAGTAGAGTGGCGACTTTACGTGAAGGAAGACAAAGAAAGGTCCTTAAATCTTGATTGGTTATTTTTTTATCAATCAGAAGGAAATAATCGTTGATTGCATTCAAGTGACTATTCGATGATACTTTCGCACACCGTTCACAAGACCAGGAATTAATAATCCTCTTCGAAGGTAAGTGACCGCAATGTCCGCACAGGACCCCTGGGAGGATATCCTCTTTCGTCAGATTGTACGTTTGTAAACAATTGGAGGGGGCCTCTTCGTGTAGTGTAAGGACGAGTTTTTTAATTTTTTTTAGAGTTTTATCCGGGAGTATGCTAGTTTGATATGAATGATTTAATTCAATGATTGAATCGATTACGTTCTGGGAATGAATGATATTCAGGTAGGGTGAACCTGCTTCCGGGCGGGAGTTATACTCAATCGTGGTGGAGGGGTTGCTGATGACGACCAGATATTCAATCGGCATCGGGGGAATCTTATAGAGTGATAACCACTTTTGCAGGAAATGCTTTTGTCGCTTTGCTTGGGAAATCGGATCAATGAATCCTTCGGTGGTATCTTTATAGATTCGGGTACATTGTTTGATTTGAGGGTCGATTCTAATAATGCCGGATATGTTCTTTACTTCGATGATCAGTGCGTAATAAGGGGTAAGAAGAAGGGTGTCAATTTGAAAGTAGTGAGGGTCGAGGGGAAGCCTTATGTCGTGAAACAACCAATAATGTTTACCGGTCAGAAAGCTCAGATGATAATCTACGGCTTTCTCGCCATTGAAGCCAGCTCTTCTTTTCTTCAGATCAAGCTCGATTTGGGGCCTTATCTCATGAAAGGGGACAAGCCGAGGTAATAAGGCTTCATTTTGTAAAATTTTTAAAGGGATTGGTCGATCTTTAAGTATCAAAACATCACTCCTTAAACTTTGATAATACATCATTCGCTATTGAAGGTGAAAACTCCTTTATTTTTATTACACTATTTGGATTGGGGGAGGGATATGATCCTATTTCAGGATTTATGGTCCTGTTTTCAGATTTATGATCCTGTTTACGAAAATACGATCCTGTCCACGGATTTATGATCCCATTTCCAAAAATACGATCCTATTCAAAATTTTATGATCTTTTAAGAATGATTCTAATCTAGTCCCGGCAAGACACTTAACAAAAATGCAAAACAAAACATAAATAGAAAATAATTCCAAACAATCTTAATAACAGTTATAATTCTTAAAAAGACCCAAAGGAGACCACAATGAAAATCGGACTAATCCGCCACTTTAAAGTTAAAAGAGGCTACCCTAATTCAATCGTATCCTCAAAGGAGCTGATGAACTGGGTGGAAGAATATGAAGCTTCTGATGTGGAAGAGAATGAGGTTGAGTTAAGCGGGATTAAGTGGGAAACCTGCTATTCCAGCAGTATGAGGAGAGCAGAAGTGACAGCCAGAAGAGTGTTTAAGGGAGATGTCATTTTGCTGGATGACTTAAGGGAAATTCCGTTGACACCTCTTTTTCCATCACGAGTGAAGCTGCCTCTGTTCATTCATTTGTTTGCCATTCGCATGGCGTGGTGGTTCAATCATCCGTCGCAGGCCGAAAGCAAGAAAGTGGTTCTGGAGAAAATTAAGAGAATCGTAGACAGGGTCATCTCAGAGAATCAGGATATACTGATTGTCGGTCATGGCGGGGTGATGATGTTTATGAGGAGGGAATTGATCAGGCGCGGATTTTCAGGACCTTCATTCAAGCGGCCTGAAAATGGGAAGGTGTATATTTTTGAAAAAAAAAAGGATGATTCACGGAATCATCCTTCACGTGCCTATATTATAAAATTCTAGTTCTGAACCAACAATAATATTTTACCTTCATCCAGCTTTTCTTCGTATTGATCGGCTTCCTCTTTTGAAAAGCCCATCTCCTGTAATTGATTGCGCAGTTCATCGCCTTTGCTGAGGATCATGTTTCCTACAGCCGTCCCAATGCCTGTTTCTTTCGCGCCGATTTCATTTGCATTGGCATTGTCGGCCACACGCTCAGTACGGTCATCATCATGGGATAACACATACAGATTCTTTTTGTCTATACCTTGAGAAGATAACTTTTCCACTTCCGAAATTAATTCCTTATCATTATAGAATTCTTTAACTGTCGGTTTCATGTGAATCTCCTCCAATATCATTTTCGAATACAGTCATTCTTTTCCCGGCTTGTGAAAAAAATAAACATGCCCTGCACAAGGATTCTTGCAGGGGAAAACGGGAATACATAACAATATGAGTTCATGCAGAAAGGAAGGGGAATTGAAAGTGAAAGAACAACATACTCTGGAAGACATTAAACATACGGTTGAAAAAGAAAAAATGGTGCTTTTATATATTTCAAGGCCAAATTGCTCTGTCTGCCATGCTTTACTGCCTCAAGTAGAGGAGGTGTTGAAGAAATATCCGACCATCTCAGCCATTCATGCAGATGCCGATGAAATTCCTGAGATTGCAGGAGAGTACTCGATTTTTACGGTGCCCGTACTGATTGTATTTGTCGAAGGGAAAGAGATGATGAGGAAAGCACGCTTCGTCCCGATTCATGAATTGGACAGCGGCTTGTCGAGGCTGGTTACAATGCTGGAGAATTAAACAAACGTTTGTTTAAGAACTCGGAAGTCTTATGGAGAAAGGGTTGGTAGAGTTAAACGCTCGTTTAAAAGGATATTGAAGGGTATCCTCTAACTGGATACAGGGGCTGTCATTCTGGCAGCTCTTTATTAGCGTCAGAAATATTTGGATAAAAAAAGTAGCTCTTTTGTCATGTCCTAGTGAATAGGTATATAATAGACAGTATACGGAATATTCTGGTTAGAATTCCGGGAGAGGAGAGGAACTGATGCTGAGATTGTCAAGAGCGAGTAAAGGAATCATTTCGATCGCAGCCATTATATTATTTATTGCCGCAAATCAGATTACGATTGTTCAACACCTTACTGCCCGCGCAGCGACCAAGCTATATGTAGGCTGGAAGTACAATCATCTCGAACTGAAATACGAGGACGTGGAATTTTCTCCGCAATTCGGTGATTACTCCGTTGCTTACAAAGATAAAGAAGGCAGAGTCTATGGTTTCATGGTTGCCCCCAAGTCAATGCCGGTCATCATCCTGCACGACCCGCTTAATGAACGTCCCTGACCTTATCTTCATTTTCATGTCCGCAAATTCTTTTAATCTCTTATATGTTCATGTATAATACGTACTGAAGTAAAAATTATATAAACGTGACCACAAGGGGAGCGATATGCTGAGAGTGAACAGCACTGCCTGTTCTGACCCTTTGAACCTGTTAGTTAGCACTAGCGTAGGAATGTGGACGATAGATGGGTTTTTATGCCTATTTATATTTGCTAACTCTCCCTTATGGTTTCGTTTGGAAAAAAGGGGAGATTTTTTTATGAAATCTTTAAGTTTAGTAGTACTGATAGAAGCCTCATTAATGGCTGCCTTTGCAATCATTCTTGATTTGCTGCCTTCTATCGATCTATCGCCTAGTATCTCTATTTCATTTTCAATGGTGCCGATCTTCATTCTGGCATTCCGGAGGGGATTTAAAGCGAGCCTCTTGGCAGGATTTGTTTGGGGAGTGCTGCAGGTGGCCCTCGGAAACGCGTGGATTGTCACTCCTGTTCAAATGATCATCGAGTACTTTATCGCGTTCACCTTCATTGGATTCGCAGGTCTATTTCTTCGACGCATTCAGCAATCACTGCGGGCGGAGAATAAGAAAAAAGTTTATATGTGGGTTGTCGCAGCAACGGTTGTCGGGAGTTTTGCCCGCTATTTCTGGCATTTCATTGCAGGGTTCATCTTCTTTAAAGAATATGCTCCGGAAGGCATGTCCCCTGTACTTTTCTCGCTTTTTGCAAACGGGGTAACGATGCTCGGTTCCGCCCTGTTATGTTCGATTGTACTGATTTTCTTGATTGCGACTGCTCCGCGATTGATCAGGCAGGGCGTTTCAGTGGACAATCATCAGCGGAAAGCCTCTTGATTTTTCAATAAAATGAAAACCGATTCCTGCGGGAGTCGGTTTTTTTGAGGCGAAGGGAGGACGGGTCGAGTTGGAGTGGGAAGGTCGATGAAAGAAAGATGACGTTGAAGTGGAAACTGTTGATGAAAGAGGGACGAGTATTCTTCGGAAATTGTCGAAATATAAAGAATGGCAGATATATCGAAAAAACGGCAGATAAATCAAAAATATGGAAGATAACGGTTTAACCCCCTAAGTTTGGACACATACTTCACTATTCTTAGGGTTACTTAGTTTTTCATATTTTCTACCGCGCTTTCGCTTGCTGGC
>NZ_JBBYAF010000040.1:0-38857 GCF_038405515.1 Rossellomorea oryzaecorticis | reverse complement strand
CAAACCGACCAAGAAGGCAAAGAACGCCTTCGTGGCCGATTCGCCTTATGCCACCCGCCTCTGAGCAAAGCCCCTCCGCTTTTCTTCCCGCAGGCGAAGCCGAGGAGTCTCACGGGCTACCCGCGGAATGCGAAGTCTTGCACGGAAATCAACAGCGGTGATTAAAAAACCTAAATTAGATAAAATTTAGAGGATTTTTATATAGGAGTAAAGAATTATATATGTATCTGTATTATAGTAATAAAGTCTTTTTTCTGATTTAGGGTTTTAAGATGCGCACTTATGTTACAGCCGAATAATTTCAGGGGACCGGGGGACATTATACATAATTTAACGGGGGGGGTGTTGAGTGATGGAAAATAAACCATTTCACTACGATGGAAGCAACCAAATGGCAAGCGGTGCACCAACTGAAAATGAACCATTCGAATTGACTGAAGAGATGAGAAAAAATATCGCAGGCAACCCATACCAAGCGGTTGCAGAGGATAAGTAGGAAGAGTGGGTGTTGTCAGAGATGGCAGCATCTTTTTTTGTTTTCTTATGATTATTTGATTGGCTCCAGCTGTTGATTGGAGTGCAAGACGAAGACTCCTGCGGGAGAAGTGGCCAATAAGAAAAGCGAAAGGGCTTTGTTCAGAGGCGGGTGGCATAAGACGAATCGGCCTGGAAGGCGGTCTTTGCCTTCTTGGTCGTTTTGGCTTATGACATGTGCCTCTAAGCCCTGCAGCGGGACAAGTGAGACCGCGGAAGCGAAGCTGAGGAGGCTCACGGTTCACCCGCGGAAAGCGAAGTCTTGCACGGAAATCAACAGCGGTGATTAAAACAGAAATCACCCAGGTCAAAAAGCTTCCGCGAATAGAATATCAATTTTTTCACACAATGAATAAGACGAAAAAATAGATGATAAGGAAGGGTTCAATATGACAAAAGTATTATACATCACCGCTC
Source organism: Rossellomorea oryzaecorticis (assembly GCF_038405515.1). Lineage (GTDB taxonomy): Bacteria > Bacillota > Bacilli > Bacillales > Bacillaceae_B > Rossellomorea > Rossellomorea oryzaecorticis_A. Next base: position 37,906 of record NZ_JBBYAF010000040.1, on the reverse strand, counting down.
ATCCACATGATGACACAGTGTCCTACAGCATGGCCGCAGCGAAAGCTTTCATTGACACATATAAAGAGGTAAACCCGGATCATGAAGTTGTACATATCGACTTATATAAGGAGCATATCCCTCATATCGATGCCGATGTGTTCAGCGGCTGGGGGAAGCTGCAGTCGGGAAAGGGATTTGAAGAGTTGTCTGCAGATGAAAAGCAGAAAGTACAGCGTTTAAATGAGCTTTCGGATCAATTTATTAATGGGGATAAATATGTATTTGTTACTCCTCTTTGGAATTTCTCTTTCCCTCCCCTTATGAAGGCATACATTGATTCTGTTGCGGTTGCGGGGAAAAGCTTCAAGTATACAGCCGAGGGGCCTGTCGGACTTTTAACGGATAAAAAAGCTCTTCACATCCAGGCGCGAGGGGGAGTTTACTCAGAAGGCCCCGCTGCCGCGATGGAAATGGGACACCGTTATCTGGATATTATCATGCAGTTTTTTGGAGTTCCGTCATTTCAGGGATTATTTGTGGAAGGGCATGCAGCCATGCCCGATAAAGCGGATGCAATCAAAGCAGACGGAATTGCCCGTGCAAAGGATTTGGCACATACTTTCTAATTGAAAAGCGCCTGGATCCTCGAACTGGAGGGAACAGGCGCTTTTATTAAATTATAAGAAAGTATAAAACCTACAAGGAAAATGGTCCAGCTCCAGCGCCTAGCCCCTCGAGACGTTTCGGTCCGCCCACTGAAGTCAAAGAGCGACTTCACTGGTCGGCCCAAGAGCGTTTGTCGGGGCTGAACAAGGTGCTTCCGCTTTTCTTATACAATGGTTGGTTTGCTCACTTCACCGGCTTTTGGTTCAGGTACAAATGCAAGGATGACCAGTCCGATGATGAAGAGAATGACCAGACTGAAGACCCCGCTGCTGGAATCCCCCGTAACTTGTGCAGTCACCCCGACAAGGAGCGGTCCCAGGATGGAGGCGAATTTACCAAAAATATTATAAAACCCGAAAAACTCATTTGAATTCTTCTTAGGGATCAATTTGGCAAAATAAGCCCGGCTGAGTGCCTGAATCCCGCCCTGCGAAGAAGCGACGAGCATCGCGAGAATCCAGAAATCCAAGGTTGTTTCAAGGAAGTAGGCATAAATGCAAACAATAATATAAATGCTGATACCGACATAAAGCATTTTCTTACCAGTAAATCGCTCTGCAAGGCGGCCGTAAAGAATCGCGAATGGGCCTGCAACCACCTGGGTGACGAATAAGATAATCAACAGGTTGGTGGCTGTAATGCCAAGATCCGTACCATAAGCGGTCGACATCGTGATAATCGTCCCGACGCCATCGATATAGAAGAAGTAGGCGAGAAGAAATAAGAAAAGAGCACGGTACTGTCTGATTTCCTTAAGCGTTTTCCCTAAACGCCTGAAACTTTTCACCACGGGCTTCGGCTCCCTTTCGATAAAATAACGCTGATGAACATTTTTAATAAGCGGAATTGAAAACAGCCCCCACCAGACAGCGGTGATCAAGAATGCGATTTTACTTGCAACGGTCGTCGAAAGCGGCAGGATCCCGTTTTGCGACAGCACTATGATTGCGATACTGATGATGAAAGGGATCGTGCTCCCGATATATCCGAAACCGAATCCTCTCGATGATACTTTGTTCATTCGCTCTTCTGTGGTGACATCGGTCAGGAAAGCATCGTAGAAAACATTCGATCCTGCCGAACCGATGGCTGCCACAGTATAGAAAATGAGAAGCAGAAGCCATTGATCACTGGGAACAAAAGCAAGTACCGCCGTAAAGATGACCCCCAGTGCAAAGAAGAAAGTGAAAAATTTCTTTTTATAGCCCTGATAATCCGCAATCGTACCCAAAATCGGACTTAGCATAGCCAGAATAAAGGTTGCAATTGCAACGGTGTAACCTAAATATGCAGTAGAATCAGCTGGACTGACACCCGCATTCGTCGCTGCAGCTTTATAAAACAGAGGAAAAACTGCTGTTGAAATAATGATTGAATAAGCAGAATTAGCCCAGTCATAAAAAATCCAGCTGCTTTCTTCCTTGGAAAATCGCTTCATTATTTATTCCTCCCCGGGAACGTATTGCTTTGTAAAAATCTATTCATCTATGAGCTCTTGGAGTGCTTTCCCGTCTGTTATCCCCAAGTCGAGTCCCAGAAGTCTGGCGAATGTAGGGCCTTCATCCACAAGGTGCATGGATTCAATCTCTTTGTGGGGGACAATCCCTTTTCCGGATGCCATGAAAATTGTGGAATATTTTTCTTTCTTGGGAGAGTAGCCGTGGGAGCCCCAAGTATACTGTTTTTCTTTTACATCTTCAGGGGTGATTGTATGGATGAAATCACCGTCAATCTTGTCTTTAAAGTAATAGCCGAGCTCCGCTTCGAGCATGAAGGTACATGTATGATCGGCTCCCATTGCTCCAGCTTCTTCTCCAGTATAGATCTGTTGAATCCCGTTAGAGGATTTTTCATACAGGTCATAGAGAAGTTTTTCAACATCTTTTTTGACAGACGAATCTTTTACATATACGTACGCAGAACCGTCACAGCCTTTACAATATGCTTTCCAGTCTTTAACCCTGCCCCTCTGATCCAGGGAAATGAAGCCTTTTTCTTTGAATACGACATTTAATTGGACTGCTTTGGATTCATCGAGTGCACTGTGATCACCCAGTGCAACGACAGCAGATTTTTCATATATCCCGGATTCCTTCAGAGCCCCGATGATTTTACCGAGCCTATCGTCATGACGGCGGATGGCAGCATGTGCTTCCTCAGATGAAAAACCATGATAATGCCTCTGGGTATCAAGGTCTGTAAAGTGAACAAGCAGTAAATGAGGCTTCTTCTCTTTAATTGTCGCAACCGTAGACTCCAGCACGAAATCATCAAGTTCAGGCTGGTTAAGCCCCTTTCTGATATGACCGAAGCGGGAGTTCAACCTTAATTGATAAAGGGGTGTTCCGTTAAAGAGGGAAACAGCGATTTGGTTATGCCAAGGGCGATTAGCAAAAATCTCAGGCATGTTGTAATCGATATCCGCTTTCGCTGTAACCGGCCATAAGAGAGCGGCAGTCGTCAAACCGGCTTTCTTCGCCTCATCATACAGAGTCGTGCCTTTTACATGGCTTCGATGCCAGTACCAGTCGGGTGACACCCTTCCAGGCTGAATGAAGGTATTATTAACGATTCCATGCCGGTTCGGGAAATTTCCTGTCACGATGGTGGCATGACATGGATAGGTGACAGATGGATAAATCGTTTCGACATTTTTACAGAGGGAGCCTCTTGACAGCAGTTCCTTGAAGTGGGGGAGATCCTTTAGTATGGAATGATCCTGTGATGATAAGCAGTCAAATGAAATGACAATCAGGTGATCGGTAAGACGGGTCATAAAGTCCTCCATCATGCTTGATAAGTTTGTACTATATACCTATTAATATAACAGAACATTCAGAATAAAAATATGCTTTCTTTAGAGAGAGAAGAACAAATGTCGGACAAGATAAGGATAAGGTTGGCGATCGTTAGATTTGGAAAAAGATTCGCATTGGATCGAGGATTACAGCCTCTAGAAAAAGGGTAAGGAAGATTGATACTATCAATAAAGCATTATAGAATGACATAGGGCTAAGAAATCAGGTTTTGGGAGTGTAAAAATAAATTGATCGGTTTTTTGATCTTAATCATAGGCATTTTTGGAATATATTCCATATTAAGTACAATCGTCATCAGGTGGATGAATGTGAAGGTCATCAGAAGGGTCCCGCATGATCATACCATCGCACTGACATTCGACGACGGGCCGCATCCCGTCTATACGCTTGAACTATTGGATTTACTGAAAAGGCACGGAGTCAAGGCAACCTTCTTTGTTGTTGGCGAAAATGCAGAAAAGAATAAAGAAGTAATTAAAAGGATACAGGCGGAAGGCCATTCACTGGGTTTGCATCATTATCGGCATGTATCAAGCTGGTTCTTGAGTCCGCTGGGATTAAAGAAGCAATTGGAGAGGACTAGTGAAGTATTGAAGCGGCTGACTGGTGAAGAGACGCGTTTATACCGTCCACCGTGGGGGCATCTTAATCTCTTCTCGTTGTTCTTAAGCAAGCATTACCGTATTGTCATGTGGTCTCATATTTTTAAGGATTGGAAAGTGAAGGAGTGCAAGGAACATTTGCTTCATCGTTTGAGAAATGCTGACTCACGGGGTTCCATTTTTGTCCTTCATGACAACGGGGCAACGCTTGGTGCCGATGAGGAAGCTCCCCGGTATATGTTAGAATGTTTAGATGCATTCATTGAAGATGCGCTGAACAGAAACATCCGGTTTATTTCCCTGGATGATGCATCTTAATTGAAGGAGTCAAGGAATGGGCAGTGAACAAATCATTCATTATATACAACAGTACAGTTATTTCATCATCTTTCTCTTTTTATTCTTTGGAATCATAGGGATACCTTCACCCGAAGAATCGCTGTTATTCTTAATCGGAGTTTTAGCAGCCCATGGTCAATTATCCATGCCGCTGGTAGTATTGTTTTCATTCCTTGGCACTTACTCAGGAATGATTGGAGGATATTATGCCGGAAAGTTGGTCGGTTTTCCTCTGATCAATAAATATGGAAAATGGATCGGGATGTCAGAAGATAAGATTGTGAAATTTGAAGGACAGTTCAAGAAAAATTCATCGAAAACGTTGATCATGGGATTTTTCATGCCGGGGCTCCGACAGGTCGCTCCTTATCTGTCTGGTATATTCTCAATTAATCTAGCGAAATATCTGGTCATTACAAGTGCCGGTTCACTTCTTTGGGCCATCACCTATATCCTGCTTGGATGGGGACTAGGAAGTTCGTTTCCTATTAATCCGAATTATGTTCCTTATTTAGGCGTCGGCCTGCTTGTCATTTTTATCTTGACTACATTGGTGCGCTATTTAAGGAAGCGAAGGAAAGTGAGGGGGAAGATTTGAAAATCATCCTATTGTCAATGTTCAGTGTACCGACTGGACATGTCAAAGTAGCAGAAGTAATTCAGCAGAAGATAAAAGACACCCACCCGGATGCAGATGTGAAGATCATCGACTTCCTATCTTTCACGAATCAATTACTGGAAAATGCTGTATCAGGTTTCTACATGAAGTGGATCAAAGCATCTCCTGAAAGTTATAAACAATTTTATTCACGGTTGATGATGAGCGATGATTACACGGGAATGTTGAAGAGCCTGTCGATGTTCTCCGTTTATTTTGAAATGAAGCTGAAAAAATTAATCCAAGAGGAAAATCCATCTCATATCATCTGTACCCATTCCTTTCCGTCAAGGATTCTTGGGAAACTGAAGAAAAAATCAGCAGCATTCGACCCTAAAACGGTCAACGTGTACACAGATTTCTTTATCAATGGAGTATGGGATAAAGAGAATATGGATTACCACATGGTTCCGAGCAATGAAACGAAGCAGGAATTAGTACAGGAATATTCAATTCCTAGAGATCGAATCTTTGCTACAGGGGTTCCCGTTTCAGATATCTTTAAAAATGAAAATGCAAGGCATCCAGAAAGTAAATCAGGCCCTAAACATCTGCTGATTGCAGGCGGGAACAATGGATTATGCGTGTTACATGAATTCATGATGAATCCCTCCATGGCAGACAACTTCACGTACACAGTCCTTTGCGGTCAAAATAAAAAACTGTTCGACATGCTTTCAAATAAGCCAAATATAATACCGTTAATGTATATCGACGATCGTAAAGAGCTGAATGCAATCTACGATTCTGTTGATGCTATCATTACTAAACCTGGCGGAGTTACGATAACAGAAGCATTATGCAAAAGAATACCGATCTTTATACAGGATTATTTACCAGGACAGGAAGAAATCAACCTGGAATTCTTAAAGGACAAACAATTAGTTTACCTTTTAAATAATGATCATCCCATTGAAATCATAACTAGTATTCTTAATGATAAACGAGAACTGAATGACCATCTTGTTCGAATCCATCATTACCTTTCTTCAATCTCAACCAGTGTGGATGAGAGCTTGTCCACACTGCTGAAAATAAATCAAGAAGACCTATTGGTCCAGCGAGCCATCAAACAAGCAGCCGTTTCGAAAACAATACTGAATTAAGTTAAAGGCCCGTCCCGCACTGCAGGACGGGCCTTAGCTTACTATCAGCTTTATTCTATAAGGCTCTTGCAAAACCGGTGCCCGATTACCTGCAAGGCTTCGATTCCAGGGGGAGGTCGGTGAGCAAGTATTGAAAAAGTACGAAGTGAGTTAATTTTTCACAGATTTGCCAACTTTACTGCCGTCTTTGACATCAAACGCACCGGAGTACTCTACCGTTTCGATTTCACAATTTTCCCCGATTGTTACATTATTTCCTCTAACCAGCTTTGCCTTCGTGTTCTCAAGATAGATTTCATCACCTTCAATTAAATCGGATCGAAGGTGGTCATCACGCTGCATAAAAAAGTTTACGACCTGTTTAAATAGTTTCGCAGAATGCTCGTTTTTCACTTCAATAATTTCTCCGCCAATTTCCTTAATGAAGGATTCGTGGCTTATTTTAATATCGACTTTATCGGCACTGAGAAGACCTTTAATGGTGACCGATCCTCTTGAGATAAAGGTTTCCACTTCACAGTCTTTCTCCACTTTGAGTGACCCGTGGGATTTAATCTCTCCTCCGTGAAGCTTGCCGTTGATTTTCGTCGATCCGCTTGAACTGAATTCCTTGCATGTAAGATTCTCAGTGATTTTGCTAGATCCGCTCACAGACATTTCAGCAGCAGTGACCGAACCTTCAATGTTTGTGCTTCCACTGATGCTAATTTCTTTCGCGTTGATGCTCCCGGTAATTTTCGAAGACCCGCTGCATTTAAACTCTTCAGACGTGATGTCCCCGTTTATTTTTCCGGAACCTGAGATTTTAAGATCCTTGCACTCGATATCACCTTGAATCGTTCCGCTTCCGCTGATTTTCACAGTGTCGAACTGACCGCCTCTCGACGTCCCAGACCCGCTGATCTTCAAGTCATGCAATTCCTTTTTCTCAACTGTACTCATCTTGTATTCCTCCCAATTAAAAATTGATTTCACTTGTCAAAATGATATTTAATTCTTCAACCATTTGGAGTAAATCGAGTTTCACAATCGTCTCGGCTGTCGGATCAAGTAAGAGGGTGGAGTGGAGCGGAAGTAACATCCAAATGACCGTTTCGTGTTTCCTCAGTCCTATTAGTTCAAATGAAGGACTGTTAAAGGCTTCAAAGTTTTCATGCAAGAAAGAAAACAGTGTCTTTTGATCTTCTTCTCTGATCGAACGTGTTCGTGCTTTTTCAAGAATGAACATATTCAGGATGTCTGGGAATTCAATTGCTTTCACATTTTTCAAAAGTGGCGTGCAGAACGAAATGGTGTCTGAGTGAAGAACACTCTGCAGCCGTAATGAATCTAACGTGACCTCAATCTTCGCCGGATTCGGTGAGAAGAAATCGGATAATTCATCAAGGGAGTGGGTGTCTTTCAATTCTTTCACTTTTGCTATCCTCGGCAGCATTTTTTCTCTTGGAAAGAAGGTCTCCTGCCCGGTAAAACTGGACTTCTTGATAAACCAATCTTCCGGGATGATATTCTTGCGTTTCCAGCGGTAGAGCTGACCGTAAGAGATACCTGTCAGTTCCAAAACTTCCTTTTTAGATATAAGATCGCCATCCAATTAAACCTCACCTCAACTCGACTGTAACAAAACATTGTTACGTTACTTTATATGTACTATAGCAAAACAATGTTACGTTTGTAAAGAGCATTTACCGATTTTTCCAGAAGCTTAAAGACAAAGCCCGTCCCTCGCTACTTTAAAGCAACGAGGGACGGGCCTTCAAAGTTATTTGGCAGGACGTTTATTTTCAGGCTGTTTTAACCAGTAGCGGACTCCTTTTCCGGCAAGGGGTTCATCGTTATAGCGCGGGATGATATGGAAGTGGCTGTGAAAGATGAACTGATTGGATACTTTTCCTACATTCCAGCCGAGCGTATAACCGTCTGCTTCAAATGTTTCATCAAGATAGGTTTTTGCTTTTTGTAACATTTCATATGTATCGTTCCATTCTTTTTTTGTCAGCGCGAAGGCATCCTGCTTGTGTTTCTTGGGCACGATGACGCCGCAGCCTTCGAGCACATCCTGCTGAAGATTGTGCTGGAGGAAATAACATGTCTCATTTTCGAAAAGGATGTTCTGGTCTGGATCTTCATGCGGATGGCAGAAGGGGCATTTGGTTTCTTCGTTCACGGATTACACTCCTAATTGATGGAATTTTCTTTCTTCTTGAAGTATAACATGGATTTTTCGTGTGATGAGCGGATATTTGTGATTTGTAATGGGTGTTGGCAGTGGGCACATCGAAAAATGGCTTTCGGACCAATTTTCTGATAAGCGGTCAATATTTAAGTAATACAGACGAAAGAATTAGTTTTCGGACAATTATTTTAAAATGCGGACAAAAACCATGTTTTACCGACGATTCTACAAAATACGACACTTTCGGCTGCGCCCCGAATATCAGAACTTCCCACACCGGCATTCCAAATTATGTTTATATCCAGAGAATAAGGGTAGAAAACCAACAGAGAATTTACATAGCAAATGAAAGGGTTGAGAGTATGGGTAACGAGAAGCAAAACAATGTGAACGGTAGCAGTAAGAATGAACAACTCGAGCAGTATCGAGTTGATGACAGCGGGAAGCATCTTACAACCAATCAAGGATTGAAGGTGTCAGAAGATGAATTTTCCTTAAAAGCGGGAGAACGCGGACCTACTTTGATGGAAGATTTTCATTTCCGCGAAAAGATGACTCATTTTGATCATGAACGTATTCCTGAGCGTATTGTCCATGCGCGAGGATTTGCTGCCCATGGTGAATTCGAAGTCTACGATTCTATGAAAGAATATACAAAAGCCGGTTTCCTGCAGGATCCTTCCAAGAAAACCCCTGTATTTGTCCGTTTTTCAACGGTGGCCGGGAATCGGGGGTCTGGAGAAACAGTACGTGACGCCCGTGGGTTCGCAACTAAATTCTATACGGAAGAAGGCAACTACGATTTAGTGGGGAATAATATTCCGGTCTTCTTCATCCAGGATGCCATCAAATTCCCTGATCTTGTCCATGCGATCAAGCCGGAGCCTCACAATGAAATGCCTCAGGCAGCGACTGCCCACGATACGTTTTGGGACTTTGTGGCTAATAACCAGGAGTCCGCCCATATGGTGATGTGGGCCATGTCAGACCGGGCAATACCGCGCAGCCTGCGCATGATGGAAGGATTCGGGGTCCACACTTTCCGTTTCGTCAATGAAGAAGGAAAAGCCCACTTCGTTAAGTTCCACTGGAAACCGGTTCTCGGAACTCACTCTCTCGTCTGGGATGAAGCGCAAAAAATCAACGGTAAGGACCCTGATTTCCACCGCCGTGATTTATATGAGTCAATTGAAAACGGGGATTATCCTGAATATGAACTTGGTGTTCAGCTGATTAAAGAAGAAGATGAATTCAACTTTGACTTTGATGTGCTTGATCCGACAAAACTTTGGCCAGAAGAAGAAGTTCCTGTGAAGATCATCGGTAAAATGACACTGAACCGGAATGTGGATAATGTTTTCGCTGAAACCGAACAGGCAGCTTTCCATCCTGGTTCTGTCGTACCTGGAATTGATTTTTCAAATGATCCGCTGTTACAGGGACGTTTATTCTCTTATACAGATACTCAGCTTATCCGTCTTGGAGGTCCTAATTTCCATGAGCTGCCGATCAACCGTCCGGTGTGTCCATTCCATAATAATCAGCGTGACGGATATGGCCGCCATACCATCAATAAAGGTCAGGTGAGCTACCACAAAAATTCACTTGCCAACAACACACCTGCACCTGCAAGTGAAGGGGAAGGCGGATACACCCATTACCAGGAGAAAATGGAAGGGCGCAAGGTCCGTGCCAGAAGTGAAAGCTTCAAGGATCACTTCTCACAAGCCACCCTGTTCTGGAACAGCATGAGTGAGCCTGAGAAAGAACACATGATCAATGCATTCAGCTTTGAACTTGGAAAAGTCATGAGTGAATCGATCCGCCAGCAGGTGGTAGATATGTTCGCACATGTCAATCTGGATCTTGCAAAAGGGTTTGCAGAAGCAATCGGGGCCAAGATTCCGGAAGGACCGGGATCTAAAGTAACCAAATCCTCTCCTGCTCTAAGTCAGGAAAACACAATCAAAAAACCTCATACCCGTAAAGTAGGGGTTATTGTAAGCAACCAATTTGACGGCGCCGACGTGTCCGCCGTCATCGATAATTTAAAGGAAGAAGGACTCAAGCCGGAAATCATAAGCAATAAGCTCGGTGTGTTAAAAGGTGTGGATGGAAAGGAACTTGAAGTCGATCATACCTTCCTGACATGTGATTCAGTCCTGTTTGACAGCTTATATGTGGCAGGCGGCAAGGTCATTGATAAGAAATTCAAGGACGACACGGTCTATTTTGTAAAAGAAGCCTTTGCCCACTTTAAGCCAATCGGGGCTACCCATGAGGGAGCACACCTATTGGAAGAAATCGGAGTCAACAACGCCTCGGGAGTTGTGACTGGTGAAGATATGAACACATTCACCTCACAATTTATCAACGCCGTTTCCGCGCACCGCCACTGGGATCGAGAGCTGGTATAGGAATATATGAAAGTATTGAAAGAAACTGCCGATTGTGGCAGTTTCTTTTTTTACATAAAATTCCACAAGCAAAAATCTTGAAAGTCAAAATAGGTCAAACTATACTATAGTTAGAAGGTCAAAGATAGTCAAAGCAGTTCTATGACCTTAAAACTTATAACTAAATTTATTAACATAGTTAACTACTTATGAGGAGGTAACACTGTATGAAATGTCAAGTATGTCAACAAAATCAGGCAACGGTTGAAGTGTTTAAAAGAGTCAACAATCATAAGACAAGAATGCATATGTGCTCTTCTTGTTTTCAACAACAGTCAAAGTTGCCTTCTGGTCTAAATGGAGGATTTTCATTTGATGAATTATTTAAAGGAATGAACCAAGGAGGTCAACAGCCTCAAGCATTTGGCGGTCAGCCTCATGGTCCTGAAACAAAAACAGGAGGTAACGGCGGAAATGGGATTCTTGATCAATTCGGACGCAATGTGACCAATGCTGCCAAAGCAGGTCTTATCGATCCTGTCATCGGAAGAGATAAAGAAGTCGAGCGTGTCATTGAAATCCTGAACCGCCGCAATAAAAACAATCCGGTTCTCATTGGTGAGCCGGGTGTCGGTAAAACAGCTATCGCTGAAGGGCTTGCACTGAAAATCGCAGCAGAAGATGTTCCTTCCAAGCTGTTAAATAAAGAAGTATATGTGATGGACGTTGCTTCATTGACTGCAGGAACAGGAGTCCGCGGATCATTTGAAGAGCGATTGAAGACAATCATCAGCGAACTTCAAAATCGTCAGAACGTCATGTTATTCATTGATGAGATTCATCAGTTGGTTGGTGCAGGGTCGGCAGAAGGCTCTATGGATGCAGGAAACATTTTAAAACCGGCACTTGCCCGCGGTGAGTTACAGGTAATCGGTGCGACAACGCTGAAAGAGTATCGCCAAATCGAAAAAGATGCGGCGCTTGAACGCCGATTCCAGCCGGTGATGGTAAATGAACCAACTCCTGAAGAAGCAATTGACATCTTAAAAGGACTGCGTGATAAGTATGAAGACTATCATGGGGTAACATTCGCCGATGAAACGATCGAGGCTTGTGTGAAGCTGTCCCACCGTTACATCCAGGACCGTTTCTTACCGGATAAAGCAATCGATTTAATGGATGAGGCAGGTTCCAAAATGAATCTTCAATCAGAAGGTAAGGACACATCAGCCCTTCACAAGAAGCTGAATGAGGTAAAAGCACAGAAAGATCATGCAACAAAGGAAGAACGATACGAGGAAGCGGCTAAGTTTCGTGACAAGGAAAAAGAAATCGAGAAGCAGCTTCAAAATGGCAATACAAAGGAAAAATCAGTGGTAGAGCCGGAGCTTATCAAATCAATCATCGAAGCGAAGACGGGCATTCCGGTCGGGAAGCTTCAAAGTGATGACAAGAAACGCATGAAAGAGCTGGAGACCAATCTTTCAAATAAAGTAATCGGTCAGCCGGAAGCTGTGAAAAAGGTAGCTAAAGCGATCCGCAGGAGCCGTGCAGGCCTGAAAGCGAAGCACCGTCCGATTGGTACGTTCTTATTCGTGGGACCGACTGGTGTCGGTAAAACAGAATTAACGAAAACGCTCGCTGAAGAATTATTCGGTTCAAAGGATAGCATGCTGCGTTTGGATATGAGTGAATATATGGAGAAGCATTCCGTATCCAAACTGATCGGTTCACCTCCCGGATATGTCGGGCACGGAGAGTCAGGACAGCTGACGGAGAAGGTAAGACGGAATCCATACTCTATCATACTGCTGGATGAAATCGAGAAAGCACATCCAGATGTTCAGCATATGTTCCTGCAAATTCTTGAAGATGGACGATTGACTGACAGTCAGGGCAGGACGGTCAGCTTTAAAGAAACGGTGATTATCATGACAAGTAACGCAGGCGTAACGGATAAGAAAGAAGCGGTCGTAGGCTTTGATACTGGCGGCACTGATGCAGTGAAGGAAACGAATATCCTGCAATCACTCGGAGCCTATTTCAAACCTGAATTCCTGAACCGCTTTGACAGCATCATTGAATTCCAGTCACTTGATAAAGAAGAGCTTCTTCAAATCCTTGATCTTATGCTCGCAGATCTGCAAGCCGAGCTTAACGATCAAAAAATCACTATGACAGTTGAGGAAGAAGCAAAGAATAAGTTGGTTGAATTAGGCTACCATCCTGAATTTGGAGCACGTCCACTGCGCCGTGTAATCCAAGAGCAGGTAGAAGATAAGATTGCAGACCTGCTTTTAGAGGAAGAAGAATTGAATGAAATAACAGTTACTCTTAACAACGAAGAAATCGTAGTGAAATAAAAAGTGAAAATGAAGCATCTGTCCAGTACAGGTGCTTCATTTTTTATTATTTCAATTCTGCCAGTGGCGGGTGGAAAAAAATAAGTAGAATGAAAATGATGGGAACAGAAAGAATCAGAGCCAGCACTGGACGTTTATCATGCAGCCTCAGCATAGTGAACATAATGATGTTGAACAGAAAGGACCACCCCACATTCCAGCCGTTATCATACACAAACATACCAAATCTAGAAAATAAAAATTCCAAAAATGTAAAATAGAGAATCCAAGTGAAAATGTAGAAGACTTGTTTTTTACCTTCGGGGTAATATTGAAGATAGAACATGATTGCAATAGGGATAATGATAAGAATAAAAATAATAGAAATCAGTGTGTGGCCAAGCCAATCCCATGTAACACTCTTATAGGCCCATAATGTATGCTGATAAAAGATGACGTTATAAAGAAGGCAGCCAATAATAAAAAATTGAATGGTCGCATAATGATCCTTCCACCGCTTCCAATCAATGAATTTAATTGATAACGTAATATACAGGATGACGATTGCTAATAAGTACATAGTAAAATATCCTATCTCCTTGATTTATACTAAGTATGGCCTTAAGGAACCAATCGTAATCCTAAAAAAAAGACCGGCCCTTTACTGGACCAGTCTTCCCAAATCATTCTTCTATCATTGATGCGAGCACCCGGTCGATCGCCTGGGCGACTCCGTGGTCGGTATGCAGACCAGTCACCCAATCGGCAGCTTTCTTTACTTCTTCCTGTGCATTTCCCATCGCCACACCAAAGCCTGATTCCCTGATCATCGCGATATCATTCATGCTGTCGCCGACACCCATCACTTCCTCCATCGAAAGTTCCAGCCACTCGCATACTTTTACCAGAGCAGCTGCTTTGTTGACTCCGGCTGGATTGATTTCAATATTAGTCGGACTGGAATTGGTGATTTCAAGTGCCTGATTTTTCATCAACTCATCCATCACCACTTTACGGACTTCATCATCTTTGATATCGAACCCGAATTTCAACCAGTCGTAAGCATCTATTTCCTGATCAAAAGGATTGTGAGAATTAAATAAGCCCTGCGTAGTCGAAGACCAGAAATAAACATCATGTTTTTCCTTTAAAGTCCAAAGCAGCTTCACAAGCTCCCTATCCAAAGGAGTAGTATCCACAAGGTTATATTCATGATCATAGATTTCCCCGCCGTTTACAGTGATCAAATAAGAAGACCGGCCAAGCTGATCTGAAATATCCCTGCAATTGCGAAGAGAACGACCAGTACTCAACACAACATGAATCCCTTTTTCCTTTGCCCGCTGAATGGCTTTTTCATTCTCGGGAGAAACCTCGCCTTCGTGGTTGACAAGTGTACCATCCATATCCAGAGCAATCAGTTTTATCGTCATTTCAACATCCCGTCCTCTCTTTAGCTAACAATTAGTTTAATATAAATAAATAGAATAGTGTAGGAAAGAGGCTTTATTAAGTTCTTCAAACAAGCATATTTCATTTCATTCCCTATTACTATTTCATATAATCAGGGAGACTAAACATATTAAATGATAAAGGAGTCACATCAAATTGAAAGGTTTTTCAGAAAGAGCAATAATCATAATAAAAAATATCCCTCAAGGTAAGGTCATGACATACGGCCAAATTGCAAGATACGCAGGGAGTCCAAGAGGAGCAAGACAAGTGGTGAGGATTCTTCACTCCATGAGCAAGAAGCATCAACTCCCATGGCACCGGGTGATCAACAGCAAAGGAGAAATCGGCTTCCAAGACCAAGAACAATTTAATCAGCAAAAAAACTCCCTTGAATCAGAGGGAGTCTTCTTGAACCATAAAAGTAAAATTGACTTGGATTTTTATCAATATCATCCTGGAGTTCCGCCAGAAGAATATGAGTGATTTAATTAAATTAGGTTTCGTTAAAATTTGACTTTGATATAAGAGCAGTTCCAGCTGTTGATTGGAGTGCAAGACGAAGACTCCTGCGGGAAAAGCGAGACAGGTGAGACCTGTCCAGCTCTGGCGGCTAGCCCCTCGAGGTCATAAGCTAAATGGTCCAAGAAGGCAAAGGACGCCTTCCCGGCCCATTCATCTTATGCTTGTCGGGGCTGAACGAGCCGCCTCCGCTTTTCTGACCCGCAGGAGCGAAGCGACGAGGAGGCTCACCGGCCGCCCGCGGAAAGCGAAGTCTTGCACGGAAATCAACAGCGGTTGTTTACAGAAGATTTAATTAATAAAAACGTGTAATCATATACGGTATTACGGTATAATTTACCTATTATATAAAATGTGAGGAAAGATACAGATATGATAAGTGATTTAGTAATAAACATTTCGCTGTTAATGTCTTTCACGTTTGTTTGGCATCAACTGTTCAGGAAAAAGAGACTGACCATGACATCACCGATCCCTATAAAAGTACTGGACGGTATTCTAGCCGGAATTCTTGGGATAATCCTTATGCATTACAGCATTGGTGTCAACGATATGACCATTCTTGATCTAAGGCACATCCCAGTCATTCTTGTGGCGTTCTATGGCGGATTCTTGCCGACGATCATTTCTGCTGCAGTCATCATCGCAGGACGATTCTTCATCGCTGTGAATTTCTCTTCTTATGTAGCACTCTTTATGATGCTCGCCATAGCAATCGGATCCGGGTTGATTGTACGGTATATGAAAGGAAGTCCCTTGAAAAGATGGACTGTTCTTTTGCTCTACAGTCAATTAATTTTCTCGATTTCCCTTTACATCGTTGTGGATAAGTATGCAGAGGTGTTGGATTTTGCATTATTCCATGTCCTCAGTACATTGATAGGCGGCTTCTTGACTTTATATTTTGTCGATTATATCAGAAAGACAAGCGAGCGTTATTATCAGTATAAAGAAAATGCTCAAAGAGACGCTTTGACTGGTCTTTATAATGTCCGTTCGTTTGACAGACATTATAACCGCATGATTAAAGAAGCGATAGAGGAGAATGAAACGTGCGCCATCTGTCTGATTGATGTCGATCATTTTAAACAAATAAATGATACTTACGGCCATACAGCAGGTGATGAAGTGTTAAAACAGCTCTCTGAATTATTGAGTCGTTTGACCAGGTCCGGTGACATTTTGTCACGGAATGGAGGAGAGGAATTTTCCTTGCTTCTACCTAAGTGTACCGTGGAACAAGCTAAAGAAATTGCAGGCAGGGTAAGGGAAGCTGTATATGAGCACGGATTTCTCCTGCCGGAACAGAAGAAGCTTCAGTTGTCTGTGTCCGTTGGTGTTTCAGCACTTAGACCGGGGGATGAGAAACAGGAGTCACTCTTTCAAGAGGCTGATGAAGCTTTGTACAAAGCCAAACAAAACGGCCGTAACATCGTATGTACGAGCTGGGAGTGTTCCTATAGATAGTTCAAGCGTTACTTCTTTGAGGAGAGGCAACGCTTTTGTTTTCTAAAAGGTCCCTATTGTTGATACATGTCAAAGGGGAAGGAGTGGAGCCGATGTTTATGAAAGTATATGAATATTATATCCAGCCGGACAAAGAACAAGAGTATTTAAGAATTCAGCAAAAAGCCGCGGACATCTACAGCCGTCATATAGACTTACATTCTATACACCTTAAAAGTAAGGACGAGCCTTCAAAGTGGATGGAAATCACCCGGTATAGTAATGAAGAAGAATATAAAAAAAGCATAGAGTTGATCAATCAATATAAGGAAATACAAGAATTATTTAAAGAGTTTCAATCCCTGCTGGTACCTGAAAAAAGTGAAATCAGGGAGGAAGACTTCGTTGTAGTGAAAGAGAGAAAAACTTTTTAATAACAAGGAGGAACCGCTTTGGAATTCGAAACGAAACATGAAGAAAGAGATGCAAACTTGATCAGAGAACGAGAGAAATTAAAGAATAAGATTAATAGAGATTTAATTCAGGACGAAAATGTGCTGGCTGTCTTCTATGGCGGCTCGATAGCGAGGGGCAATCACGACCGATTTTCCGATTTGGATTTAAGGATCGTCGTAAAAGATGAAGTGTACGAAGAATACAGAAAAAACAAGAAAGAACGGGCAAAGCATTGGGGAGAAGTCCTATATTATGAGGATTTCCCTTGGGCGAAGCATACGGTCGCACACTACAAAAGCTTTGTGAAGGTGGATGCTTTTTATTATAAAAAAGAAGATCTGAAACCTTCCCCTTACATAAAGGAAGAGTCACAAATCGAATATGATCCTTACGGAATTGTTAGTGAGGTCAGGGAGCAATCGAAAGGTCTGCATTACGAGCTGAGTCCCGGGGAATTCGAGTTATGGAGAAGTAAATTCTTTGCTCATATGCATGAGGTGTATAGAAGGCTGAGAAGGGGAGAACTCTACTATGCGCTCCATTCATTGGATATGATGAGGTGGTCGGTTGCTGCGGGTTGGGAAATGGAGAATGACAGGCAGCCCAATACTCCAGGGGAGTGGTCGAAATATGAAGGGGAGCGATCTCCTTTTAACAAGAATCAGCAGGATTTGCTTGCTGCTTGGGAAGCAGGTCGTGAACCCGGGGATATTAATGAGGTGATGAGAGAGATCATTCCTGAATTCAAGCGGGTTCATAACCGTCTGTGTGAAAAGCTTGGTGAAGATGAACGTTCTGATTGGGTGGATGAAATCGTGGGGCTGGTGTTGTAAGTTTAAAATAGGAGCTTTATCCTGGGGAAGTGGATTTCAAAGCTCGTTGATTTGTTAATAATGAAATGGAACCCCCCCAGGGGATATAATCCAAAACAGACTAAATCCCCTGTTTTTTCATACTTATGACAGCTTTATGAACTAAAGCAAATGTCTATTGCACAAACAGGGGGTGAGGAGTATATTATAAGTGTAAGGTAAATGTGAAACATTTCACAAACTAATTTCATCAATCAGCTGATAACGAATTATTTTTTACTTATATTTGTGAAATACTTCACAATTAAATCATAAGGAGATGAACCATCATGAAATGGTGGCATAATGAAAAAGTTAGCGTAGTTTGGACCGTGTTCAGAATTTGGTTGGGGATTAAATGGTTTGAAGCAGGCTGGCATAAAGTGAACGATGGATTTGATGCAAGCGGATTTCTGCAAGGGGCAATGGCGAAAGCAACAGGTGAGCATCCGGCTGTACAAGGATGGTATGCAGCGTTTCTGGAAAATTTCGCAGTACCAAATGTTGAGTTGTTCAACTTTTTGATTCCTTGGGGGGAAGTGCTGGTAGGTCTCGGGTTGATCACCGGGTTAATGACAATCCCTGCTTTACTTGCCGGAGCATTCATGAACCTGAACTTCCTGATGGCCGGTACAGTCAGCACGAATCCAATCCTTCTTACAGTCGCAGTCATCCTTCTCTTTACTGGTAAAGGTGCATTCCACTGGGGGGCAGATCGTTGGATAATGCCTTACTTGAAGCAGAACCTTGTTCATAAAAAAGATAACCATCATAAAAAACCGATTGTCGTTTGAATGAAAAATCCCCCTGCGGACGTACAGGGGGATTTTTTTGTGAAGATGTAGAGCCGCCCATGCTTAAAGCACGGGCGGCTCGTTTGAATTCCTCAGGCCTATTTCTTTAACCGTGAGGGGCTGCTGCTATTGGTTTTTCTTTACACGTGCACGTTGGTTCGCTGCGTTTGCGCGAGCCTGTGCTTCCATGTCAGCCTGGTCGGCAAGTTCTCTTGAGAACTCTTCATCTACTCCGTCTGATTTTAATGCAGCCGGTGTCTGCGGCAAGCTGTTCAGGTTTTTGTCGTGTTTTTTATGTCCTCGTGATCTGCCCAATACGAACATCCCCTTTTTATTAGGTTAAAAAACAAAGGTACAAGACTCACGCGTTGTGAGCTTGTACCTTTATCTTTTATCAAAAGGGGAACTTTTAGTTAGGTAATATTTGCTTACGTATGCCGTTTAGGGCTGAACCCGGCAGCTCGGTCGGCTCTCTTGAATTCCCTTGAATAGGTTACCTCTTGCATGCTTGACAATTTTGACTTGTCTTTGTCTTTTTTGCGCTTATTATCCATACTATGTACTTCCCTTCTTTTCAAAGATTTATGATTATTTTTACCTTTAAAAGAAGGGGGCATACCTATTTGGAATAATAAATATTCACCAGTGCGCTTTCAAGTTCGGTATATTCAAATTGAAAACCCTGTTCAGACAATACGCTCGGCAGCACTTTCTGACCTTCCAATACGAGCTGGCTCATTTCGCCCATAGCGATTTTCAAAGCAAATGGAGGTACAGGCATCCAATGGGGTCTGCCTAATACACTTCCAAGGATGATGCCGAATTCTTTCATGGTAACGGGTTCAGGTGCTGTGACGTTAACCGGTCCGGAAACCACTTCAGTTTCTGCTGTGAATCGTATAGCCCTGGCAACGTCTGCAATATGAACCCAGGACATCCATTGATTCCCTGGTAATACGGTTCCCCCGACGAACATTTTGTAAGGAAGCGCCATGCGGGGGAGGGCTCCTTCTTCCTTTCCTAGAATGATACCAAATCGTGTATATGCCGTTCGAAAGCCTGATTGTTCAGCTCTCGATGCTTCTCTTTCCCAAATCTGAACGGTTTCTCCCAAGAAATCATGCGCTTTATCAGTTGAAGATTCCGTGTACGTATTCGTCGTAGATGAAGGGTAGTAGCCAATGGCGCTCGCGTTGATCAAGCAGGACGGCTTATCACTTAATTTCTTCATCAAATCAATTACTTCCTGGGTAGCTGATATACGGCTGTTGATGATCCGTTTCTTCCTTTCCTCAGTCCACCGGCCGCTGTTAATCGATTCCCCGGCTAGATTGATGAACACCTCGGTTCCTTCCAGTTCATTCAGAGGATTTGCGTCTTCAGTCAACCATTTAACGTACGTAACACCTGAACGATTTTCATATTTATCAGGGTTTCGTGTAAGGATTACAACTTCATGGTGGTGGTCCAGCAGCTCTTCGGTTACTGCCTGCCCTACGAACCCTGTTCCTCCTGTAATGGCAATCTTCATGCTCATCCCTCCAGTATTACTTATTATTTTACCTATCTGCAGAATAAAAAACATAATCGGATGTGTTACATTAGTAAGGAGGTGGAAAATATGGGTGTCATAACGAAAATTACGAAACAAGTGAAAAATGATGAACGTTACAATTTATTTATAGACGGCAAGTACGCATTCAGTGTGGATGAAGTCGTGCTAGCCAAATTCGGCTTGAGAAAAGGCCTTGAAGTTGACGAGCTTGAGATTTCAGGAATGCAGTATGAAGATGATGTGAAAAAGGCGTTAAACAAAGCGATTCACTTTTTATCATATAGAATGAGAACAGAAAAGGAAATCCGCGATCATTTGAAAGACGGTGAATTGGAAGAAGGCATTATTGATGAAGTCATACATAAACTTAATGATATGAAGTATATCAACGATTTAGAATTTGCACAGGCCTTCACAGGAACCCAAATCAATACATCTGACAAAGGACCGGGCTGGATACGCGGTGAATTGTACCGTAAAGGTGTCGATGATCCATACATTGAAGAAGCTCTCGAGTCATTTACATTCGAAAAGCAGGTCGATAAGGCGGTTGTAATTTCAGAAAAACTTATGAAGAAGTACCGAAAAGATTCATTTATGATAGCAAAGCAGAAAATCGAACAAAACCTGCTTCGGAAAGGATATTCGAGTGCGGTATTGAAAACCGTATGGGAATCGATTGAAACCGAACGGGAACCTGATGAACAATGGGATGCAATCTATCATCAGGGACAGAAAGCGCATAGAAAATTATCTTCTAAATACGATGGTTATGAATATGAGCAGAAAATGAAGCAGACTTTGTATCGGAAAGGGTTTTCGATTGAGAAAATTGAACGTTTATTAGAGGTATTGAAAGAAGAGGAGTAGGGAAAAGAAGTGCCGGAAGGGAAAAGTCGAGGAAGCGATCCTCGACTTTTTTCTATTTCTTGGAGTCTATGACGATTTCATCCTTCGATTGGTATTGGTCCACGATGATTTCCGCCACTTCCTGAGGGGAGCGCAAGCGTGAACGGTCACTGATATGATCGGTCTCATCCCAGAACGGCGTGTTCATACCGCCCATATAAGCATTGACCACCCTTAAGCCGGAACCTTCATATTCCTTCTGAAGGCTTTCACCAAAGCCCCTCAGTGCGAACTTGCTTGCGACATATAATGATTCATTCTTCTTGCCTCTTAAACCTGCTGTGGAGATGATATTTAGAATGGTTGATTTATTTATTTCCAATTGCGGCAGCAGACCTTTTGTTAAACGGATAGGGCCAAGTACATTTGTTTCAAACATGGCTTCAAGCTCTCCGCCCTTCGCTTCTGACAATGGACCGAAGTAACCCACTCCTGCGTTATGTACCAATAATCCAATATCACCCTGAAGGAGTTCTGTTGACGAGACCTGTTCTACTTCTAGTGGTGATCGTACATCCAGGACAGCATAGGAAACCTCGCCGCCTGCCTCTTTTATTTCATTTGCAGCCTCTTCCAGCTTTTCCTTTGTACGGCCCAGCAAAACAATATGATACTCTTTTGAAAGCAGCTTGCCGAGTTCTTTACCGAGACCGGTTCCCCCGCCTGTAATGATTGCTTTTTTCATGATGAATCGTCCTTTCTGAATGGTATATAAAAAATTCAGCAATGAGAGAATGATGAATTACAGCCTATCCACTTTCCTTATTGTATCATTTTATCTATACTTATCATTAGTAGAGGTGATGAGAAGATGGAACAGCAAGAGAGAAGATACAGTGAGATGTCACGGCATGAATTGCAGCAGGAAATTGCTAACCTAAAGGAAAAGGCCAGAAAAGCCGAACAGTTGGGAATCGTCAATGAATTCGCTGTGCTTGAACGTAAAGCGTTAATGGCTCAAGCGTACCTGATGAACCCTGAAGACTATAAGTCAGGCGGCATTTATGCCATTGAAGGGGATCCCGGTGTTTTCTTTAAAGTAGACTACCTGAACGGTGTGTTTGCATGGGGCTACCGTCTGGGTGGTGAAGGCCAGGAAGAAGCACTGCCGATCTCCCTGCTGACACCAGACAAAAAATAAAATCAAGGTCCGTACCCCGCGCTTCTTTAAAGCGATGGGGCACGGACCTTCACAGGTTTAAGAACGCTTACGGGTTTCAGCTTCCAGAATGATCATATTCTGTGTTTGCGTGGTTTGTCCATTTGCCTGTGAATGAGCATGCTTCGGATTGTAGAATCCTTTGTTGAATGGACTGCTGTACTTATTTTGGTAGAAATTATTTTTCATGTTTGCCATCGTGACTACCCCCTAAAAAGTTAACTTCATCAAATCGAGTCTTGTTTTCTTTTTCCTGAAGACGCCATACGTTCTTGAGGATGGGTATTGATGGTGCCATTTGCCCTTTTAGATGCATATTCAGCTTTCGCTCTTGGTTCACCTTCGAATTTGTTATTATTCATATTGGGGAACCCGGTTGTTTTATTACGCATAATCTGCCTCCTAAAAGGTTATATTTCATACCGTGAAAAAGCAAAGACGACCACTAAGCTTAACCACGTACTAATAGTATGGTTGGACCCGCTGTAGATTATCATAAAAACAAATGGAAAAGGAGGGGAAGAAATGGAGTCGACATTTCATGAACTGACAGAGTTATTGTTGGAGAACAATACTCAACTTTCATATGAGCGGGCAAGAACCTGGGTCGAGCTCGTGTGGGAAGATTTCGAAACGACATATGCCAAAGCAGGTTACGAATATCAGGGAAAAGAAATGACGGAAAAAGTCGTCCGTCAATGGATCACAAACTATGGTTCCCGAATTCATGAATTTGCTGCACGAAATCCTAAATACAAACACCTGCTTGAAAATGAAGACAGTAATGAAGACGATGGTTTAATACATTAAAGAAGGGAGGGACGGGCCTTTAGTATGCTAAAGGCCCGTCCCTCGGTGCGTTAATCGATTAAAATGTCGATATCTACTTTTTTACGCAGTTTTTCTTCGCTGAAGACCCAGCCTGTATAGGAGCTTACAATGGTAAGGTCTTTGTCGAGCTGGACGAGTGCGACGAATGGATAATGGCCGTTATTTCGGTAGCGGAGGTCAATGAAGCGGACCTCGAAATGGTCGTCGTATTCGTCTACTTCCCATCGGTAAACCGGAGAGAAGGATAGAAACGCGGAAAGATTCTTATCTTTCTTGGCCGCTTTAATGACAGGCAGATCAGGTACGGGAATTCTTTTGAATTCGTCAAAAATCGTGATTGATCGCCGATATGCCCTTGCAACATAAAATTTGTCCTTCGTGACCACTGCAAGCCTCCATTGGAAGAAGCGCATAGTAGGGGAGACGATGATTTTCTCGGCTTCCGGTATTCTTCTTTTCACTGCATTCTTCACTGCTTTTTGAACCTGGAAACGGAGTACATAATAGGCGAAAATGACAATGTACATGACCAGGAAGGTCTCACCAGGCGGTAAGCCGAATCCCCATAGGATCAAACCGATCACATGGATGGAGAAGATAGGAAGATCAAACGTGTTTATCACTCCCAAAGCGACCCATTTCGACGAAATCGGCCTCAGTGCCTGGGTGCCGTATGCGTTAAATATGTCGACAAATACATGCAGGAAAACAGCCGCAAATGTCCAAATCCATAAGTGAAGCAGATTGGCTTCAGGAAAAAATGGATAAATGCAGGCGACTATGATCAGCGGCCATAGCAGGACAGCGGGGATGCTGTGAGTGACTCCCCGGTGGTGACGTATATAAACTGCATTATTACGCAGTTTCAAAACAGTATCAATGTCAGGGATCTGAGAACCGATGACTGCAGCTATGAGAACACTGGTAGACGTAGCACTGCTTTCAGCGACTGCGGGATCGAGAGTGGCTAAACCTCCCAGAGCAAATCCCATAACAATATGAGTACCTGTATCCAAAAAAATTCCCTCCCTTGACTGAATTCGTTTGTTTTCGTTGCCCTTCATGATATGGTTAAAAGGAGCTTAATTCAAATGAAAAAACCATTGCAAATTTATCTTGAATATGAAATCAAGCAAAGTTTCCATCATCAGTACCTGCAGATCATGGGAAATATCATCCAGTCATTACCGCAGTATGACGCAATGAACATCCGCTGGGAAAAATCAGAAGCTGACTCCAATCGATACATCGAAACATTCGTGGTCCCGACAGAGGCACATTTTTACGCCCTTAAACGTTTACGAACGTCACGTTGTCATTTATTATTTGGTTTATTGGATGATTGTATCTGCGGCGGTTTAGAAGAAATGAAATACATCGGGCTCAAAAAAAGTTCATAATACATTATTTATTCCCTAATCATCGAAACATCTAACATCTTTGGAGGTACAAATTGAAAGAAGAACCATTAAAACATATAGAAACCATTGACCGTGAGGAATTTCAGGAAGATTTAATCTCCTGGTTTTCAAGAGAGCAGCGTGACCTGCCTTGGAGAAAGGATCGAGACCCTTATAAAGTGTGGGTATCGGAAATCATGCTTCAGCAGACCAGAGTGGATACTGTCATCCCTTATTTTAACCGATTCCTTGAAAAATTTCCTACACTTGATGCTCTCGCCCTTGCAGATGAGGATGAAGTATTGAAGGCTTGGGAGGGCCTTGGATATTATTCCCGGGTCAGAAATCTGCAGTCGGCAGTGAAGGAAGTTCATGAAAAATATGAGGGGATCGTACCTGATACCCCAAAAGAGATTTCTTCACTGAAAGGTGTCGGTCCTTATACTGCAGGGGCCATTCTAAGTATTGCCTATGGAAAACCGGAGCCTGCTGTAGATGGGAATGTCATGAGAGTGTTCTCGCGGATCCTTTCCATCTGGCTTGATATAGCAAAGCCTGCATCAAGGAAAGTGTTTGAAGAAGCCGTCAGGGCCCTTATTTCGAAACAAAACCCTTCCTATTTCAATCAGGCTTTAATGGAACTGGGAGCATTGATATGTACGCCGACCTCACCTTCCTGCCTGCTGTGTCCAGTCCGTGAACATTGTCAGGCATTTAATGAAGGAGTGCAGAAGGAGCTTCCAATCAAATCAAAAAAGAAAGCGGCGCGCAAAATGAATATGGCTGCGGCCGTTCTCTTTACAGAAGATAACCGGGTCGTGATCCATAAACGCCCTGGTACTGGCTTGCTGGCGAATTTATGGGAATTCCCCAATTTTGAAGTCGGCACCTCGAGAAGCGGCCGAAAGCAGCTTGGAGAGTTCTTAGAAGCAGAATATGGAGTGGCTGCCTCATTGAAAGCCGGGGTCATCACCAGAATTCAGCATGTATTCTCACATATCATCTGGGATATAGAAGTATATGCCGGCAGTGTGGAGAGCACCACACTAAAAGATACTGAACTGATTGCCGTATCAGAAGAAGAATTAGAAAGATTTGCTTTTCCGGTCTCTCACCAGAAGATTTGGAAAGAAACAAGTGAAGTAATAAAATGATTTCAGAGGCCCGTCCCCCGATGCTTAAAGCATCGGGGGACGGGCCTTGTAATCAATCATATACCGTTTTGGTGCCGTGTGTATAATCGGCTTCCCCGCGGTTCAATCCGCCGCGGTTTTCAATTTCTTCAACGATTTCACGATGAATGGATTGTCCTTCTGCGTTTAAATAGGGTACTATTTGTTGTAGTGAATGATGAAAGTAAGCAAGCTCGCTTTTCTTCCATTCACCTTTAGGAAGCATGGACAGCTCCGTCATATCCCGACCTACATACATAGAATCAGCCCTCCCGTTAGTTCGAATATTCTTCTTTAGTTTTTAGTAAAAGGCGGCTGATTATGCTTTGAAAAAGAATTGCTTGTTATGGAAAATGAATTTGAAAGGATGATCATGAATGAGTGAAAAAGTAGCATTAGTAACAGGAAGCAGCCGGGGTCTTGGAAGAGAAATTGCAATACAATTGGCACAACAAGGATACGATATCGTTGTGAACTATGCCCGCAGTAAAAAAGGGGCACTTGAAACGGCGGAAGAAGTGGAGAAATTAGGACGAAAAGCATTTGTTGTCCGTGCAAATGTAGGGGATGTCGATAAGATCAAAGCGATGTTCGAACAGATAAAAGAAGAATTCGGGCGTCTTGATGTACTCGTCAGCAACGCGGCTTCAGGCGTCCTGAGACCTGTAATGGAACTTGAAGAGTCTCACTGGGATTGGACGATGAACATCAACAGTAAAGCGTTATTATTCTGTGCCCAGGAAGCAGCGAAGCTGATGGATAAAGGCGGAAAGATTGTCAGCATCAGCTCGCTTGGGTCGATTCGTTACCTCGATAACTACACGACTGTAGGTGTATCAAAAGCAGCAGTCGAAGCGCTGACGCGTTACTTGGCAGTGGAGCTTGCTCCAAAGAATATCATCGTAAATGCTGTTTCTGGAGGAGCGATTGATACGGATGCACTTAAGCATTTCCCGAATCGTGAAGAGCTATTGGAGGATGCACGTAAAAATACTCCTGCTGGACGCATGGTGGAAATAGAGGACCTTGTGAAGTCAGTGTTGTTCCTCGTATCTGATGATTCATCGATGATCAGAGGTCAAACCATCATTGTAGACGGCGGACGATCCCTGCTCGTTTAATGATGGCAGATGGAATGTTTTTCCGGATATTTTTTGGATAGTCTCCTCCCCGCCTGGTTATCTTAATTAGCGTGGAGGTGATTACAATGGCAAAACAACCAAACAAAACTCAATCTGGTACTAGCGTTCAACACGTGAAACAACAAAACGCTCAAGCTGGAGGAGCTCAGCAACAATACGGTACTGAGTTCGCTTCTGAAACAAACGCTCAAGAGGTGCGTCAACAAAACGCTCAATCTCAAGCTAAAAAATCTCAAAACTCTGGTCAACAACAATAATCGCTGAAGATCAGACCAAAGCACCCGCTTTCCGAGCGGGTGCTTTTTTACGTTAAAGCATCGAGGGACGGGCCTTTAGCAAGCTAAAGGCCCGTCCCTCGATGCTTCTGTCGACAAAACTGGTGGGATTATGACAGATGTAGTCAAAGGGTTTGGGGACTGGAAGAAGAATGTTTAAGAGAGCTTGATTAGAAGGGATGGTAGGTTTGATGCAGCAAAGGTTTAATCAATTGGTATCTGAACAGTTGGCGACAATGGATAAGCTGTTGTTTCTTCAGGCAGAGATAGAGCGCTGTCAGAAGCTTGAAGAAGAACTTATAGAATTACAGGAAATGACCAAGGTCCAATCACTGAAGAATGAAATCTGCCAAAAGAAAAGAGAGCTTAAAGAAATCCATCGTATCTTTCAGGAACAAACCGATGATGTGATTCGTTCTTATCAGGAAGAATATAATGAAGTGACATCTTAGCTTTTATGTTAATTTCTTTTCAAATGCTAGGTTGAAGAATACTGCTGATATTTGGTCGGTTTCAGCTGTTGATTGGAGTGCAAGACGAAGACTCCTGCGGGAGAAGAGGCCAATTCGAAAAGCGGAAGGGCTGTGCTCAGAGGCGGTTGGCATAAGGCGAACCGACCTAGAAGGTGCCCTTTGCCTTCTTGGACGGTTTGACTTATGACATGTGCCTCTAAGCCCTGCAGGCTAGACATGTGAGACCCCGCAGGAGCACAGCGACGAAGAGGCTCACGGGTCACCCGCGGAAAGCGAAGTCTTGCACGGAAATCAAATGCGGAGTTCATAAGTGCCACTCAAAGTTAAATAAACGTAAAAATCGGGCCATCTTTAAAGACGAATTTCTTTAAAGACAGCCCTTTTGTTTTAAATTTTCGAGGGAAACGTTATAATAATAGAATAAACACATATATACATGGAATTTGTTAGGAAAGAAGGGGATACAATGGCTGTTCCCACAGAAGGGCGATCTGTACAAATACATAGTTATAAACATGATGGCAATATCCACCGGATATGGAATGAAACGACTGTCCTGAAAGGGACAAGTAATATTATCATCGGTGGAAATGACAGGACACTCGTAACAGAATCCGACGGCAGAACATGGATGACGCGTGAACCGGCGATCTGTTATTTTCATTCTGAGCTATGGTTTAACATTATTTGTATGATCCGTGAGGACGGGATTTATTATTATTGTAATTTAAGTTCACCATTCGTATACGATCATGAAGCAATCAAGTACATTGATTATGATTTGGATATTAAAGTGTTTCCAGATATGACGTATACCTTACTTGATGAGGATGAATATGAGGCTCATCGGAAATTGTACGGTTACCCGGATGTGATCGATCACATCCTGAAGAGGAATGTTGACAAGCTTGTACGATGGATACGGCAAAGGAAAGGTCCTTTTGCACCTGACTTTATTGATATCTGGTATGAACGCTACTTAACTCATAGGGGGTAACCAACCTGAACAAATGTATAGTTGACGAAGGGCTGACCCAGTATGGAGCCTCCTTTTCTCTTCCTGCACAGGCAAATGGAGAAAAGGAACACCGTGTTCCTGTTGGGTCATCCCTTTTTAATGGAGGCTGAGAACGGCTATAGAAAGATACAATATAGTCATTCTGAATCAACAGGCTCTTACTTGGAAAGGAGTAATAACTTGGATAGTATCAAACGTTACCTGGAATTTGTCAAGCCGTATCGCTGGCAAATCATTGGTACACTCATCATAGGAATAATAAAGTTTGCGATTCCCCTCCTGATCCCGATTCTGATTAAATATGTCATCGATGATATCGTGGGGAATGGAAGCTTGACGACAGATGAAAAAACTAGTAATTTACTGACGATCATGGGCGTTATGCTTGTGCTGTTTCTCGTCATCAGGCCGCCGGTCGAGTATTACAGGCAATATTTTGCGCAATGGACGGGAAATAAGATTCTCTTTGATTTAAGAGATACTCTATTCTCCCATATTCAAAAGCTTAGTTTTAAGTATTATTCCAATACCCGGGCAGGTGAAGTGATTTCGAGGGTGATCAATGACGTTGAGCAGACAAAGAACTTTGTCATCACTGGTCTCATGAATCTATGGCTGGATGCAGCGACTATCATCATTGCGCTTGCGATTATGTTCACGATGGATGTGACACTGACACTGGTTTCCCTCATTGCGTTTCCGTTCTATGCCTTTTCTGTACGCTATTTCTTCGGGAGGCTCAGGGGGTTGACCAGGGAGCGTTCTCAGGCGCTGGCAGAAGTTCAGAGTCATCTGCATGAACGAGTGCAGGGGATGTCTGTCATTAAGAGTTTTGCAGTAGAAGACTACGAACAAAAGCAGTTCCAAGGACAGAACAGTAACTTCTTAACCAAAGCGTTAAATCAAACGAGCTGGAATGCGAAAGCTTTTGCGGTCGTGAATACGATTACGGATATTTCTCCATTGATTATCATTGGATACGCAGGCCTGCAGGTAATAGAAGGGGATCTTACCATCGGTACAATGGCGGCATTCATCGCTTATATTGACCGGTTGTACAATCCGCTGAGAAGGCTGGTGAACTCATCGACTACCTTGACACAATCAATCGCTTCCATGGACAGGGTCTTTGAATTCATGGATGAAAAGTACGATGTCGATGATGAACCAGGAGCAATTCAGTGTCGGAATGTAAAAGGCAATATACAGTTCAAGAATGTGTCATTTCAATATGACCCTAAGGAAGAAGAGGTACTGAGAAATCTCAATCTGGATATTCGGTCAGGGGAGACCGTTGCTCTCGTCGGAATGAGCGGCGGGGGTAAATCCTCTCTTGTCAGCTTGATCCCGCGCTTCTATGATGTGACCAAAGGGGAAATTCAATTAGACGGTACAGACATCAGAAGATTCGAGGTCAGATCGCTCAGGGATAAAATCGGAATGGTCCTGCAGGATAATATTCTTTTCAGTGAATCTGTGAAAATGAATATCAAGTTCGGTAACCCGGAAGCAAGTGATGAGGACGTCATCAAGGCTGCCAAAGCGGCAAATGCCCATGATTTCATTATGAAGCTTCCTCAAGGGTACGACACGCGTGTAGGTGAAAGAGGTGTGAAGCTCTCCGGCGGACAGAAGCAAAGAGTGGCAATCGCCAGAGTTTTCCTGAAAAATCCTCCTATTCTTATTCTCGATGAGGCTACGTCGGCCCTGGATCTCGAGAGTGAGCATCTGATCCAGGAAGCATTGGAAGTATTGGCGAAAGATCGGACAACGTTCATTGTCGCTCACCGTTTATCAACAATCACCCATGCGGACAGGATCATCCATATGGAGCATGGAGAAGTCGCCGAAATGGGGACGCATCAGGAATTAATGAAAAGACAAGGCCATTATTATAAGCTTTTCCAGGTACAGCAATTAGATCAATAACAGAGAGTCATGACATTTCACCGTAATGATAGATAGGTGAAATGTCATGACTTTTTTCATTCCAGGGGTAATTTTCATTCGAAAAATGAAAACCGTTTAGGTCTAAATAACTTATTAATAGCTAGCATGAAACTAATTATTGGACATATATTGAAATGGACTGGGCATCCGAACCGATAAATCTATCTAATAGAAAAATTCTGAAAATAGATTGCAACATTTGTAACATCTTGTATAATAAGAAACATATAAAAATTTAGAAAAGTATCATAATTAAGAAAAGAGAGAATTGTTTTAAGGGGAGGATTTGAATGAGTCAAGCACGTCCTTTGCTAACCGTAGAAGATCTAAGGACCTCCTTTTTTACCGATGACGGAGAAGTCCCTGCAGTCGATGGCGTTAGTTTTCATGTGAATGAAGGAGAAATACTGGGAGTGGTCGGGGAAAGCGGATGCGGTAAAAGTGTGACATCCCTTTCGATCATGGGACTCGTGCCCAGCCCGCCTGGGAAAATAACAGGGGGCAAGATCCTTTACAAGGATGAAGACCTGACGAAAGCTTCTGAAAAGAGAATGAGAGATATCCGGGGTAATGACATAGCCATGATCTTCCAGGAACCGATGACATCGTTAAACCCTGTATTTACAATAGGAGATCAATTAACCGAAGCGATTCGCATACATACAAAAGCAACAAAGAAAGAAGCGAGAGACAAAGCTGTTGATATTATGAAATTAGTAGGGCTCCCGCGGGCCGACGAGCTGATCAAGGAATATCCGCATCAGTTATCAGGCGGAATGAGACAGAGGGTCATGATTGCGATGGCAATGGTCTGCGACCCTCAGGTGCTTATTGCCGATGAACCTACCACGGCGCTGGATGTAACCATTCAGGCACAGATCTTAAAATTGATGAAAAAGTTAAATAAAGAACTGAATACAGCAGTACTTCTGATCACTCACGATTTGGGAGTAGTCGCAGAGACGTGCGAGAGAATCGTTGTGATGTATTCAGGAAAAGTGGTTGAGGAAGGAACAGTGGAGGAAATCTTCAAAAATCCACAGCATCCATATACAAAAGGACTCATCCAATCAGTACCTGATATGCGTGTCAAACAGCAGCGGCTTCACTCGATTCAAGGGAATGTCCCTAAGCCGGGTTCGATCAAAAGAGGGTGCCGGTTTGCAGCCCGCTGCGATTTTGCATTCGACCGCTGTCTAGTCGAGACACCGGAATTATATGAAACCACACCAGGACATTGCACACGGTGCTTCCTGTTCGATGAAGCAGAGGAGGGAGTTTATGACGGAACCATTGCTAAAGGTTGAGAATCTTAAGAAACATTTTCCCATCACAGGAGGAATTCTTGGACGTCCTGTCAGCTCAGTGAAAGCGGTGGACGGAGTCTCTTTTACAGTCAATAAAGGAGAAACTTTGGGCATCGTAGGTGAAAGCGGATGCGGTAAATCCACTACCGGAAGGATGCTGATGAGGCTGATCGATCCATCCGAAGGTCGGGTCACTTTCGAAGATAGAGAGCTTACGAGTCTGCCAAACTCCGAGATGAGGAAGATCCGCAGGGAAATCCAAATGGTCTTTCAGGATCCATACGCCTCCCTGAATCCAAGGCATACCGTAGAAAAGATTTTGGAAGAGCCGCTCAAGGTCCACGGAATGGGATCGGCAAAGGAACGAAAAAAGAGAGTTCATGAGCTGCTTAACATTGTAGGTTTGAGCAGCTATCACGCGAAACGCTACCCGCATCAATTCAGCGGCGGGCAGAGACAGCGTATAGGGATCGCCAGGGCACTTATGACGAAACCGAAATTGATCATTGCAGATGAACCTGTTTCTGCATTAGACGTATCCATTCAATCCCAGGTTTTAAATCTGATGCAGGATCTTCAAAAAGAGTTCGAACTCACCTATATCTTTATTGCACATGATCTGGGTGTAGTTAGACATATAAGCGATAGAGTGGGAGTTATGTATCTTGGGAAGATGGTAGAACTCAGTGATAGCGAAAAGCTTTACGAAAAGCCATTGCACCCGTATACGCAGGCACTTCTCTCTGCGGTTCCGATACCGGATCCGGATTTTAAGAGGGAAACGATGCTGTTGCAGGGGGATATTCCAAGTCCTTCCAATCCGCCGAGCGGATGCACCTTCCATACCCGCTGCCCTCATGCAACGGAAGTTTGTAAACAGAAGGTGCCGGAATTCAAGGAACACCAACCAGGGCATTATGTAGCTTGCCATCTTTATTAGACGGCAAGCCTCATAAGTATATAAACATTATTCAGGAGGGGATTTCATTGAGGAAGAAAGGCTGGTCAATTTTAATGCTGCTAATCTTAGTCCTTTCATCCGTCTTATACGGATGCGGAGGCTCTGAAGGTTCTTCAGGGGAAGGCAGTGACAGTAAAGATAGCGGAGATCCTAAAGTATTGATCTTCGGACGCGGGGGAGACTCTGTTGCTCTTGACCCGGCAACCGTTACTGACGGTGAATCATTTAAGGTCACTAAGAACATTTTTGAAACACTTGTAGAATTTGGTGAGCAGGATACAGAAGTGAATCCTGGACTTGCAGAAGAATGGAAGGTTTCAGATGATGGTTTAACGTATACATTCACTCTGCGTGAAGGAGTCAAGTTCCAAGACGGTACAGACTTTAATGCTGATGCTGTCGTGAAAAACTTCGAACGCTGGATGAATGGAAATGAAGAAGCTTTCTACTACTACAAATCTATGTTTGGCGGATTCAAAGGTGATGAAGGCCACGTTATAAAAGAAGTAAAAGCTGTAGATGAAAAGACAGTTGAATTCGTATTAAAGCGCCCTCAAGCGCCATTCTTAAAGAATATCGCAATGAGTCCATTTGCGATTGTAAGCCCTAAAGCACTTGATGAGCTTGGCGATAAGCTTGGTGAAGCTCCAACAGATGCTGGTACAGGTCCATTCAAATTCAAGGAATGGAAGCGAAATGACAAGATTGTTCTAGTTAAAAACGAAGATTACTGGCAAAAAGATTATCCTAAGTTAGATCAAGTCGTATTTAAGTCGATTCCGGAAAACTCTGCACGTCTAAATGCATTAGTATCTGGTGAAATCGACCTTGCAGATGGTGTGAATCCAAGTGATGCATCACAAGTAGAGAGCAATGACCAATTACAGTTATTCGAACGTCCATCCATGAACGTTGGGTACCTTGGTTTAACTTCTACCCGTAAACCTTTTGACGATCCTAAAGTTCGTCAAGCAATCAACTATGCAATCAATAAGCAGGAAATCGTTGATGCATTCTTCGAAGGAAGAGCGGAAGTAGCGAAAAACCCAATGCCTCCGGTAATCAGCGGATATAACGACGAAATCGAAGGCTATGAGTATAATCCTGAAAAAGCAAAAGAACTTTTAGCTGAAGCAGGACACAAAGATGGTTTCACAATGGAATTATGGGCAATGCCTGTTCCGCGTCCTTATATGCCGGACGGACAAAAAGTGGCTGAAGCCATTCAAGCTGACCTTGCCGAAGTCGGCATCAAAGCAAAAATCGTTTCTTACGAGTGGGCAACTTACCTTGAAAAAGCTCGTAAAGGTGAAGCTGACGCGTTCTTATTAGGATGGACTGGTGACAACGGAGATGCTGATAACTTCTTATATGTACTTCTTGATAAAGACAATATCGGAAGCAACAACTACACGTACTACAGCAATGACGAGCTTCATGAAAAACTAATCGCTGCTCAATCTGAAACAGATGAAGCAAAGCGTGAAGAGCTTTACAAAGAAGCACAGGAAATCATCCATGCGGATGCTCCATGGGTTCCACTGGCTCACTCCACACCATTACTGGCTGGAAGTGCAGCACTTAAGAACTTCAAACCGCATCCAACAGGTTCTGACTTCCTAGGCGAAGTCGATATCGAACAATAATAAGTATCACAAAGGGGAGATTTCGTTGATTTCTCCCCTTTGTACATAATTGAAAAGAGAACTAGCTTCTTAGGATAACAATCTCCATTAAGAGGGGTGAACAAGATGTTTCAATACACCATACGAAGATTACTTCAGTTGATACCTGTATTACTGGGTATGACCCTGATCGTATTTTTTATCATCCGAGCAATTCCGGGAGACCCGGCTCAGGTGATCTTAGGTCAGCAGGCGACGAAAGAAGCGATTGAGGCACTTAGGGGCCAGTTGGGTCTTGACAACCCATGGTATGTACAATATTTCAGCTACCTTGGCGGCTTATTGACAGGTGATTTAGGTGAGTCATTGCGTACAAAAGTAGAAGTTTCTCAGGAAATATGGCCATATCTGGCAGCGACTTTTGAACTGGCAGTGGTTGCAATCATCATAGCTGTCGTCATAGGCGTAAATGCAGGAATCATCAGTGCATGGTTCCAGAACTCATGGTTTGACTACACGGCTATGATCCTGGCTTTGGTCGGGGTTTCCCTGCCGATCTTCTGGTTGGGGTTAATGGAACAGTGGATTTTCGGAATTCAGCTTGACTGGCTGCCTACAACCGGCAGGGAGAATATTCGAAATCCAATCGACTCCATCACGAATCTGTATATTATCGATACGATCATTCAGGGGCGCTTTGATCAGCTGGGTGAAGTATTAAAGCACTTGATCCTGCCGGGAATTGCACTTGCAACGATCCCCATGGCGATCATTGCACGTATGACGCGATCCAGTATGCTTGAAGTCATGCGGTCGGACTACATTCGTACAGCCCGGGCAAAAGGATTAAAAATGTTCTGGGTAGTGTACAAGCATTCACTGAAGAATGCCATTATTCCAGTATTGACAGTCATAGGTTTGCAAATGGGACTGTTGCTGGGGGGAGCCATTCTTACTGAAACGATTTTTGGGTGGCCGGGAATTGGCCGTTATATTTATGAAGCGATCGGTTATCGTGATTATCCGGTAATCCAATCCGGGATTCTGGTAGTGGCTACAATCTTCGTGACGATTAACTTAATCGTAGATCTACTGTATGCTGCTGTCGATCCGCGTATTAAATATAACTAACATCAATAGAAGAAAGAGGTGAACTCTGATGGCAGAAATCGCAGAACCGCAAAAGGAATTAAACCCAGGACTTCAAGAGGAAACGGTATCTCCCTGGAAGGAAGCATGGAAAAGCTTTATAAAAAACAAAATCGCGCTTGTCGGTTTTTGTATCGTCTTATTCTTCATTATCCTAGCCGTTCTGGCTCCAGTCATTGCCCCGCAGGGAATCAATGAACAGGACCTGTCAAAAAGGCTGCAGGCTCCATCTTCGGAGCATTGGCTCGGCACTGATGACTTCGGACGTGATATATTATCAAGAATCATACATGGTGCGCGAATCTCACTATGGGTAGGATTCTTTGCAGTAATCGGCTCGGCAGTTGCAGGGAGCCTTTTAGGAATCGTTGCCGGTTATTATGGAAGATGGGTGGACACGATCATTTCGCGTATCTTTGATATCATGCTTGCTTTTCCTAGTATCTTGCTAGCAATTGCAGTAGTAGCGGCTCTTGGGCCATCTTTAAGAAACGCGTTGATAGCCATTGCCATCATCAACATTCCAAACTTCGGGCGTCTGATTCGTTCTAGAGTGCTGAGTGTTAAGCAGGAAGAGTATGTAATGGCTGCTAAAGCGATAGGGATGAAGGACAGTAGAATTCTATTCAGTCATGTCCTTCCTAATAGTATGGCACCTATCATCGTACAGGGAACACTTGCCATTGCAACAGCAATCATCGAGGCTGCGGCATTGGGGTTCCTCGGACTGGGTGCCCAGGCACCGACTCCTGAATGGGGTAAAATGCTCGCAGATGCACGTACCTTCATGCTCCAGGCACCATGGACGATGATTTTCCCTGGACTTGCTATCATGCTTACCGTACTCGGGTTCAACCTGATGGGGGATGGTTTACGTGATGCCCTGGATCCGAAGATGAAAAATTAATTAAAAAAGAGCGTCAAATCCCGATTCGGGTTTGACGCTCTTTCTTTTTATTACTCCTCTTCCTCGCCGATTTCCACTTCATTCTCATCCGTATGATACGACTGGAAGCTTGTAATCAGCTTTTCCAGATGCTCCAAGTGCTCATCATATAAAAAGATGGCTGAGAAAATATGAAGCATGTGGAAGTTTTGAACGTTTTCGTTCTCACTGTTATTTTGTATCTCAGCAAGCATTCTTTTCAGCAGCTCTTTTCTGTGCAGACATACATCCTGGTATGCTTCTGAATCAGTTTGAGGATGCATCTTACCGATGAACTTCAATAATAACTGCTCATGATAAGTCAGTAGGCAGTCAAGCTGTCCTTTAATGCTGTTCTTCAATTCATCAGGCAACTGCAGGATTTCATTCTCATAGCGGTTTATCCGCTTTAGAATATCGAAACTCCTGTTTGCTGATGAAATCATTTGTCTGTATATGACGAGCTTTCGGCTCTTTGAGATGGAATTCTTTTTGAAATAATCTCTTTCTTCTTTATACAGAAGATATATCTGATCGACCTTGATTAATTTTTCCTTCATGCGTTCAAGGTCTTTTTTTAATAGATGAAATTCTGTCGCATGCCGCATGCTCAGCCTGATCCATTTTAGAATCTCTTCACTTGAATCTGAGATCCTGTAATACAGTTTTGTTTCATATTTTGGCGGAAGAAATACCAGGTTCACAAGAAATGAGGAAAATACCCCAATCATGATTGTGGAAAAACGTATAAGTGCAAACTGGATAAATGCCTGATCCGTGACTTCCATAATGGCGATCATCGTCACCAACGCAAGACCGATCGTTTTTTCCAGTTTGAATTTAAGGATGATTGCAATGGCTACGATGGCTGCAAGTCCCACGACAAGCGGGTTGCTTCCAAACAATAGGACGAATAATACAGCAGTCCCCGCCCCGATCAGATTTGCCTGAATTTGTTCGACTATGGATAAATAAGAGCGGTAAATGGTCGGCTGCACAGCAAATATCGCAGCGATTCCAGCAAACACAGGCGATGGTAAATTTAACATCTGTGAAACAAGCAATGCTATGACGATCGCGATTCCCGTTTTAAGGATGCGGGCACCAAGTTTCATGAAAACAGGTCCTTTCTTGTGTAGCTTTTTGATAAACAATACTGTACTATACAGGCATTTTCAAGCAATATCAATAGGCAAATGAAAATAGTTTTGTACAATTTTATTACCTTATTCGACAGGGGTTAAACGGAGGATTAATGTATAAGGGATGGCAGGGTTTTCATGAGACATTCAATACCGCTTTTGATTTCCGTGCAAGACTTCGCTTTCCGCGGGTGACCCGTGAGCCTCCTCGGCTTCGCCTGCGGGCCGAAAAGCGGAGGGGCTTTGATTAGAGGCGGGTGACATAAGGCGAATCGACCACGAAGGCGTTCTTAGCCTTCTTGGTCG
>NZ_JBBYAF010000039.1:0-41849 GCF_038405515.1 Rossellomorea oryzaecorticis | reverse complement strand
AGGTCATAAGTCAATTCAACCAAAAAGGCAAAGAGCGCCTTCCTGGTTGACTCGCCTTATGCTTGTCGGGGCTGAGCGAGCCGCCTCCGCTTTTATAGATAGGGAGAGAATTCAATGTATGAATATATAAAAGGGACTGTTGCTCAAGTCGGTCCCGAGTATGTAGTGGTAGAAAATAACGGGATCGGCTATCAACTTTATACAGCCAATCCATTTCTTTATTCAAAATATCAAAATCAAGAGATGCAGATTTTTACATATCAGCACGTACGGGAAGATCTCATAGCTCTTTATGGGTTTCTGGCCCTGGAAGAAAAATTATTATTTATGAAACTCTTAAATGTCTCAGGGATCGGTCCTAAAGGCGCTTTGGCGATTTTGGCATCGGGTGCACCGCAGCAGGTCATTTCAGCGATCGAAGAAGAAAATGAAAGCTTCCTGACGAAGTTCCCGGGGGTAGGGAAAAAAACTGCCCGCCAGATGATCCTGGATTTGAAAGGGAAGCTGCAGGATGTCGTGCCGGACTACTTCCCGAATCTATTCAATGAACATGAAGGAACAGGCGCGGGGAATACTGGCAAAGACGAAGCGTTTGAGGAAGGCATCCTTGCTCTTAAAGCTCTTGGTTATTCTGACAGGGAGATTAAGAAAGTGACACCAAAATTGAAAGGTGAAGGTTTATCAGCGGATGAAATCATCCGAAAAGCCCTTCAGCTTCTGCTGAAATAATAAGAAATCGAGGAAGGAGGAAGGCTAAATGGAAGAAAGAATTGTATCAGGTGAATCTGAATTCAATGAGGATTCATTTGAGTATTCGTTGAGGCCGCAGACGATTAAGCAGTATATCGGCCAGGATAAGGTGAAACATAATCTGGAAGTGTTCATTGAAGCGGCGAAAATGCGTCAGGAAACATTGGATCATGTTCTTCTTTATGGACCTCCCGGACTCGGTAAGACCACCCTTGCAGCTGTCATTGCCAATGAAATGGGCGTGAATCTCCGGACGACTTCCGGACCGGCAATCGAAAGGCCCGGTGATCTTGCAGCGGTCCTGACAGCACTTGAACCTGGCGATGTATTGTTTATAGATGAGATCCACCGGCTCCCAAGGGCAATCGAGGAAGTTTTATATCCCGCCATGGAAGATTTCTGCCTCGATATCGTGATCGGAAACGGACCGAGTGCGCGGTCCGTCCGTTTAGATCTTCCGCCTTTCACGCTGGTTGGTGCCACGACGCGTGCGGGGGCTCTTTCAGCACCGCTCAGGGACAGGTTTGGAGTTTTGTGCCGTTTGGAATATTATAATGAAGAACAATTAAACGAAATTGTTCAAAGGACAGCGGCAATATTAAATACCAAGATTGAAGCGACTGCTTCCGAAGAACTGGCAAGGCGTTCAAGGGGAACCCCGCGTATAGCGAACAGATTGCTTCGAAGAGTGAGGGACTTCGCGCAGGTGAAAGGAAACGGGGACATCACCACACAACTTTCAAGAGAAGCGCTCGAGCTCCTTCAAGTCGACAGGCTGGGTCTTGATCATATCGATCATAAACTGCTCAGGGGCATAATCGAACGTTTCAGGGGCGGACCGGTCGGACTTGATACAATTGCCGCAAGTATCGGTGAAGAATCACATACGATTGAAGATGTGTACGAACCTTATCTTTTGCAGATCGGTTTCCTTCAGCGCACCCCGAGGGGAAGGATCGTGACGCATCTTGTCTATGAACATTTTCAGCTGGAGGTGCCCGCGAAGTGACAGGACTTCCGAAGCTATTGATGATCATTGGCGGAATCATTCTGATCATCGGCTTTCTGATGCATTTTATTAAAATCGGGAAGCTCCCCGGTGACATCGTGATAAAAAAAGAAAATACAACATTTTATTTTCCACTTATGACTTCTATTTTGTTAAGTGTTATACTTTCACTTGTGTTTTATTTCATTGGACGATTCAAATAGACCTCATATGTGAGATTAAAAAGCTGGGTGACATGAAGTGAATGTAGAAGATTTTGATTTTCATCTGCCTGAGGAATTGATTGCTCAAACACCACTTGAGAATCGTTCCGAAAGCAGACTGATGGTATTGGATAAAGAGCAGGGATCAATTGAACATTACCGATTTAAACATATCGTAGATTTCCTGAATGAAGGAGATTGCCTGGTATTGAATGATACCCGGGTCCTCCCTGCGCGACTCTTCGGCCAGAAGCAGGATACAGGCGCAAACATTGAAGTGCTTTTATTGAAGCAGGAAGACGGAGAACAGTGGGAAACACTGGTCAAGCCCGCAAAGAGGATAAGAGTCGGGACAGAAATTGTTTTCGGAGACGGGAAACTGAGAGCGACATGTGTCGGCTTGAAGGACCATGGGGGCAGGATACTCGAATTCCACTATGACGGTATTTTCTATGAAGTATTGGATGAGCTCGGTGAAATGCCGCTGCCGCCATATATCCGGGAACGCCTTGATGAACAGGATAGATATCAGACGGTGTTTGCAAGAGAAAGAGGATCTGCTGCAGCTCCGACTGCGGGTCTTCACTTTACAGAAGAGCTGCTTGAGGAATTGAAAGCAAAAGGGGTGCATATTGCCTTTATCACTCTCCATGTCGGCCTTGGCACATTCAGACCTGTTTCGGTCGATAAAATCGAAGAGCATGATATGCATGCTGAGTTCTATCAAGTTTCAGAAGGCACGGCACGTCTTTTGAATGAAGTGAGAGAAAATGGAGGACGTATCATTACAGTCGGCACTACGTCTACACGTACTTTGGAAACCATTTCTTCCAAGCATGGGAGGTTCGTCGAAGAAAATGGATGGACCAACATCTTTATCTATCCCGGCTATGAATTTAAAGGAATCGATGGGCTGATTACGAATTTCCATCTTCCGAAATCGACTTTAATCATGCTTGTCAGTGCCCTGGCCGGAAGGGAAAACGTATTGCACGCTTATGAAACGGCGGTTAAAGAACAATACAGATTTTTTAGCTTCGGCGATGCAATGTTCATAAAGTAATCTTCGCTTTACCTAATTTGGAAGGAGAATCACCACCTTGACTGCAATAAAATATGAATTAATCAAAACGTGTAAGCAAACAGGGGCTAGACTAGGGCGTGTTCATACACCGCATGGCTCCTTTGAAACACCGGTCTTCATGCCGGTAGGAACATTGGCCACTGTGAAAACAATGTCCCCTGAAGACCTTAAGTCAATGGATGCAGGAATCATTCTCAGCAATACGTATCATTTATGGCTGCGTCCTGGTCATGAGATTATCAAAGAAGCTGGCGGCCTTCATAAATTTATGAATTGGGACCGCGCCATCCTTACAGATTCCGGGGGATTCCAGGTATTCAGTTTAAGCAAGCTGCGTCAGATCGAGGAAGAAGGAGTCCATTTCCGTCATCATTTAAACGGGGATAAATTATTCCTGAGCCCGGAAAAAGCAATGGAAATCCAGAATGCCCTTGGCTCGGATATCATGATGGCCTTTGATGAATGCCCTCCATATCCTGCTGAATATGACTATATGAAGAGCTCGGTTGAGAGAACCTCCAGATGGGCTGAGCGCTGTATTGCCGCTCACCAGCGCCCTGAGGACCAGGGACTGTTCGGTATTGTCCAGGGCGGGGAATACGAAGAGCTCCGCAAACAAAGTGCCCGTGACCTTGTCTCTCTGGACTTTCCAGGCTACGCTGTAGGAGGACTTTCAGTCGGTGAACCAAAAGATGTCATGAATCGCGTGCTCGATTTTACAACTCCGCATCTGCCGACAGATAAACCTCGTTATTTAATGGGAGTGGGTTCACCGGACTCACTGATTGACGGTTCTATCAGGGGGATTGACATGTTTGACTGCGTGCTTCCGACGCGTATTGCACGTAACGGCACACTGATGACGAGCGAAGGTCGTCTTGTCGTGAAAAATGCGAAATACGCAAGAGATTTCAGACCGATTGATGAAAATTGCGACTGCTACACTTGTAAGAATTATAGCCGTGCATATATCCGCCACCTCATTAAATGTGATGAAACCTTTGGAATACGCCTTACGACTTATCATAATCTGCATTTTCTGTTAAACTTAATGGAGCAGGTCAGACAAGCGATTCGAGAAGATCGACTGGGGGACTTTAGAGAAGAATTTTTCGAACAATATGGCTTTAATCGCCCGGATGCGAAAAACTTCTAAGCTATAATGGAATTGAAAGGAGGGGAAAGGAATGGAAAGTTTAGGTACGATTTTACCGTTGATCCTTATGTTCGTGCTATTCTACTTTTTGTTGATTCGTCCACAGCAGAAGCGTCAAAAAGCAATTTCGAAGATGCAGAATGAACTGGCAAAAGGTGACAGAATCATTACGATCGGCGGATTACACGGAACGATTGATGCAATTGAAGAAGGCAAGGTTGTTATCCTTTGCGGTGACGGAAGCCGACTTACATATGATCGCAATGCAATCAGAGAAGTAGTTAACGTATAAGCTGCTTTATAGCAAAAAGGCTGCCCAAACATGTGCCATGCACATTGGAGCAGCCTTTTTATTATTCATTATGCCGCCGGGAATTTAATCCCCTGAAGGCCCTCCGCTCAAATTGACACCAAGAATGCCTCCCATCATCGCCGTCAGGATGTAACAGCCATGATACACCATCTGTTCGAGTGAAAAGAGACTGTCATATCCCAAATATTGAAACAAGAAAACGATGAGTGTGTAAATCAGTCCGGTAGTTCCTCCCAGCATCCAGCCTTTTATCTTACCTTTTCCGCCAGACATGAATCCTCCTATGAATAATGCCAGAAATGATATGATCGTAACAAATAACGAAATCGAACTTTCTGTAAGCTCAGTAAATCGAAGAATTAATGAGAATACAAGACTTGCCACAACTGCTATAAGAAAAATGGTTAAAGTTCCGTAAAGTACGGCCCCTCCGATTTTTTTCGCTTCGATGATGGTTCTCCCCTTTCTGCCCTCTCTTAATAAATTTTTTACTAGTACAAGCATATTCACAGGGTTTTAAAAAAAGACTAGAAATTTTTTATGGTCAAGCCTCATAGACTTATTATGAAACTTGACTTCGGGCAGAAGGAGCTTGATTATGTCACCGACTCTTGTTCTTATCGTTTTTATTCTCGTATACTTTCTATTGATCACAGAAAAATGGAACCGCGTGCTGGCAGCGATGGCAGGCGGGGCAGCCATGTTAATGATAGGGGCATTCCCAATAGAGAAAGCTCTGTTTACCTATATTGACTGGAAAACCATCGCACTATTGTTTGCCATGATGCTCATTGTCACGATGACCAGTAAAACGGGTTTCTTCGAATATATCGCGATTCGTCTGGCGCAATCCGTGAATGGGAACGGGTTGGCCCTGCTTATTATCTTTTCGATATTGGCTGCAGTCGGCTCCGCCTTTTTGGCGAATGTGA
This sequence comes from Rossellomorea oryzaecorticis, assembly GCF_038405515.1. Lineage (GTDB taxonomy): Bacteria > Bacillota > Bacilli > Bacillales > Bacillaceae_B > Rossellomorea > Rossellomorea oryzaecorticis_A. Next base: position 36,402 of record NZ_JBBYAF010000039.1, on the reverse strand, counting down.
CGATAGCGATGCTGCTTGTCCCTATATTATTCAAACTTACCAAATTACTTGACCTCCCACCGATTCCTTATCTGATCATGACCATACTTGCCTGCAACATAGGGGGGACTGCGACCCTGATAGGCGACCCGCCGAATATGATGATCGGCCAGGCAGTAAAACATTTTACATTCAATGCATTTATTGAAAACCTTCTTCCGGTCGTGGTGATTGTCTATCTCGTCACCTTATTAATTATGGGAGTGGTTTATAGGGAGGTCCTCCATGTAAAGGAAGATCGTAAGCTGCTTCTGAAAGGAGTATCTGCGAAGGAATATCTGAAGAAGAATAATGGCTTATTCCAATCGATTGCCGTCCTGGTGATGGTACTCACAGGATTTTCCCTATACCCGATGTTTCATCTTGATGTAACAACAGTTGCGATTGCAGGCGCGGTACTATTGATGCTGCTGCTTGAAAAAATCTATCCCCCTGAAATGATTTTAAAAGAAGTTGAGTGGGGGACGTTATTTTTCTTTATAGGGCTGTTCCTGCTTGTAGGAGGAATCGAGGAAGCGGGATTCATTGATGAAATCGCCCGAGAAATCATCAGGGCGACAGACGGGGATATGCAGAAAACGTCCTTTGTCATCCTGTGGGGGACGGGGATTCTTTCAGCGGTGGTCGATAATATTCCGTTTGTGGCGGCGATGATTCCTGTTATACAGGAATTCGGTGAATTTGGGATGGTCAATATGGACCCGGTTTGGTGGTCGCTCGCATTAGGCGCGTGTCTGGGCGGAAACGGGACACTATTGGGATCTTCCTCAAATCTGGTCATTGCGGGGCTTGCATCAAAAGAACATGTACATATTAAATTTTATCAGTATTTGCTGATCGGCATCCCCATCACCTTGATCTCGCTGGCTGTTTCTACCGTGTACGTATATTTTAAATATTTAAGGCCTTTCCTCGGTGGATAATAATTCCACCGATTATTTTTTTACTGACGTTCATACTACTAAGTGAAATGTTTTTTTTGAGGGGGAAAAGTTGTGGAGGAATATGGAGTCATCATCATACGCACGCTTTTTCTTTATTTATTGATCACGTTCATCTTCAGAATCATGGGGAAAAGAGAGATTGGCGAACTAAGTATATTGGATTTGGTCGTTTTTATCATGATTGCTGAGATGGCCGTAATGGCCATCGAGCAGCCGAAAGATCCGATCATCCATACGATTCTTCCCATGGGTGTGATGGTGCTTGTTCAATTCATAACTGCATGGTTTTCATTGCGCTCGAAATCGTTCAGGGAGTTTGTTGATGGAAAACCTACCGTGTTGATCCATAATGGAAAAATAGATGAGCAAGAGATGAAGAAGCAGCGGTATAATTATGATGATCTTTTGCTCCAGCTTCGGGAAAAGGATGTTTTTAACCTGGCAGACGTTGAATTTGCCGTCCTTGAGCCATCAGGGAGCTTGTCAGTATTAAAGAAAGAAAAAAAATCTCCAGGCACGCTGACACTCCCTTTGATCCTCGATGGACAAGTTCAAAGCAACCATCTGGAGATGATGGGAAAAACCTCATTCTGGCTCCGAAAAGAACTCCGGGAAAGAGGGTACAAGGAAATCTCCCAAATTTCCTTCTGCAGCTTCCATAACGGCCAGTTTTATATTGATATGATTGATAAGTAAGGGGCAGCGGGTGCCTTTTAATCCAGAAAGTCCGTTTATCCCATGGCGGTTACAGAGCTTTTCCTCGCGTTAGCCAGTCGTCACATCGAAAAGCCCCTTTCTGATTTCGCTTCATCAGGAAGGGGCTTATTGTTATAAACTGAATCCAGCTGTTGATTTGAGTGAAAGCGAAGTCTTGCACGGAAATCAACAGCGGTAATTAGCAACAAATTCACTTTAAACGATGAACCTGCGAATGAACGGGATCCGGGCCAAATCGGATTTAACGATGAGCTTTAAGGCGAGAGACAGGCCTGTGTAGACGATCGTCGTGGAAATGACTCCGAACAAAAGCCTCCAAATAAGCCCTTCCCCTGTAAAGAGATTGAGGTAAGAATAATGACCCCACAGTCCGGAAGCAGCGACAACCACGATGATCTTCAAATAATCCCTCAGATAAATAGTCATCGGAATATACTTAAGAATGGTCATGAAATGAAGCAAGGTCACCAACATGAATCCAGTAACAATTCCAAGGGCCGCTCCATTGATACCGAACGCCGGCTGTGAGGCAAGAATGAAAATTACCGCTGTCTTTACGACTGCTCCGATCAAGCTGTTGATCATCGCTGCCCGTGCGAGATTCAATGCCTGCAGCACCGCTTGCAGCGGTCCCTGATAGTAATAGAACAGGAAGAAAGGGGCCATGATCATGAGAAATGCCGCACCGCTTTCACTGCCATACATGATCTGCATGAGAGGCTTTGCGTAAATGTACAAAATGACGACTGAGATACCGCCAGTAATGAGACAAAAACGTAAAGCCTGCTGAAGTCTGTGTTCGATCAGCGAATAATTTTTATTCGAATTCGCTTCACTGATAGCTGGCACAAGTGACTGTGACAGGGATAACGTGACAAAGGACGGCAGAAACAAGAGCGGCAGTGCGTAGCCGGTGAGTGAGCCGTACTGCTTTGTAGCCATCGAAGCGGCAACTCCTGCAATGGCAAGGCTGTGAGCAACGACGATCGGCTCGAAAAACCATGCGATCGACCCGATCATCCTGCTTCCTGTAGCGGGAAGGGCCACACTCATCAATTCAGTGAAGGTTTGCCGTCCATCCTTTATCGATGAAAAGAAGTTTTTTCTTATCTTGAATTTTTTTCTCAGCTTAAAGCTTGCAAACAAATACAGCAGTGAAGCAAGTTCTCCAAGTACGGATGCGGCCATCGCCGCTGCTGCAGCATACTCGATGCCGTATGGAAGGAATGTCTTGGTCAAAGCGGCTATGAGCGTGATGCGGACAACTTGTTCTATGACTTGTGAGATGGCAGAAGGTTTCATGTTTTGGCGTCCCTGGAAATATCCTCTGATTACTGAAGAGATCGCTACAATCGGAATGATCGGAGCGATGGCGACGAGCGGATAGTAGATGCGCTCATCGGTGAAGAGTGTTTCAGTCAAATAGGGAGCAAGCAGAATAAGGGCAGGGGTGAATATCACAGATAGGAGTAAAGTGGTGGATAGGGAGACAACCAATATTTTTTTGACTTTCCGGATGTCCCCTTTGGCTTCTGCTTCTGCGACGTTTTTTGAAATGGCCACAGGAAGACCCAGCTGCGTCATGGTAATGACGAGAATAAGGGTTGGAAATGCCATCATGAACAGCCCCACGCCTTCTTCACCGATGAATCTGGCGACGACGATGCGATTGACAAAACCCAATATTCTTGTAATAAAGGCTGCAACCATCAGTATGATTGTACCTTTAAGAAATTTTGACATAAAATTCCCTGCCTTCTCAAAATTGGTATTATCGTATACAATAATGTATATGCAGGCATGTGGACAAAGCATGACAAGTTGTACATAATTCTGGCTAATGGTGATGAATTAGCCCTAGGCGGTGACGAGGAATGAAGACGAATCAGCATCCTTATGATCGTTTTTATGATTCATTAGAACCAGCACTTTCAAGTAAAGTAGAAGAGTTTGAAATATTGGGATATGGTAAGGCGAATGTTGAACGGCTATGGGCTTATCTGACCAAAAAGAAGTGGAAGAAGCCTGAACTGGACGTGAAGCTTTTTCAATTGGTAAGTGATGTACTGACAGTCAAGCCGGGAGAATATATGAACTTTGAAACGGTGGAAGCATATCGATCCCCAAATTGGTTCGAGGATATCAATGAAGAGGAATTGAACGAACTTCTGCGGCCGGGAAAGAAAAGGTGAATAGTCTGAAATCTAATTGACACTCTTTTGATTCTCATAGATAATGAGTATGGATTTGTCAGAATATATAATGGAATAATTTTATCATGTGGTGAAAAACGGCAAGGAGGATTTATACATAATGGTAAAGCGCGGCCGAATAATCGCCTTCTTTTTACTTGTATTTTTATTGGCAGGTACAATGGGAGGAACAGCAAAGAACATCCTGGACAATATTAAATTAGGACTTGATCTTCAAGGTGGTTTCGAAGTTCTATATGAAGTCCAGCCTCTGAAAGATGGACAGGAAATAACGAAAGAAACAGTCTCTAACACTGCAGATGCACTGGACAAGCGGATTAACGTCCTGGGTGTCAGCGAACCGAATATCCAGATTGAAGACGGAAATCGAATCCGTGTTCAATTAGCTGGTGTTGAGGACCAGAATCAAGCGAGGGAGATCCTGTCGACACAGGCAAACCTGTCTTTCCGTGACGTAAATGACAAGGTGCGTCTTGATGGTTCCGACCTGGTTTCGGGAGCTGCGAAACAAACTTTTAACGAACAGAATAATCCGATCGTTTCGCTGAAATTGAAGGATCGTGAAAAGTTCTATCAATTGACGAAGGATATCCTCTCAATGGAGCCTCAAAATCAGCTGGTCATCTGGCTTGATTATGAAGAGGGGAAAGATTCTTATAAAGAAGAAGCGGGCAAACAAGATCCCAAGTTCTTATCCGCTCCTGCAGTAAGCAAGCCGATCAATTCGGATGAAGTCATCATTGAAGGTGATTTCACTGTGGAAGAAGCACAGAATCTGGCATCCTTATTAAACGCGGGTGCACTTCCCGTTAAACTGGATGAAATCTATTCCACTTCTGTCGGAGCTCAATTCGGTCAGCAGGCCCTGGATAAAACAGTACTTGCAGGAATCATCGGCATAGCGATCATTTTCTTATTTATGATTGGTTATTACCGTTTTCCTGGTTTGATCGCAACAATTACATTATCTGTATACATTTATCTGGTTCTGTTGATTTTCGATCTGATGAACGGGGTACTGACGCTGCCGGGTATCGCAGCCGTCATTCTCGGGGTCGGGATGGCAGTGGATGCCAATATAATTACGTATGAAAGAATAAAAGAAGAGATGAGAGTCGGAAAGCCGATCCGTTCGGCTTTCCAGGCTGGAAATAAATCTTCTTTCTTAACGATTTTGGATGCGAATGTAACGACGATTCTGGCCGCATCTGTCCTATTCATGTATGGTACAAGCTCTGTTAAAGGATTTGCGACGATGCTGATCGTCAGCATCCTGACAAGCTTCATCACCGCTGTCTGGGGATCACGTCTATTATTGGGACTATGGGTTCACAGTAAATTCTTTAATAAAAAGCCGGGCTGGTTCGGAGTGAAGAAGGGTGAAATCAAAGACTTAGCTGAGAATTATGATACACTCGACCTTCCGACAAGATTTGACCGTATCGATTTTGCGAAACAGCGCAAGAAGTTCTTTGCTTTATCCGGGATTTTAATTTCTGCGGGTATCCTGATCCTCCTTATTTTCAAGCTGAACCTTGGAATTGACTTTGTCAGCGGATCAAGAATGCAGATTCTTGCTGATGAAAGCCTGACGACTGAAAAAGTTAAAAATGAGCTGGAAGAAGTGAAGATGACTTCCGAGGATATCGTGATATCAGGCGATAAGCAGAACATTGCCGTCGTGCGTTATACTGAAGACCTCAGTCAAGGTGATATCGCTAAATTGAAAGATCACTTTAATGAACTTTACGGAGCGGAGCCAAGCATCAGTACGGTATCACCGGTGATTGGTAAAGAACTTGCCAAAAACGCGATGTATGCAGTTGCGATCGCTTCAATCGGTATCATCATCTATGTAACATTCCGATTTGAATGGAGAATGGCTTTGGCTTCCATTGCCGCCCTGCTGCATGATGCTTTCTTTATCATCGCGTTCTTCAGTTTGACAAGGCTTGAAGTGGATATTACATTTATCGCCGCCGTCTTAACGATTGTCGGGTATTCAATCAACGATACGATTGTTACCTTTGACCGTATAAGGGAAAATCTTCATAAAAAACGCCGTCTGAAAACGGAAGAGGATATTGAGGATGTTGTAAACCAGAGTCTCCGCCAAACGATGGGGCGCTCTGTGAATACCGTCCTGACTGTAATCTTCGCCGTGATTGCCCTCTTACTTTTCGGAAGTCAATCGATCTTGAACTTCTCGATCGCATTATTGGTAGGGTTGATCGCTGGTACCTATTCTTCTGTCTTCATTGCATCCCAGCTATGGCTGGTCATGAAGAAAAAGGAATTGAAGAAGAAAGGAACAATCAAAACGGTGAAAGAGAAGAAAAAGTGGTCTGACGAACCACAAGTATAATAGCAATAAAACTAGAGATCCAGGGCATCCCTGGATCTTTTTCTTTAGGTGATTACGGAATCATTCGCGTTTTTTTACGGAGTTGGGTTACAATAAAAAAGTAATAGAGGAGGTTACTTCATGAATCCTGAAGAACGTTTTAGAAAAGCTGAATTCGCTGCCATGGTTGGGATTGTCGGGAATATTCTTCTTGCCATCATCAAATGGGGGGCGGGAGCAGCCGGAAATAGCCGTGCGCTGATTGCGGATGCCGTACATTCTGCCTCGGATGTAGTGGGATCCCTGGCTGTATTTATCGGCCTGCGTGCAGCAAAGCAGCCTCCTGACCAGGATCACCCTTATGGACATGGAAAGGCAGAATCGATCGCAGCAATCATAGTTGCAGTCTTATTATTTTTAGTGGGCATTGAAATCGGTAAATCATCGATAGAATCTTTTTTTCATCCCTTATCCCCCCCCGGGATGATCGCAATCTATGCCGTGATCTTTTCCATCATTGTAAAAGAAGCTATGTTTCAATATAAATATCGTTTGGGTAAAAGATTAAAGAGTGATGCATTGATTGTTAATGCGTATGAGCACCGCTCCGACGTTTTCTCGTCAATCGCTGCCCTTGTCGGGATATCAGCCTCTATCCTTGGAGGGAAACTCGAAATTGACTGGCTTGTTTATGCAGATCCGGTAGCAGGGCTGTTTGTCGCACTCCTTGTGCTCAGAATGGCTTGGCATCTGGGGAAAGAATCCATACATAATACACTGGATCATGTACTTCATGAAGAAGATATCATCCCTTTAAGGAAAATCGTTGAATCCGTGCCCGACGTAAAGGAGATAAACGAATTGCATGCACGGGAACATGGCCACTACGTCATCATCGATTTAAAAATTAGTGTCGATCCCTTTATGACAGTAGAAGACGGGCACCGTGTGGGGAAAGCAGTGAAGAAGAAGCTCATGGAAGAATCAAATGTTAATGACGTATTTGTTCATATCAACCCATATAATCCAACAGAAGGAGACTCAAGTGATTCGGTTGATTTGATGTAGGAGGAGATAAGATGAAATTTCAATGGACATTACTTTTGGGGATTACTTTTGCACTGATTGTGGCTGTTTTTGCAGTGATCAATGTCGATCCGGTAACAGTCAATTATTTTTTCGGCGAGGCTGAATGGCCGCTGATCCTCGTTATACTCGGCTCCGTACTGATGGGCGGCATCATCATCGGTTCCGTCGGTCTTTTCCGGCTGTATGTCGTACAGCGTAAAGTCAAAGCATTGGAAAAAGAGAACCTCCTTCTAAGGGAGCAGGCAGAAAAGAAGCATTCGGATAAAAAGAAAGAGACTTCCCTAAAAAAGCAGGCACCGGATTCGATAGGAGAAACCGGAGAATAACAAAAGAGACTGGGACGGAAGTGTTTTAGTCTAAGTAAAACCCGAACTAATTTGCAATTTAGGAAGCAAATTAGTTCGGGTTTTTAATTTTTTTAAATGTTCATATAGATTTAGGTCTTCCCAGCGGTTGATTGGAGTGCAAGACGAAGACTCCTGCGGCTAGACATGTGAGACCCCGCAGGAGCGAAGGCGACGAGGAGGATCACGGGCTACCCGCGGAAAGCGAAGTCTTGCACGGAAATCATTAGCGGCATTAAGAGTCTATACTGAAATTGTTTGTTTTATATGATGGTTTTTTAGTTTTGTCCCAGCCGCATTTTTGTTTTGTTTTCCTAAGTTGGAGAGATTGAAACACCTCCCACAGTTTTGTATAATAAGTAAGGCTGAGGAGTGAACGTATGTTAAATTCTAAAACACGCTGGATGATTGCAGAATCTGACCAGCAGAAGATAGAAGAATTTGAAAAAGAATTAAAAATACCATCGCTTGTTGCGAAATTATTATTGAACCGAGACTTGAAGGATGTAGAAAAAGCTCGGGATTTTTTGTTTGATAAAAGCGATTCGTTTCACGATCCATTTTTATTTAATGACATGAAAAAAGCGGTCGGACGAATCCGGGACGCAATTAATAATGGGGAAAGAATCCTCGTATTCGGTGACTATGATGCTGATGGAGTGAGCAGTACATCGGTCATGATGACGGTTCTGCGTGATATAGGAGCCGAGGTGGAGTTCTATATTCCAAACCGCTTCAGCGAAGGCTACGGCCCGAATGAAGCAGCTTTCCGCTGGGCGAAGGATGAAGGATTCACATTGATTATCACGGTTGATACCGGGATATCTGCCGTACATGAAGCACATGTAGCGAAAGAATTGGGTATTGATCTGATCATCACCGACCATCACGAGCCGGGTCCTGATCTGCCTGATGCACATTCGATTATCCATCCGAAGATCGAAGGCTCTCAATATCCATTCGGAGATCTTGCAGGAGTAGGGGTTGCATTCAAATTGGCCCATGCTTTATATGGTGAACTGCCAACTCATCTGCTCGATCTTGCTGCGATTGGTACAATTGCTGATTTAGTGCCTCTGCGCGGTGAAAACCGGATCCTTGCCAAACGGGGGATTGCAAAGCTGCGTGTGACAGAAAGAAAAGGCATAAAAGCTTTATGCAAGGTGGCGAATGCTCATCAACATGAAATGACCGAGGAGTCGATCGGTTTCATGATTGCCCCCCGCATCAATGCGGTTGGACGTTTGGGAGACGCTGATCCTGCAGTAGACCTGATGCTGACAGAAGATGGAGAAGAAGCAAAAGCCCTGGCTGAAGAAATTGATTCGTTGAATAAAGAAAGACAGGCCATTGTCAATACGATGACTCAGGAAGCGATAGAAATGGTTGAGAACGATTATCCTCTTGATGACAACTCCGTACTCGTGATCGGAAAAGAAGGCTGGAATTCCGGGGTCGTAGGGATTGTGGCTTCAAGATTAGTGGATAAATTCTACCGTCCAACCATAGTGTTGAGCTTTGATTCCGAAAAGGGAATGGCAAAGGGATCGGCAAGAAGTATTGTCGGCTTTGATTTATTTAAAAGCTTATCGAAATGCCGTGATATCCTACCGCATTTCGGCGGACATCCAATGGCTGCCGGTATGACATTAGAGCTTGACCACGTGGGTGAGCTTAGAAATAGACTCAATGAAATTGCTGAAAGTGAATTATCGGAAGAAGACTTTATTCCCGTCACGGTAATGGATGCAGCAGTCAAAATGGAAGAAATCACTATTGAATCGATCGAGAAGCTCTCACTTCTGGCTCCGTTTGGGATGCAAAATCCAAAGCCAAAGTGGGTCATCGAAGATGTTTCGATTGAACACTATAAAAAAATTGGTTCGAATCAAAATCATCTTAAAGTAGTACTCGGGGATGAGAATAACAAACTGGATGGAGTCGGGTTTGGACTGGGAGATCTCGCTGATCATATCACACCCTTTTCAGATGCTTCCATCATTGGGGAACTATCGATCAATGAGTGGAATAATCGGAAAAAACCCCAGATCTTCCTGCATGATATTAAAATCGACCAATGGCAGCTCTTTGATGTACGCGGAATAAGGCAAGTCGATAAATGGGAAAAGCATGTTCCCAAAGAGAACAAAAAGATCTTTTGTTTTCATTCATCAACTCTTGAAAAGCTGCATATGCAAGATCGGGAGGACATTCATCTGATAGAGGATGCCGAATCACTGAATGATGTATCGATAGATGGCGGAAGCATCGTGCTGCTGGATATGCCAGCTTCAATGGAGATGGTGAAAGCCATCGTTGGAAAAGGGAAGCCTCACCGCATTTATGCCCATTTCTTCCAGGATGAAGATCATTTCTTCAGTACGATGCCCACCCGTGACCATTTTAAATGGTATTATGCCTTTCTGACAAAGCGAGGTTCGTTCGATTTAAACAAGCACGGCGATGATCTCGCCAAATATAAAGGCTGGTCAAAAGAAACAATAGATTTTATGTCACAGGTGTTTTTTGAATTGAAGTTTGTTACAATAGTGAATGGATTTATTTCTCTTAATCCCGTCAAAACCAAGAAAGACTTAACAGAGTCCCCGGCGTATCAGAAGAAACAACAGCAATATGAACTTGAAAATGAGTTGTTGTATTCTTCGTACAACGAGTTAAAGGCTTGGTTTAATGAGAGGATAAAAGAGTCCGTTATATTTGAGGAGGAAGTAGAAGCATGGACTTAAAACAATATGTTACAATCGTTGAAAACTGGCCTAAAGAAGGTATCAAATTCAAAGATATCACCACACTGATGGATAATGGTGATGCTTATAGATATGCTACAGACCAAATCGTGGAATACGCCAAAGAAAAAGAAATCGATCTTGTAGTGGGACCGGAAGCGAGAGGATTCATTATCGGATGTCCGGTGGCATACGCATTGGGTGTAGGTTTTGCACCGGTACGTAAACCGGGTAAACTGCCTCGTGAAACGATTCAAAAAGAGTATGGACTGGAATACGGGAAAGATGCACTGACAATCCATAAAGATGCGATCAAACCAGGACAGCGAGTACTTATCACAGATGACCTGCTAGCTACAGGCGGCACAATCGAAGCGACTATCAAACTTGTAGAAGAATTAGGCGGAATCGTTGCAGGCGCGGCATTCCTGATTGAATTAACATACCTTGACGGCCGCGAAAAGCTCGAAGGATACGAAGTCCTCACACTGATGCAATACTAAGTTTACATTCTTTCATCAAGGTCAATACTACACATAAACGAATCAATAAGGGACTGGCATTTCGAAATGTCAGCCCTTTTTTATATATATGGTGAATTTGTTAAAGATTTTGTTTCTATCATAGAAGAAAGTGTGAATTGGTTCTAAATGCAGCTAAGTCTAGTCAATGAGAAATTCAATATTAATCGTTCCAGCTGTTGATTGGAGTGGAAGACGAAGACTCCTAATCGAAAAGCGGAAGGGCTTTGCCCAGAGGTGTGTGGCATAAGACGAATCGGCCACGAAGGCGCTCTTTGCCTTCTTGGTCGGTTTGGCTTATGACATGTGCCTCTAAGCCCTGCAGCTGGACAGGCACCGTTGACCGAGGAGGCTCACCGGCCGCCCGCGGAAAGCGAAGTCTTCCACGGAAATCAACAGCGGTATTAATAGACCAAAAAATATCGACGTATTTCGACAAACTTTGATGAAATCTGAGAATTTCACCCTAAACACTTTACAGAACACTATTACTTATTTGATAATAGTAACAATCATTAAAATGAAACAGCACTGAAAATCTTTAAATATAAAGGTGATTTTGATCATGTCCAAAGATCAAGTACTAACCCCTGAACAGGTTATCGATAGAACAAAAGAATATTTGAATGATGAGCATGCTCAAATGGTAAAGAAAGCGTACGAATTTGCCAAAGAAGCTCACAAGGAACAATACCGGAAATCCGGTGAACCGTATATCATCCACCCGATTCAGGTCGCCGGTATTTTAGCAGACCTGGAAATGGACCCGTCCACTGTTGCTGCCGGGTTTCTTCATGATGTGGTGGAGGATACCGACATCTCACTCGCCGAGATCGAAGAAGCCTTTAATGCTGAAGTGGCCATGCTCGTGGATGGGGTTACAAAGCTTGGTAAGATCAAATATAAATCCCAGGAAGAACAACAAGCTGAAAATCACCGGAAAATGTTTGTTGCAATGGCTCAGGATATAAGAGTCATTCTGATCAAGCTTGCAGACCGGCTGCATAATATGAGGACGCTGAAGCATTTACCCCAGGAAAAACAAAGAAGAATCGCCAATGAAACACTGGAAATCTTCGCACCCCTTGCCCATCGATTAGGGATCTCGAAGATCAAATGGGAGCTCGAAGATACGTCCCTGAGGTATTTAAACCCTCAGCAATACTACCGTATTGTCAACTTAATGAAGAAAAAACGTGCAGAACGTGAAGAGTATTTAGATGACGTAGTGAATGAAGTGAAGGACCGCCTTGGTGATGTACAAATCGAAGCCGAAATTTCAGGGCGCCCCAAACATATCTATAGCATCTACCGGAAGATGGCTCTTCAGAATAAGCAGTTCAATGAAATTTATGACCTTCTCGCCGTCCGGGTCGTTGTAGACAGCATCAAGGATTGTTACGCTGTCCTTGGGATCATCCATACATGCTGGAAACCGATGCCGGGAAGGTTTAAAGACTATATTGCCATGCCCAAACCGAATATGTACCAATCTCTTCATACGACCGTCATAGGCCCCAAAGGAGATCCGCTCGAAGTGCAGATCAGGACACTTGAAATGCATGAAATCGCCGAGTACGGGGTAGCTGCTCACTGGGCCTATAAAGAAGGTAAAAACCTGGATGAAAAAGTTTCATTCGAGAAGAAGCTTTCGTGGTTCAGGGAAATTCTTGAGTTCCAGAATGAATCAGCCAATGCCGAGGAATTCATGGAGTCTCTTAAGATCGACCTTTTTTCTGATATGGTGTTTGTGTTCACTCCTAAGGGAGATGTCCTTGAATTGCCTTCCGGCTCCGTGCCGATTGACTTTTCCTACCGTATCCACTCGGAAATCGGTAATAAAACGATCGGAGCTAAAGTGAACGGGAAAATGGTGACACTCGATTATAAATTAAAGACGGGTGATATCATTGAGATTCTTACTTCAAAGCACTCCTATGGACCGAGTCAGGACTGGCTGAAGCTTGCGCAGACTTCTCAGGCCAAGAATAAAATAAAGCAATTCTTCAAAAAGCAAAGAAGAGAAGAGAACATTGAAAAAGGCCGCGACCTGGTTGAGAAAGAAATCAAAAATCAAGATTTTGATCTGAAGGAAATCCTGACGGCAGAAAACATCCAGCGTGTGTCAGAGAAGTTCAACTTCTCCAATGAAGAAGATATGTATGCCGCTGTCGGCTACAATGGCATCACTGCAGCCCAAATAGCGAATCGCCTGACAGAGAAAGACCGGAAGAAACGTGAACAGGAAGATAAGCTTGAAGAAACAATGAAGGAATTGAATGCTCAGCCTGTTAAACGGAAAAAGGACGCCGGTGTACAAGTGAAGGGGATCGACAACCTGCTTATCAGATTATCCCGATGCTGCAGTCCGGTACCCGGGGATGAGATTGTCGGGTTTATCACGAAAGGCCGCGGAGTTTCCGTGCACCGCGCAGATTGTACGAATGTCCAGACAGAAGAAGTCGAACAGCGACTCATACCGGTTTCCTGGGAAGGGGACGGACAGGACCGGAAAGAATATAATGTCGATATTGAAATATCGGGTTATGACCGAAGAGGTCTCCTGAATGAAGTGCTGCAAGTTGTAAATGAAACGAAAACAAATATTACTGCTGTCAGCGGAAGGTCGGACCGAAATAAAATGGCCACCATCAATATGTCTATATCGATCCAAAATATCTCCCACCTTCACAGGGTGGTCGAGAGAATAAAACAAATTTCAGATGTTTATGCTGTACGCAGAATTATGAACTAGGGGAGGTTTCTTTCATGAAAGTCGTCCTGCAGAGGAGTAAAGAAGCCTCGGTGTCTGTCGGAGAAGAAGTAACCGGAAAAATTCACTCAGGCTTTGTTCTGCTTGTGGGCATCACCCATGAAGATACAGAAGAAGATGTTCGCTATATAGCGGATAAAGTGGTGAATCTGAGAGTATTCGAAGATGAAGGTGGAAAGATGAATCATTCCTTGTTGGATGTAAAGGGAGAGATCCTTTCTATTTCTCAATTCACGTTATATGGTGACTGCCGGAAAGGCAGAAGACCGAATTTTATGGAGGCAGGGAAACCGGATCATGCCCGCCCTCTTTATGAATACTTTAATCAGACATTAGAAGAAAAAGGCGTAAAGGTTGAAACAGGTGTGTTCGGGGAAATGATGGATGTCAAATTGACAAACGATGGACCTGTCACATTGATTCTGGAAAGTAAATAATCAAACGAAAAAGCTTCTTCCCATGAATGGGAAGAAGCTTTTTAAGTATTGGCTTTAAGGGCAGCCGTCAGTTTGAGAAGTAGTCGTTCAACCCATGATAGACTGCTGTTGCAGCGAGGTCTTGATAATAATGGGAAGTCATATTAGCTTCTTCCGTCGGATTGCTTAAAAACCCTAATTCCAATAGAATGGCAGCTTGTTTATTTTCACGGATGACGTGATAATCTCCTACACGCACACCGCGGTCTCTAGTAGGCAGACGGCTTGCAAGGCTATCATGCACACCGTACGCCAAATCCTTTTGGTAGCTTTTATTATAATAAGTAGTATGGCCTGCGACACTGCTGTCATAAATACTGTCAAAGTGGATGGAAATAAAGGCATCCGATCCATAATAATGTGACAGTGATACACGAGAAGGCAGTGACACATATTCATCATTTTTCCTGGTAAGGACGACTTCGGCACCTGCGCTTTTAAGCTTATCGGCAAGAAGCTGGGCCGTTTTCATTGTGAGCAGCTTTTCAAGCGTACCCCTGGTTCCAACCGTACCGCTGTCACGACCCCCGTGTCCCGGGTCGATGGTAATGACTTTGTTCCTTATCCCGCCGCTTGTGTTCCTGGAAGGAGAGGCCTCAGCACCATTACTCGTACGAACGGATACAATCCACCCCGCTACAAAAGCGGTACTGCCATCCGCTAACTTGATTTCATACCAATCTCCTTTTTTGCCTGTGACAGAAAAGGTTTCTCCGCTGTTCGCCCGTTTGACGACTTCAGACTGAACATCGGCACTGCTTCTGATATTAGTCCCGTTATGAAGGATCGTCACCGTTCCATCGGCTCCCTGTGGTGAAGAGGAAGGTTTTTTTTGTTTATCTGCTACCGTTTTTTGTACAAACCAACCGGCAATCCAACCTGATTTCCCGCCTGAGAGTTTAATTTCAAACCAATTATTTCGCTCTGTCAATATAGGATACTTCTCTCCTTTATTGACTTTCCCGATGATATTGCCATTCAAAGAAGCCTCGCTTCTTACGTTTAAAGAATTTACGGTAATCATTCCTGTGAAACCGGAGGATGATGGAGGTGCTTCAGCTGAGGTGCTTGATAATTCAACATAATTATCAGAGATCCACGCTTTCGCATTTCCGAACTGAATTTCATACCATCCTGAAATACTGCCGGTTATCGATACTGTGTTGCCCCTGTGGACTGCCCCTGCAATGGGACTGCTCAGTGAGGGTGATTTCCGGACGTTTAACGTACCCGCAGTAATCACTCCCTGCTTCGCTTCCTGTTTTTTGGATGGGGCAGCAGATGTACTTGATGATTTGGTCTGATTCACATAATCTTTATGGACCCATCCGCTAGCGTTCCCGGATTGTACAGCCAGCCAGCTGCCGCTCGTTTCAGAAATCGTCACCTTGTCGCCTTTGTTTAAGACTGTGACTACGGGATCGGCCGTGCTCGGGCCTTTCCTTAACCTAAGCCCATTGGTGCTGACGATTCCCTGTTGACCGCTGTCATTTACCGTTCCAGAAGATTCGCGGGTTACGAGCCAATTTGCCACCCAGCCTTGGCCTCTTTCGGTGGATATTTTGTACCAGTCTTTCTTCGTCTCTACAATCGTGAACTTTTGGTTTCTATGTACTTGTGTCAAGACTGGATAACTGAGGCCGGGTCCTGTGCGGACATTAAGCGTGGCCGTACTGATGGATACTTTTCCTTCGTCGGCATGTACGTATGAATCCGTCAGCGGTTGAAAAGGAAAGATCAATAATAATGTCAGGATGACTGCTGTTATCCTTTTAATTGTCTACACCACCTTCTGTCAAATTTTCTTACTCACTTATTATCGGAGATTTTAAAGGAACTTTTATTTAATCCCGATGAAAATTCCTGCTACCGTTTAAATACGATAAAAAAATTAAAATTCCTCTATAACGAAAGAAAAATGGGTAATTGGAAATGATAGTAGATAGGAATGTTTGAAAGGATGGTCTGCATGAGGTCAAGTGATAAGAATTTTATGAGTGCCAATGGAGAGAATCAGTTGTTCGGAGTGAATTTTCATCATTTTGTAGAACGCGAGAAAGACGCGATGAATGTAGAGCTTGCTTCTGAATTCGGGCTTAGCTTAAGGGAAGTCAAGTTATTGAAAAAGAAAATGGAGAGATCCTGATAAATTTTCGTTCTGCCCCTTGACATGAACATGTGCCATACGTATCATTATAGAAATAAAATAACATTTATTAAAACCGATGATCGAGAATAGTAACTAAGCAACCACTTGGATAAGAGAGGAAATGCCGCGGCTGAAAGCATTCTGCAAAGTGACTTAGTGAATGAACACTCGGGGAGGTTTCGCTCTGAACGATATTCTAGTAGGAGATGAACGTACCAGGCGTTAACTGGCTGAGTGGAAGTCTTATAGACTTCAATTAGGGTGGCACCACGGGAATATAAGCTCTCGTCCCTTGTATTATTACAAGGGATCGAGGGCTTTTTTTATTTACATAAATTAGTTTCATTAAAGGAGGAAATCAACTTGACCATTCAAATACCAAGAGGTACACAGGATATTTTGCCTGGAGATGTGGAAAAGTGGCAGTACGTAGAGGAAGTGGCGAAAAATTTATGTCATGCCTATCAATATAAAGAAATCCGCACGCCGATTTTTGAATCAAGTGAATTGTTTACAAGAGGCGTCGGGGATACGACGGACATCGTCCAAAAGGAAATGTATATGTTCGAAGACAGGGGAGGAAGAAGCCTGGCGCTTCGCCCTGAAGGAACGGCATCCGTCGTAAGATCCTTTGTCGGGAATAAGATGTTCGGAAATCCAAGTCAGCCGGTGAAGCTTTACTATTCAGGACCCATGTTCCGATACGAACGCCCTCAGGCTGGCCGCTACCGCCAGTTCGTTCAATTTGGTGTAGAAGCACTGGGAAGCCAGGATCCCGCAATCGATGCAGAAGTACTTTCCCTGGCAATGGGTATTTACAAAGAATTAGGATTGAAACAGTTAAAGCTGGTCATCAACAGCCTCGGGGATACCGGAAGCAGAAATGCCCACAGAGAAGCACTGATCAATCACTTTAAGCCAAGAATCAATGAATTCTGCGGAGACTGTCAAAACAGGCTTGAGAAAAATCCTTTACGGATTCTGGATTGTAAGAAGGATCGTGACCACGAATTGATGTCTACTGCGCCATCAATACTTGAGTATTTAAATGATGAGTCCAGGGAGTACTTTGAAAAAGTTCAGCATTACCTGAAAGACATGGATGTAGAATTCGAAGTGGATCCAACTCTTGTAAGAGGCCTGGATTATTACAACCACACGGCTTTTGAAATCATGAGTAATGCTGAAGGTTTCGGAGCGATTACGACGCTTTGCGGAGGCGGGCGCTATAACGGTCTTGTGGAAGAGATAGGCGGCCCTGAAACACCTGGGATCGGCTTTGCATTCAGTATTGAGAGACTGCTATCCGCTCTGGATGCTGAAGGAGTGGAACTGCCGATCAACGAAGGAATAGACCTCTTTATCGTCTCTCTTGGTGATGAGGCCAAGGATTATGCAGTGAAACTTCTTCACACTGTGAGAAGAGAAGGTATTTCTTCTGAGAAAGATTATCTTGACCGGAAGCTTAAAGCCCAGTTCAAAGCAGCTGACCGCCATCAGGCAAAGTATGTCGCGGTCATCGGGGACGACGAACTGAAGGAAAACAAGATTAATTTAAAAGATATGACGACTGGAGAACAAGAAGAAGTAAACCTGGAACAGTTTGTCGATATCATTAAAGGAAAATTATCCTAATATAAGAAAGATGGAGAAATTCATCAAGGAGGAGAACAAGATGACAAAAAGAACAGCTTACTGCGGTGAAATAACAGAAGCATTCATCGGTGAAAAAGTGACCATCAAGGGATGGGTCCAAAAGAGAAGAGATCTTGGCGGTTTGATTTTTATCGATCTCAGAGACAGAGAAGGAATCGTTCAGGCTGTATTCAATCCAGATCTATCGGAAGAAGCACTGGCACTTGCTGAGAGGATCCGAAATGAATATGTGTTAAGTATCTCCGGTACGGTAGTGGAAAGAGCGGAAGGGACGGTCAATCCTAATTTAAAGACCGGTAAAGTCGAAATCCAGGTGGATAAGGTGGAAATCATAAATGAAGCGAAAACACCTCCATTCATGATCGATGACCAAATGGAAGTATCGGAAGATGTCCGTTTAAAATACCGTTACATCGACCTCAGGCGCTCTACTATGGCCGATACCTTTAAGATGCGTCACAACGTAACGACATCCTTCCGTACATTCTTAAACGATAACGGCTTCCTGGATGTTGAAACACCGATTCTGACAAAAAGTACTCCAGAAGGCGCACGTGATTATTTAGTGCCAAGCCGTGTACATCCTGGAGAGTTCTATGCGCTGCCTCAATCACCGCAGATTTTCAAACAATTGCTAATGGTTTCGGGATTTGACCGCTATTATCAAATTGCCCGCTGTTTCCGTGATGAGGATCTCCGTGCAGACCGCCAGCCGGAATTCACTCAGATCGACATGGAAATGAGCTTCATGGACAAAGAGGAAATCATGGCGCTTGTTGAAGACATGATGAAGAAACTTATGATCGATGCAAAAGGTTTAACGGTTGAAACACCATTCCCACGAATGACTTATGATGATGCCATGAGCAGATATGGTTCGGATAAACCTGACACGCGATTCGCAATGGAACTGATTGATGTATCGGAAGTTGTGAAGGATTCAGGTTTCAAAGTCTTCTCTGGTGCCGTCGGTTCCGGTGGTCAAGTAAAGCTGATCAATGTAAAAGGAGCAGCATCCAAATACTCCCGTAAAGACATTGATGCATTGACTGAATTCGTTTCCCGCTATGGTGCGAAAGGCCTTGCGTGGCTGAAAGTAGAAGAAGAAGGCTTGAAAGGTCCGATTTCAAAATTTGTGACAGAGGAAGATGCTTCGCACATTACTGCTGCTTCTGATGCCGAAGCAGGGGATCTCCTTCTATTCGTAGCAGATAAAAAATCAGTTGTAGCGGACGCATTGGGAGCTCTCCGTATGAAATTAGGAAAAGAACTCAAATTGATTGATGAGAGTAAGTTTAATTTCCTTTGGGTGACAGATTGGCCGCTTCTTGAGTTCGATGAAGAAGAGAATCGTTATTATGCAGCTCACCATCCGTTTACAATGCCTGCAAGGGAAGATATCGAAAAGTTCGATTCGAATCCTGCAGAAGTACGTGCTGAAGCATATGACCTTGTTCTGAATGGCTACGAACTTGGCGGGGGATCGCTTCGTATATATGAACGCGACATTCAAGAAAAAATGTTCAAGGTTCTCGGATTCTCCAAAGAAGAAGCAGAAGCGCAATTCGGCTTCTTATTGGAAGCATTCGAATATGGTACACCTCCGCATGGCGGAATCGCTTTGGGATTGGATCGTTTGGTTATGCTTCTTGCAGGACGTACAAATTTACGCGATACAATCGCCTTCCCTAAGACAGCAAGTGCAAGCTGCTTGTTGACGGAAGCACCAGGCGGAGTCAGTGAAGCTCAATTAAAGGAGTTATCTTTGTCACTTGACATTGAGAATGAGTAAAATTTCCTAAGGGCAGTTCATTGAAAATTCAAAAATCTTATGATATGATTTAAACAATCACAAACGAGTCCTGATGTGTACGACGTTAACCCTGATAGTTTTGACCGAACAACTAAAACTTCGGGAGCTTGTCGTTTCTGTTACGCGTTCATGCCTCAACAAGGACTAACAACTAGCAGAGCAAAGCACCCACCTGCCGAGAGCGGGTTCAAAACGAAGGAATCGCAGCGACGGCACGATTGGGACTTGTTTACTCCAATTAATTGAATCATATTTGAAATAACCAGGCTGAAATATGCCTGGTTTTTTATGTGTAAAATTGAAAGAATGGTAATAAAGAGTTTTACAGCGGTATAGTAAGGATAGAAGAGATACTAAAAAGTGTATTTTACATTCAAGCTGACTCCAGCGGTTGATTGGAGTGCAAGACGAAGACTCCTATCAGAAAAGCGGAAGGGCTTTGCTCAGAGACGTGTGGCATAAGACGAATCGGCCGTGAAGGCGTTCTTTGCCTTCTTGGTCGGTTTGGCTTATGACATGTGTCTCTAAGCCCTGTAGCTGGACAGTTAATCCCACGGGAATCTGTCTGGAGGCTCACGGGTCACCCGCGGAAAGCGAAGTCTTGCACGGAAATCAAAAGCGGCAACAGGAGTCAAAGCGCAGAAAAGATTTCAAGTTGATTTTCCCCCCGCTATCCTTTATTCTAATTCAGTATAAACCTAGTCGAATACTTATAATGGAGTTGATCGAATGCTACACCAGTTTTCCAGAAATGAATTAGCGATCGGAAAGGAAGGACTCGATATCCTCAAGAACAGCACCGTTGCCGTTCTCGGAATCGGCGGAGTGGGCTCCTTTGCAGCAGAGGCATTGGCGCGTTCCGGTGTCGGCCGCCTCGTATTGGTGGATAAAGACGATGTCGATATCACAAATGTAAACCGTCAGATCCATGCGCTCCTTTCCACTGTAGGAAAGCCGAAAGCTGATCTTATGCGCGACCGCATTAAAGATATTAACCCTGAATGTGAAGTCATCTCATTGAAGATGTTCTATACAGAAGAAACATATGAAGAGTTCTTCAGCCATGGTTTGGACTTTGTGATCGATTCTTCCGATACGATCGTATACAAAATCCATCTTATGAAAGAATGCCTGAAAAGGGATATCCCATTGATCTCAAGTATGGGTGCGGCAAATAAAACAGATCCGACCCGCTTCCAGATTGCCGATATCAGTAAAACGCATACGGATCCGATTGCGAAAGTCGTCCGTACTCGTTTGAAGAAAGAAGGAATCAAAAAAGGCGTGCCTGTCGTATTTTCGGATGAAAGTCCGATTGTCATCCGTGAAGACGTACGAAAGGAAGTCGGGAAAGACGATGCCAAGATCAGGAAGGCACAGATGCCTCCGTCTTCCAATGCATTTGTCCCATCCGTGGCAGGATTGATCCAGGCAAGCTATGCAGTGAATCAGCTATTAAAAGATATCGAAATCAAACGAGTGAAAGATAAATGATTTAAGGAAGGCCCGTCTTGATTATAAAGACGGGCCTTTCTTTATTAAGAGTGTCAATGGATGACGGGTCCTGAAGGAGCTTCTGCAAAATTTTCCGCTTCTTTGAGGATGGAAAGGAGCTGCCGCAGCTTCTCTTGTTTTTTTAGTAGTCTATCAAATCTTCCCTTCAATTCTTTTTGAACCTGCAGAAGTTCATCTTTTTCTTTCTGCAGCCGTTTCTTTTCTTCGGATACAGTACCTGGCTCCTGCATGCTTAGAAGGAAATGAATGCAATCCTCTAGAGTCAGGGGGGCATCATTTGAAGCAGTTTCCCGCCTTTTCCTGATGGCGTAGTAGTGATGGGAACAAGTAGCCGTACTGCGGTTTATTTTTGCTGAGACTTCTTTGAATGCTGCTTTCTTTGAAAGTCCCTGCTCCGAGTATGAATGGACCGTATCAAATAACAGTTTCTCTTCGTAATCGGTCCACCCTTTTCTTGAAGAATTCATCCGATCCCTCCCTGTGTGAGTTCTTTTTTATAGCTTTACACATTGTTCAAAATAAATGAACCCATTTTATGTAAAAAGGATTGACTTCAAAATGTGTCATAGTGTACTATCTAACTAGAACACTAAAACACTTTAGGGAGAGTCGCATATGAGCGCATTTAGAGGACTTCTTTGGAAGGATTTTAAAACATCGAAAATTTGGTTTTACGGCTGGATCGCCATTATCTTATTCATTTACGTATTGGGGCTGATACTCGGCAGGGTGACAGGTGAACCCACTGTTGTGGTTGTATTTGTCATCATGCTCGGGATCTTCCACCTGGCAGCCATGCCGGTCATCATTTTTTCCATGCTAAGGGTGGAAGGGAAGACGCAGTTGTGGCTTCACAGTCCGCAAAGCGGATTCAAACTAATCGCCCCGAAATTGATCATTGCCTTCATTTACTCAACCTTGTCATTCTTATTGGTTGATATCCTGGGAGTCATCGGCCTTTCTTCCCTTCCGGATGATGCGAACTTTTTTGCGTATTGGCCGATTAAGGAAGGGATCATATTCAATCTTGGAATTACAGCTGCAGCAATTAATTTTTCCATTTGGGTTTTCTTCTTTTGGACGTTTTATCACGCATTGGGGAAATTTCCTGCCATCAAAAACATCAGATGGCTGTTCATACTCGGGTTCATCATCATCTATCAGAGCATTACCGCAATGATGATGAGTTTTGGATGGGTTCAGGATCTATTTGATGCCTGGACGATCGATGTACCCGCAGGTTTTGCTTTTACTGTTGGCCAGGGAAATGCCGACGCAGGGTTTTACAGCGAAATCATCCCTTTCCCCATCCTTCCCTTCGCATTTGAAGGGCTTGTCATGATTACTTTGTTCATCACTTCCTGCTGGTTATTAGACCGTAAAGTCGAGGTGTAAGGAATGACAGAAGAATACACAGCATCAAAGCCGATATACGTGCAAATAGCAGACCGCATCATCCGGGGAATCGTCAGGAAAGAATTGCAGCCTGGAGATAAGCTGCCATCCGTCAGGGAGATGGCCATTCAATCGGGTGTTAATCCGAATACCATTCAAAGAACGTACAGTGAACTAGAAAGGATGGACATTGTGGAGACGAGGAGAGGACAGGGAACATTTGTGACAGAAAACGAAGAGGTCTTATCAGTGTTGAATGAGAAGGTCCAAAAGGAAGTGGTGGAGCAATTCATCCACAACATGAAAGAACTCGGCCTGTCGAAACAGCAAATGATCGAAAGCCTTGAAAAGTATGGGAAGGGGGAATAGAAGTGATCCGGTTTCAAGAGGTGACAAAGAAATACGGTCATGGGACGGCACTTGAAAACACCACGATTCAGTTTAAGAAAGGGAAAATTTACGGATTGCTGGGTCCTAACGGCAGTGGTAAATCAACCACTCTGAAGATGATAGCCGGTCTCGTTATTCCAAGCAGCGGAACCGTGACCGTGAACGAAGAGGCAGTAACCAGGAAAATAGCGGATAAAGTGGCTTATTTAACAGAGCTGGATATGTTCTACGAAGCTTTCACTGTTGATGGGATGATTTCATTCTATGCTTCGCAGTTCCCCGACTTTGACAGGAAAAAAGCATATGAGCTGTCTGAGTTCATGGATTTGGATAAAAACAAAAAAATTAAACATTTATCAAAGGGAAATCGTGGAAGATTGAAACTTATCCTGACCTTGTCACGTAATACAGAGGTGCTTCTCTTGGATGAACCGTTTTCGGGCCTTGATCCGATGGTCAGGGATTCGATTGTGAAGAGTCTGATTTCATATATCGACTTTGGCAGGCAGACGGTCATCATCGCCACGCATGAGATTGATGAAATCGAGGGGATCTTGGATGAAGCCTATATCATCCACAATGGCAGGATCGAAGGTCATTGCGAAGTGGAAAAGCTGAGGGAAGAAGAAGGATTATCAGTGCTTCAATGGTTGAAGAAAAAGACGGCTGGAGGGAGTAGAGAAGAATGAATACGATTGTGAAGTTACAAAACGTATCAAAAGTCATTAGAGGAAAAAAGATCATAGATGACCTTTCTTTTGATGTGTATGAGGGAGAAGTATTCGGATTCCTGGGACCGAATGGAGCAGGGAAAACAACGACAATCAGAATGATCGTCGGACTGATGAGCATATCCCAGGGGGATGTACTGATCTCGGGGAAAAGCATCAAGAAAGACTTTGAGGGGGCGATTGCTTCAGTGGGAGCGATCGTCGAGAATCCTGAGCTTTATAAATTCATGTCCGGATATAAAAATCTCCAGCATTTCGCACGGATGCAAAAAGGGATAACGGAAGAACGAATCAAGGAAGTGGTCGAACTGGTTGGCTTGACCGATCGGATTAACGATAAAGTCAAGACATATTCCCTTGGTATGAGACAGCGTCTGGGACTCGCCCAGTGCCTGCTGCATAAACCGAAGATCCTAATTCTTGACGAGCCGACAAATGGCTTGGATCCAGCCGGTATCCGTGAAATTCGTGCCTACATACGAAAGCTGGCTCAAGAGGAAGGCATGGCTGTCATCGTATCCAGTCATCTTCTCTCCGAAATGGAGATGATGTGTGAC
Organism: Rossellomorea oryzaecorticis; assembly: GCF_038405515.1. Taxonomy (GTDB): domain Bacteria; phylum Bacillota; class Bacilli; order Bacillales; family Bacillaceae_B; genus Rossellomorea; species Rossellomorea oryzaecorticis_A. The sequence continues at coordinate 11,989 of NZ_JBBYAF010000039.1, read as the reverse complement.
CGCATCGGGATTATTCAAAAAGGGAAGCTTGTCGATGTTCAAACTGTCCGTGATTTTGTGGGCGGGACGGAGCTCGTCTATCAATTTGAAGTGAATGATGAAGAAAAGGCCCGTGCTGTGATGAACAGCTTCAATCCTTCCCTTGTATTCGAAGTGAAGAATAACAAGCTGCAAACGGGAATTACAAAAGAACAGGTCCCACAGCTGGTTAAAGCATTCGTGGACAACGATGTGGAAATATTCAGTGTCATGCAGGTGGCGAAGTCATTAGAGGACAGATTCCTCGAAATCACGGATGAGAAGGGAGAGGTCTTGCATGCTTAGTCTGATTAAAAACGAATGGATGAAAATATTTAAGCGGGTCGGCACTTGGGTCATGCTCGGTATATTAATCCTGATAATAGGGGTGGTCGGTGCATTCACAAAATATGAAGATTCAAAAGTGAAAGAAACCGATAATTGGAAGCAGGAGCTCTCCATGCAGGTCGAAGGTGAGAAAAAAGCACTTTCCGAAGGTGGTATAGACAGATACAATAAAGGTTTGATGGAAGAAAGGGTAGCCCTCAATGAGTACAGGATTGAAAACGATATTGCACCAAATTCGAAAGAAACGGTATGGACTTTTGTAGAAACGAATGGCTTTGCCGTGACGCTCGTTGGGTTGTTTGCGATCATCGTGGCAGCAGGTATCGTGGCAAGTGAATTTTCATGGGGGACGATCAAGCTGTTGTTGATCCGTCCGATTTCCAGGACGAAGATATTACTTTCAAAATATATCACTGTCATCCTGTACGGAGTGACACTGCTTGGGATTCTTTTCGCTGTCTCCTTCCTTGTAGGCTTGATTCTATTCGGCGGCACCGGTCAATCTGTTCATCTGGCTTATATTGATGGTGAAGTGGTCGAGCAGAATATGATTGGATACCTGATCAAAACCTACTTATTGAAGTCGATCGATGTGACGATGATGGCCACGATGGCTTTCATGATTTCCACGGTTTTCAGAAGTTCTTCCCTTGCTATCGGCTTATCCTTATTCTTGTTATTTATGGGAGCGAACGCCACAGGATTGCTTGCCATGAAGTTTGATTGGGCAAAATACAGCCTGTTCGCGAACACTGATCTGACTCAGTATACAGGTTTCAGTCAACCGCTTGTAGAAGGGATGACGATGGGCTTCTCGATCACAATGCTGATCATATACTTTGCCATCTTCCAGCTTCTTGCATTCTTTGTATTCAAAAAGCGGGATGTAGCTGCTTAAAAGCGGGGAATACTCTGGCAATGTTAACAACGCATATGCACAACCATAAAAAAGGACGGCCTCTCTGCAGACCGTCCTTTTTTATGAATACTTATATAGTTCTGAGAAATCAAGTCTCGTAGTCTGGTTTAATTGAAAGGCTGATCTTGTAGCATTCATCCTTCGTAACGTATTCAGCGCTTCAATCATTTTACTATGTGTAACAATCCCGATCCCATGTCCGAAGTATTGGTTGTACTCCAGGAAAACAGCATTCTCTCCCATCCAAATCGGGTCTTCATAATCAGGGTTGGAGAAGTAATAAACATCACCCGGTATATTGTCTATACCTTCATACGTAACCATATGCATCGCATCGTTAAAGTTATGTCCCCAGATGAGCATGGGGGAATAGAGGCGGTCAAAATATTCAGGACGAATACTATCAAGGATGGATTTATAATAGATCAGGACGATGGCTGTCACACATTCAAAACTGTACAGATAAGAATTTTCAAATATATCCCGTATCGCAGCAGACGGCCGCCTTCCTGCCTGTAATCTATATCCGTTGATCGTTTTAATCCAGTAATATGGATTGAATGAAGAATCGGGAAACGTAGCGAACATCGCGGCACTGCTGTTCATCAATCTGCTGTTTATGATGATTCTTTCTCTTACTTTTAATTCAAACGCAAGTTCTTTCAGGTTGGTATATTGATAGCGGATTTTGCTTTTTTCAATTGCATTCAGGATCATGGATTCTACAGGTGACAACCCTTTTAAGTTGTTGATGGCAGAGCCGTCTTTCAGTATGATCATTGGCAAGACCTCCGCGGACTTTTTTATCAGTGTATGTGATGGTTGCCCGATGGGGAACTTTTTTGAATGGGCAGAAGGTATGGAGGGTGATGTTAACGCTGATATGTGAGCACTATTGCCGCTTACTGCGTTTATGCGTGCAAAAAGGGCCCTTCCTCATAATGAGGCCGGGCCCAAAGATTCTATTTCATTTGTTTATTAATCTTTTCATAAACGCTTGCAATGGCCTGTTCAAATTTCCCGGTCGATTTAGGGGTGTAGTACCTGGCATTTTTTAAACGTTCTGGCAGATAGGTTTGAGGTACCCATCCTGAGTCGTAGTCGTGCGGATATTTGTACTCTATCCCTCGGCCTAATTCACTTGCCCCTTTGTAATGGGCATCTTTCAAGTGATCGGGAACTTCTCCGCTTTTTCCTTTTCGTATATCACCAAGCGCTCCATCAATTGCGATAATGGCTGAATTCGATTTAGGTGACAGGCAGAGTTCGATGATGGCATTGGCCAATGGAATCCGTGCTTCTGGGAATCCGATTTTTTTGGCTGTTTCAACTGCCGCCAGCGTTCTGGAGCCTGCTGCGGGGTTAGCAAGGCCGATGTCTTCATAAGCAATGACTAACAATCTACGTGCGATGCTCGGTAAATCACCTGCTTCTACAAGCCTTCCTAAATAATGGAGTGCAGCATTCACATCACTGCCCCGTATCGATTTCTGGAATGCGCTCAATACGTCATAATGGGCATCGCCGTCTTTATCATGAGAAAAGCTTTTCTTTTGGAGGCATTCCTCTGCTATGCCGACATCGATGTGAATCGTACCATCCGAATCGGCGGATGTGGATAGGACGGCCAGCTCCAGTGCATTCAACGAGCTTCTGACATCCCCGAAGCTGCTGCTCGCAAAGTGTTCGACTGCGTCATCCGAGATGTTGAGGGAGTAGTCGCCCAGTCCGCGTTCCTTGTCTTCAATTGCTCTGTATATAGCTATTTTCATTTCTTCAGTGGTAAGCGGCTTCAACTCGAAGATCTGGCATCTGCTTCTGATCGCCGGGTTAATTGCGTGATAGGGGTTGCTCGTAGTCGCGCCGATCAAGGTAATCATCCCATTTTCTAAATAAGGAAGCAGGAAATCCTGCTTTCCTTTATCAAGACGATGAACTTCATCAAGCAGCAGAATCACTTTCCCGGACATCTTGGCTTCTTCGGCCACGATTTGTATATCTTTTTTATTATTTGTGACTGCGTTCAAGGTTTTGAATCTATATTTGGTACTGCCGGCAATGGCACTTGCAATTGAAGTTTTTCCGATTCCGGGAGGACCATATAAAATCATGGAAGAAAGCTGTTTGGCTTTTACCATCCGGTCTATGATTTTTCCTTCTCCCACTAAATGCTGCTGACCGATGATTTCATCAATTGTTTTCGGCCTCATTTTAAAGGCAAGTGGTTTAATAGACATATCATATCTCTCCAAACTGGTGTTCTTAAGGTACCTTTAACTTTATCACAGGGCCTGTTTATTAGGAAATGATTCCGCCTGAAGCCCCAGTGAATGATCCATTTCACCACACCTGAACGAATATGCTATAATGACTAAGGTTAATACTGATAAAAACTGATAAACACCGCTGTTGATTTCCGTGGAAGACTTCGCTTTCCGCGGGTGACCCGTGAGCCTCCTCGGCAAGCCTGCGGGGTCTCACGTTGGCCACTTCTCCCGCAGGAGTCTGCGTCTTCCACTCCAATCAACAGCTGGAACAAGTTAAACATATTAGCAAGCTTTGAATTTGATAGAGCTGAGTTGAAATAAAACTCATATTCTAATACGATGCATTGACTTATTAAATGAAAAATTTGCATTACTAGATAATTTATATGCACAGAGTGGAGCGGAAAGGAACGGTCCACATTATATACGCAATTGCAATTACTAAATGATTTTTTAAGAGGTGCAGGAATAATGAAGATATCTACTAAAGGCCGTTATGGCTTGACGATTATGATTGAATTGGCGAAACGTCATGGGGAAGGACCGACTTCACTGAAAACAATTGCACAGCAGCATGAGCTTTCGGAACATTATCTCGAGCAGCTGGTGGCTCCGCTTCGTAACGGCGGGCTTGTGAGAAGTATCCGCGGAGCTTATGGCGGCTACGTACTTGGTCATGAGCCATCCGAGATTACAGCCGGGGATATCATCCGGATTCTCGAGGGGCCGATCAGTCCCGTTGAAGGAATTGAGAATGAAGAGCCTGCCAAGCGGGAATTATGGATCCGAATCCGTGATGCGGTCAAAGATGTATTGGATAATACAACAATTGAAGATTTAGCCAGTCATTCTGATGATGGTGAATCAGATGCATATATGTTTTATATCTAGGAGGTGTCCTCAGGGATGGAAAGAGTGTACATGGATCATGCCGCTACATCGCCTATGAATACTGAAGTAATAGAAGAAATGTCATCTGTCATGAAAGAGACATACGGAAATCCTTCGAGCATTCATTCTTTTGGACGTTCGGCCCGTCACCTGGTGGATCAGGCCCGCACGAAGATTGCTCACAGTTTGAAGGCGGATTACAATGATATCATTTTTACAAGCGGTGGAACGGAAGCAGATAATTTAGCGATAATCGGTACTGCTCATGCAAACAAGTCAAAAGGGAAACATATCATTACAACCCAAATCGAGCACCATGCAGTTCTTCATGCATGTAAGCATCTGGAAGAACAAGGATTCGAAGTAACATACTTACCGGTTGACAAATCTGGACGAGTATCAGTTCAGGAAGTAGAACAGGCACTGCGATCGGATACCATTTTGGTTACAATTATGTACGGGAATAATGAAGTGGGAACGATTCAGCCCATTCAAGAGATCGGACAGGCCCTGAGAGATCACAGTGCTTATTTTCACACAGATGCGGTTCAGGCATTTGGATCGATGGAGATTGACGTGAGTCAACTGGGAATCGATATGTTGTCTGTTTCCGGTCACAAAATCAATGGTCCCAAAGGGATCGGCTTCCTTTATTGCCATAAGAACGTGAATCTTCTGCCCGGCTCCTTTGGCGGTGAGCAGGAACGAAAGAGACGTGCGGGTACAGAGAATGTTCCTGCCATTGCCGGCTTGGGGAAAGCCGTGGAAGTTGTTCAGAGTTCTTTGAAAGATAAGCATGATCTGTACGAAGGGTTCAAGAGTTTATTTAGAAATGCGTTAATGGAAAAAAATGTTGAATTCGATGAGAACGGATCTCTTGAGCACGGTTTACCCCATGTGCTAAACTTAAGCTTCCCTGGAACAGATGTTGAATCGATGCTTATGAATTTAGATATGGCGGGCATTGCCGTTTCAAGCGGATCAGCCTGTACTGCAGGGTCGATCGAACCTTCACATGTATTGGTTGCCATGTTCGGAACAGACTCCGAAAGAACGAAGAATTCAATCCGATTCAGCTTCGGTCTTGGGAATACAGAAGCACAAATCGTGCAGGCTGCGGATGAAGTTGCCAAGGTGGTTAAACGACTGGTGTCTTAATCATTTTAAATATTGAAAGCAAAAGGAATAAGGAGGTGGCGTAAATGAAAAAGGACCCTAAGGATACAAGAGTGGTCGTCGGAATGTCTGGCGGAGTGGATTCATCAGTAGCCGCACTGCTATTGAAGCAGCAAGGTTATGAAGTCATTGGGATCTTCATGAAAAACTGGGATGATACAGATGAAAATGGTGTATGCACAGCGACGGAAGACTACAACGATGTCATTCGAGTATGTAATCAAATCGGTATTCCTTACTACGCTGTCAATTTTGAGAAACAATATTGGGATAAGGTATTCACCTATTTCCTTGATGAATATAAAGCTGGAAGAACACCAAATCCGGATGTTATGTGCAATAAAGAAATCAAATTCAAAGCATTCCTAGAGCATGCGATGAAACTGGGTGCCGATTATCTCGCAACCGGGCACTATGCCCAGGTCGAATACCGCGACGGGGAATATAAAATGCTCCGCGGTGTGGACAACAATAAGGATCAAACATACTTTCTCAATCAATTGGGACAGGAACAACTTGAGAAGGTCATGTTCCCGCTCGGCGGCATCGATAAGAAGAAGGTCCGGGAAATCGCTAAGGAAGCTGGTCTTGCAACTGCTGCAAAAAAAGACAGCACGGGAATCTGTTTTATCGGGGAAAGAAATTTCAAAGAATTCCTGGGCAATTACCTGCCTGCTCAGCCCGGAAATATGGAAACGATGGACGGCAAAGTCATGGGCAGGCATGAAGGCTTGATGTACCATACAATCGGCCAGCGTCACGGACTGGGCATCGGCGGAGCCGGGGATCCATGGTTCGCCATCGGTAAAGATTTGGAGCGCAATGTGTTGTATGTCGGACAGGGGTTTGAAAACCCTGCCTTGTACTCAGATTCAATTGTAGCGACAGACGTTCACTGGACTTCAAACAACGAAAAACCGGCAGAATTCAAATGCAGTGCTAAATTCCGTTACCGTCAGGCGGACAACCCGGTTACGGTCATTCCGCTTGAAGATGGCAAGGTCAAAGTGGTATTCGATGAGCCTCTTCGCGCTGTCACCCCTGGTCAGGCCGTCGTCTTCTATAATGGGGATGAATGTCTGGGCGGCGGTACCATCGATACCATTTTTAAAGACGAAAAAAAATTGACATATGTCGGCTGATAGCAGCAGGCAATGAACGAAGTATAAGGACTGTGAAGAAGCGAGTAAAACATCCCTTCCTCCAGTCCTTTCTTTACGTTCTTACCGCTCGTGAACTCTGTGTTATACTGAGAACAAATATGCGGATACAATGACTACATAATAGAGGTGCTTACAATGGATAAGAATTTAAAGGGAATCGAGTTATTACAAGAAGGAAAAATTGAAGATGCTGTCAAACTATTCACGGAAGCGATCGAAGAAAATCCAAAAGATCCTGTCGGGTACATCAACTTTGGAAATGTCCTAATGTCAGTGGGAGACAGCGATAAAGCAAAATCGTTCTTCGAAAGAGCGATCACAGTCGATGAAAATGCTGCAGCTGCCTACTATTCACTCGGAAACTTGTACTTTAATGACGGTGATTTTGATTCAGCAAAGAATCAATTTGAAAAAGCGGTTAAAAAAGGGATGGAAAATGCTGATGTGTACTTTATGCTGGGTGTCAGCCTTGTGAATCTTGAACAGCCGAAGTTTGCCATCCCTTACCTTCAGCGCAGTGTGGAGCTGAATGAAGAGGACATCGAAGCACGCTTCCAGTTAGGTTTGAGTCTTGCGCAGGCTGAAGCATACGAAGAATCAATCGAGCAGCTGTCCCGAGTTGTGCAACAGGATCCTGAACATGCGGACGCATATTATAATCTTGGTGTTGCTTATGCAGGTCATAAAGATGATGCGGATAAAGCATTGGAGTATTTTAACAAAGCAGTCGAAATTCAGCCTGACCATATGCTGGCAGGATACGGAATCAAAATGATCGAGAAATTGAAGAGCGAATAGTTAGGGGGTTCACACCTTGAACCAGCAAGATTCTATGAAGCTGTTTGGAGATGAAGAAATATATATCAAGGGCAGGCATCTTGTGACGATTTTTCATAATGAGGATAATCTCTATACCGTTGTCCGGATCAGGGTGGATGAAACGAATCATTCCTACGAAGAAAAGGAAGCGGTCGTCACCGGGCATTTCCCGCGCATTCATGAAGAAGAAACATATGTGTTTTACGGGCGCTTCCAAGAGCACCCGAAATTCGGAATGCAATTCCATGCGAAACATTTCAAAAAAGAAATACCGCAAACAACTCAAGGTGTCGTCCATTATCTTTCAAGCGATTTGTTTAAAGGGATCGGTAAGAAAACAGCGGAGAAGATTGTCGAGCATATTGGTGAAAATGCCATTTCTAAAATTCTTGAGAATCCAAGCGTATTGGATGAAGTCCCAAAGCTTCCCCCTGATAAAGCGAAAAGCATCTATGATACTTTAGCCGAGCACCAGGGGTTAGAGCGTGTGATGATCGTATTGAATGATCTGGGGTTCGGTCCACAGATCTCGATGAAGATTTATCAGGCTTATAAAGATCAGGCCCTGGAAACCATTCAGAACAATCCATACAAACTTGTAGAAGACATTGAAGGGATCGGTTTTACGAGGGCAGATGAGCTCGGTTCGAAAATCGGGATCACCGGGAGCCATCCTGACAGGATCAAGGCAGGATGTCTATATACTCTTGAACAGGTATGCGTAAAGCAAGGGCATGTGTACCTGGAAGCGGAAGAACTGATTGAGACGGTAAAGGAATTACTGGAAAAGAGTCAGCCTGAAAAAATTGAGTATACCGATATATCCAGTCAGCTGGTATCGCTCGAGGAAGAAAGCAAGGTTATCGGGGAAGGCTCCAAGGTGTATGTCCCGTCTTTATATTTCTCTGAAAAAGGGATTGTGACAAGCATCGAGAAAATAGTATCCCAAAAACAATACAAAGATCAATTCCCGCAATCTGAGTTCCTGCTTGCTTTAGGTGCCCTGGAGGACCGGCTGGGCGTTCAATATGCACCTTCGCAAAGAGAGGCCATTGAAACAGCACTGATGTCTCCGATGATGCTGCTGACAGGGGGACCCGGTACCGGTAAGACCACTGTCATAAATGGCATAGTGGAACTGTTTGCTGATCTTCATGGATGTTCCCTCGACCCAAAAGAATATAAAGATGAGCCATTCCCTGTATTATTGACGGCTCCCACAGGCAGAGCGGCTAAACGCATGACCGAATCAACAGGCCTTCCTGCAATGACCATTCACCGCTTACTTGGCTGGAACGGTCAGGAGGGCTTTCAAAGTGATGAAGAACGTGCAATAGAAGGAAAGCTCCTGATTGTCGATGAAGTGTCCATGGTCGATACTTGGCTTGCCCATCAATTGTTGAAAGCACTGCCGGATGACATCCAAGTCATCTTTGTAGGAGATGAAGACCAGCTGCCTTCAGTGGGACCGGGGCAGGTGTTAAAGGATCTGCTTCGATCCGGGGTCGTGCCTACAGTCAGACTGAAGGATATTTACCGCCAGGAAGAAGGTTCCTCCATCATAGAACTTGCTCATCATATGAAAAATGGACAGGTTCCGGCTGATTTGACGAAGCAGCAAAAGGACCGCTCCTTCTTCCCGTGCCGGACGAATCAAATTACCGATGTTGTCCAGAAAGTTGTTGAAAATGCCAAGAAAAAGGGCTATACCCCAAAAGACATACAGGTACTTGCACCGATGTACAGAGGATCAGCAGGAATTGATAACCTGAATAAATTACTGCAGGAAATCTTCAACAGCAATGATGGGACACGGAAAGAAATTTCCTTCGGGGACGTTCATTACCGCATCGGTGATAAAGTTCTGCAGCTGGTGAATCAACCAGAAAATAATGTTTTCAATGGTGATATCGGAGAAATCGTTTCGATTTTCTATGCAAAAGAAAACACTGAAAAGCAGGATATGATTATTGTTTCTTATGAAGGAAATGAAGTCACATACACGAGGCAGGATTTAACACAGATTACTCATGCTTATTGCTGTTCCATTCATAAATCACAGGGAAGTGAGTTTCCCATTGTCATTCTGCCGGTTGTGAAAAGTTATTTCCGCATGCTTCGAAGAAACCTTCTATACACCGCGATAACAAGGAGTAAACAATTTCTGATCCTCTGCGGTGAATTTGACGCATTTAAGCTGGGAGTGGAAAGAGAAGACGATTTCATGCGGAAAACCACTTTAAGTGAAAAGCTTTCCCTCCTAATGGGCGAAAGCGGCAGTGACGGGGTTCAGGATGATGATAATCTGACCATCGCAGAAGCATTGATGAGAGAAGATCCGATGATCGGCATGGAAGGAATTACCCCTTATGATTTTATGGAAGTAGAATGATCAATTTCTCAAGGTTAACAAAGAATGTACGCTGTTTCTTTGTTAACCTTTTTTTATGCTTAATGTCAACCTTATTAATTTTTAGGTTGACATTAAGTCGAGGTGAACGATATTCTTAAATAGTAAAATAACTTTGAATTTGGGGGAAGAGAGAAATGAACAGAAAACTGAGAACCATTGATTTGACTCTGGCGGGTATGTTCGTTGCACTTATGGCTGTAGGTGCAAACATCACATCATTTGTACCATTCCTCGTCATCGGCGGAGTTCCCATCACTCTCCAAACGTTTTTTGCAATTTTGGCCGGCGCCATTTTAGGGAGCCGCATCGGAGCTATTTCCATGGCTGTCTATGCTCTGGTCGGTTTAGTGGGAGTACCCGTGTTCGCACGATTCGGCGCAGGTTTTTCTACGATTATCAGCCCGACATTCGGCTTTATCATTTCGTTTATATTTACAGCTTATCTAACAGGCAAGATCGTTCAAAGGCATAAGGGAATAAAAGCTTATATCATAGCCGCATTAGTCGGAATGACAGTGAACTATATTGTAGGGACAAATTGGATGTATGCAGCTTACAAGCTTTGGGCTTCGGCTCCAGAAGGTTTGACTTACGGCCTTGTATGGTCTTGGATGGTTGTCCCGCTCCCGAAAGACATCATCTTGGCAGTGTGCGCGGGCATCATGGCTCACCGATTGGAGAAGTCAGTGCTTTCAAAGAGCACATTCAGAAATGTAAAACGCGCAGCGTAATAACATTTAGGGGGATATGATATGAATAAATCATGGAAGAGCCTGGCTGTGGATGTTCTTGGGGGGAAAGAAATCAGTGACGGAGAAGCATTATCCATCCTGCAAAGTCCTGACGAAGAACTTCTGGAGTTACTCAACGGTGCCTACCATATCAGGAAGCATTATTATGGCAATAAAGTGAAATTGAATATGATCATTAATACCAAGTCGGGTCTTTGTCCTGAAAACTGCGGGTATTGTTCACAGTCCATTGTATCGAAAGCACCGATTGAGAAATATGCGATGGTTGATAAGGATACGATCCTGAGGGGTGCTGAGAAGGCGCATCATTTAAACGTCGGGACATACTGCATCGTTGCCAGCGGCCGCGGCCCTTCAAACAGGGACGTTGATAAAGTAGTGTCTGCAGTGAAAGAAATCAAAGAAAATTACAATATGAAGGTATGTGCTTGCCTCGGGCTGTTAAAAGAAGATCAGGCACAGAAGCTGAAAGAAGCAGGCGTAGACCGCTACAATCATAATATCAATACATCTGAAAATCACCATGAGCAAATAACAACCTCCCATACATATGATGATCGTGTGAATACAGTTGAAATTGCTAAAAAGCAAGGAATTTCCCCTTGCTCCGGCATCATTGTCGGCATGAAAGAAAGCTATCAGGATGTAGTGGATATGGCTAAAAGCCTGAAAGTGCTTGATGCAGATTCAATACCGGTCAATTTTCTTCATGCAATTGATGGGACACCGCTTGAGGGAACAAATGAACTCGATCCAAGATATTGCTTGAAAGTCCTATGTCTGATGAGGTTTATCAATCCGACAAAGGAAATCAGGATCTCAGGAGGACGTGAAGTAAACCTTCGCAGTCTTCAGCCTCTAGGTCTGTACGCGGCAAATTCCATCTTCGTTGGCGACTATCTCACAACAGCCGGCCAGCAAGAAAACGCCGACCACCAAATGCTCAAAGACCTCGGCTTCGAAATCGACTACACCAATGAAATCACTGCAGAAGATTTGGTGAATCAATAAAGAATAATTGCGCAGACTATTGAAACAAAGCGATTCAAACGGGTGAAACTCAGGTTTTGCCCGTTTTTTTTGTTATCTGAGCTTCTTTATACCGTGATAGCTCTTTTAACACCGCTATTGATTTCCGTGCAAGACTTCGCTTTCCGCGGGTGACCCGTGAGCCTCCTCGGCTTCGCCTGCGGGGTCTCACATTGGCCACTTCTCCCGCAGGA
>NZ_JBBYAF010000038.1:0-42786 GCF_038405515.1 Rossellomorea oryzaecorticis | reverse complement strand
GCCAGCAAGCGAAAGCGCGGTAGAAAATATGAAAAACTAAGTAACCCTAAGAATAGTGAAGTATGTGTCCAAACTTAGGGGGTTAAACCGTTATCGTCCAAAAAATTTTTTTATCGTCCATTTTTTCATTATATCTGCCAAAATTCCAATATATCTGTCATTCTTCATATTTCGACAATTTCCGCATGCTTCACTTTCCTGCTTTGACACTCTTCCAAACCTGCTCGCAGCCAACCACGCCTTGCCCGCTCCATCAAAAAAACCAACACCCCTAAAAAGTGTTGGTTTTCTCATACCTGTATTACTTAAGAGCCTCAGCCTTCAATACTTCAGCTTTGTTCGTACGCTCCCACGGAAGATCCAGGTCGTTACGGCCGAAGTGTCCATAAGCAGCAGTCTGCTTGTAGATCGGACGGCGAAGATCAAGCATTTTGATGATCCCTGCAGGGCGCAGGTCAAAGTTGCTGCTTACAACGTCAACCAATGCATCCTCAGAAACTTTGCCAGTTCCGAATGTATCGATTGAGATGGATACAGGCTGTGCTACTCCAATCGCATATGCCAATTGAACTTCACATTTTTCAGCCAAGCCGGCAGCAACGATGTTTTTCGCTACATAACGAGCGGCATAAGCTGCTGAACGGTCGACTTTCGTTGCATCCTTACCAGAGAACGCACCGCCGCCGTGACGCGCATATCCACCATATGTGTCAACGATGATCTTACGGCCTGTCAGACCTGCATCACCTTGAGGACCGCCTATAACAAAACGGCCGGTAGGGTTAATGAAGTATTTTGTTTTTTCGTCGATCAGTTCTTTTGGAACAACCGGATCGATGACATATTCTTTCAGGTTACGCTGGATTTGCTCAAGCGAAACTTCCGGGTGGTGCTGAGTTGAAATAACGATTGTGTCGATGCGAACAGGCCTATCGTTCTCATCATATTCAACCGTTACCTGCGTTTTACCGTCAGGACGAAGGTAAGGAAGAACTTCTTCTTTACGTACTTCAGTCAGTTGACGGGATAATTTGTGAGCAAGAGAAATCGGAAGAGGCATAAGCTCCTTCGTCTCGTTGCAGGCAAATCCGAACATAAGACCCTGATCCCCTGCCCCGATTGCATCGATTTCCTCATCGGACATTTGTCCTTCACGTGCTTCAAGTGCTTGGTCAACACCTTGGGCTATATCAGCTGACTGTTCATCGATTGATGTAAGTACCGCACAAGTTTCAGCATCGAAACCATATTTCGCACGAGTGTATCCGATTCCGCGAATCGTTTCACGGACGATTTTCGGGATATCGACATACGTATTTGTAGTGATTTCACCTGCAACAAGGACAAGACCTGTTGTAACAGATGTTTCACATGCTACACGTGCATTCGGATCATTCGTTAGAATGGCATCAAGAATTGAATCAGAGATTTGGTCACAAATTTTATCTGGATGTCCTTCCGTTACGGACTCAGATGTAAACAGACGACGTTTTGTTGACATTAAGGTTCCTCCTTAAGCATAATTGCCGATTTTCACCGGCAAAACATTTAAACAGATACGGTACTCATTTCCCTAAGTAGTATGAAGTAAACATGGTTTTTTTATAAGGAAGAGAAAAACGACCTTATATAAAAACATGAGGTTTAATCACTAATGCTCCACTACTAGAAAAGCGCAAGCGCCTTGTTCAGCCCCGAAAAGCGTTGGAGGGCCGACCGGTGAAGTCGCCTTTTGACTTCACTGGGCGGACCGAAACGTCTCGAGGGGCTGGGCGCTGGAGCTGGACAATTCTCAAATTAGAGTTATATAATCTTACATCTAAACAGAAAAAACCCTTCCTCGGGAAAAGTATAAAGAGGAAAGGTTTCACATCATAGCCGCGCCTTTTCTCTCTTATCGTTCAAGGTTGTCCACCTTGCCTCAGTTTAGCACCTTCGCTTCATGGGATCCTTCCCTTCACGGAAAAAATCAACTATCTATTTAGCAGGTTGCTGGGTTTCATTGGGTCTGCTCCCTCCACCAGCTCAGGATAAGAGTATCCGTTCAAGGTACAATAATAACGTTAACAATATGGGGTGTCAAATCTTTTTTCGTATGTAAAGATTAACAGCCCGCCTCACTCAACCAGCTTCTATAAAAGCCAGGATTGAACCCGAAAAAAATAGAGGACATTTATATAAGAAGAAACATAGAATCGTAGGTGGATGCATGGGGAATTCCCGTTGGACAAAGCATACACTGATTAGATAGGGAGAAATAAGTTGTGTTATTAAAGGAAAATGTTACAAATTTAAGTCACATTATAAAAAAGCTTTAAATAGTATAGACTAATAAATTAATTGTGTTATACTATTTTTGAAAAGATACAACCAAAGGGATAATTAAATTTATATAAAGGAAGGGTTCTAATGAATTCAGTGAGCATGTCTAATGAGTTAACAGAATTACTTAACGGTCAAAACATCAAAAATCAACTGTCTGTTTCACAACTAGTGGAAAAAGTTCTCCACAGAAATGAAGGCGTTTTAACTTCTTCAGGTGCGGTCAGAGCTGAAACCGGGAAATACACAGGGCGCTCTCCTAAAGATAAATTCACTGTCGAGGAGCCTTCAACGAAAGATAAAATTGATTGGGGAGCTGTTAATCAGCCGATCTCCGCTGAATCATTCGATAAATTATACCATAAAGTTCTTGCATACTTAAAAGAAAAAGAAGAAGTTTTCGTTTTTAACGGATTTGCAGGGGCAGATCCCAAACATAGACTTCCTATCCAGGTAATCAATGAATTTGCGTGGCATAATCTTTTTGCCCACCAGCTGTTCATTCGTCCGAGTGCGGAAGAGTTGATCTCACACAAATCAGAATTCACCATCGTTTCAGCTCCTAACTTCAAAGCAGATCCTGAGGTGGATGGAACAAATTCTGAAACATTCATCATCGTTTCTTTTGAGAAGAGAATCGTCCTGATCGGCGGAACAGAATATGCAGGAGAAATGAAGAAGTCAATCTTCTCTGTCATGAATTACATGCTTCCTGAATCCGATATCCTTTCCATGCACTGTTCAGCGAATGTTGGGCGTGAAGGCGATGTAGCACTATTCTTTGGCCTTTCCGGAACAGGCAAAACGACATTATCAGCAGATCCGAACCGCCGTCTGATCGGGGATGACGAACACGGATGGTCACCAAACGGCGTATTCAACATCGAAGGCGGCTGCTACGCGAAATGCATCGGACTTACTCGTGAAAAGGAGCCTCAAATCTTTGACGCCATCCGTTTCGGTTCCGTGTTGGAAAACGTGGTTCTCGATGAGGATTCACGCATTCCGGATTATGAAGATAACTCATTAACTGAAAATACTCGTGCTGCTTATCCGCTTCAAGCGATGGAAAACATCGTTGAGCCAAGTGTTGCAGGCCATCCTAATACAATCGTATTCCTGACTGCCGATGCATTCGGCGTCCTGCCTCCAATCAGCAAGCTGACGAAAGAGCAGGCAATGTACCATTTCTTAAGTGGGTACACATCTAAATTAGCAGGTACTGAGCGCGGCATCACTTCACCGCAGGCAACATTCTCTACATGCTTCGGTTCTCCATTCCTGCCGCTTGCTGCCACTCGTTACGCAGAAATGCTCGGCAAGAAAATAGATGAGCACAATTCAGAAGTTTACCTTGTAAACACTGGATGGACCGGCGGTGAATATGGTGTGGGTAACCGCATGAAATTGTCTTACACACGTGCAATGGTGCAGGCAGCATTAGAGGGCGAACTAACAAACGTTGAAACTGAAACAGATGAAATCTTTGGATTGAATATTCCGGTACACGTACCAGGGGTACCAGATGAAGTCCTTCAACCAGTAAAAACTTGGTCAGATGAAAAAGCGTATAAAGTAAAAGCAACTCAACTTGCACGCCAATTCAACGACAACTTCAAAAAATTCACAAACGTACCTGGCGAGATCGAAGCAAAAGGCGGTCCGTCTGTAAAATAATCGAATTTAATCATGGACTGATCAGTCGGACACTTTATGGGTGTTTGGCTGGTCGTTTTTTTTTGCTTTGGGTGACTGATTTAGTATTGGATGGGTTTTACCAAAAAAAAAAAGAGGATCCCTCCTCCTTTTTTACAGCTATAAGCCTTTCTTCTTGCCTGTAATCCGATTCCATAAGAACACGACCACGGCTATGATCAATAGTATATGGATGATGGCTCCGCCAATCTTAAAAATCAGACCTAATAACCAAAGGACAACTAGTATTCCAATGATGGTCCACAACATATTTACCGCCTCCTTCATCATGTATTGATGCTAACTTTCCCCAAATCAACTTTTTTAAAACACAAATCACTATTTATCAAAAAACTTCTTTACTAAATATTAGAAATTTTGGTAATATATCAATTAAAACTTATAAAGGGGATAGGGAAATGATTAGAGTACTAACCCAGGCAGATAATGAGCAATGTCAGCAGTTGATCCAAAAGCAGCCTGCCGAGAATTTATTCATCATAGGGGATATTGAGGCATTTGGTTACGAACAGGATTTTCAAACCATTTGGGGTGATTTTGAAGAGAATGGAAGCCTTAGAGGAATCCTTTTAAAATATAGAGAAAACTTCATTCCATACTCTCAAGGAGAGTTTGACGCGGAAGGTTTCGCTGACATCATTAATAACTGCAATGATTTTCAGATCATGTCAGGACTAAAGGATATCACTTCGAAAGTCGAACCTT
The DNA here is from genome assembly GCF_038405515.1 of Rossellomorea oryzaecorticis. Classification (GTDB taxonomy): domain Bacteria; phylum Bacillota; class Bacilli; order Bacillales; family Bacillaceae_B; genus Rossellomorea; species Rossellomorea oryzaecorticis_A. The sequence continues at coordinate 38,043 of NZ_JBBYAF010000038.1, read as the reverse complement.
TTTTGAAAAGAGAATTTCATTCTAAAAGGCAGATGTACTATGCAAAATTGGATAACAGTGACTCTTTATCAAATGAGGAGCTGAATCATGTAGAAAAAGCCTCCATCGAAAACCTGCCCAGGCTAGTTGAGCTTCTCAACAGCATCCTTGAGTTCAGCGGGGGAAATTTCACTGTGGAGAAAAGAAAGCATGGTATGGAAAAAGGGGTAGCACGCAGCTACTACATTGAAAAAGACGGTATTTATGTATCCTCGGCCTCTACAACCGCCGAAAACAGTATGTCAGCGATGATCGTGGCTGTCTGCACTCATTCTGATCACAAGAAAAAAGGCTATGCAACCCAGTGCATGACCAAACTTTGCCGGGATGTACTGCAGGAGGGCAAGGAGCTTTGCCTCTTTTATGATAATCCTGAAGCAGGCAAGATTTATAAGAACATCGGCTTTGAGGATATCGGTTATTGGATGATGTATAAATTTTAAATGTTCAGGACCTAAAAAACAGCCGGATCTTCTCCCAATGAGATCCGGCTGTTACTCATGCTGCAGCTTTAGGGCTACGGTCAATTAATTTTGCCTGCACAAGGCGATTTCGAACCGTGATTCCGATCCAGCTTGCCAGAAATGCTTTGATGAGACCCACAACGATAAATGGATACACTCCGGCTGCCATTGCCTGTGCCCAGCTTAGTTCAGCTACGTATTTCAATTGAATTGTACCTAGGATGAGGATGACAATCATTCCGACTGTGTTCGCAATCATCGCCATTGTCAGATTGAATTTCGTTTTCTCAAGAATCCAGCCTGTAAGGAAAGCGGCAGCAATGAACCCGAATATGTAGCCGCCTGTCGGACCGACAAGGACCTGTGCGCCTCCGCTGAACCCGGCAAACACAGGAACCCCGACCGCTCCAAGTGCGGCATATCCTACCATGGCAAACGCTCCGTATCTGCTGCCGAGTATCGTGGCTGTCAGTCCTACCGCCAAGGTCTGACCACTGATTGGAACAAGCGGAAGCGGAATTTCAATTTGCGCAAAAATTCCTGTAATCGCAGCAAAAATACTGCATTGGATGATCATTCTCAATTTTTCCCCATTCATGCATCGTTCTCCCCTTTGTTGTGTAAACTTTCAATAAGTTAAAGTTAACACAAATTTCATTTTTCGGAAAGAGCATTTTGTTTGCTGAAAACTATTTCCACGAACCAGCGGACCAAATAGGAAACAGTCATATATATAAGGAATGACCACCAGGGATTCCAATGATAAGCTTTGTAGTAATCCAGCCACCTGAAAAATGGCTCACTAACAAATGATGCCCCGCCCGCCAACACGAGATTGGCTAGAAAGAAAGCCTTCCCCCTTGGAAAATAATAATAGAGGAGCATATAGGTGACCGGAATGAATGCATAATCAAATAAATAGGCTTTTGGGTAAATCGGAAAAAGTTCCGTCGGGTATCCCCAAAATCCCCATTCAAATCCCAATCCATCCAGGTTGCTTGCAGCGATGATCCATACAAGGCCGAGAAATAAAACTCTTGGGTGCTGCTCACGATTCACCAATTTTAAAAAAATCAGCCACAGTAAGATCATTACAACAATAATGATCCACCACTTCAACGTGAGAAAATTGTATTCCAGCCAATAATCAATATTTAATTTAGCCGCCTTCATCAATTCATTGTGCACGCTGTCATATTGTTCAATCATCCGTCTACCTCTGCTTTTTTTAGTAGTATGAGGTATAATCCGTTCAATTATAATTCAAATAAAAAAGAACCTGAAATCAGGCTCCTAATTAGTGGTATTCAGCGAAATCAGCTTATAGAAAATCGTTGTCTTCTCTTCATGCCACTGGATTTTTTCTATACGCGCATACCCTCTTGAATGGCTTCGTTTAGTTGTTCGTATTTCGATAGGAGTTTGCATCGGATATAATCGGTAGCCGTCTTTTTGCAATAGAAACAGGTTGTCTTCCGTTCTGACTTCTTTTCCTTTCGTGACAAGCATGGTATTAAGCTCGAGCCCCATTCCCATGGTCATTCCCCTTTACTCCTGTTTTTTCATCCAATCACAGAGCATAGTGACAATTTCACGGTTTTTCAGAGGGGGAAAATAATGCGTGAACTCTGAAAAATAATACGATTGAACTGATTTCCCAGCCTCTTTCAGCCGTTTTTCTAATCTATATGCATGATCGATTGAAACGTTGTGGTCTTTTTTTCCGTGAATGATCAGGACAGGAGCTGAAATCTCTTCGACCTCATACAGCGGAGTGCGCCACTTATAGCGTTCGGGATATTTATTGGGGGTGCCGCCGATCACCCTTTTCATCATCCTGCGAAGATCATTTCGTTCTTCATAGGTCAGGAACATATCCGACACACCACCCCAAGTGACGATCGAGGTGACATCCTTCTCTTCGATTCCGGTGATCAAAGCCATGACTCCGCCCCTTGAAAACCCGAATACATGGATCCGCTCTTTATGTACTCGTTTATACTCTTTCAACAACCGATAAGCAGACAAGGCATCTTCCCGGTCGTCCCCTCCAAAGTCTTCATTTCCTTCCCCACCCCGATTACCACGGTAGTATGGGGCAAACACGATAAATCCTTCCTGTGCAAATTGAGCGATACGGGCAGGTCTTACCATTCCTACTCCTTTAATCCCTCCCCTTAAATACAGAAAGCCATCATACTCCCCTGCTTGTACCGGCTGTGCAAGCAGACCCTTCACCCGAAGCCCCCCCGAGAAATAGATGATTTCATATAGCTCAACATCCGGATTGGGAGAAGGAAATAATGTCTTTTTCAAAATGGTTCCGTTTTTCATACTCTCTTCCTTTCAGAAATGGGCACTGGGTATTCACACATTTTTCGCCCTCTACATAAACTATTTTATCAAATCTCACATTCAACTTGTCATGATTCCCTATAGGAGCATCCTACCCCTCAAGTAATGTAAAAAAACGTTGGGAGGGTTGTAGCATGCGCCCATGTTTCATTCAAAGGAGGATAACATCTATGAAAAAATGGACTCGAATTGTCTTCACCCTTCTCTTGACGGCAATGCTGACGACAGGCTTGACCGCATGCGGAAGCGGCGAGGATGAAGCCCAAAAAGTGCGAGTCGCAGAAGTGACCCGCTCCATCTTCTATGCTCCCCAATATGTAGCGATAGAAAAAGGCTTTTTTAAAGAAGAAGGGCTCGATATTGAGTTAACCACTACATGGGGCGGCGATAAAACGATGACCACTTTACTTTCTGAAGGTGCAGATGTCGCTCTGGTCGGTTCAGAAACATCCATCTACGTACACGCGCAAGGATCAGATGATCCCGTCATCAACTTTGCACAGCTCACACAGACAGACGGCACCTTCCTCGTATCACGTGAAAAAGTGGAAAACTTCGATTGGGATCAACTGAAAGATTCCACCTTCCTAGGCCAGCGTAAAGGCGGCATGCCGCAGATGGTTGGAGAGTTTGTGCTTAAACAAAATGGAATCGATCCGCATAATGATCTGAATCTGATCCAGAATATCGACTTCGCCAATATTGCCAACGCCTTTGCTTCCGGTACAGGTGATTACGTGCAGCTGTTCGAACCTACCGCTTCCATCTTTGAAAAAGAAGGGAAAGGTCATATTGTCGCTTCCTTTGGTACAGAATCCGGCCATGTCCCTTACACCACCTTTATGGCGAAGGATAGTTATATGAACGATAACAAAGAAACTATCGAAAAGTTTACAAATGCCCTCTACAAAGCACAGAAGTGGGTAGAGGAAAGCTCCCCGAAAGAAATAGCCGAAGTGATCGAACCTTACTTTGAAGACACAGAATTTGATATCATCGAAACCGTCGTGGACCGTTATAAGTCACAAGGCTCATTTGCAACCGATCCGATTCTGGATGTGGAAGAATGGAATAACCTGCAGAACATCATGGAGGAAGCAGGAGAACTTCCTGAGCAAGTAGACCATGAGACGCTCGTTAACACTTCGGTTGCTGAGAAAGTGAGTAAATAGGGGTAACCGGTGAACCGGTTGATGAGATTGTGCCTGGAACAATTCACTGGTTTTGTGCCAGGCACAAATCCCTCAATCTGTGCCTGGCCCAAAAACACCACCTTGTTTCCAGCCACCCAAACCGTACCATCACCAAATAGGGTTGACGCAGCGTCAGCCCTTCATTAATACAAAACTGGAGGCGCGTTACCGTGAATTTTTTATCCCTGGATACGATTCATCACACTTATTTTTCCCCTAAAACGGCAACCAATGCCCTTTCTAATATTTCATTCGATGTGAATGAAGGAGAATTCATCTCCTTTATCGGACCTAGCGGATGTGGAAAAACTACACTTCTTTCGATTATCGCAGGACTCATTAAGCCGACAGAAGGCAAGGTTCTTCTGCACGGCAAACCGGTCAATTCTGAAAAAAATCAAATGGGGTATATGCTTCAGCAGGATTATCTGTTTCCATGGAAAACGATCGAGGAGAATATTTTCTTGGGATTGAAGATAATGGAGAACTTAACAGAAGAGAAGAAACGTGAAGCATCTAATTTACTTGAAGAATTGGGTCTATCAGGCGTAGCATCTTCGTATCCGAGAGAACTTTCAGGCGGAATGCGGCAGCGGGTCGCACTGATCCGGACGCTGATTACGGAACCGAAAATCCTCCTTTTGGATGAACCATTTTCGGCACTCGATTATCAAACGAAATTGAAGCTTGAGGATCTCATCTTTACAACTTTGAAATCATTGAATAAAACCGCCGTCCTCGTTACGCATGATATCGGGGAAGCCATTGCGATGAGTGACCGGATCATTTTGTTTGCCTCAAAGCCCGGGAGGATACACAGGGTGTTTGATGTGCCTCAGGTGTTAAAGGAACTAAAACCGTTTACCGTAAGAAATCATGCAGCGTACCCTCCGTTTTTTCAAACGATATGGAAGGAGCTTGAGAACCTTGAACCAGGAAACGCTTAAACAGAAGCATGCCGAATACATTCAATCACTAAAAAAAGAACAGCGGTGGGTCTGGTTCTATCAGGCTCTTATTTTCCTTGTGTTCTTTACCCTGTGGGAAATATCGAGCCGGAACAGCTGGATCGACCCATTAATCTTCAGCTCCCCTTCAAAGATTTGGGTGCTTTTTTTGGATAAAGCAGCAGATGGGAGCCTCCTTGCCAATTTATCAGTGACACTGGGAGAGACAATTCTGGGTTTTATCCTTGGTACACTGCTTGGAACACTGTTAGCTGCACTCCTTTGGTGGTCTTCTTTCCTATCAAGAGTACTGGACCCTTATCTTGTCATCATGAATGCCATGCCGAAAGTAGCTCTTGGCCCGATTCTCATCGTCGGGCTTGGTCCGGGCTTCACTTCGATTATCGCCATGGGCACTGTCATATCCGTCATCATCACCACGATCGTCGTGTATACCTCTTTTAAAGAGGTGGACCCAAACTACTTGAAAGTCATGAAGACATTCGGTGCAAAAAGAGGCCAGATGTTTAAAGAAGTCATCCTGCCAGCTTCCTTTCCGACAATCATCTCCACGTTAAAGGTAAACGTGGGCTTATCCTGGGTCGGAGTCATTGTAGGAGAATTCCTCGTGTCGGCAAAGGGTCTGGGTTATATGATCATCTATGGTTTCCAGGTGTTCAATTTCACCCTCGTCCTTCTATCCCTGCTTGTGATTGCCGTATTTGCCACGATTATGTATAAGGTCGTTGAACAGCTCGAAAAGAAGTGGATCAAGTCGTAAGGTTTAAATATTTAAGAGCCGATTCCACCACTTTGTCTTTCATGATAAAACTGAATTCAGGGTGTGTCTGCATATCGGCCAGCTCACCCTCCCATAACTTACATCCGTAAGTTTCCAGGTAATCCTCTTTCCTTACCAATTCGTCAGCTACCGCAAAGAAAATAGTCTTCACAAATGGTGTTTGATCAAAGACCTTATATTCCCCTACAAAAACGGGGTCTTTGATCACTCCCCCAGTTTCTTCAAAGGTCTCGCGAATGGCCGCTTCCTCTAGTGATTCTCCTTTTTCCCGCTTGCCCCCGGGAAATTCAATCCCCCGTTTTTTATGCTGCGTTAACAGCCATTTATCGTGGTAACGGCAGATGACCAAGACATGATGTGATTCCTGACCAAAGAAATGCTTTTGAAATGCAAGTTCTACTTTTAATCCATTGGCGTCGATAAACTGTTCCATTTGTAATCACCCCTCTCTAATCTAATCACAAATAAAAAGCATTGGTCCACAAGTTTAACTTGGGATCCAACACTTTATTTGCCATTATGGAGCTGGATGATCGAGGATCCCCATACTCTCGATATGCTTTCTTGCACCCTCATCACCGAGTTCATGGATCATGGCATATACCCTATGAAGATTTTCATCGTAAGCGTCATTTTCACGGTCAAAGTGATACTGTATATATGGGACATGTGAACGATAGAAATTTTGCCAGTCAATTGAGTGACTGGAATCAAAGATTTCGCGCAGCCTCGTTATTTCTTCATCCGTTGCCGAGATTTTAAAGTTCCATGGTGAATCCGTCGAGCTTCTTGAAATTTCACCCGTGGCTATTTCAATATAATAATCATGACGTTCGTCCAAGCTTTCCAACCCCTTCGATTTTCTTACCTTTCTTTTTCCTCAATTCATCTTTTTCTATTCACTTCATCACACTCCAACCATAATCAGATTTTTCAAAAAATTTAATAGCTATTATGAATAATGTCAGCTTTTTTTAGTATAGTATCAATAAGAAAAACAATTGATATTTTCCGAGAGATGCTTATGATCGGGAATTTTCGGGTAAATACAAAATAAATTGTAGAGTATTCAATCCTACTTCTGTTAAAATTAATGAAAGGGAGGTGAAGTGCATGAAGTTGATTGAAGAAATTTATGAAATGTACCGCGGCAGAATCAAAGGTACAGATGAAGACTTAGACCTCATTGCCCTTACGATTTTAGAAGATACATCCAGGAATGAAATCATCGAACTGATTCAGGAAATGGAAACAGAAGAACTGGAATATTTCCTTCGACTATACATATTTGAGACGTTAAAAGAAAAATGGTCCAAAAGTGAAGAACGAGTAAGATTGGAACGTAAAAGCCTTCACTGATCCGGTAAGAAACATAGAACAAGAAAAGCGCAAGCGCCTTGTCCAGCCCCGAAAAGACTCGAGGGGCTGGGCGTTGGAGCTGGCCCATTCTCCAGGTAGAATTTATACTTTCTGATCATAAAAAAAGCCTTAAACAGCAGTTGTTTAAGGCTTTTCCCTTACCCTTTTACATCAATATTCAGTCCCTTGGCCGGATGCGGGACAGCATTTGCTTCCTGCATATCCTTAAGCATAACCGTCACGTGAGCAGCCTGGGTAGACATCTGACTCTTCAGCAGATTCATACTCAGCGTCCGCTGAAGCTCTGCAACCTGCTTCCCCATCATGGAGGATACATTCATGTGAATTACTCCTCTCCCCTATTTTATTCATCATACCAAAATTCACCAGCTGGAAACAGAGTATTTCCGGAAACAATAAGAGGACATTTGTACCATACTCTTTATTCAACAAATTGTACGATTTAGTGCAAGGCATTTATTTCATGTGTATGATAAAATAAGGAAAAAAGGGGGTTGAGCTGTGTCATTAACTCTTTTAATGATCATTGCTGTCTCCGTATGCATATTAGTGATATTTGTTAGTGCCCTGACGACATCCAAAGCATATACGACAGTCAAACATACCGTCGATCCGATTGAAAATAATCCTCACCTAAAGCATATGGAAGAAAAGAAAGCCGACTCTGAATTGAAACCAAAGGAATAACAAACATAAAAATCCACCAGCCACAAATAGGCTGGTGGATTTTCTTATTGTTAAGCAAAAACCTGCTTCAAGTCTTCTTTACTCTGACTCAGCCAGTATCTCATCAATTTTTTTGCTCCCTCTAGATCATGAAGCTTTGCCTGGCCGCATTGCTTCTCGTTTGCTGCAGGAATTTCCTCGATTTCTACTGCTTCTTTCATCGTCGCTTCCAGGAGGTCGATGATTTCCTCAACTTCCGGTTCTCCGCTGACAACAAGATAATAGCCGGTCTGGCAGCCCATTGGAGAAATATCAATGATATCAAAGTGAGAATAAGGCTCAGCATATTTACGGATCGTAAATGCTAGTAAGTGTTCGAGTGTGTGAATGGAGTCAGGCTTCATCGCCTGTTTGTTAGGCTGGCTAAAACGGATATCGAATTTATTGACTAGACCGTCGCTTCCTACCTTATGAACTCCACAATGTCTGACATACGGTGCCTTTACCGCATTATGATCTAATTCAAAGCTTTCTACTGATGGCATTCTAATCACTCCCATTCGATTTCTAAATACTAGTATAACGTAAATTCATAGTAATTTCATCAACTTAATATACTTTATCCTTTTTATGGAGTCACACTTCCTAAAACATTTCTCCATTCCTGCCTTTTCCCCCTCTTTACAGTTTTATTTCATTTCAAAATCGGCCAACCTTCAGAAGGTGCCCAATCTTTGATATAGTAGAAGAAAATACGCTAGGAGATTACCCAATGAAACGCATATTACTTTTACTGTTCCGATTTTATCAAGTCGTGATTTCACCAATAAAACCTCCGACCTGCCGCTTCTACCCCACCTGTTCACATTACGGCATGCAGGCAGTTGGCAAGTTCGGCGCTATCCGCGGAGGCTATCTAACGATTAAACGGATCCTGAAATGCCATCCCTTCCACCCAGGCGGAATTGACCATGTTCCTGAGGAATGGCCATCCAGGAATAAGCAGAACAAAGACTAGCCCATCCTGGGAACTAGTCTTTGTTTATTTGTTTTGTTTTTCTTGGGGAGAACAGGTAAAGATAAAAATACATTTAAAACTTTTGTCTTGCCAATTGCGCCAGAGGGTAGTAAAATAACTTTTGTGCTAAATCGTAATCATTACAGTTTATAATTAATCATACAAGGGAGGATTCTTCTTGAACTATATTCGTAAAAGCTGGTTTTTATTAATTGTTTTATTTCTTTCAGCATGCGGAGCTTCTTCCGATGATAAGGAAGCAAAGGATGGCAAGCTCGATGTCTACACAACGGTTTATCCATTGGAGGATTTCACAAAGAAAATCGGCGGAGATCATGTCGATGTCCGCAGTGTATATCCGCCAGGAGCAGATGAGCATACGTTTGAGCCTTCTCAAAAAGACATGATCAAAATGGCCGAAGGAGATGTCTTTCTTTATGTAGGCATGGGGCTCGAAGGATTTGTTGAAAAGTCAAAAACCATTCTAGAAAATGAAGATGTCACAGTTGTGCCTGCTAGTAAAGGTGTGGATATTGAACATGCTGAGGAAGAAGGGCATTCAGAAGATGAACACGGCCACGAGGAAGAAGGGCATTCAGAAGATGAACACGGCCACGAGGAAGAAGCGAAATCTGACGAACGTGGCCATCAACATGACGGAGATCCACATATCTGGCTGAATCCGGAATACTCCAAGCAAATGGCCGAAGTGATTGCTGATACATTATCCAAAGAAATGCCCGAGCATAAGGAAGATTTTCAAGCGAACCTGAAAGAATTGAACGGTGAACTGGATGCATTGGATGCCGAATTCAAACAGATGGCGGAAGCTGCACCGCATAAAACGTTCTATGTTTCTCACGCTGCATACAGCTACTGGGAAGACCGATACGGCTTACACCAGGAAGCCATCGCCGGACTGAACACATCTGATGAACCTTCACAGCAGGAATTGAAGAAAATCATCGAAAAAGGGAAAGAAGACAATGTGCAATATATATTATTCGAACAAAACGTCTCCTCCCGTTTAACGGAAGTCGTTCAAAAAGAACTAGGTGCGGAATCTCTTAAGCTTCATAACCTTTCCGTATTGACAGAAGAAGACCGTGCTGAGAAAGAGGATTATTTTTCACTGATGAGAAAGAATATCGACACATTGAAAAAAGCGCTGCAGTAGCATGCAGGAAACACCACTCTCTTGGGAGTGGTGTTTTTTATTTAATTGACGCAGAGATCCTTGAGAAAGACGTGTACCGAAAGACGTGTACCTGGTACAAATACGGTCGATTGTACCAGCTACAACTCCGAACTCCGAACTCCGACTTCAACTTCAAAGAGTTCATTCCTCTAATACACATAGGATTCGTTCCTCGCACCAAACTTTTGCAACACCTTCACCCTTTTGACTACCAACACCATCCAACCAAAAACTAAAGTCTTCAGCATGCATATTATTTTCCATTAAGTGGACAATAAGGAAAGCTAATGACATGGTAAGGGAGAATTGGAAATGGATGAATTAGTACTTGCGAGATCTTTATTCGGCACGACAATGGCTTTTCACATTATTTTTGCAACGCTTGGAGTCGGCATCCCGCTGATGATTCTTGTAGCGGAAATTATGTATCAACGTACAAACGATCTGGATTATTCAGTCATGGCGAAGCGCTGGACGAAGGCATTCGCCGTGCTACTTGGAGTAGGCATTCCGACAGGGACGATTGCAGGCGTGCAGTTATCGCTGCTGTGGCCCGGTTTTATGGAGGTCATTGGACGAGTGATGGCCCTGCCTTTTCAAATTGAAATTTATGCCTTCTTCATAGAAGCACTTTTTATGTCCATTTATGTGTACGCGGCAAATCGGATTGCCCCTTGGATGCGGATCATCAGTTTGATCCTTGTGGCAATCGGCGGACTGGCTTCTGCTGTATTGATTACCAATGTCCATGCATTTGAAGGGACTCCGGCAGGCTTCAATATCGTCGACGGTGAAATCACGAATGTCGATCCTTGGAAAGCTTTTTTCAATCCAAGCTTTTTTGTGACAGCCGGACATGTCGCTCTTTCTGCTTACGTCGTCGGATCATTCACGATTGCTTCAGTCGCTGCATTCAAAATGCTCCGCACACCATTCGGCTCGAGAGTTTATAAGTTTCACGGTAAAGCTCTGATGATTTGTTTATTCGTTGGAGGGGTCTTCGCGTTCTTCACCGCGATCAATGGACATGAATCAGCTCAGATGCTTCACGAATATCAGCCTGAAAAGCTTGCAGCAGCAGAAGGGCTGTTTGAGACCCAGACGCATGCCCCGCTTGCCATCGGAGGGTTTACGGACCGGGAAGAACAGGAAGTCAAATGGGGAATCGAGATTCCTTGGGCACTGAGCTTCCTTGCGGGGAACAGCTTTGATACCGAAGTCATCGGCTTGAATGATTTTCCTGAGGAATACTGGCCGCCGCTTTTCGTTCATACCCTGTTTAACGCAATGGTCGCCATCGGTTCATTGTTGATTCTTCTTGCTCTGGTGGCCTATGTATGGAAGAAGCTCTTGAAGAAGGATCGTTATCCGAAGTGGATGATGTGGCTCTTTGTGGCTGGAGGTCCTCTTTCCATCCTGGCCATTGAGTTCGGCTGGATTTTTGCCTGTACCGGCAGACAGCCCTGGACCATTTACCGGATTTTAAGTACAGAGGATTCGGTCACGACCACAGGGAACATTGCCGTTCTGTTTATACTATTTGTCACTGTGTATGCCATTTTAGCAGTGGCTGTAGTGCTTGTATTACTTTATTACTTCAAACGCAATCCACCGCAAAAAGACCTTGATAAAACTGAAAGCAAGGAAATTCCGCTGTCCACTTAAATGAGAAGGAGGGATGATTCATGACTCAGGTATTAATCGCAATTACGATCCTTTGGGGCTTCGTATTTATTTATGCCGTAATGGCTACGATGGATTTCGGGGCGGGCTTCTGGTCGATGCTTTACATCAACCACGACAAAACAAAAGCAACCAATATCGCAAATCGCTATCTCTCCCCGACATGGGAAGTGACGAATACGTTCATCGTCGCCCTTGTCGTGGCGGTATACAGCTTATTTCCCGGTGCGGCCTATTCTCTCGGTACCGTCCTTTTGGTGCCGGGGAGTATGATCCTCCTACTGCTCGCGATCCGGAGCGCCTTTCTTGTCTTTTCACATGTGGCGGATGATTACCGAAAACCGCTGACCTATATTACAGGCATAACGGGGCTATTGATACCTGGCCTTCTAATCAGCGTTCTTCCGATTTCCCATGGTCCTTATATTGATTTTGAAGACGGCCAGACGCTGCTATTGGGCAAGCTTTTTACCAGTCCGCATGAATATGCGTTCTTTGGGTTTGCCGTAGCGAGTACATTGTTTCTTTCATCGCTTTTATTAGCGGACTACTCAAAAGCCTCGAGGGAATTTGAAGCATATAAGGTGTACAGAAGGGATGCGATGATCATCGGTCCCATATCCGTTTTGATGGCCTTTCTCATCATGGTCACTATGAAAAATGAAGCCAACTGGATTTACGAACGTATGATGGAGGACGTGACGATCCTGCTGATTTCCCTGTTCGGCTTTTTAGTGGCAGGTGCAGCACTGTTCCTTCCCACCAATAAGGAGGGGATGAAGGGAATGCCGCGAGTAGCGGTGGTGGCCGTTACGTTTCAATATGTACTGGCAAGCTATGTCTACGGCAATGCTCATCTTCCTTATATCATTTATCCGGAAGTGACGATTCAGTCCGGTTTTACAGATCCGAATTCATTCCGGGCCGTCTTCATCACTTATATTGTCGGGTTCATCATTCTTTTCCCGGGATTCGTATATTTCTGGAGCCTGTTCATGAAAGACAAACGGTATTTGCAGCAAAAAAATTAACAATTTTCCCATTGAAAGCTATACAAGACAAAAGGACATGAATTTCTCTTGAATTCATGTCCTTCCCTGTTTACAACAAAAACTCTTCCCTACACTCACAAACTTCCTTCAGACGCTTCTCATTCAGCCCTATTCCAATGCCAGGCTTATTAAACCTCTTCACAAATCCGTTCTCCACCGTGATCGGAGCATCTATGATGTCCTCCTCCCAATACTTTGATGAGGAAGAAATGTCACCTGGGATCGAGAATCCCTCAAGGGTTGCAAGGCAGATATTATGAGCTCGGGAGACACCGAATTCAATCATGCCGCCGCACCATGCCCTGATCCCGTTCTCTTGGCAAAGACGATAGATTTCAAGGGCAGGGTTGTATCCTCCGACCCTGCCAAGCTTGATGTTGACGACACCGCAGCTCTTCAAATGGATGGCACTCTTCATATCGTGTGACGATACGATACTTTCATCAAGGCAGATTGGGGTCCTGATCTTACTTTGCAAAATGGAGTGGTCAACCAGATCGTCAATCCCGAGAGGCTGTTCGATCATTTCCAAGTTGAATTCATCAAGGGATTTCAAGTGCTCGGCATCATCCAGCTCATACGCAGAATTCGCATCTGCCAGTAGGGACAGATGAGGAAATTCTTCTCTTAATGCACCGACAATTTCAATATCCGCACCCTTCGAAATCTTGATTTTTATCCGTTCATACCCTTCATCGACCAGCTCATGAGTCTGCTCGATCATCACCTCTATCGAATCTCCTCCAACAACTGCACCTGCCAGTACTTTCTCGCGGGCTCCTCCAAGCACATCCCAAAGGGGCTTATCCTGCTGTCGCGAATATAAATCCCAGATCGCCATTTCAAGGGAAGCTTTTGCCATTGCATTCCCTCTTACAGTATCAAACAGGTTCCCCAGTTCTTTCGGGTGGGTAATCGGGTGACGTTCAAGCATGGGAATCAATACATCTTTCAACATGTGATGGCACGTCTTCACCGTCTCTTCCGTATACCATGGTGTTGTAAACGCCACTGCTTCACCTAAGCCGATCACACCGTTTTGATCCTCGGCCTCAATGATGATTCCTTCCCGTGATTCAACCCTTTGCAAGTGAGTGACAAATGGTTTCTTCAAAGGCATCGATATAATGTGCAGTCTGATTTTTTTAATGTTCATCGCGGTACACCCCCTGCTCCCATCGCTCTCTCAGTACTCGCCTGAGAATTTTATTGGATGCATTCCGGGGAATTTCATCCACAAAGACGATTTTTTTCGGCTGTTTATAGGAAGCGAGGTTTTTTTTACAGAAAGAAAGGACATCTTTCCCGTTAAGGAGGCTCATGGTGCCTTTTACAATGAAAGCACAAGGAACCTGCCCCCACTCATCACTTGAAATCCCTGCTACACCCACATCTTCGATCTCTTTGTGGGAAGCGAGCATACTTTCAATCTCAGCCGGGTACACATTTTCCCCACCGGAAATGATTAAATCGGAACGGCGGTCCAACACGAATAAAAAGCCTTCGTCATCGACGTAGCCGATATCACCAGTGGATAGCCATCCATCTTCAAAACTTTTCTGGTTCGCTCCTTCACGTTTGTAATACCCTATTGTCACATTGGGACCCTTCACTAAAATCTCACCCTCTTCATACGCTGCCGCTGGTCTTGTTTCTTTCTTTATCTTCAGTTCTGAAGGAAACAGCGGTTTACCAGCCGAACCAAGCTTTGACAAGCTGTATTCTGGGGAAAGTGTGACAATCTGGGAGGACGTTTCCGTCATCCCATACGTTTGAAAAACAGGAATTTCCTTATCCCTGCAGATTTCGAGTAAAGGAAGCGGCGCCGGACCTCCTCCAAGCAGCATACATCGAAAATTCCCATGGTACGATTCATCGCCCAGGTCCTTCAGCATTCGCTGCAGCATATTGCTCACTGCCGACATAATGGTGATGGAACCGCTCTTCAACTCTCTATTGATCCGCTCAACATCGAAATGTTCAAACAGCCGGACGCTCATCCCATAAATAACACTTCTCATCAAAATCGAATAGCCGCTTATATGAAAGAGCGGTACCGAACACAGCCAGGTATCATTTTCACTTGTACCGAGATTCAAGGACGAGCCAATCGCACTCCACCAGTGATTTCCGTATGTCTGAAGCACCCCTTTTGGTGCCCCTGTCGTACCAGAGGTATACATGACTGAACAGACTTGGTCTAACTGAAAATGACCCTTTATTTCAAAGGTTGACGGAGTGGCCTTATGTAAACCTGAAAGCGTCACTTTTTGTATAGGCTGATTTTGAAGTTTTTCATAAAACTCATCATCCAAAATGACTGCTGACAGATTCATATCTTCAATCTGAAATGCCAGTTCAGACGGACTTAATCGATGGTTTAGAAGTACAGCTGTCAGACCAAGCTGTTGAACAGCATGAATGACAGTGACCGATTCAACTGTGTTTTTTATCATCAATCCGATGAATTCAGATTGAGATTCCTTCACATGACTATGTATCTTGGATGCCATTTCAATCGTCATGGTCCACAATTCCTTAAACGTATACTCACGTTTATCGCTTATTAAGGCGATCCGGTCGGGGGTCAAGTATGTTCTTTGTTTGAGCCAATTCGTCAGCTGTTGGGATGTCATAACTTTTCTTCTCCAATTCATAAATGGTTTGCGCTAAATATAAAAAACCTGATGAATCTGTCGAGATCCATCAGGCTGCCCTCTATTAAGGGAAACGAGGGAATTGTCCGAAGTCAGGTTTGCGCTTTTCTTTAAACGCGTCTCGACCCTCTTTTGCTTCTTCAGTTGTGTAATAAAGAAGTGTAGCATCTCCTGCAAGCTGCTGCAGTCCGGCTAAACCGTCTGTATCCGCATTGAATGCAGCTTTCAGGAAACGAAGTGCAGTCGGGCTCTTCTCAAGCATTTCAGAAGCCCATTGTACTGTTTCCTCTTCAAGTTTCTCGTAAGGTACGACCGTATTTACAAGACCCATTTCAAGAGCTTCCTCGGCATTGTATTGACGGCACAGGTACCAGATTTCTTTCGCTTTCTTATGTCCGATGATGCGTGCAAGATAGCCTGCTCCGTAACCGGCGTCAAAGCTTCCCACTTTAGGCCCCGTTTGGCCGAAGACAGCATTGTCTGCCGCGATCGTGATATCACATACGACATGAAGCACGTGGCCTCCTCCGATTGCATAACCGGCAACCATCGCGATGACCGGTTTGGGGATGACACGGATCAAACGCTGTAAGTCCAATACATTCAAGCGTGGAATTTCATCTTCTCCTACGTAACCTCCATGTCCGCGAACACTTTGGTCTCCTCCGGAACAAAATGCTTTTTCACCAGCACCAGTCAAGACGATAACCCCTACCTTAGAATCGTCACGAGCATAAGCAAATGCATCGATTAACTCCATTACGGTTTTAGGACGAAATGCATTGCGCACTTCAGGACGGTTAATGGTGATTTTGGCAATACCATTATATGTTTCATATAAAATATCTTCGTAGTTTCTTTCTGAAACCCATTCAAAAGCCATGTTAGACATCCTCCTTTATGTACTTGAATAAAACATCCTCTATTATTGTAACAAACTTTCGAGGTTCTTCCACATGAATTGCATGCCCGGTGTCGAAAAAAGTAAAAATTTCAACTATGGGAAGAAGTTTCTCCATTTCTTCAGCAATTGCAGCAAACTTATGATCGAGTTCCCCGATCAGCAAAATCACTGGAAAGGAGAGGTCATGTAACGCTCCCCACCAGGAAGGCTGAGCCCCCGTCCCCATTCCCTTCAGGCTGTTCGAAAGTCCGACAGGAGATTGCTGAAGGCGCTGCCTCCGGATTGACTCTTGAACCTCTTTCGGCATTTTTTTCTGAGTGGAAAACAAGGGGATCTCCTCCCATAAATTCACGAAAGACTCCATTCCTTCTTCCATGATCCAATCAGCTAGAGAATGATCTCTCTCCCGTCTCTCTTTCTGTTCCTCTTCCGTTTTCAATCCGGGAGAAGCACTCTCCAGTATAAGAGTACTGACATATTCAGGGTAGAGATTAGAAAAGTGAAGAGCCAGCCTCCCTCCCATTGAATAACCGATAATAGCAGCTTTTCTAACGTTCAGCTGACTCAAAAGGCTCCGGATATCGCAGCAAACTGAGTCCATAGAATAACGGGAAGCATCGGAGGGGGAATCACTTCTCCCATGGCCAATGATATCAATTGAAATGCATCGAAACCTATCCTTGAGATGTTCTGTGATATCCTCCCATGTACGGTTATCTCCCGTAAACCCATGAAGAAATACCAGCGGGAATCCTTCTCCCTTAACATCTACAAAATAATCGATCTCATTCACCCGGAGAATCATAAAGCATTCCCCTTCAACTTCCCGGCTATTTCCTGGGAAACAAAATTCCACAATTTACGATGATTTGCTACATTTTCTTCACGGTTTGTCAGAACTTCAATAATCTTGATACCTTCATGCTGCTCAGCATTTTTAAGAGCGTCACTAAACTCGCTCTCTTCTCTCACCAGCGAGTAATGTGCACCGTAAAAGGCTGCAGCTGAAGAAAAGTCAAGATCCATCGGCGTCCCGAATAATTCCTCGAAGTAGGTCCCGTCACTTGCCTGTGGAAGGAATGAGAAAATCCCTCCCCCGTTGTTATTCATCACAACAATATTTATATCCAGCCCATATTTCTTTGCGACAAGAAGACCGTTCAGATCATGGAAAAATGCAAGATCACCGATTAACAGATACATCGGAGTATTTCCAGTGCTCATGCCGAGTGCCGTCGAAACGACTCCATCTATACCATTGGCTCCACGATTGGCATGCACAGAAACGCCGCCCTCTCTATTGAAGAAAAATGTATCGATATCTCGTATCGGCATTGAATTGCTTGCAAAAATCGAAGCTCCGTCCGGCAGCTGTTCGATCAGCTGTTTGACAGCTTTCCCTTCATTCCATGGCTGGTCGCCTGTCTGAAGGATGTTTCTCGCGATATCATTTATTGATTTCCACTGCTGCAGCCATCCGGATTCCTTATTTGCAGAACCTGTCTTCAGGTCCATACAGAACAATTTTTCATCGCAATAAATAAAGTCGGTTGCTTTCGCGATCGGATCCTGCCATTCCTCGCCGCCGCTGACAACCCAATACGGAACATCAGACAGCCCTTTAAGGAAAAGGGTCAGAGGTTTAGATACAGGCATAGCTCCAAAGCGAATGATCAACTCCGGCCGGAAGACTTTCTTGACTTCTTCGATTTTCAAGAACGCATCATAGGCTTCGATAACATTCACTTTAGAGTGGTCTCCGCTCCTTAGCTGGGAGAGAGGATCTGCGAAGATCGGGAGTCCATGATGTTCGGCAAAATCCATAATCGAATTGATTGCTGCTGGATCCAGTCCCGGACCGCAAATGATCAGCCCTTTTTGTTTTTCCCTTAATACACTGATCAGATTATCCCGCATTTCTGAAGATAGGCCGCGCACTCCCCCGACTACTCTTTTCTCACTGCGGGTGTTAGAAAAAAGTTCTTCATCTAAAGAAGGAATTAACGGTTCCCTTATTGGAAAATTAAAATGAACCGGTCCGGCTGGAGCTGAAAGTGACAGGCCAGCCCCCCTTGCGGCAGAGGCTTTTGCATACTGTAAAATACCAGGAGAAGATTCAGGCAGTGCCATATCGACACTCCACTTTACGTGCCTGCCGTATAGATCGAGCTGATTGATTGCCTGCGGAGCACCGACTTCCCTCAGCTCATGGGGCCGGTCTGCTGTCAGCACAATAAGCGGAACCTTTGCGTAACGAGCTTCGATGACAGCCGGGTAATAATTGGCCGCTGCCGTTCCAGACGTACAAAGAATCGCAACAGGCTTCTTCTTAGCCTTTGCGATTCCAAGTCCGAAGAATGCAGCTGAACGTTCATCGACGTTGATATAGGTTTTCACACCCGGGTGATGTGTAAACAATAACGCCAAAGGAGTAGAACGAGATCCAGGGCTGATGACGACCTCGTCTACTCCATTTCCTACTAATTCATCGATAAATGCAGCTAAATAACTTGTTAATCTTTGTTGATGTTCATCCATGGATGTTTCCCCCTAATGCTCTCAACATTGATCGAAATTTCATTTGGGTTTCTAAGAATTCACTTTCGGGATCCGAGTCTGCTACAATTCCGCACCCGGCATAAAGATACGATTCATCTTCATGAAGAAGGCCTGAACGTATGGCTACTGCAAATTCCCCATTCCCGTAAGCATCCATCCAACCCACTGGGCCCGCATATAACCCTCTGTCCATTTTTTCTTCCTGGCGGATGACATGAAGTGCCCTATCCCTCGGTACGCCTCCCAAAGCAGGTGTAGGATGCAGTTTCTCAATCATATTGAGGAGAGAAGTCTGCGCAGCAGCCCGGCCCACCACAGGCGTATATAAATGCTGAATATCTTTCATTTTCATTAATCCCGGCTTTGCCGGCATTGAAAGTTCATTGCAGAATGGTTCAAGAGCCTGGTGAATGTTCTCGACAACCAAATGATGCTCATATCGATTCTTCTCATCGTTCAGAAGCTCTTCTCCAAACTTCTCATCCTCATCGAGCGAGCTCCCCCTCGCAATCGAACCGGCTAAGCAAGTAGACAGCACTTCTTCGCCGGTCTTTTTGACAAGACGTTCCGGGGTAGCGCCGATAAAGCAGCTCTTATTCTGTTCAAAGCTGAATATAAAGCTGTCAGGCTGCTGCTTCCAAAGGTTGTCCAGTACAAAGTCAGAAGTGATGGGAGCCTCAAAGGATACCTTGCATTTACGCGCAAGGACAACTTTCTCCATTTCACCATCCTTCAGTTCATCGACGACATTCTGGACGGAATTTTTCCACTCTTGCGGTTTGTAATCCTCTATATTGATCACAGAAGCTTCTTCAGGAACGGAAGGGAATTTTGCCTTCCTAATGATTTCATCTTTTAAGAAAATCATCTCATTTAAAGATTCTTCGTCATGTTCCGGCCCGCATAGCATGTTCAAAGTCAGATAATCCGCTTCCTTGGATTTGGTCAGCATGAAGGATGGAACCTGAAGAGTACCATTCTCGAAGTCATTCCACTCCAGGCTTCTTTTATTAAGCGGATCAAATCGGAAGCCTCCAAATAATAGCGGTCCCGTACCAATCCAGTTCTCAGGAGAAAGAATGACCCCTTCGTTGATAAAGCGCTTCCACTCTTTTTCAACTGCAAAGAACTGATCCCTGTCATCTTCCGTAGAAATCGTCTTTGTGGATCCCAGTCCTGCAATTGTAATCGTATGATCCCGGTCCTTCCATAAAAAACGAGTTCCTTTAAATAAAGAAATTCCTTCATTATAAAAAGATAGCGGATCGACAGAATCTATTTTCTCAACGATGCTGAAAAGGACGGGGTGTTGATATTTTTTAGCCTTTTCCATGGCTGTATCATATGCTTTTTCAATATTGGTTTTATGGATGGTAACCAACCCGAATTCCCCCAAACAATCACGTACATGATTCAAAACTTATTATAAGATACACCTCAGTATAAGTTGTGTCAACGTGGTGAATGACAATAAAACAATTTTATCCTTATTATATATAATAAACCCTTTTTACGTATTTGAGAAACCTAAAGGGTTGTAAAAGTGATCAAATAATGGAAAACCCCAACTTTTTTGCAGGATAGAAGTTCATTTTGTTAAGGTTATAGCTATATTAAAGTTTGCGGTAGTTCCAGCTGTTGATTGGAGTGCAAGACGAAGACTCCTGCGGGAGAAGTGGCCAATGTGAGACATGTCCAGCTCCGGCGGCTAGCCCCTCGAGGTCATAAGCTAAATGGACCAAGAAGGCAAAGCACGCCTTCCCGGCCCATTCAACTTATGCTTGTCGGGGCTGAGCGAGCCGCCTCCGCTTTTCTTCCCACAGGAGCACAGCGACGAGGAGGCTCACAGGTCACCCGCGGAAAGCGAAGTCTTGCACGGAAATCAACAGCGGCGTTTACAGAGCCAAAGGTATATATAGGAAAGCCCTGTCCAGAAAAAAAGATTGACACTCCTCCCTCCATTACCTACACTTTAATCTGTAAAGGAATTGTAATGTTTTCAGAAAAATTCCTTGAAGGTAAGGGAGAGAGATGAATGGCACATCAAATGACAAATCCAATAGAAGCAGATAAAGGGTGGAAGATCTGGTGGCAGCTCACAAGACCGCATACCCTGACAGCTGCATTCGTTCCGGTACTGCTTGGGACGGTACTTGCTCTTCAATATACAGACATTCAATTTCCGCTATTTTTAGCGATGCTTGCGGCCTCTTTGTTTATCCAGGCCGCAACGAATATGTTTAATGAATACTACGACTATAAACGCGGTCTCGATACGGAACACTCAGTAGGTATCGGCGGCGCCATTGTCCGGAATGGTGTGAAGCCTTCAACGGTCATGAACATCGCTTTTTCTTTTTATGGAATCGCCCTGGTATTAGGTTTCTATATCGTCGCAAACAGCACATGGTGGCTTGCGGTGATAGGCATACTCTGCATGGCAGCCGGATACTTTTATACCGGGGGACCGATGCCGATTGCCTACACTCCGTTAGGTGAAATCGTCGCTGGATTGTTTATGGGATTGATCATCATCCTGATCTCTTTCTATATCCAAACGGAGACAATCACTGCTGAGAGCATTCTGGTTTCCGTTCCGGTCTCGATATTGGTAGGGCTGATATTACTGGCTAACAATATCCGCGACCTGGATGGAGACAAAGAAAATGGTCGCAAAACCGTCGCCATTTTACTTGGTAAAAAAGGAGCCATCGTACTTCTCGGCAGTATGTTCTTCGTAACGTACGCATGGGTCGCTGGATTAGTATTGTTTGGAGACGTGTCTCCTTGGATTTTCGTTTCTTATCTTAGTATTCCAAAAGCAGTAAAAGCTACAAAAGGCTTTATTGGAAAATCACAGCCGATTGAAATGATGCCGGCGATGAAAGCAACTGCTCAGACCAACACAATTTTTGGGTTTTTGCTGTCGATCGGATTGTTGCTTGCGTATTTCATTTAATCAAGGTAGTTGTCAGATTGAAAACCGGACCGTTGATGTCCGGTTTTTTTATTTGATGTTATGAAATGGAGGGTAGATTACGAGATGCTGTTTAAAAATGAAAATCGGGGACTAAAGACGGCAATAGCAGAGATGATAGAAAGCTTGTATAATTTAGTTTAGAATCATTATCATAAGATCATAAAATTGGAAATAAGATCATATATTTCTGAAACGGATCATAAATCTCCATACAGGATCATATTTTTGAAAAAAAGATCCTAAATCTCCATACAGGATCATAACTTTTCATTTACCTATAATGAAAGCATACACACCTTCTTTATTCAGCTAAATCTTATGAAAAATATCATCATTCCCCTCATTTTTACTTGTCCCCGCATAAAAACTCCAAAAGAAATGCGCATCTCCTATCATTCACTGCTACCCTCCCCTAAAAACCACTGCCATTCTCAGAACGCTTTTTACATAGCGGGATATATCCTGTAAAATCTTATAAATCCTTCTACAATTGTTAAAAGCCATCCTTCACAAAAAGGACGCTCTTCCTCCAAGTATGCTCTTTTTTATGTTTTAATCAGACGACTTTCGGATAAAGTATGATTAGACCATAAAAAAAGTGGTTCGGTTTTCGAAACCGGACGTCAAAATGAAGGATGTGAGAAGATTGCTTACAAATAGTCAGCAAGAGACACTGAAGAAAGAACTGCTGCAACAACAAGCACAATTAAACGAGCATTTGAAACGAGATCTTGACAGTCTTCATCATACAAACGAACGAGATAATTCAGGAGAGCTGTCTCTTTATGACAACCATCCTGCGGACATGGGTACAGAGCTATATGAACGCGAAAAAGATTTCGCAATTGATGATCATTCAAAAATCGAGTTAAACAAGATCAATCAGGCATTAAAAGCGATGGAAGAAGGCACTTACGGCAAGTGTAAAGAGTGCGGATCAGAAATTCCTTATGAGCGTCTTGAAGTGATTCCGACAACACTTTATTGTAAAGATCATTCTCCGGAGCAGTCCAAAGCAGGAGACCGCCCGGTAGAAGAAGACGTACTGCAGCCGCCGATCGATAATGAATTCAAGCATCGTACAGACGGGAACGTCCAGGATGACCAAGACAGCTTCCAGGAGGTGGCCCGCTACGGAACGTCTGAAACACCATCCGATTTTGAAGGCGAGTACGAAGATTATTCCGAACTGTATCAAGGAGAAGATTCCTCTGAAGGATTCGCAGAGGATTACGAAAGCTTCGTTGGAACGGATATCGACGGCTCTAACCGTAAAACGTATCCGTCGAAGAAACACGAAGACTACGAAGAAATGTTAGATGATAATGACCTGGAGTCCCCTATTGGCGATATTCCGTATAAAGATGGGGACGGTTATGTTTCTAAAAAGAAAAATGACTAAATGAAATAAAATCCCAAGGCTAAGTCAAATTAGCCTTGGGATTTTATTGTAAGGAACTGGCCAGCGCCGCTACTTGTCCAAATCCTTTTACCCTTATTCTTTATCGTATTTAAGATTATTATCAACCTGGCTCAGGCTCAGTACAGCTTCTCTTTCAATCTCTGCTATTCGTTTTTCATACTTTTTCGTTCTTTTCCTTAATAGTATCAATAATCCTAGGCTCATTATCATTAACACAACGATAATCACTACAAGCCAATCCATGTTATTCATTAGTAACTTCTCCTATTTATTTGTTCTTGTGAAAAGTAATTTTTTTTATTCACAGAGCAAGCAAAGTTAACTTTTATATCATTGATGCTTTTGATCGTTTTCATACAGTTCCTCCACCTTAAAGGGTGCGTATCCTCTGCCTTCAATCCATTCGACATGAACCCTGAAATTATCTGTCTGAGCTTTATTCGTTACAGTAGCTATAACAGAATTCATTCCTTGTCCTTCCACCCACCAAAGAATCATATCGTTGGGCGATAAGTCAGCGCCCTTCGCTATTGCTGCGGTCATTTCTTCCCAATCCAGGGAACCTTCATCGAACGTCACCTTGGTATGATTTGTTTGATTGGTAGGGACAGGCGTCCAGTCTTTATTGATGACTCTTTTTACATTGGGCTGATCGCCGGTTTCGTTGGAATTTTTATCTGTCTCTTCTTCATCAGGACCATTATTAGTTGCTTCAGAAGAGCTTTCCTTCCCGGAATCTTTTTTGACAGACCCTTGCTCGTCTTTTGACTGGCTGGTTTCATTTTGAGGTAACTTATCCGCATTCTGTTTCTCAACATTTTCTTTATTGCTTGAACGATTTTGTTCGGCATCTGGCCCATTTGGCACCAGCTCTAAATGTTTTTTCAGAGTGAGTGAGATATTGTCGAGATTCTTTTTATCAGGCATGTAATAATAAGTACCTTTAAATGTTTTATCTTTACCTTCTATCTTGTGTGCCTCAATGGTTTCGCGTGCACTCTTATAATTGGCTTGAATATTCCACATTTCGATTGGGTTCATATTCGTTTTAACGTTATGCTGAAGAACATTGATAATATCTCGGAACTTCGTGACCGAAGCAATGCTCTCCCCCTTCTGCATCAAGGCTTCAATAACTTGACGCTGACGTTTCTGACGCCCAAAGTCACCCCTTGGATCCTTCTTTCTCATGCGGGCATAAATCAATGCTTCTTTGCCATCCAGTTTAATCTCGCCTTTCGGAAAGTGTACATGTTTATCCGTGAACTCCAAGTCATTGTTCACTTCCACTCCCCCATATGCATTGACAATCCCTTCAAATCCTTTCATATTTACCTCTATGAAATAATCAACAGGTACATCCAGGAGGGTTTCGACAGAATTAATGGTCATCCCGGGTCCGCCGACTTGATAGGAACTGTTTATTTTGTCTAATCCTCCATTAATCCTTATGTGCGTATCCCTGGGTATGCTGACCATATGGATCGATTCGGATTGAGGATTGATTGTCATCAGTACCATCGTATCGGCTCTCCCGCTCTCTTCACCCGGACGGGAGTCCACCCCCATCAAAAGGATGGAAATGGGATCACCATCGGTCAAACTGATATCGTCCTTGCGCTCTTCGTATTTTCCGTTTTGTTCAAAATCCTCGTTCATGCTTGCTCCTGTTGAAGTCACAAACTGGAAAGTAAGACTTATTAACCCCAGAATGAAAACCGTTAAAGAGGTCAACGTGATCAGCAGAAATTTTTTACCCATTCTCTTCCCTCCTCCATACTTTTTTCACTGTGGGTTCCAGCCTATGCTGCAGGTTTCGTTCCTTCTTGGTTATACTTTCTGCCTGTCCTTGAAACTTTGTTCCACTTTTTATTGAAGAAAAACGAAATACTTCCATACATGACAAAATACATCGTGACAAATCGATAGATGAATATATCAAAAAGAATGGCTCCAACCAATCGAAAACCATCTTTTAGCGAGAATGTAAACCCATAACGCTTTGCTTGACGGATCGCTACCAGATCGTAAACCACACCGAAAACGAAAATCCAAAACATATAAAAGAACAGGTAGTTCAAATACGTATTCTGCGGGTCGTGAATCATATTGAAGATAACTATCCCTGTCATGATGTAAGAAGCAACCGTCCCCACGAGAAACGCTTCAAAGATGTAAAAAAAGGATACGGTCTTGGAAAATAAGGTTTTTCCGAAGAAGGAACTGAAATGAATGACACAGTCTATGTACGCCTTCTGCCAGCGCAAACGCTGCTTAGTCAGATCTCTCCATGTCTCAGGCAATTCGGTATAACCAACTGCCTCTGAAATAAAGCGAATCCGTGAATTTTTGTTATTTGCGATCAATCTATGGATGCGCAAGGTGATATCTATGTCTTCACCGATCGTGTTCCGGTAACCTCCCACATCGAGAAGGGCCTGCTTTCTAAAAATGCCAAAAGCTCCGGAAATGACCGCCAATGCTTTAAATCGAACCAGGGATAACTTTGAAATATAGAATGCTTTCAAAAAGTCTAAAACCTGTACCCGCAACAACATATTTGCATATTTAAGCGACAAGCGTTTGGAAGAATCATTCAACTTTGTTTGAAGTACATGAACCATTCCGCCCGCAGCAATAACTTGTTCGTCTTTAAATGTGTCATTAACTGCGTTTAATGCGCTATTCTCCAAAATCGTATCCGCATCCAATGTGATCGTGATATCACGTTGCGAGTACTCGATACCAGCATTTAAAGCGTCTGCTTTTCCTCCGTTCACCTTATCGACGACATAGAAGCGGGGGTAGAGTCGAGACCTGTATGTCCCTTTCACTTCTTCGTGTGTCAGATTGCCGTCTGGAGTCATTGAGCAAGGTTCCAACTCCAGCAATCTGCCCAGATAGCCCATTGTCCCATCTGTTGAACCGTCATTGATATAGATGACCTCCAGTTCAGAATAAGGTAAGGACGTCATGCTCTGAACCGATGTTTCAATAATCCCTGTCTCGTTATAACACGGTATTAATATACTCAATCCTTGTTCATCTTCATGGCCATGCTCGATCATCCATTTTTTTATTGCAGGATTCCGTTTAGACCTTTCGTCTGCCTCCCTGAAGATCGGCAGGCAATGATATAAATGAAGCACTGGAAACGTAACACTTAGAATGAAAAACACGGTAATTAATATATCCAAAACGTACACTCCTTTTTAAAAAGAAAAAAGTCCTCCATAAAAGGAGGACGCGCTACTATTCATTATTAAAATCATACCATATGAAATTCATGGACCAACACAGTCTATCTATTCAAAACTCACACTGCCCGGAATAGTATAAACTATTTATCTGACAGAATAGTTTTCCTGATTGCGTTTTCAAAACGGGACCATTACATCGTTAGAATAAACCTACAAGTTTATTGCCTGTAAAATACATTGTCCTTAAAATTCCTTTCTTTACCTCATCAAACTCCCTTGCCCGATCTTCCATATCTCCCTCGAATACTCCTCTATCGTCCGGTCACTCGAAAAATAGCCGGAATTTGCGATATTGTACAGGCACTTTCTCGACCAATCTTCCCTCTTCCCGTAAGCTTTTCCTGCTTCTTCCTGAATCCGTAAATAGGAATCAAAATCCCGCAAGACAAAGAACTGGTCGTTCTCACCCAAAAGCGAATCATTAATCGTCTCAAAGTGATCATCCGCACCGGGCAGCGTGTCATCTATAAGCTGGTTCAGCACCTTCTTGATACGGGGATCGTGATGGTAATATTCCATCGCGTAATATCCCCCCTGCTGCTGATAGTTCATGACTTCCTCCGCCGTCAATCCGAAGATAAAGATGTTGTCTTCCCCGACCTGCTCAAGGATCTCGATATTTGCACCATCGAGGGTCCCTAATGTAAGTGCACCGTTCATCATGAATTTCATGTTTCCTGTACCGGATGCTTCCTTGCTTGCGGTAGAAATCTGCTGCGACAAATCAGCGGCCGGGATGATTTCTTCAGCCAGAGATACCCGGTAATTTTCCAAAAAGACGACCTTTATCCGATCTTTCACGACAGGGTCATCGTTTACAAGGTCCGCTACCGCATGAATGAGCTTGATGATTTTCTTTGCATAGAAATAACCCGGTGAAGCTTTGGCCCCAAAAATGAATGTCCGGGGATGGAAGTCAAAATGCGGATCCTCGTGACAACGGTTATAAAGATGCAGGATATGAAGCACATTCAGCAGCTGCCGTTTATATGCGTGAAGCCTCTTTACCTGGATATCAAAGATTGATTCCGGATCGACCTTCATCCCGTTACTTTCGAGAATACGGCGGGCCAAGCGCTCTTTATTCTTCTGCTTCACTTTATAAAGATCCTCGATGAAGGAAGTATCACTCTTATACTTCTCGAGGTTCTTAAGCATTTCCGGCTGATGAATCCATTCATTCCCTATCGCCGTGGTGATCAGGTTCGATAAAGAAGGGTTGCTGCCGAGCAGCCACCTTCTGTGCGTGATTCCATTGGTTTTACTGTTGAATTTATCTGGATAATATCGGTAAAATAAGTTCATTTCCCTTTGCTTCAGGATTTCTGTATGAATCTTTGCCACACCGTTGACGCTGAAGCTGCCGACAATGGCCAAATGAGCCATCTTCACCTCTCCATGGGAAATGATTGCCATATCCTCGATCCTTTTCCATTCACCAGGGTATTCCTTCCATAGTTCCCGGCAAAAGCGCTCATTGATCTCGTTGACAATCATAAAGATGCGGGGAAGCAGCGGCTGAAAAATGCGTACCGGCCATTTCTCAAGTGCTTCCGAAAGCGTCGTATGATTGGTATAGGCGAAGGTCTTCGTGGTAATGGTCCAGGCCTCTTCCCAGTCAAACTCGTATTCATCCACGAGCACCCTCATAAGTTCCGGGATGGCGAGCACAGGGTGAGTGTCATTGATGTGGATCGAGACATATTCATGCAGATCCCTCAAGTCTCCGTATCTGTAAATATATGAATCTATTATCGAACGGATACTGGCTGAAACGAGAAAATACTGCTGCTTCAAACGAAGGATCTTCCCTTCATCATGGGTGTCATCCGGGTACAGGAATTCAGTGATTGCTTCTGTTTCCCGCTTGTATTTCATCAGGTCTTTTCCGGCTTTGTATGCTGCGGGCTCTGCGCTCCAAAGACGCAGGGTATTGACCGTCGAGGTTTCGTGTCCGACGACCGGCATATCATAAGGAACCGCAGAAACGAGTTCAGCATCCACGTGGCGAAACTTCAGCACATCATTTTTCGTATATGACTCGACCTTCCCCCAAAAAGGGACCTCAACCGTTAAATCCGACTTTCTGACTTCCCATACGTGACCATGGCGGAGCCACTGTTCAGGAAGCTCCATTTGAAAGCCGTTGACGATTTTTTGTTCAAACAAACCGTGTTTATATCGGATTCCATAACCATGTCCTGGCAAATTAAGAGAGGCTAAAGAATCCAGGAAACAGGCTGCCAGGCGCCCAAGTCCTCCATTCCCTAACCCCGCATCATGCTCAATTTCTTCAATATCTGCAAGATCGATCCCCAGATCCTTCAGACCCTGATCGACCACCTCATATATCCCCAGGTTCATCAGATTCTGCCTCAAGAGCCTTCCCAACAGAAATTCAATCGATAAATAATACACCTGCTTCTTTTTATTAAAACGATACTGCTCATTCGTATGAATCCAATTCATGCTGATGTACTCCCGGATTAAATGGCCCAGGGCGAAAAACTGATCCTGAGAAGTGGACTCAGGAAATGTCTTGCCGTACATCATTTCAAGCTTTTTAAGAAACATCTCTTTAAATTCGTTGTGATCAGAAAACATGGCTTTCACTCCTCGATACAAGGTCAGCATATAATTGGTTGTATTTAAAGGCCGATTGAGCCCAACTATAATCTTTATTCATGGCAGTTTGTACGATATGCTTCCATGTTTCCTTTTCATTGTGGTAAGTACCCAGCGCTCTTCTATACGTATAAAGCATGTCATGCGCATTAAAGTTTTTGAAGGAGAAGCCGTTCCCTGACTTCAGTTCTTCGTTATACGATTGCACGGTATCATTCAGTCCGCCTGTTTCCCTTACAAGCGGCAGCGCACCGTATCGTAAAGCAATCAACTGGCCGAGTCCGCATGGTTCAAATTTCGATGGCATCAGGAAGAGGTCAGAGGCTGTGTAAATTTCTTTCGCCATTTCTTCATTAAACCCGATCGTCACTCTTACCTTGTCAGGATAATGCCCTTCCATTTCGCGGAAAAATTGTTCAAATTCCCAATCCCCCGTCCCGAGTAAAACAAATTGAACGTTCTCCTGGAGCATCTCATGGAACACAGCCTTCACCAATTCGAGCCCCTTTTGAACAGTTAAACGGGATATGATCGATACAACCGGGATATCCTCATTCACCTCAAGGTTCAGCTTCTCCTGAAGCTCAAGCTTCGTTATGACTTTGCCTTCAAGGTTCCCGCTCCTGTAAGGAAAGTGGCCTTCCTCCGGATTGTACACTTCATCATCGATTCCATTCAGAATGCCTTGCAGCTGACCATAGCGCTGCCTTAAAATCCCATGGAGCTTTTCCCCGTAATAAGGAGTCAAGATTTCCTCCTTGTACGTCGGACTGACGGTCGTGATGTAGTCCGATGAAATCAATGCACCCTTCAAGAAATTGATATTATCATAAAACTCAAGATACTCCGGGTGAAAATACCGCTCGGGCACCCCAAGTAAATCCGTCATGACTGACTTTGGGAAAATCCCTTGAAACTGAAGATTATGGATGGTAAAGACACTCCGGATAAACGCATAACCCGGCTTATCCTGATATTCTGTCCTTAATAAGAACGGTACCATTGCGGTGTGCCAATCATGACAATGAATGACATCAGGATAAAAATCAAGTGCCTCGATTGCATCCAATACAGCTCTGGTAAAAAATGAAAAGCGCTCGCCATCATCGAAATAACCGTACATGCGGTCACGATTGAAATAATACTCATTATCAACAAAGTAATATGTAACTCCATCGTATTGGATCTCTTCAATCCCGCAATATTGATTCCTCCATCCGACGGAGACAAAAAACTCTTTCTTCTTTTTCATTCTCCGGCGGTATTCCTGTGGGATCCCCCCATACTTCGGGAGAATAACCCTGATATCCGTCCCCAAGCTTCTCAGCTCTTTCGGGAGGGCTCCGGCAACGTCCGCCAAGCCTCCTGATTTAACAAAAGGCACACATTCAGAAACAGTAAACAAGACTTTCACGAATTCATCAGCGCTCCTTGAATCATCCCTTTACGAATGACAATGGGATTATCGGGATCTCCTATAAGCTTTACTCCGTCCTCGATTCTCACATCTTTATCCAGGATGACATTCTCTAGTACACAGTTATCCCCAATTTGACTCTTTTGCATAATGATACTGTTTGAAATGATTGAATTCTTCCCTACCTTCACCGCCCTGAACATCGTTGAATTGCGTACTTTCCCCTCGATATAGCAGCCATTGGCTATGATGCTGTTTTTGACGCTTGCTCCTGAAGTATAACGCGCAGGCGGCTCATCCTTCACTTTCGTGTAAATCGGCGTCTCTTTCTTGAACAATTCTTTCCAGGAAGAAACATCTAAGAGCTTCATGCTTGTTTCAAAATACTTCTCAATACAATCAACGGTTTCCACAAATCCGATATGCTCATATCCGCATACTTTATAACCGCTGTCCATGTCTTCGACCACGTCCTGCATGCACGTATAACCAGTCTCTTTCCGGCTTTCAATCAGCTCTATTAACAGCGACGTCTTCACAAGATACATTTCGAGTGACTTTCCTTTATGGCGGATCTCCGTGATATCGCACCCGATCGCCGCATGCCTTTCAAGGACGGGACGATAATTGATATTACATACCGTGTAGCAATTGCTGATCAGCGCATATTCCTGACGGCTGCGGTAAAAGTAATCAAGGTGGTGAGCAAAATGATTGAACGACCCAACCCCCTCATCGACCGCATCCAGCCCCGGAGCAGGAAAGAAGAACAACCCGTCTCGTTTGCGGTTCAAATCCCAGTTTTTCCCGGAACCAAGGTGATCCATTAACGAGCGATACTGGAACTTAGGGAAAATCGCAACCGAGCCTATATCAGAATTCACCATATTGGAAAGAACAAAATCAATCAAACGGTATCTTCCACCAATCGGAAGAGCAGCCAAGGATCGATGTAAGAGCAAATCCTCTAAAGATTTATAATAACTAGTGGCATCAATAACTCCAAGCAATGAATTTTTCACTACAATTCCTCCTCTTAAGTTGTACTTTAGAGATTCCTACACTTCTTCTTGCTCTAGCAATGTTTCGATGAATGCTTCCGTTACCAGAATCACTTCCTCAGACCCCTCTTCCGGCATGATGCAAACTCCATTAGGCACTTTGACATTAGACGGTACAATTGCCTGTTCAATATAGGCATTCTCCCCGATCACCGCATCCGGCATGATCACCGATCGAGTAACGTGAGCTCCCTTTTTCACCGTCGTTCCCTGGAATAACACCGACTTACTGATTGTGCCTTCAATCGTACAGCCTTCATTGACAAGTGATCCTTCAACGAATGCATCCGCTGAAATATATTGCGGCGGCTCATTCGGATTGACCGAATATACCCTCCAGTCATGGTCAAACAGATTTAATTCGTTACTCTCATCAATAAGATCCATATTCGCTTCCCATAAGCTTTTAACCGTGCCTACATCCTTCCAGTAGCCCTTGAACGGATACGCCATCAGCTTCTTCTTTTCATCAAGCAGCAGTGGAATGACATCTTTTCCGAAATCATGACTGGAATGAGGATTTCGTTCATCCATCTCCAGAAAATCCTTTAAGACCGACCAATTAAAGATATAGATCCCCATGGAGGCTAGATTGCTCTTCGGATATGCCGGCTTTTCTTCAAATTCAGTAATTCTCATTTCTTCATTTGTATTCATCAAACCGAAACGGCTGGCCTCTGCCCAATCCACTTGAATGACCGAGATGGACACGTCGGCTTTCTTCTCGATATGGTAGTCAAGCATTTTACTATAATCCATCTTGTAGATATGATCGCCTGACAAGATCAAGACGTATTCAGGATCATACTGTTCAAGGTAATTCATATTTTGATAGATGGCACTTGCAGTCCCTGTATACCAGCGCATCTCGGATGATTCTGCATACGGAGGAAGCACCGTCACACCGCCATTCTTGCGGTCCAGGTCCCATGCACTCCCGATCCCGATATAAGAGTTCAGCACCAGCGGCTGGTACTGTGTCAGCACTCCGACCGTGTCAATCCCGGAATTGGTGCAGTTGCTCAACGTAAAATCAATGATCCGGTATTTCCCTCCGAATGGAACTGCAGGCTTCGCTAAGTTTTTCGTGAGTGAGCTTAAACGACTCCCCTTACCGCCTGCTAATAACATGGCCACACATCTTCCCTTTGCCATTCTATTCTCCCCTTCCGTATTCTGGTTTTAAATAAACTGCCGCATATGGAGGTATCGTCATTTCCACAAATCCGTCCTTCCCATGATAGCTTTGATGCTGAACGGGAATCGGAAAAGGGTTAACCTGATGGGAGCCTCCATATTTCTCATCATCACTATTCCATATCTCTCTATAGGAACCGGCAAAAGGTACGCCGACCTTATACCTGTGATAGACAACTGGACTGAAATTGCAGATCACCACAAGATGATCGTTCTTCTTCTTGCCTTTTCTTATAAAAGAAAAAATCTGCTGATCTGAATTATTCACATCGATCCATTCAAAGCCCTGGGATTGGTGATCTAACTCATATAAAGCTTCAGCACTTTTATATAAATGCAGCAAATCCTTGAAATATGAATTGAATTTGTGATGAAAATCGTAACTCGTTAAATGCCAATCCAGCTCCTCAAGATCCTTCCACTCTGAAAACGGAGCCAGTTCGCTTCCCATAAACAGAAGCTTCTTCCCGGGGTGAGCCGCCATAAACCCCAGAAGCAGGCGGTACTGCGCGAATTTCTGCCAGTAATCACCCGGCATTTTATTCAATAACGACTTCTTCCCATGCACAACCTCATCATGTGAGAAAGGGAGAACATAATTCTCTGAAAACGCATAAAGAAGGGAGAACGTCATAAGGGAATGAACATCTTTTCGTTCTGAATGAGGTGTCTCCATATAATCGAGCACATCATTCATCCATCCCATATTCCATTTATAATTAAAGCCAAGCCCCCCATAATGAACCGGAGATGTCACCTGCGGCCAGTCCGTCGAATCCTCTGCAATCATCAGAATGGATGAATCATATTCAAATACAGCTCCATTCAGCTTTTTCAAAAATTCGATTGCTTCCTGGTTCGGTGACTGCTGGCCCTGATTGGCCCAGTAAATGATATTTGCCACCGCATCAATCCGAAAGCCGTCAATATGGTAAACTTCCATCCAGAAACGGGCATTGGAGATCAGAAAACTCCTTACTTCGCCTTTACTCAGATCAAAATTGGCCGTCCCCCACGTATAGTTCTCACGGTCACGTTCCTCCTGGTACTCATAGGCAAAAGAACCATCAAACTGATACAAGCCATGTGCATCTTTACAGAAATGTCCCGGAACCCAGTCCAGAATGACTCCTATATCATTTCTGTGGCATTCATTAACGAAAGACATCAAGTCATGAGGTTCGCCATATCTGCTTGTCGGTGAATAATACCCAGTGCTCTGATAACCCCAGGAACGGTCAAAAGGATGCTCTGTGATCGGCAGCAGCTCAATATGGGTGAAACCATGCTCTTTCACATATGGAATCAAATCCTGAGCAAGCTCCCTATAAGAAAGAAACTTCCCTTTCTCCTTTTTCCACGTCCCTAAGTGAACCTCGTAAATGAACATTGGCTGATCATATACCGTAGAACCGGTTCTCTTCTCCAGCCACTCTTCATCACTCCATGTGAAGCCTTCCAGTTCATATACGATGCTTGCTGTCTGTGGCCGCTTCTCTGAAGCAAATCCATACGGATCCGCTTTAAGCTTCTTCTCTCCGGATAAAGCCGTCATTTCATATTTATACGTTTCACCCGTCAAATCACGTTCAACCCGGATTACCCACAGGCCTTCCCGGTTCCACTTTTCGAGTTCATAACCGTTACCATTCCACTCATTGAATGACCCAACCAGTGACACACTTCTCGCATTCGGTGCCCAAACGCAAAATTCTGTATAGGTCCCAAGGGGATCTTTTCTCACATGAGAACCCATAAACTGATACGCTTGCTGTAAACTTCCCTCATGAAATAAAAAAACATCATAATCAGATAACATCATTGCGTTCATCACTTCACCTACATTTTTCAATCTATTAACTACTTTCTGCCACTTATGAGAAAACCCTTTTTAAAAACATCGCTCTATTACGACATAATCCTACACCGTCAACAAAGAAAACGGTTGCATTGTAATATTAAGGAAAATGATAAGGGTTACATTCGAAGAACCTGCTGAAACGTGTCGAAAGTTTTTTGAGGAAAATAAGAGTGAAAAAATGAAGAAAATAAAGGGATTCCGATATTAAGTAGGGAAATCAGGCGAATAGTACTATCTGTATTTTTATATGCAGCTCCCGGATACACATGTAGAAATTTGGAATGATCACAATCCACTTAAAGGATATATATGGTAAACTAATAAGGCCCGTCCCTCGTTGCTTTACCGCAGTGAGGGACGGGCCTTGAATACATACATGGGGGATGGATGAATGAGTATTTTACAGGATAGATTGATGGAGCATTTGTCGATGCTGTCGCATGAAATCGGGTGCAGGCCGGTGGGTACTGCCGGAAACTCAGCAGCAGCCGATTATATTAAAAAGATTTTAAGCGACATAGGGGCAGAAGTGGAAGACCAGGAATTCGAGGTTCCCGTCTGGGAATTAGCAGAAGCTTTTCTGGAAATAAACAATGAACGGCTGGATGTAACGGCTAACACGTTTTCCATTCCTTGTGAGACAGCTGGCGAACTGGTCTCATTTTGCACGCTGGACGAGCTTGAATCCGCATCCGATTTACAGGGGAAGATTGCTTTATTGTACGGAGAATTATCAAAGGAAAACTATGTTCCAAAAGGATTTACCATCTATAACCCGGAACACCATAAAAAAGCGATCGGATTACTGGAATCAAAGAATCCATCCGCCATCATCACCGTCCAGATGCAAAATGGAAAACGACTCCCGCTTATAAGCGATTGGGACTTTTCCATTCCTTCTGTCACTGTCAGCCCGGAAACAGGACTATTCATTAAAGAGTGTCAGACCGCTAAGCTTGTGATAAAGAGTAAAAAAAGCCCCGGTGCAACAAGGAACATCATCGGTAGAATACCTGGCAAAGTGAAAGAGAAAATCATATTGGCTGCCCACTACGACACCGTTTTCAATACGAATGGTGCCTTTGACAATGCTTCTGGAGTATCCATCATGCTAACGCTCGCAGAAGAGATTGCCAAACGAAAAAACTGGAAAACGGGGTTCGAATTCATTGCATTCAGTTCTGAAGAATACCTCGGAGCTGGTGATGAAATTTACTTAAAGGAGTATAAAGAAGACCTGCATAACGCGCTGGCAGCACTGAATTTTGATGGCATTGGCCAATCACTGGGTACAAATAACATCACCCTTATGTCTGGCTCCGATGAACTCGAGACCCGCGTGAAAACAATAAAAAACGACTTTCCGGCTGTCCACTGGACGAACCCTTGGTATGAAAGCAATCATTATACTTTTTTCTCAAACGGGGTTCCGAGCATCCCATTCAGCTGCAGCGGTGTCTCTGACTTACTGCATACAACAGATGATACCCTCCGGTGGATAAGTCCAGACAAGCTGTCCGAAGTCTTCTCTTTAGCATGGAACGTACTAATTGACCTGCAGGATAAATCGGCGGTGTGGACAAGGGGGTCAAGCAGTTAAGTATTTTGATTAAAAGACGATAAGACCAGCTTACCCATAAAAAACGCTCAGTTTTCTGAGCGTTTCTGACTCTTTAATCATATGCAATTATTCAATTCAACGCCATTTGAACAGCCGCATACCTCTCCCATTCATCCATCGTATGACTGATTAACCTCGTTATATCCTTCACTCTTACTTCCCCGCATTCCTCCTTGTTTAACAAATCCAATAACGCAATCAGGTCCAACAACTTGGCTCTCTGTAGCCATTCATGGAGCAAGACCCCTCCATTCTCTCGATAACTTAATATAAAGGGCTTTAACATTCCTATGGAAGTTACACCCTCATATCGCAGCATGTTCCCAATATCGATTAATGGGGAACCACTAAAAGCGTATTCCCAATCTAAAATGGCAGAAATTCTTATACTGCTGTCTTCTTCTTCAACTAAGATATTCAAAGGATTAAAATCACTATGTACTAAGGAATTTTGCTCTCCCGGATCGTCCAAAAGAAAAGCATGCTCTTTGGAAAAGTTCAAAACGCTGCTGCATAACTTTCCCCCTATATGTTTGATGACATAGCCTTTTTTAAGAATTTCTTCTATAAACGCGATGAAAGTGTTTGCATTGATTTTAACATGCTCTTTTATGTTCAACTGACCATCAAAGAAACCTGAATCGTGAAATTTCATTTTATGAACCTCAGCTAAAGCTGCTCCGGCTGCAGTTGCAGCACGCCATATTATCTTTTCATTCTTCCTATCCATCATTTCAGAAAGCTGCTCTCCACGAACCCAGTTCATTAGTAAGAACGGGTAATTAAAAACAGAGCAGCTAGAATCAGAGTAAAGAACCTTAGGCACTGGCACTCGTCCCTCTAAGAGTTTGGCAATTTCACTTTCAATTTTCATGCTTTTATTTTCCTTGGGATAAATGCGCAAAACAAAAATCTCATTTGTGTTTGTAATAATTTTTATATTGGAATTATTTAATCCACCGCTCAATCGTTGAACCTGATCGATACGCTTCCCTTTTAAAAAAGGGTTCAGCATGTTCTGGATTGTATACATGTCAGGCATAATGTACTCATTTGAACGTTCCCATCCTGCTTTCATCATTTCACCTTCATATCATTTCAACTTAACTATGCCTTGTGCTACTCGTGTAACTTAATTTTACTGCCTTGGTTGCTATAAAACATTTTATATACTTATCCAATGGCTTCTCTGCTTTTCTTCAATATCCTCTTTACTTACCGGCTGAGTATAAACAGCGCCATCATCAACCTTTTTATCCCTTGCACGGCTAGTTAGATTTATAGCATCCATTAATAAAGCTCCCTCACCAGAATATTCAAATATTTATCATTGTAACATTCTTCTTTCATCCAAATATAATGAAAGACCCACCTTTATTATCTCAAAGGCAGGTTTATCATTAAAAGTTTTGTAAGTCTATGGTGACCTGAAGATTTCTTATAAAGTACAAAAGAGGCTGGGACGAAACTAAAAAACCACTATATAAACACGAACAATTTCAGTATAGACTTTTAATGCCGCTAATGATTTCCGTGTAAGACTTCGCTTTCCGCGGGTAGCTCGTGAGCCTCCTCGGCCAGCCTGTGGGAAGAAAAGCGGAAGGGCTTTGCTCAGAGGCGTGTGGCATAAGGCAAATCGACCACGAAGGCGTTCTTTGCCTTCTTGGACGAGTTGACTTAT
>NZ_JBBYAF010000037.1:0-43162 GCF_038405515.1 Rossellomorea oryzaecorticis | reverse complement strand
ACCCGTTCCCATGCCGAACACGGAAGTTAAGCTCTTCAGCGCCGATGGTAGTTGGGGGATCTCCCCCTGTGAGAGTAGGACGTCGCCAGGCAAATGTGAGAAAGCAGCTCTTTATGGAGCTGTTTTTTTGTTTTCCACGAAGTGGAGAGAACAGGATGTAGATAGGATTACTATTACTTAATTGAAGTATTAAAGGATATTAGATTTTAGGTGGTTCCAGCGGTTGATTGGAGTGCAAGACGAAGACTCCTGCGGGAGAAGTGGCCAATGTGAGAACCCGGAGGCAAAGCCGAGGAGGCTCACGGGTCACCCGCGGAAAGCGAAGTCTTGCACGGAAATCAAAAGCGGTGTTAAAAAAGTTTGCTTATTAAGCCCGTTTGTTTGTCTATTTTTAATAAAAACCTTCCTTCTTGATGAAAGTACAGGTCATGTTTCCCTTAAAACAGGACCATTTCAATCAAAAACCTCACAAAATCATCACCCAGCCTAAGCTACCAACCAATTTATTATCGAAAATCGACTTCTTATTATCGAAATCAGGGAATGTATTATCGAAAATCAAACTTTTATTATCGAAACCTTAAAATCTATTTTCAAACGTTTGATGTTTTTATCGAACCATTCTCATTATGATCAATTCACACTATTTATTATCAAAAGTGAGCACTCATGCCATGCTTCCCTGCGACTACCCCTCATTACTTTACTGGACAAAACAAAAAAGCCGCCGGAAAGTACTCTTTCGGGAAGCTTCAATTCATCAGAACCCAACAATCATACCGACTTCAAATAATACCAGACCATATTCGTGAATTTGTGGGCGTGTGATTCATTGTCTGTCTCGTTGAATAATTGCTGGAAAGGCTTTAAGAGCGGCTTAAGGACAATTTTACGGATGCGGTCGCGCTGTAATTCATTTATGATGGCATCGAATAAGTCCTGCTGCTCCTCATTGAAGGAACAGTGCTTCTGAAGTCGGTCTGCTAACTCCAATACATCTGCTTTGGTTACAGTGTGTTTATCGATGTTGGATTGCAGTAGGTCGATTGCGGAATGGCTCAGTATCGAAGTATCATTCTTTAACATAAACGGGATAATTAATTCGATATATGACAAGACAACGTCGACCAGCCGCTCTAAAGGAAAGGAGCTGTTCGTCGTTCGCAGGGTAAATAATAAATATTGAAGCATCCCATAGAACAACACAGTACCCTCAAATGAGACCTCCCTGATTTCGTCGCCCATCACTTCGATGAAACGGTTGGACAGCCATTCCATTTCAATCATCCGGTGCTGCATCACCAGTTTTTTTAGATCGGCTTCATTTGAAGACAAGATAGCCTCGAAAAGGACATTTAAATTTCGTTCTTTATTCAATCTTATGAGGATGGTGATTTGTTCGACTAACACATTCCTGTCCTTAGCATCCTTGCCCAGCTGCATCGCGACTCTCTGCTGGCTTGCGTCATAACGTAAATACTCTAATATATCCGTAATACAATCATTTTTGGAAGTGAAATAATTATAGAACGTACCTTTTGATATGTTTGCTTTTTCGATGATTTCCTGGATTGAAGTTTGCTGGAAACCTTTTTCTATAAATAAAGATAATGCTATGTCTGCGACTTTCCTTTTACGATTATTCATACCTTCCTCCAGTCTACTCTCTAAAGAATAGTATAGGTTTCTTATGCTGGAAATACAACGTTTTTATACTAACGGTATAAATATGTTGATTTATTTGAACTGTGGGTATAAAATAGTTCGAGTAATAAAATAAATGATATAAATATAAAGGGATGAGTGTATGGACTCGACAATTCAGCATAATAAACCGCCATATTTAATGTTGGCGATTCTTTTCATAGGGGCGTTCGTCGCATTTTTAAATAACTCGTTATTAAACGTAGCACTTCCATCGATCATGATTGATTTGGAGATAGCTGATTATTCAACGGTACAATGGCTTGCTACAGGCTATATGCTTGTGAGCGGGGTGTTGATTCCGGCGTCTGCATTTCTGATCACACGTTTTTCGAATCGTCATTTAGTGATTACTTCGCTTGCCGTTTTTACATTAGGTACTGCGCTGGCAGCATTTGCGCCGAACTTTGG
The DNA here is from genome assembly GCF_038405515.1 of Rossellomorea oryzaecorticis. Classification (GTDB taxonomy): domain Bacteria; phylum Bacillota; class Bacilli; order Bacillales; family Bacillaceae_B; genus Rossellomorea; species Rossellomorea oryzaecorticis_A. The sequence goes on along the minus strand of NZ_JBBYAF010000037.1, from coordinate 41,047 downwards.
TATGCTGCTTACCGGCCGTATGGTACAGGCAGCAGGTTCTTCTGTCATGGGGCCGCTTCTGATGAACGTCATGCTGGTGAGCTTCCCGCGTGAAAAACGCGGAGCAGCGATGGGTGTCTTCGGTTTAGTTATGATTACGGCACCGGCAATCGGCCCAACGTTGTCTGGTTACATCGTAGAGCATCACCATTGGCGTTTGCTGTTTGAAATGATTTTACCATTAGCTGTCATGAGTTTATTATTGGCCGTTTGGAAATTCAGAAATGTTATGGAACAAAATAAAGAGGCATCTCTTGATACTCTGTCACTTGTTCTGTCTTGTATCGGTTTTGGCGGATTATTATATGGATGCAGTACGGCAAGTTCCGAAGGTTGGACGGACGCCGTTGTTTTATCTACATTGATTATCGGTGGCATCGCACTAGCTGCATTCATTATCCGCCAATTTAAGATCGATGAGCCGTTATTGGATTTACAGGTGTATAAGTATCCAATGTTTGCACTTGCATCGGTGATTGCAATTGTCAATGCAGTTGCCATGTTCTCAGGTATGATTTTAACACCTGCGTATGTCCAAAGCGTCCGCGGCATTTCACCTTTGGATTCCGGGTTGATGATGCTGCCGGGTGCGGTCATCATGGGAATCATGTCGCCTATTACCGGTAAGTTATTCGATAAATTCGGTCCGCGTGCGTTATCGCTGACGGGACTCGCCATTACAGCCGTCTCAACGTATATGCTCGCAAAGTTGCAGATAGATACAAGTTATACACATATTATCTTGATTTATACACTACGTCTTTTTGGTATGTCCATGGTGATGATGCCGATCATGACGAACGGTTTGAATCAATTGCCTAACCGCCTGAATCCGCACGGAACAGCAGTGAATAATACGGCACAACAAGTATCGGGGTCGATCGGTACAGCAATTCTGATCACCATCATGAACACGGTCGCGAAAACAGAGGCCGAAAGCCTGATGAGCGGTGTCGATCCGGCAACCGTGACAGAGCAATCGACTACCCTGTTGACGCAGCAATCCTTGTTGGCGGGGATTCAATATTCGTTCTATGTAGCACTTGGAATCAATATTGTTGCATTGATATTGGCGCTCTTTGTTAAACACGTAGACACAAGTGAAGAGGCAGTCAATAAAATCGAAAGCCAAAACAAGCCTGCAACCAAACCTGCAACGGTTTAGCAGTGAAAAAGAGAGGTTCTACGACATTGATGAGATTTCATCATAACGTTTTGGAACCTCTTTTTTTAAGACAAAAAAATAGACAAAAGCTGCAGCTAAGCTTTTGTCCAAAATGAAGAAATTTAGAATGAGCCTCATTTTATAAAGATTTTACACGAAGGAAGTGGCGTTTCCTCATGTCGAGGAGTGAAATCTTTATTCATAAGCAAGTCTAATGATAACCGGATAAAAAGTGAAAGCTATTAGAGTAAGATTAGAATTTGATGAGAAATCCATTTAGTGCCCAATGAAAATATGTTTTTTTCTTGATTAAATAGGAAAAACACTAGTAGGGATGATATTTCTAAAAATTGTCACTGCCGGCATAAGGATTAATTTACGTTGAATGGTTCAACTTTTCTCTTTTTTTTAGTAGAATTAATACTTAATTTGGGTATGTGTGGCAGAGGAGGAATGGCAAGTTGTTAGAGAGCAGTGTAATGATGGTCTTGATCATCTTGGTGATAAATATTGTGTACGTGTCCTTTTTTACGATACGGATGATTTTGACCCTCAAAGGTTACCGTTATTTTGCAGCATTCGTTAGTACATTCGAGGTCGTCATTTATGTCGTCGGACTTGGGCTGGTACTGGACAACCTGAATGAGATCCAGAATTTAATCGCGTATGCTGTCGGTTATGGCATAGGTGTGGTTGTCGGAATGAAGATTGAAGAAAAGCTTGCTCTTGGGTATATTACGGTTAATGTCATAACGAAAGAATATGATAAGGCGCTACCGGATCAGCTCCGTTCAAAAGGATATGGCGTGACGAACTGGGAAGCGAATGGCCTGGAAGGAAATCGAATGGCGCTTCAGATCCTGACTCCGCGAAAATATGAAATGAAGCTGTATGCAACGATTAAAGAACTGGATCCTAAAGCTTTTATGATTGCGTATGAACCGAAAACGATCCACGGCGGGTTCTGGGTGAAGACCGTTCGAAATATGCGTAAAGGAAAATCAAAGTATGAGTAAAAAGAAGCTTTTATTTGAAGTGCAGGAGAATGAAACGATCAGTGATTGTCTGGACCGCATGAAAGATGCAGGCTATATGCCTGTCAGAAGGATGGAAAAGCCTGTGTTTAAAGAGCAGAAGGACGGCGGCAAATCAGAAGTTGTCCCTGTTAGACAGACAATTGTGTTCGAAGGAAAGAAAATAGAAGAGTAATTTCGTGTAAATCCGAACATTAATTTTCAGTCATTTAAAATCGTTCGATTATTCGTTGACAGTACCGAAAATTAGCGATATGATAAAGACAAATAAATCGAATACCCTCATATAATAATGGGAATATGGCCCGTAAGTTTCTACCTGGCTGCCGCAAACGGCCGGACTATGAGGGGAAGTGACTGTCTGGATACAGAAGCGTCAATGATGCCCCTGGCTGGAAGGGTTCTTTCTGTACGGTTAAAATACCCAGATCAATTGCTTTCTCTCATTTTGCAGAGATCAATTGATCTGGGTATTTTTTGTGGGAAAATGAGTGGAGGTGCCTGTCACGATATGATAGCGGTTATTATGGGAAGTACATCAGACTGGGAAACAATGAAGCATGCATGTGACATACTGGAGGAGCTCGGGGTTCCTTATGAAAAGCGGGTCGTCTCGGCCCATAGAACGCCAGATTATATGTTTGAATATGCAGAATCTGCAAGGGACAGAGGCATAAAGCTGATTATTGCAGGGGCAGGAGGGGCGGCTCATCTCCCTGGCATGGTAGCGGCGAAAACGACGCTTCCTGTCATCGGGGTGCCGGTGCAATCGAAGGCGCTGAATGGAATGGATTCACTCCTCTCCATAGTCCAGATGCCTGGAGGGGTGCCGGTTGCAACGGTTGCAATCGGCAAAGCCGGTGCAACGAATGCAGGACTGCTCGCAGCCCAGATCCTATCCATAGATGATAAAGAATTGGCAGGCACGTTAGAAAGCAGACGGGAAGCATTAAAAGAGAAAGTGTTGGAAAGCAGTGATGACCTTGAATAAGAAAACAATCTTACCGGGACAGACAATAGGGATTATCGGCGGCGGCCAGCTTGGACGGATGATGGCACTCTCAGCAAAGCATAACGGTTTTCGGATAGCGGTTTTGGATCCTTCTCCTTCTTCGCCTTGTGCGCAGGTTGCGGACCTTGTGATCACAGCTCCAATTGATCAGTATGAAGCATTGGACCGTCTTGCCGAAGCCTCGGATGTCATCACATACGAATTCGAAAATATCGATTACGATGCTCTGAAGTGGCTGTCGGGCAGGGCATATGTTCCTCAGGGCGCTGAACTGATCCGCATTACACAGGACCGCATCCAAGAGAAGGCAGCACTGACGATGTCAGGTGTTGAAGTGGCACCTTATGCAGTAATTCTACAGGAAGAAGACATCTATGATAATATAGAAAAGCTTGGCTATCCAGCTGTTTTAAAGACATCGAGGGGTGGATATGACGGCAAGGGGCAATTCGTGATACGAAGAGTGGAAGAAGTAAGCGAAGCGGCCGTTCTTTTAGAAAATGGACCTTGTGTGCTTGAGAAATGGATTCCTTTTGAAAAAGAATTATCGGTGATTGTGACAAGGAACCCAGATGGTCAGCAGACGCATTTTCCGGTAGTAGAGAATATCCATGTGGATAATATCCTCCATGAAACAATCGCTCCGGCGCGCATCGCTGAAGACATTTCACGTGAAGCGATTGATAAGGCAAAAAAAATTAGCGAGACGCTTGATCTGGTCGGGACTCTTGCCATTGAAATGTTCCTGACGGCAGACGGAATCATTTATATCAATGAACTTGCACCTAGACCGCATAATTCGGGACATTATTCAATTGAAGCGTGCGATTCCTCTCAGTTTGCCCAGCATATCAAAGCGATTTGTAACTGGCCGCTTGTTCAGCCAACCTTATTAAAGAATGCTGTGATGGTTAATCTATTAGGAGAGCATATAGAGCCAATAATGAAGGCCATTCCAAATCACCCGGACTGGTTCATCCATCTGTACGGCAAGGATCTGCCGAAGCCAAAACGGAAGATGGGACATGTCACCCTTCTGACAGAGGATATTGAAAAAACGATGGCTGCTGTGAATGAAGCGGGAATTTGGAACGTGCAGGAAAAGATCGGAGGACGAATGAAATGATTGAACGTTATACACGCCCGGAAATGGGCGCAATTTGGACAGAGGAAAATCGGTTTCAAGCTTGGCTGGAAGTTGAGATTTTAGCTTGTGAAGCATGGGCTGAAATCGGCGACATTCCTAAAGAGGATGTAGCAAAAATCCGTGATAATGCCGGTTTTGATGTCGAGCGCATTAAAGAAATCGAAGCGGAAACCCGTCACGATGTGGTGGCGTTCACACGAGCGGTTTCTGAAACACTTGGAGAAGAAAGAAAATGGGTACACTACGGTCTTACATCAACGGACGTAGTGGATACCGCTCTTTCTTACCAATTAAAGCAGGCGAACGAAATCATCCTGAAGGATTTGGAACGATTCGTCGAGATTTTGAAAAACAAAGCGATTGAGCATAAGCACACGGTGATGATGGGAAGAACGCATGGTGTCCACGCGGAGCCGACTACATTCGGTTTGAAGCTTGCTCTCTGGTACGAAGAGATGAAGCGTAACGTCGAGCGTTTTAAAGCAGCTGCGGACGGTGTGGAATTCGGTAAGATCTCCGGCGCTGTCGGAACGTATGCCAATATCGATCCATTCGTTGAATCATATGTGTGTGAAAAGCTGGGCATCAAGCCTGCACCAGTTTCCACTCAAACACTCCAGCGTGACCGCCACGCCCACTACATGGGTACACTTGCATTGATTGCGACATCCATCGAGAAGTTTGCGGTTGAAGTGCGCGGGTTACAAAAGAGTGAAACGCGTGAAGTCGAAGAGTTTTTCGCAAAAGGTCAAAAAGGCTCATCGGCTATGCCTCATAAGCGTAACCCGATCGGTTCAGAGAACATGACGGGGATGGCGCGCGTGATAAGAGGGTATATGATGACCGCCTATGAAAATGTGCCGTTATGGCATGAGCGCGATATCTCTCACTCATCTGCTGAACGAGTGATTTTACCGGATGCCACGATCGCCCTTAATTATATGCTTAACCGTTTCGGCAATATCGTGAAGAACTTGACGGTATTCCCTGAGAATATGCAGCGCAACATGGATCGTACGCTTGGACTGATCTACTCGCAGCGCGTTCTTCTTGCCCTCATAGATAAAGGTATGGCGCGCGAGGAAGCATATGACACGGTTCAGCCGAAAGCGATGGAAGCATGGGAGAAACAGGTCCCGTTCCGCTCGCTTATCGAAGAAGACAGTGCGATTACATCCAAACTTTCCCCGGCGGAAATTGATGACTGCTTCGATTATAACTATCACCTGAAGCATGTCGATACCATCTTTGAACGCTGCGGATTAGTGGAATAATCTTTTCGACAACTACATAGGGAAGGGGTTTCATAAGAATCCCTCCCTTTTTTTATCCAAATATAGACTGAAGATTGCCAAAATTGTGATTACAGAGGGGGACTTCACATGGAAAAAGGAACGCTTTTATACGAAGGCAAAGCCAAACAGATTTATTCCACAAATGATGAAGAGGTCGTTTGGGTCCAGTATAAGAATTCCGCCACTGCTTTTAACGGGGAGAAGAAAGCGGATATCGATGGCAAAGGGGTTTTGAATAATAAGATTTCGAGTCTGCTATTTTCAAAGCTTGCCGAAAAAGGAATCGAAAGTCATTTTATCAAGCAATTATCCGATCATGAGCAGCTGGTCAAACGGGTGGACATCATCCCTCTCGAAGTGGTCGTGCGGAATGTAATCGCCGGAAGCCTTTCAAAGCGTCTTGGCATTGAAGAGGGGACGGAGATGACGAAGCCGATCATCGAGTTTTATTATAAAAATGATGACCTTGGGGACCCGCTGATTACGGATGATCACATTAATTATTTGGAGATCGCAACGGATGAAGAACGTTCCGTGTTAAGAGAGATGGCTCTCCAAGTAAATGAAGTCCTTCAAGGGATTTTTAAAGAAGCAGGAGTCATTTTAGTAGATTTCAAGCTTGAATTCGGGAAGGACCGTTCCGGAAAAATCCTGCTCGGGGATGAAATATCGCCGGATACATGCCGGTTATGGGATGCAGATACGAGACAGAAGCTTGATAAGGATGTTTTCAGAAGAGATTTAGGCAGTTTAACAGAGGTATATTCCATCATATTAGAACGCTTAGGGGGAAATAGTCTATGTACAAAGTAAAAGTTTACATCACATTAAGAGAAAGTGTATTGGATCCGCAGGGAAGTGCTGTTAAACAAGCCCTTCATTCAATGGAGTTCAAGGCTGTTGAAGATGTGCGTGTCGGAAAGTATATGGAGCTTACTCTTCCATCGACTGTCGAAAATGTGGAGGCTGCGGTTGAAGAGATGTGCCACCGCCTGCTGGCTAACCCGGTGATTGAGGATTACCGATATGAGATCGAGGAGAGTGTGTCTCAATGAAGTTTGCGGTAATTGTTTTTCCAGGCTCAAACTGTGACCTTGATATGTACCATGCGATCAAAGATGAAATTGGTGAAGACGCAGACTACGTCTGGCATGATGACCTTTCTCTTGAAAACTATGATGCCGTCCTGCTGCCAGGTGGATTCTCTTATGGGGATTACCTGCGTTCAGGAGCGATTGCCCGCTTTTCAAACGTGATGAAAGAAGTTGTTCAAGCGGCCGAACAAGGAAAGCCAGTATTGGGTGTATGCAACGGATTTCAAATTCTGCTTGAAACAGGCTTATTGCCGGGGGCGATGCGCAGGAATGACAGCTTGAAGTTCATTTGTAAGACGGTTCCTTTAACAGTTGAGAACAATGAAACGATGTTTACAAGCAGCTATGAAAAAGGAGCAGAAATTCAAATTCCGATCGCTCATGGTGAAGGGAATTACTTCTGTGATGAAGACACGCTTGAGGGACTGCAGGAGAACAATCAAATCGTATTCACCTATAGCGGGAACAATCCGAATGGAAGTGTGGCAGATATAGCGGGAATCACGAATGAGCGCGGGAATGTCCTTGGCATGATGCCTCACCCTGAGCGTGCGATGGATACTTTATTAGGTAGTGAAGACGGGAAGAAACTCTTTCAATCGATTGTCAAACACTGGAGGGAAAAACATGTCGTTAATGCTTGAACCAACCCCATCAAAGGTGAAAGAAGAGCAGCTTTATCGTGAAATGGGATTAACAGACGAAGAATTTTCAATGGTGGAAAACATCCTGGGAAGAACACCTAACTACACGGAGACCGGACTTTTCTCGGTCATGTGGTCAGAACACTGCAGCTACAAAAATTCCAAGCCTGTCCTTAAGAAATTTCCGGTAACAGGCGAGCGTGTTCTTCAAGGACCCGGGGAAGGAGCTGGTATTGTTGATATTGGCGATGATCAGGCAGTGGTGTTCAAAATCGAAAGTCATAACCACCCTTCAGCGATTGAACCTTATCAAGGCGCGGCGACGGGTGTCGGGGGCATTATACGCGATGTATTCTCGATGGGAGCGAGACCCATTGCCCTCCTCAACTCTTTACGCTTTGGAGAACTGGATTCTCCTCGTGTTCAGTATCTATTTAAAGAAGTAGTGGCAGGCATCGCAGGCTACGGAAACTGCATCGGCATCCCGACGGTCGGAGGGGAAGTGCAATTCGATGCTTCGTACGAAGGGAACCCTCTCGTCAATGCGATGTGTGTGGGATTGATTGATCATAAAGATATTAAAAAAGGCCAGGCGCACGGTGTCGGCAATACGGTCATGTATGTGGGTGCTAAAACCGGACGTGACGGAATCCATGGCGCAACATTTGCTTCAGAAGAATTGAACGAAGGGTCTGAAGAGAAACGACCTGCCGTTCAAGTTGGGGATCCATTCATGGAGAAGCTGCTTTTGGAAGCATGTCTTGAGCTTGTCCAAAACGATGCGCTCGTTGGGATTCAGGATATGGGGGCGGCCGGTTTGACCAGCTCGTCTGCGGAGATGGCGTCTAAAGCAGGTTCTGGGATTGAAATGAACCTTGATCTTGTCCCTCAGCGTGAAAGAGGCATGACGGCATATGAAATGATGCTCTCGGAATCACAGGAGCGCATGCTGATCGTCGTTGAAAAAGGGCGTGAACAGGAGATTGTCGACCTGTTTTCAAAATATGACTTAGAAGCGGTATCGATCGGAAAGGTAACGGATGATAAGCGGCTTCGCCTTCTTCATAAAGGGGAAGTGGTTTCGGATGTCCCGGTTGATGCACTCGCGGAGGAAGCACCCGTCTACCATAAACCATCTGAGGAAGCGGCTTACTATAAGGAATTTCAAGCGATGGAAACGCCGGTGCCGCAAGTAGAAGATTATAAAGAGACGTTGGTGGCTTTATTGCAGCAGCCGACGATTGCAAGCAAAGAATGGGTCTATGATCAATACGACCATCAAGTAAGAACGAGTACGGTTGTCAGCCCGGGCTCTGATGCGGCGGTTGTGCGTGTGCGCGGTACAAGAAAAGCACTGGCGATGACGACGGATTGTAATTCACGCTATTTGTATTTGGATCCTGAAGTCGGCGGGAAGATCGCCGTGGCGGAAGCGGCACGGAATATCGTGTGTTCGGGCGGGATCCCGCTTGCGATTACAGACTGCCTGAACTTCGGTAACCCGGAGAAGCCTGAAATCTTCTGGCAGATTGAGAAGTCTGTGGACGGAATGAGTGAAGCATGCCGCGAGCTTTCCACACCGGTCATCGGCGGGAACGTATCACTTTATAACGAATCGATGGGTACAGCTGTTTATCCGACGCCTGTTGTCGGGATGGTCGGATTGGTGGAAGACCTCGATCATATTACGACTCAATCCTTCAAGGAAGCGGGAGACTTAATTTATACCATCGGGGAAACACGTGCGGAATTCGGCGGCAGCGAGCTGCAGAAGCTGACAGAAGGAAAGATCTTCGGCCAGGCACCTGCGATTGATTTGAAAGTCGAGCTTCGCCGTCAAATGCAGCTTTTAGAAGCCATCCAAAAAGGATTGGTAGCCTCGGCCCATGATATTGCGGAAGGCGGCCTTGCTGTTGCCCTTGCGGAATCTGCGTTCGGCACAAAAGGATTGGGAGCTGAAATCTTTGTTAACGGGGATTGTCATGTATCGGAGCTGTTCAGTGAAACACAATCACGCTTCCTGGTTTCTGTTAAACCTGAGAACCGTGAAGAGTTTGAAAGGCTGGTAGGGGAAGCGAAGACAGTAGGAGCAGTAAAGGAAGATGGTGAGATCACCGTCGCATCCCGCCAAGGGGAGATCCTTATACAAGCGACTGCAGAGGAGCTTGAATCAGCCTGGAGAGGAGCGATTCCATGCTTGCTGAAATCAAAGGTTTAAATGAAGAGTGCGGGGTGTTCGGGATATGGGGGCACCCGAATGCTGCACAAATTACGTACTACGGCCTTCACAGTCTGCAGCACCGCGGACAGGAAGGAACGGGGATCATCGTTTCGGACGGCGACACGCTTCGCGGCCATAAAGGGGAAGGACTCGTAACCGAAGTGTTCCAGGAAGGTTCGATCGAGAAGCTCACAGGTGACGGGGCGATCGGTCACGTCCGCTATGCGACTGCAGGGGGCGGAGGCTATGAAAATGTCCAGCCTCTCCTTTTCAACTCGCAGAGCGGCGGACTTGCACTTGCCCATAACGGAAACCTGGTCAATGCGAACGCCTTGAAGCACCAGCTTGAGGGGCAGGGCAGTATTTTTCAAACCACTTCGGATACGGAAGTGCTTGCACATCTGATCAAAAGAAGCGGATATGCACAATTGAAGGACCGGGTGAAGAATGCACTGACGATGCTGAAGGGTGCTTATGCATTTCTGGTCATGACAGAAACAGAAATGATGGTGGCGCTTGATCCTCATGGTCTTCGCCCGTTGTCTCTGGCAAAGATTGGGGATGCATATTGTGTGGCATCTGAAACCTGTGCTTTTGATATCGTCGGCGCGGAATTCGTCCGTGACATCGAACCGGGGGAGCTCCTGATCATCAATGATGAGGGAATCACATCGGAACGGTTCAGCTTTTCAAATGGCAATGCGATGTGCACGATGGAATATGTGTATTTTTCAAGACCGGACAGCAATATCCAAGGCATCAATGTTCATTCAGCGCGTAAACGGATGGGGATGGAGCTTGCGAATGAAGCACCGATCGAAGCGGATGTTGTTACGGGGGTGCCTGACTCAAGTATTTCAAGTGCCATCGGCTATGCGGAAGCATCGGGAATCCCTTATGAAATGGGCCTTATCAAGAATCGCTATGTCGGACGTACGTTCATCCAACCTTCCCAATCCCTTCGTGAACAGGGTGTAAAGATGAAGCTTTCGCCGGTAAGAGGGGTAGTGGAAGGAAAGCGGGTCGTGATGGTGGATGATTCCATCGTGCGCGGAACGACGAGCAGGCGGATCGTCAGCATGCTGAAGGAAGCGGGAGCAAGGGAAGTACATGTCTGCATCAGCTCCCCTCCGATTAAGAATCCATGTTTTTACGGGATTGATACGTCGACTCATGAAGAACTAATTGCGTCTTCTAATTCAGTAGAAGAAATGCGAGAGATCATCGGTGCGGACTCATTGACGTTTTTAAGTACAGAGGGTGTATTGAAAGCGATCGGGCGCGATGATTCTTCAGAGAACCGCGGTCAGTGCCTTGCGTGCTTCACAGGGAAGTATCCGACTGAAATCTACCCGGATACTCTTCATCCGCATGAAAAAGAGCTTGTGAAATAGGGGGAGATCGAGATGGCAAATGCGTATCGCCAGGCAGGCGTAGATATAGAAGCAGGATATGAATCGGTCGAACGGATCAAGAAACATGTGAAACGGACGGCACGCGAAGGCGTACTCGGGCAGCTGGGCAGCTTCGGCGGTATGTTTGACCTGTCACAGCTTGGTTTAAAAGAACCGGTGCTTGTGTCTGGGACGGACGGGGTCGGGACGAAGCTCAAGCTTGCGTTCATGGCTGATAAGCACGACACGATTGGCATCGACTGTGTCGCGATGTGCGTGAATGATATTGTCGTTCAAGGAGCGGAGCCGCTTTATTTCTTAGATTATATAGCGACCGGAAAGGCTCATCCGGCAAAGATAGAAGGTATTGTAAAAGGAATTGCGGACGGATGTGAAATGGCAGGCTGCGCACTGATCGGAGGAGAAACTGCCGAGATGCCGGGGATGTATACAGATGAAGAATATGACATCGCCGGATTTGCAGTGGGAGCCTGTGAAAAGAAAGAAATTGTGACGGGCGAGAACATTTCTGAAGGAAATATGTTAATCGGACTGGGTTCGAGTGGTATACACAGTAATGGATACTCTTTAGTACGGAAGATCTTTTTTGAAGATCATTCTTTCTCTTTGGAAGAATCTTTACCGGAATTAAACACCACACTAAGGGAAGCATTGCTTACACCGACGAAAATATATGTGAAACCGGTGCTGGCTGTATTGAATCAGTATAATATCAATGGAATGTCGCATATCACAGGCGGAGGGTTTATTGAAAACATTCCGCGGATGCTGCCTGAGGGGCTGGGAGCTGTCATCAATGAAGGCAGCTGGGAAGTACCCGGCATTTTTGGCGCGCTGAAGCAGTATGGAGGGATCCCGCAGGAGGAAATGTACAATATCTTCAACATGGGGATCGGCTTTGTATTGGCGGTGGACGAAAAAGACGCAGAAGGTATCATTGATATATTGAAGAGTCAGGGAGAAACAGCCTGCATCATCGGTAAAGTTTCTAAAGGTGAAGGAGTACAATTCGTGCAAAAACCGAGTCAGTAATGGAGGCTGAGTCATGAGACAGATTGCCATTTTTGCTTCAGGAAGCGGAAGTAACTTTCAAGCATTAGTAGATGCTGTTCAAGGTGGTACCCTAAAAGCCAACATCAGGCTTTTGGTATGTGATCAGCCCGGTGCCTTTGTCATCCAAAGAGCACAGTCAGCAGGAATTCCTGTTTTTGCATTCCGGGCAAAAGACTATGAAGATAAACAAGCATTCGAACGTGAGATTTTGCATCAGCTCGAACTTGAGGGTGTGGATTTTATTGTACTTGCAGGCTATATGAGGCTGGTCGGTCATACGTTGCTTGAAAGCTTCGGCGGCAGAATCGTGAATATTCACCCGTCGCTTCTGCCTGCTTTTCCGGGTAAAGATGCGATTGGGCAGGCACTTGAAGCCGGAGTGAAAATCACAGGGGTGACCGTTCATTATGTAGATGCCGGGATGGATACTGGTGAAATCATCGAACAGGAAATCGTCCGCATATCAACAGGGGAAACGCGGGATTCACTACAGGAAAAGATCCAGCATGTCGAACACTATTTATACCGGACCACCCTGAACCATCTCTTCCTCACCACAGGCTACTGAACGCAGCTGCAATCACCCTTGCTTTATCGTGGTAGTGTGGTAAAGTGGTGAGGGACGGGCCTTGAAACAGGCAGATAAATAGTGATTATCAGAGGAGGAGCCATATGAAAAAAAGAGCGTTAATCAGTGTTTCAGATAAAAGTGGAATCGTTGAATTTGCTCAAGAGTTGAAACAATTGGGGTACGAAATCATTTCGACCGGGGGAACCAAGCAGCTTCTCATTCAAAATGATGTTGAAGTCATGGGAGTGGAAGAGGTAACAGGCTTCCCGGAGATCCTTGAAGGCCGTGTGAAAACCCTTCATCCATCCATACACGGTGGACTACTTGCCAAACGGGGTGAAGAGTCCCATCGCCTGCAGCTTGAAGAACAGGGGATCGAAGGCATCGATCTTGTATGCGTGAATTTGTATCCTTTCCAGCAAACGATCGTAAAGCCGAATGTCGGGGTTGATGAAGCGATTGAGAACATTGATATAGGCGGGCCGACAATGCTTCGTGCCGCAGCAAAGAATCATGCTTACGTGACCGTCGTTGTTGACGCAGTCGACTACGATTATGTGATTGCAGAATTAAAGCTAAACGGAGAGGTTTCCCACGAAAACCGCCGGAAACTTGCTGCGAAAGTGTTCCGCCATACAGCAGCGTATGACGCGCATATCGCCGGGTATATGACAGAAGTATCCGGAGAGGAGAATCCGGAACGCCTGACATTGACATATGAACTGAAACAAAGCTTGCGCTACGGAGAGAATCCTCATCAAAAAGCTTCCTTTTATCGAGCGCCTCTTGGTTCTGAATTTTCGGTTGCGATGGCCAGGCAGCTGCATGGGAAAGAGCTTTCCTATAATAACATCAATGACGCAAACGCAGCCTTGCAGATCGTAAAAGAATTCACCGAACCCGCTGCGGTCGCTGTCAAGCATATGAACCCATGCGGAGTTGGGGTGGGTGAGACGCTTAACGAGGCGTTCTCAAAAGCATACGAAGCGGACTCCACTTCCATATTTGGAGGCATTGTGGCATTGAACCGCGTCGTTGACGAAGAAACGGCAAAACTGCTTCATGAAATCTTCCTGGAGATTGTCATCGCCCCCTCTTTCAGTGATGAAGCATTTGAGATCCTTTCAAGCAAAAAGAACATCCGTTTATTGACGGTACCATTTGAATCCACTCACAAACTAGAGGAAAAGATCAGCACAGTGGAAGGCGGCCTTCTTGTTCAATCCGATGATACTTTTACGCTTGATGATGCGGATGTAAGAGTCGTCACTAAGCGCGAGCCGACTGCAGAAGAATGGGCCAGCATGACATTGGGCTGGAAAGTTGTGAAACATGTAAAATCAAATGCTATCGTTCTGACTGATCCTCAAATGACCGTCGGCGTGGGAGCGGGTCAGATGAACCGTGTCGGTGCAGCCAAGATTGCAATTGAGCAGGCTGGAGAAAGAGCTGTCGGATCAAGCATGGCCTCAGACGCTTTCTTCCCTATGGACGATACCGTAGAAGCCGCAGCCAAAGCGGGCGTAACGGCCATCATCCAGCCAGGCGGCTCCATACGTGATGAAGACTCGATTAAAAAAGCGGATGAGTACGGAATTGCAATGGTGTTGACTGGGGTTCGTCATTTCAAACATTAGGATTATCGGCTGGTTGGTGCCAGGCACGGATTGGGATTTTTTGTGCCAGGCACGAATGATGTAGTTGAGCCAGGCACAAATGATGCAGTTTGAGCCAGGCACGAATGATGTAGTTGAGCCAGGCACGAATGATGTAGTTTGAGCCAGGCACAAATGATGTAGTTTGAGCCAGGCACGAATGATGTAGTTTGAGCCAGGCACAAATGATGTAGTTTGAGCCAGGCACGAATGATGCAGTTTGAGCCAGGCTCAATTAGGCCGATTAGATCCAGGCCCCGCTTAGGGTGAGGAGACCTGATGAAGCCCCACTGATATATGGTGTACCAGGTACAACCACCACGATTTGTACCTGGTACAGTCATCCATTCAAACAATCATTCCACCCCTCTCATTCAATAAAAATGGGGGCATTCATTCATAAGGAGGCTTTTCTATGAGGGTACTTGTAATCGGGCGAGGCGGCCGTGAACATGCCATCGCTAAGAAGTTAGCTGAAAGCGAGAGTGTAACACACGTATTCTGTGCACCTGGTAATCCCGGGATGGCGGAGATCGCAGAGCTTATCGCTGTAAAGGAAACAGACAGTGAAGCGCTGATTTCACTCGCGAAAGAGAAGAAGGTTGACTATACGATTGTCGGCCCAGAAAATCCTTTGCTGGAAGGAATTGTAGATGATTTTCAAAATCATGGATTAAAGATATTCGGACCGACAAAAAATGCTGCGATTATTGAAGGCAGTAAATCTTTTTCAAAAGAATTAATGAAGAAATATCAAATACCGACTGCTCAATATGAAGTATTTACAGAAATCGAAGCTGCTGAAGCCTATATCAAAAAAGCAGGGGCTCCGATTGTCATCAAAGCAGACGGACTTGCAGCAGGTAAAGGCGTGGTTGTGGCCCAGACGGAAGAAGAAGCGATGGGGGCTTTACGGGAAATGCTCCTCAATAAAAAATTCGGTGATGCCTCTGTGAAAGTGGTCATTGAAGAATGTCTCATGGGAGAGGAATTTTCCCTGATGGCATTTGTACGGGGCGAAAAGGTGTATCCAATGGTGATCGCTCAGGACCATAAGCGGGCATTCGATGGAGACCAGGGTCCGAACACTGGCGGAATGGGTGCTTATTCACCGGTCCCTCATATTTCAGATGAAATTGTGAGAGAAGCTATAACTACCGTGCTTTTACCAACGGCCAAAGCGATGGTTAAGGAAGAACGCTCATTTACGGGTATTCTGTATGCGGGGCTCATGCTTACAAGCGATGGTCCAAAGGTGATTGAATTCAATGCACGCTTTGGCGATCCTGAAACACAGGTCGTCCTTCCGCGATTGAAATCCGACCTGGGGCTGATTATCCGGGATTTGCTGGAGGACCAGGAGGTATATCTGGATTGGAAGGAAGAAGCGGTCCTTGGAGTGGTGCTGGCTTCAAACGGATATCCTGATGGGTATGAAAAAGGCGTCAGTCTTCCAAAGCTGCAAAATCTTATGCAAGACACCCTCGTCTATCACGCCGGTACAGCCCTGAATGAAGAAGGGAAACTGGTTACTGACGGTGGCCGGGTGCTCTTAATAGCTGCAGAAGCAGACACAGTGGAAACAGCTTATCAATCTGTTTACGAACAATTGAACAGACTTGAGTGCCCGGGTCTCTTTTTCAGAAGGGATATAGGCAAAAGGGCTATCGAACACGTCTCTTCCTAGTTCTGCGGATAAACACATAAGCAATCGCGATAATTCCGCCGATCAGTGAAAATAACACATAAGACATATCAGTCAAATACTCCCAAAACATAACACGCAACTCCTTTACTGAATAATTTAACACTTTAACGTAACGAGGGACGGGCCTTTAGTAAGATAAAGGACGTCCCTTCTTCATTAGATTTGGGTGAATCCCTGGTTATCGAAGCTGCCCGTTTTGCTTGAGGATGAACCGGGGTCGCCGTTTAGTGCTTCCTGGACTTCCTTATTGGTCAGTTCTTCCGGGTTGAAGTCGGCGTCTTTCTTGGCCATGTTGGATTCGGCTGTATTTCTATGGCTGTCAGGACTGCTGAACGTCTGGCCTTCGTTTTTCTTTTTGTCTGAGTTCAGCATTTCTTTGACATTGAACATGTCCATCGCTTTAAAGTTTCCTAAACCTTTTGACTTTTTGTTCCCGTCATTGTCGCCGCTTTTATCTAAAAGGTCAGTAACAGGACAGTAGCGCAAAATTCCTTCGCCCACTTTCATGGCTCCGATCATTGCCATTACCAGATACGAATCTCTCCATGGACGTTTAACAAGCTTGGCCGTTGTCCATGTCAGAATCGTTAACCCCACCGTAATTCGTATTAAAGCATTGATAATCCCGATGTTTGATGATACTTTCATTTGTAAACTCCTCCTTAATAGAAAATTCACATTATTGTTGTAAACCTTTAATGCGTTAAAAGACAAAATATGTTAACATAAATGAAAGCCCTTTCTTTGATGAAGAAAACTCCATAAACTGAGTGTTAGGGCGATTTCAAGTGTTTTTAAACCTTTCAACCAACAAACATACAAAGAACGAATATAAATCAACAGACAATACCATTCCACCAGAGGAGTGTTCGCCTTGGAACAGCGCTACAGATGGAAGAACAAACAACTGCGGGAACACGTACAAGTTCTCGACGGAGAGAGATCTCCAACCATCCTTTTGAAAAATGCAACATACCTGCATTCAACCCTGAAGAAATGGCTGCAGGGTCATATCTGGGTGTACGAGGACCGTATCGTTTACGCTGGTGACCGGCTGCCTGAACTCACGGAGGAATGTGAAATTGTGGATTGTACATCACAATTCCTTGTGCCTGGATATATCGAACCGCATGTACATCCGTTTCAGCTTTATAATCCCCAATCTTTTTCCGAGTATGCATCCCAAACAGGTACAACTACATTTGTGAATGATAACCTAATGATGTTTTTACAGTTGGAAAAAAAGAAAGCGTTTTCTTTGTTGAAGGAATTTAACGCACTGCCATACTCAATGTACTGGTGGACACGCTTTGACTCACAAACCGAAATGGTGGACGAAGACACTACCTTCTCTAATGGAGATGTGAAGTCGTGGCTGGAACATGATGCGGTTGTACAGGGCGGGGAGCTGACTGCCTGGCCGAGACTTTTAGAAGGAGACGATCTTATCCTTCATTGGATGCAGGAAGCCAAAAGAATGGGGAAAATCGTCGAGGGTCATCTTCCGGGATCATCTGATAAAACAATCGCAAAGCTGGGTTTGCTCGGAATCGACGGAGATCATGAAGCGATGACAGGGGAAGATGTATATAAGAGGCTGATTCAAGGATTGACGGTGACACTTCGCCATTCATCGATCAGGCCCGATCTGCCGGACCTTTTGGACGGTCTTCAGGAAAAAGGGATCGACAATTATGATTCCCTCCTGCTTACAACAGACGGCTCCACACCTGCTTTTCATGAAGAAGGTGTCTTGAATATGTTAATCAAAATGATCATTGATAAAGGCATTTCACCGATCGAAGCATACAATATGGCCAGCTACAATGCCGCAAACTACTATAACTTCACTCACCTGCATGGAATGATCGCAACAGGAAGAGTGGCCAATATCAATTTTCTAAGCAGTAAAGAAAATCCGACGCCGGTATCAGTCCTGTCAAAAGGAAAATGGGTACTGAAAAATAGTAAGCCCGTCGAACATAATGAGACGATTCATTGGGAAGAACATGGCTTCACCCCATTGTCACTGGATTGGAACGTAACGAATGACGACCTGCAGTTTTCCATGCCTTTTGGAATTGAAATGGTGAACGGTGTGATCACCAAGCCTTATTCAATCAATATCAATCCATCCACTGACGAGCTTTCGACAGACCATGACCAGTCTTTCCTGATGCTCTTGGACCGGAACGGGAAGTGGAGAATCAGCACAATGCTGAAAGGCTTCTCTGACAGGGTGAAGGGATTTGCGTCTTCATATTCCAATACGGGAGACATCATCTTGATCGGGAAAAGCAAATCGGATATGATTGCCGCTTTTGATCGAATGAAAGAAATGGGCGGAGGAATCGTCCTTACTGAAGACGATGAAGTGCTGCACGAGATTCCGCTCCCGCTCAGCGGCCTTCTTTCCAAAAAAGATATGCCGGAGCTGATTGAAGAAGAGAAGACACTGAAAACATTATTGTCGGAACGGGGTTACAAATTTGCGGATCCCATTTATACTCTGCTCTTTTTACAATCAACTCACTTACCTTATATACGGGTGACACAAAAAGGAATCTATGATGTAATGAAGAAAACGGTACTCTTTCCAACGATAATGCGTTAAAATATGAAAGTGTAAAGATATTAAATAGGGGTGTTACGATTCATGCTTAAAAAGCCACTTATTATTTTGTTAAGTGCACTGACCCTCGCAGCTTGCAGTTCTGATAAAGAAGAAGCAGGAAAGAAACCTGTGAAAGAAGAGAATGCTGCACCCGTGGCTAAAGAAAATGTTGAGAATGTGATGAAGTTTCAATCACCTCTTACTGGTGAAGAAATGAAGGAAGAGCCAACCGATCGTTCGGTCGCTGTCATGGTAAATAATCACCCGAAAGCAAGGCCTCAATCTGGTCTTTCCAAAGCGGATATTGTATATGAAGTTCTGGCAGAAGGAGATGTGACAAGGTTCCTTGCCATCTACCAAAGCAGGCAGCCTGAGGAAATCGGACCGGTACGAAGTGCAAGGGATTATTACATAGACCTTGCTAAAGGCTACGACAGCCTTTATATCGCCCACGGCTATAGTCCGGACGCAAAGGTGAAGCTTGAAAGCGGGGAAATCGACCACTTAAATGGTATCAGGTACGATGGGACGCTTTTCGAGCGTGCAAATTTCCGGAAGGCGCCCCATAATTCATATATTTCTTTTAAAGATATTTTAAAAGGGGCTGAATCCAACGATTTCCCGATGGATACGCCTCCACAATCGTTGAGCTTTTTATCTAAAGAATCAGTGAGCGGAGAAGAAGCAAATTCCATCATGATTTCTTACTTTAATAACCCGCAGTTTGATGCCGTCTACGAATACAATAAGGACGAAGGCAAATATGAACGCTACTCGAACGGGGAACAGACAAAGGATTACGATACGGAAGACCCCGTACTGCTTGAGAACATCCTGATTGCCGAAGCACCGCATAGAGTCATAGACAGTGCCGGCAGAAGGGATATCGATTTACAATCAGGGGGCAGCGCTTATCTCATTCAGGAAGGGAAGCTCCGTGAGGTACAGTGGAAAAACGAAGATGGGAGAATCCTTCCATATGAAAACGGCAAACAAATCCCGCTGATCAAAGGCTCGACCTGGATCAACATCATACCGGACTCTCCTGGTTTATCAGGATCTGTCTCGTATCAAGAATAGTGAAGGAAAAGGAGACTACTTATGCAAATAAATAAATTAAGAGGGAAAGAACTGGATCAGCTGTTCAATGCCATTCTTTCTCTGCAGGATATGGAAGAATGCTATCGTTTCTTTGATGATTTATGTACGATCAATGAAATTCAATCCCTTGCCCAAAGACTTGAAGTGGCGCGCATGCTTCAAGAAGGCAAGACCTACCATAAGATTGAAACAGAAACGGGAGCAAGCACCGCAACGATTTCCCGTGTCAAACGCTGCCTGAACTATGGCAACGATGCGTACCAGCTTGTGCTGGACCGTGTACATGAAAAAGAAGAAAAATAATAGATGAGCCGTTATCTTTAGGGATAGCGGTTTTTTTATTGATTTGAAATTGTAAGGGTGTAGGGGGTAGTGCTGGTTTGAAATTGAATTTTAGGGTGGAATGTGCGGTTTATGTATCAGATTTAGAAGTTTTTCATGATCAAGGAGAGAAAGGGAGCTCTGGAGGCGGGGCCGGAGGGTGATTTCACCCGAGCCAGTGGCTGGAGAGTCTGGATATGATCCTGATCCGGAGAGTTATGATCCTGTTTCAGGATTTATGATCCGATCCGTGAAAATATGATCCTAAATCACGATTTATGATCCCAATTCGAAATTTATGATCCTAATCCAAATTTTATGATCTTATAAGAATCATTCTAAAGAAGCGGACCGGCAAACCCTCATCACCAGCACCTACTGAAAAACGTCCATCAAACCAGCCAAATTTCATTTTTTAACAAATGACGAGGTAATGCGACTCCCTTCTGCACATGATATAATACGTTAGATGGATGTATGAATGGGGGAACATTGAATGTATGATGTCCAAAAGTGGAGCCATGTGTTTAAGCTGGATCCAAATAAACATATAGATGATGAAGAGCTGGAAGCTGTATGCGAATCTGGAACGGATGCGATCATTGTAGGGGGAACGGACGGTGTAACCCTCGAAAAGGTTCTTGATTTAATGGCGCGGGTAAGACGCTATACAGTTCCTTGTATTCTGGAGGTTTCAAATTTGGAGTCGATTACACCAGGGTTTGATTTGTACTTTATTCCGATGGTGCTGAACAGCTCCAATATGGACTGGGTTACGGGCCTTCATCATCAGGCGGTTAAGGAATATGGGGAGATCATGAATTGGGATGAAATCCTTGTTGAAGGCTATTGTATATTGAACAGCGAGTGTAAAGCGGCGAAGGTGACGGAAGCGAATACGGAGCTGACAAGTGAAGAAGTCGCTGCGTATGGCATGATGGCGGAAAAAATGTTCCACCTGCCGATTTTTTATCTGGAGTACAGCGGTACATACGGAGATATAGAAACAGTGAAAGAAGTGAAAGATTCACTTGAGAATACGACGCTATTCTACGGAGGCGGCATCAGGACGGTTGAGCAGGCGAGGGAAATGGCCGATGTATCAGACGTGATTGTCGTTGGGAATAGTGTATATGAAGATTTGAAAGAAGCGTTAAAAACGGTAAAAGCAGTCAAGGGATAAGAATCGTACTGGAGGTTCCATCCTCTTGAGATATAATAGAAGACAAATACAGAACGTATGTTCGTTATGGTGGTGAGAATGTTATGCAATTTTTGACTGATCGGTTATTGAATGGAATGAATCCGGAGCAGGCAGAGGCTGTGAAGGCAACAGAGGGTCCTTTATTGATCATGGCAGGCGCGGGATCCGGAAAGACAAGAGTGCTGACGCACCGGATTGCGTATCTTATGGTGGAAAAAGGAGTGAATCCTTATAATATCCTGGCGATTACCTTTACGAATAAAGCGGCCAGGGAGATGAAGGATCGTATCAGCAGAATCCTCGGCGGAGCGTCTGAAGATATCTGGATTTCGACGTTCCACAGCATGTGTGTGCGTATTTTGAGAAGGGACATCGACCGAATCGGGATGAATCGTAATTTTACCATTTTGGATTCGACGGATCAGCAGTCCGTGATCAAATCGATTTTGAAAGCTAAAAACATCGACCCGAAGAAATTCGATGCCCGTTCGATCCTTGGGTCCATCAGTTCTGCCAAGAATGAACTGACCACTCCCGAAGAGTTCTCCAAAACAGCGGGTGGCTATTATGACCAGGTAGTGTCAGATGTTTATACAGAATACCAGAAGCGTCTCCGCAAGAATCAGGCACTCGACTTTGATGACTTGATCATGACGACGATCCAGCTGTTTCAGCGTGTACCTGAAGTGCTGGAATTCTATCAGCGTAAGTTCCAGTATATTCACGTAGATGAGTATCAGGATACCAACAGAGCACAATATATGCTCGTTAAACTGATGGCTTCACGATTTCAAAACCTTTGCGTGGTAGGGGACTCCGACCAATCCATTTATCGCTGGCGCGGTGCGGACATCGCCAATATCCTTTCATTTGAAAAAGATTATCCGCGCGCCAACGTCATTCTCCTTGAACAAAATTATCGTTCGACGAAACGTATATTACAAGCGGCGAATGAAGTGATCCAGAAGAACTCGAACCGGAAGCCGAAGAACCTTTGGACAGAGAATCATGAAGGTGAAAAGATATCTTATTACAGAGCGGATTCCGAGCAAACAGAAGCGCAATTTGTAACAGGGAAGATCAAGGAAATGATGGAAAGCGGCAAACGAAAGTATTCTGACTTTGCCATTCTTTATCGTACGAATGCCCAGTCCCGTGTAATGGAGGAAGTTCTTCTTAAATCGAATATTGAATACTCCATCGTCGGCGGCATCAAGTTCTACGATCGTAAAGAGATTAAGGATATCCTTGCCTACCTGCGTTTAATTGCCAACCCGGATGATGATATCAGCTTACAGCGTGTGATCAATGTGCCTAAACGAGGGGTGGGTGCGACCTCGATTGATAAAATCGCCCGTTACGCACAGGATCATGACATTTCTATGTTCTCTGCACTGGAGGAAGCCGATTTTATCGGACTCAGTCCAAAAATCACAAAATCCGTGATTGAATTCAAAGAGATGGTCAAAGGCTATACGGGCATGCAGGAGTACTTATCGGTAACGGAGCTCGTAGAAGAAATACTTGAGAAATCAGGATACATCGAAATGCTGAAAGCAGAAAAATCGATTGAATCCCAGAGCAGACTGGAAAACTTGGATGAGTTCCTGTCCGTTACGAAAAGCTTCGAACAGTCGAATGATGACAAGAGTCTGGTTGCGTTCTTGACGGATCTTGCATTAGTTGCTGATATTGATAAGTTAGATGACGACGATCAGCCTAAGGATTCGGTCATTCTGATGACTCTTCATGCTGCAAAAGGGCTTGAATTCCCAGTCGTATTCCTGATGGGGATGGAGGAAGGTGTATTCCCTCACAGCCGTTCACTTATGGAGGAAGACGAAATGGAAGAAGAACGTCGTCTTGCATATGTGGGAATCACCCGTGCAGAAGAGGAACTTTATTTAACGAATGCACAAATGAGAACCCTTTTTGGACAAACCAAAATGAACCCTGTATCCCGGTTCATCAAGGAAATCCCCGCGGATCTGTTAGACGATGTAATGGCTGAAAGCAAAAGCCAAAGCCCATTCTCTTCGTTCGGCAGATCAACCGGAAGCGGGCCGTCCCGTCCAGCTCCAAGGAAGCCTGTAACCCGTCCTGTCGTCCAAAAAACAACCGGCGGAGAATCAGTATCCTGGCAGGTAGGAGACAAAGCATCCCACAAAAAATGGGGAACCGGTACCGTCGTAAGTGTAAAAGGCTCCGGAGACAGCGTCGAACTCGACATCGCCTTCCCAAGCCCAACAGGAATCAAACGCCTATTGGCCAAGTTTGCACCGATAGAAAAAGCCTGATATAGATTTGTTAAAGATATATTGTCAGAGTTTAAGGTTGATTCCAGCTGTTGATTGGAGTGGAAGACGAAGACTCCTGCGGGAAAAGCGTGTTAGGTGAGACCCCGCAGGAGCGAATGCGACGAGGAGGCTCACCAACCGCCCGCGGAAAGCGAAGTCTTCCACGGAAATCAACAGCGGTGTTTAAGGACAATAACAATGTGGATGGGAAAACTCACTCCATCCAGTTAAACAAACGTTTGTTTAACAACAAAAAAAGTTGTTAAATCAACGACCACAGAGTTAAACAACTGTTTAAGAAGCGGTGAAGATTAGCAAGAAAGGGTTGTTAGAATGGATCAACAATCGGCTGAAAAACGTATACAGGAATTGCATGAATTATTGAATCAATATAATTATGAATATCATGTCCTTGATAAACCCTCAGTGCCGGATTCCGAATATGACCAGCTGCTGCGAGAGCTGATCGACCTCGAGGATCAGTACCCTGAATTACAAACAGCGGACTCACCTTCTCAAAGAGTAGGCGGAGCGATACTCGATGCATTTGAAAAGGTGGAACACCGGAGTCAAATGCTGAGCTTGGGGAACGCATTCAATGAACAGGACCTCCGCGATTTTGACCGTCGTGTCCGTCAGGCAGTCGGGGACGATTTTTCCTATGTCTGTGAACTTAAAATTGACGGCCTGGCGGTTTCCCTGCGTTATGATAAGGGGGTATTCGTGCAGGGTGCCACCCGCGGGGATGGAACGATAGGGGAGGATATTACATCCAATCTGAAGACGATCCGTTCAATCCCATTAAAGATCAAAGAACCTCTTTCGTTTGAAGTGCGGGGGGAAGCTTTCATGCCGAAGCGTTCATTTGAAGCCTTGAATAAAGTGAAAGAGGATAAAGGAGAAGAACCGTTCGCAAATCCGCGCAACGCAGCTGCAGGTTCATTGCGTCAGTTGGATCCTAAGATAGCCGCTTCACGAAATCTCGACATCTACTTGTATGCCCTTGCTGATATCGGTGATACAGGGATAGACTCTCACAGTGAAGGTCTCGATCAATTAGATAAGCTTGGATTCAAGACGAATCCTGAACGCAAACGCTGTGCTGATGTAGAAGAAGTACTGGAATATGTGGAAAGCTGGACGGAAAGACGTCCGGATCTTTCGTATGATATCGATGGAATTGTCATTAAAGTTGATTCGTTAGAGCAGCAGAAAGAACTAGGGACGACTGCTAAAAGTCCGCGCTGGGCCATAGCATTCAAGTTTCCTGCAGAAGAAGTCATCACGATATTGAAAGAAATCGAACTGAGTGTTGGACGCACCGGAGTGGTAACGCCGACTGCGATCCTCGAACCGGTAAGGGTTGCCGGAACAACGGTTCAGCGTGCTTCCCTGCACAATGAGGATCTCATTAGGGAAAAAGATATCAAAATCGGTGATCATGTTGTCATTAAAAAAGCAGGGGACATCATCCCTGAAGTGGTAAACGTATTGGAAGAAAAGAGAACAGGCGATGAACAGGAATTCAATATGCCCACCCATTGTCCGGAGTGTGAAAGTGAGCTTGTGAGGCTTGAGGGAGAAGTGGCGCTTCGCTGTATCAACCCTAAATGCCCTGCTCAAATCCGAGAAGGCCTTATTCACTTTGTCTCCAGAAATGCGATGAACATAGATGGGCTTGGAGAAAAGGTCATCAGTCAGCTGTTCAGGGAACAATTGATCGTGGATGTGGCAGATCTATATAAATTGGAGCGTGACCAGCTGCTTCAGCTCGAGCGGATGGGTGAGAAGTCGGTTGATAACCTTCTACAGGCAATCGACGCATCGAAAAAGAATTCACTCGAGAAATTACTATTCGGATTGGGGATCCGTCATGTAGGGGCTAAAGCTGCCAAGACCCTTGCCCAGGAATTCGGGAGTATGGACCAACTGATCAATGTTTCCAAAGAGGACCTGACGAACATCAATGAAATCGGAGAGAAAATGGCCGATGCGATCGTAGCTTATTTTGAAAATGATGAAGTGAAAGAACTGATTCAGGAGCTTAAAGATGCTGGCGTCAACATGGAATACAAGGGTCCTAAGCCTGTATCAGCGAGTGAATCTGATTCCTACTTTGCCGGGAAGACCATTGTGTTAACCGGTAAAATCGAACGGTTGAGCCGGAACGAAGCGAAAGAAAAAATTGAATTGCTCGGCGGTAAAGTGACAGGAAGCGTAAGCAAGAAAACAGATCTTCTCATAGCGGGGGAAGATGCAGGCTCAAAGTTGACTAAAGCCAATGAGCTTGAGATAGAAGTTTGGGACGAGGACAAGCTGATGGAAGAACTTAACCGATAAGAGGTGTAGACAGTAATGAAAAAAAGGCTATCGGCAGCATTAGCCGCCTTGTTGATACTTGGCGGCTGTGCGCCGACGTTTGAAAAACAGGATCAAGTCGTTCAGGAAAATCAGGACAGTGAAACAAAGAAGGCGATCATTCCTAACTTTCAAATTTCAAACGATTATTATAAGACCATGCTTCCTTATGATACAAGTAAAACACGCGGAGTGGTCGTGAATGACCTGGGTTCAAGGTACGATATCAACGAAATAGAGAATGGATTGCTGCGTGTTGCCCAAAATCGTTTTTCAACCGGTGATCATTTTTTTAAAGAGGGTCAGTTCCTAACAAAGAAAACGATCGACAGCTGGCTTCAACGAAAATTCACTAGTGAACAGCTTGCCGAAAAAAAGCTGAAGGAAAGTGAAAACCTCGGGTTGAATCCAGTACAGACGAAAGGTGACAATGCCCCCATCTACCTTGCTCATATTGTTGAACATAATTACTTGATGAAAAAAGAAGATGACAACAAAGTGAAGCTAGGCGGTGTCGTCATCGCCCTTTCATTGAATTCAGTCAATTATGAAACCAATCTCACAACCGGGACAAGAACGGTCAAAAACATCAGCAATGAAATACTTAGGGAACAGGGAGCAAAGATGGCTGACGAAGTGCTGAAAAGAATGCGTCAAAAAGAAGATCTTCAAAACGTTCCCATCATGATCGCTTTATACAAGCAGGCACCGAAGCAGCAGGTGGTCCCTGGTCAGTTCTTTGCTTATACAACAGTGGAACCCGGTGCAGACACAATTCAGAATTGGGAAGGGATCAATGAAGAATATTATATTTTCCCGTCTCCAGAAGCAGCTGAGAATCATCCCAAAGATAATAAGATATTCGAGGACCTGAAGAAGGAAATTGAAGATTACTTCCCGGTGTTCACAGGCGTAACGGGTGAAGCACTTTATCAAAATCAAGAGCTGACCAGCATGAACATGGAAGTGGCATTGACCTTTAATGGTAAAACAGAAACAATCGGTTTTGCTCAATATCTATCTAATTTGATCGGAAAAAACACACCTGAAAATTGGGATGTAGAACTTCTGATTAACTCTTCTTATGGACCTGAGGCGCTGGTCGTCAAGAAAAAAGGAAGTAAAGAAACGTATTTGCACATATATGAATAATGATGCTATAAACAATTTTTAAAATGAGGACCGGTTTTGCTAAAGGCACGATCGGTTCTTTTTTTAATGAAACTCCGCCCTGCTTTTTTCGTATTATATTTTTTGGTTATACTATTAAAGGTTGTTTAAAATCTTGTTGCTAATGCTGGGTGGATCCAGCTTGCACGGAAATCGACAGCTGTGGTTAGTAATACAATACAATCAAATTTATTTCATACATATTTTAAGCCTTTTGGTACAACCTAAAAGTGCTAACGTTAGTTAATTTTCCTGAAAATGACACAATTCTGTCAAAGAACCAATTTAATTTTATAAATTTTTATGAATGAATATTGCTATTTAAGCGCTTTCATAAAAATATATGCAAAAAAAGTGAATAAAAATACGTTTAGGTTAATTTATTTAGAATATTCTGTCTGTATTTTTTTGAAATGTATGTTAGCATTAATAACGTTGTGAACTTGTTACGGAAACATCGCTTCGCAGAAAAACTTTTTCAAACAATTTTGAGTGAATAAGTTTACAACCTGTATGCATAGGGTAAAGAACTGCTGGACTATATATTTATAAGGTCTTTTAGCATGTATCAAAAGTCGGATTAAGCACCTGGCAAACATTTACACAAATTTACTGAAAGGGGAATGCTGACAACACAATGGATATAGCTACTTTAGTCACATTTATCGTATATTTAGTTGGTATGCTTGCAATTGGTATTATTTCGTACAGATTAACAAGTAATTTATCGGATTATGTTCTTGGAGGACGTAGTCTGGGACCGGGGGTAGCAGCATTAAGTGCTGGTGCATCCGATATGAGTTCATGGTTACTCCTTGGACTTCCTGGTCTTGCGTATGCAATTGGTTTAGGTTCAATTTGGTTAAGTATTGGGTTGGTAATTGGTGCTTATTTAAACTGGAGATTCGTTGCTTCAAGACTTCGTGCTTACACGGAGGTAGCGAACGATTCAATCACGGTTCCTGATTATTTTGAAAATCGTTTTAAAGATGGATCTCGTCTTCTTCGTGTCATTTCAGCAGTAATCATTCTAGTATTCTTTACCTTCTATACATCTTCTGGTCTTGTAGGCGGAGCGTTATTGTTCCAGGAAACGTTTGGAATGACTTACAATACAGCATTATGGATTGGTGCTCTTGTAATCATCTCTTATACTTTCCTTGGAGGATTCTTGGCAGTAAGTTGGACAGACTTTGTTCAAGGTATTTTGATGTTCCTTGCATTGATCGTGACTCCGATTGTTGCGATTGCTGAGCTTGGCGGCTGGAATGCGACAGTGGATGCTGTTCGCTCGGTTGACCCGGCGAACCTTGATACAATGAACACCATGACTGTAATGGGTGTTATTTCTTTACTTGCATGGGGTCTTGGTTATTTTGGCCAGCCTCACATCATTACACGCTTTATGGCATTGCGTTCAACGAAGGATGTACCAAAGGCACGCTGGATCGGTATGAGCTGGATGACAATTGCCATGATCGGAGCAGTCATTACTGGTTTCACCGGTATTGCATACTTTGCTGATGCTCCATTGATTGCCGGAGATGTGGATAATTCAGAAAAAGTATTCATTTTCTTTACAGATGTTCTCTTTAACCCTTGGGTTTCAGGTATTCTGTTAGCGGCAATCCTGTCTGCTATCATGAGTACAATTGACTCTCAATTACTTGTATCTTCAAGTGCGTTGGCTGAAGATTTCTATAAAGCGATCATCCGTAAAAATGCATCTGATAAAGAGCTTGTATGGGTAGGTCGTATCGGAGTGCTTCTTATCGCTTTCATCGCGATTCTGCTTGCGATGCAAGGGAACCCGGCAAATGGCGGCGGAACGAAGATCCTTGATCTTGTAAGTTATGCATGGGGTGGATTCGGTGCTGCATTCGGACCGATCATCCTTCTGTCTCTATACTGGAAAGGCATGACGCGCAACGGTGCGCTTGCTGGTATGATCACTGGTGCTGTAACCGTTGTTGTATGGAAACAGCTTACAGTAGCAGGAGTGATTCCATTCAATCTTTATGAAATCGTCCCAGGATTCTTCCTGGCTCTGCTTGCAATTGTCATCTTCAGTAAGGTTGGACCTCAACCAAGCGAAGAAGTTAAAGCTGAATTTGATGCAGCTGTAGCAAAAGATATCGTAAAATAAACATGAAGACGGGCCTGTCCATCATCACTTTATAAAGTGGTGGTGGCAGGCCTTTTTTTGTGTGAGAGAAGTCTTCTATCAAACTGCAAAATTTGTCGAAGAAAAAATAATAAAAAAAGGTTCCATCTGCGATCACACTGTTATATAATACAAACATGATAATTAAACTGTATTATAACAAAGTTTAATCTCACTTTTCGCTTAACTCATCATGACTACCGCTCAGAAATTCTTCACAACAAAGAAACCTTCATATGCAGGCGGACACGACCTGTTTCCTTACACCAACGCATACTTAAGTTTTACCCATCACTTTTAAAAAACACAAAAATCGAAAAAGGGAGAGATGTACAATGACAAAGAGCAATATGAATGAACGGGCAAGAGCTTTACAGGAAAGCTGGGAACTGGACGAAAGGTGGCGCGGGGTCACGAGACCTTATTCCGCAGAAGATGTTATTCGTCTAAGGGGCTCCATTGATATTGAGCATACTTTAGCGAGACGCGGTTCTGAAAAATTGTGGAATTTATTGCATGAAGAAGATTACATCAATGCACTTGGAGCATTGACCGGAAATCAAGCCGTCCAGCAGGTCAGGGCAGGGCTTAAGGCCATTTACTTAAGCGGATGGCAGGTAGCTGCAGATGCCAATCTGTCAGGCCAGATGTATCCCGATCAAAGCTTGTATCCTGCAAACTCTGTACCTTCTGTCGTTAAGCGCATCAACCAGGCTCTTCAGCGTGCGGACCAGGTCCACTATGTGGAAGGAGACGAATCCATTGATTGGTTTGTGCCGATTGTCGCGGATGCAGAAGCGGGATTCGGAGGGCAGCTGAACGTGTTTGAACTGATGAAAGGGATGATTGAATCGGGGGCATCAGCCGTTCACTTTGAAGATCAGCTTTCCTCAGAGAAAAAATGCGGTCACTTGGGCGGGAAGGTATTGCTTCCTACTCAAACCTCTGTGAAGAATTTGATTTCGGCGCGTCTTGCAGCCGATGTGATGGGCGTCCCGACGTTGATCGTTGCACGTACAGATGCTAATGCAGCGGACTTAATCACGAGTGATGTCGATTCATATGATGCTCCATTTATTACCGGGGAGCGCACGCCGGAAGGTTTCTTCCGTACGAAGGCCGGTCTTGATCAAGCGATCGCAAGAGGTCTAGCTTATGCGCCGTATGCCGATCTTGTATGGTGTGAAACATCTGAACCGAGCCTTGAAGAAGCACGTCAATTTGCAGAAGCTATCCATAAAGAGCATCCTGGGAAGCTGCTGGCGTATAACTGTTCTCCATCCTTCAACTGGAAGAAGAAGCTCGATGATGAAACAATCGCGAAATTCCAGATCGAATTGGGCAAAATGGGCTATAAATTCCAGTTTGTGACGCTTGCAGGCTTCCATGCTTTAAATCACAGCATGTTCGAATTGGCGAGAGGTTACAAAGACCGCGGAATGGCTGCCTACTCTGAACTGCAGCAAGCGGAATTCGCAAGTGAAATTCATGGATATTCTGCAACAAGGCATCAGCGTGAAGTAGGAACAGGCTACTTTGATGAAGTATCCATGGTGATTTCAGGGGGTACCTCTTCGACCACAGCGCTGAAAGGATCTACAGAAGCGGAACAATTTTAATAAAATCAAATTAAAGGCCCGTCCCTCGCTGCTTTAACGCGGCAGAGTGGCGGTCTTTTTGTTTAGGGGGAAAGGACTAATGTTGAATTTTAATAAATATACTATTGATTTTATTTTTATGCAGTCATATAATTAGACCTAATTTAAATCTTTTGTGTGTGGTGAATGAATGATGAATGTTGGAATTGTAGGTTCTACTGGTTATGGTGGCGTGGAGCTGCACCGCCTCCTGTCGAATCATCCTTTTGTTGGTGACTGTATTTTATATTCATCAACATTGAATGGAGTTTCATATGCTGAGCAATATCCTCACCTGACCGATTTATCAACTGAATCGGTCAGGGGCATACAGGTTGATGAAATGAAGGAGCTCGATGTTGTATTCCTGGCGGTTCCTGCAGGGATATCCAAAGAAATGACGCCAAAGCTTCTGGGAGGGAAGGCAAGGATTATTGACCTTTCCGGTGACTTGAGATTGAAAGATCCCAAGGAATATGAAGACTGGTACAAAGGAGAGGCTGCAGACACTTCCGTCCTAAGCGAAGCGGTTTACGGTCTGGCAGAATGCAATCAAGAGGCCATTAAAGAAGCAAGCCTCATCGCGAACCCTGGCTGCTTCCCTACAGCGGCACTTCTAGCGCTTGCGCCACTGATTCAGCAAAAGCTTGTACAGCCTGGTTCATTAATCATCGATGCCAAGACGGGCCTCTCAGGAGCAGGAAGGAAACCATCCCTGTCCAGTCATTTTTCTGAAACACAGGAAAACCTGCGGATCTACAAGGTACATGAGCATCAGCATACCCCGGAAATCGAACAACAGCTGAAGCTTTGGAATCCTGAAGCAGCGCCTGTGACCTTTACGACTCATCTAATCCCAATGACGCGCGGAATCATGACGACGATCTATGGTGAGCTGTTGACAGATCAAACGACGGAGGAGCTTCATGAGCTTTATCGAAGCTTTTACAGCGGCAGTCCGTTTGTGCGAATCAGGCCAATCGGTCAATATCCATGTACAAAAGAAGTGTTCGGCACTAATTTCTGCGATATTTCTATAAAAGTAGATCCAAGGACGGGCAAAGTGACAATCGTTTCCGTCATCGACAATCTCATAAAAGGGGCAGCCGGTCAGGCTGTGCAAAATATGAATCTCATGTTCGGCCTGGAAGAAACGAGCGGACTTCACTACTATCCAATTTATCCATAAAAGGAGGAGAGAGAAATGAGTGTCATGGAGAAGAAAGAAGTACAGAAAATTGAAGGAGGAAGCATCCTATCTCCTAAAGGATTCAAGGCGGGCGGAATCCATATCGGACTTCGCTATGAAAAGAAGGACTTTGGAGTTATTTATAGTGAAACGCCTGCCCAGAGCGCAGCGGTTTACACAAAAAGTCATTTTCAGGCAGCTCCCCTTAAAGTCACGCAGGAAAGCATTGCCGCTTCAGGCCTTCTTCAGGCAGTAGTCGTCAACAGTGCAATCGCAAATGCCTGCACAGGTGAACAAGGGCTGAAAGACGCGTATAAAACAAGAGAGATGATTGCAAAACGATTTAGCTTGGCGAAGGAGTATGTTGCGGTTGCCTCCACAGGGGTAATCGGTGAATGCCTCCCGATGGAAAAAATGGAGCAGGGGTGCAGCGATATTGCAGTCCACGGGGATTACAACAGTGCAAAATCCTTTCAGCAGGCGATACTGACTACCGATACCGTTGAAAAGGCAAGCTGTATCGAGGTCCAAATAGACGGGATGCCCGTTACGATCGGCGGGGCGGCAAAGGGGTCGGGAATGATTCACCCGAATATGGGTACGATGCTAGGCTTTATCACGACGGATGCGAACATTTCCTCTCCTGTCTTACAAAGCGCATTGAAGAAAGCGATCAACACTTCCTTTAATCAGATTACAGTCGACGGTGAAACATCAACCAATGACATGGTGATCGCGATGGCAAATGGAACAGCGGGAAATAGACCATTAAATGAAAACCATCCTGAATGGGAGCAGTTTCAGGAGGGCTTGTCTCTCCTATGTGAAGACCTTGCGAAACAAATTGCACGTGACGGCGAAGGGGCCACGAAGCTTGTTGAGGTTGATGTGAAAGGCGCCAATTCCCCTGGAGAAGCAAAGATCATCGCTAAAAAAATCGTCGGCTCAAATCTCGTTAAAACAGCCATTTATGGAGCAGATCCCAATTGGGGAAGGATTGTCGGTGCAATGGGACACGCCGATGTAACCCTTAGGCCCGAAATGTGTGACATCTACATTGGGGAAGAACGTGTTTTCTCTAACGGGACACCGCAGGTTTTTAATGAACAGAGCGTAAGTGACTATATGAAGAATGAAGAACATGTCGTGATTCAAGTCCATTTACAAGATGGGACGGGAGAAGGAAAAGCTTGGGGGTGCGATTTAACCTATGACTATGTCAAAATCAATGCCAGTTACAGAACGTGATATGCTCGTCATCAAATTAGGGGGAAGCATCCTTTACAACCTTTCACCGCAATTTTTTGAAAGCCTGGCAGAAATGGCGAAGGAGTACAACGCGGTGATTGTTCATGGGGGAGGGCCTGAAATTACGAACATGCTTAACAGGCTGGGTATAGAAACGACGTTTATTAACGGACAGCGTAAAACGACGGAGCAGGTTTTTGAAGTGGCGGAAATGATTTTAAAAGGCAAAGTCAACAGTTACCTCACCAACCGATTGAATCAACATGGATTGAACGCAGTCGGGTTATGCGGGTATGATGCCAATTTATTAAAGGCCTCCCTGATTGATGAAGAGTCACTAGGGTTGGTCGGTGAGATTGAAGAAGTGAAGGACGACTTCCTTGCCGGCATGATTTCAGCAGGGTACCTTCCTGTCATCGCCCCCCTTGCCCTTACTGAAGAAGGTACAAAGGTGAATATTAATGCTGACCTCGCCGCTGCATCGATCGCGAAAGCAACAGGAGCAGGAAAGCTCCTCTACGTAACGGATGTACCCGGCATTCTGCAGGAAGGCAAAATGATTCCTGAAGCGACAACAGAAGAAATACATCAGTTGATCGAATCCGGAGTGATCTCCGGAGGAATGATTCCGAAGGTCAGATCCGCACTTTCCGTGTTATCGCCGAGTATCAAAGAAGTGATGATTGTCGGTGGACAGCAGGCAATTTTCCAAAGCGGAAGCATACAGGGTACTACAATAATCGATAAAGGAGCGGTAGCAGCCACATGAGTAATCTATTTCCTACGTATAATCGATTGGATATTGAACTGGTCTCGGGTGAAGGGACGAAGGTGACAGATTCTAACGGCAGGACGTACCTGGACTTTATTGCCGGCATCGCTGTATGTAATCTCGGCCACTCCCCGTCCGCCGTCAAAAAGGCTGTAGAAGAGCAGTTGGATAAACTATGGCATGTGTCCAATCTCTTTCAACTATCTCAGCAGGAAGAAGCCGCCAAGCTATTGGCAGACGCCAGCGGATTGGATGCCGTCTTCTTCTGCAACAGCGGAGCGGAAGCAAACGAAGCCGCTATCAAACTGGCAAAAAAACATACTGGTAAGACAAAGATTCTTACCTTCAAACAATCCTTCCACGGGCGTACTTTCGCAACCATGAGCGCAACGGGTCAGGAGAAGATCCACAGCGGTTACGGCCCGCTTCTGCCAACGTTTGAATACTTGCCGTATAACGATGTGGAGGCACTCGGGGACATTGAAGGAGACGATATTGCCGGAATCATGGTGGAAGTGATTCAAGGTGAAGGCGGGGTGAATCCAGGGACAGAAGCGTTTTTGAAAAAGGTGGAGAAAACGTGCAAGGAACTGGATGCCCTCTTAATCATCGATGAAGTACAAACAGGCATCGGACGTACAGGGGTACCTTTTGCTTATCAGCACCACTCTTTACATCCTGATATTGTCACAGCTGCTAAAGGACTCGGAAGCGGATTTCCGGTCGGCGCGATGATCGGAAGAAAAGAGCTCGTATCAACTTTTTCACCTGGCACCCACGGGTCCACGTTCGGAGGGAATCCCCTGGCTATGGCTGCGGTGAAAGCGACTCTCGAAACGATTATGAATGAATCGTTTTTAAGTGAAGTAAAGAGCAAATCGAAGACATTCATCCAGTCTTTGAAAGAGAAGCTGGAGCCATTATCCCTTGTGCAAGAAGTAAAGGGAGAGGGTTTCATGATCGGCATACAATTAGAGGATGAAGCGAAGGAATCCATTGAAGTTCTGAGGGATAATGGTCTCCTGACGCTGCCTGCCGGCCCGAAAGTCATCCGGCTGCTGCCTCCTTTAACGGTTACCGAAGCAGAGCTTCAGGAAGCACTGACGATAGTGGAAAGAGTCCTTCATTCGCAAGCGGCAGAAACAGCACAATAAATTTTTTTGATCATTATTGTATAAAAATACTAAAAACATAATAAAAATTCACAAAGAGGAGGGATTAGTCATGACCGGCTACTTAAGTTTAGAAAACGGAACAGTTTTCAAGGGAGAATTGAGCTCCGTCCATCAAATTCCCGTTGTAGGGGAGATTGTCTTTTTTACAGGAATGACGGGTTATCAGGAGGTTCTCACTGATCCTTCCTACAAAGATCAAATCGTTGTCTTCACGTATCCACTGATCGGCCAGTACGGAGTCAATGAAAGTGATTCTGAAAGTGCCGTGCCGCAGGTGAAGGGTGTAATCATGCTTCATTGTCCGGACGTCTATTCCCATTATCAAGCGACATCTTCTCTTCAAGAGTACCTTCATAAGTGGGGCATTCCTTATATGACCGGGGTGGACACCCGTCAGGTGGTCAAAACGATCAGGGAACTTGGAAGTCAAAACGCCTGCATATGCGACTCGCCGAAAATTCCTGCATCTCAAAAACTGAAGGGCCAGATTGAACAGGTGGCTTCCTCGGAATTAAATCACCATGGAAGCGGGAGCGTACATGTTGCACTTCTTGATTTCGGTGTAAAAAAATCAATCATCACGAGCCTGGTGAAAATGGACTGCTCTGTAACCGTCGTCCCTTACGACCGCATCGACTTGCTTCATACGTTGAAGGCCGATGCAATTGTCATTTCAAATGGTCCCGGTGACCCAAAAGAAATGGGAGACGTTCTGCCGCAGCTGAAAGAACATATTCTTAAACTGCCGACACTCGGGATTTGCCTCGGTCATCAACTGATCGCCCTTGCTTTAGGGGGAAATACACGAAAGCTCTTGTTCGGGCACCGGGGGGCGAATCATCCAGTCATTGATCACGGAACCGGCCAGGTTTTCTTAACCTCCCAAAATCATAACTATGTGGTGGAGGATGGGAGTTTACAAGGCACCCATCTCAATCCGCGCTTTTTCAATGTGAACGATGGTTCTGTTGAAGGGCTGCAGCATGAGTCGAAACCGATTCTTTCTGTGCAATTTCATCCCGAGGCACGGCCCGGTCCTGAAGACGCATCATACATCTTTGAAGAATTCTATCAATCCATCAAACAACTAGGGAGAGAGAAGATTTATGCCTAAAGATTCAAGTATACAGAAGATCCTTGTCATAGGATCAGGTCCGATCATCATTGGGCAGGCAGCAGAATTTGATTATTCCGGGACCCAGGGATGTCTGGTCCTGAAAGAAGAAGGATATGAAGTGGTCCTCGTGAATCATAATCCGGCGACCATCATGACCGATACCGAAAATGCCGATAAGGTCTATTGTGAACCTCTTACGGTCAAAACGGTATCCTCCATTATTGAAAAGGAGAGTCCCGATGGATTGATCGCAAATCTCGGCGGTCAGACAGCTCTCAATCTTGCAGTGGAGCTTCATGAAAGAGGGATCTTGAAGAAATATGGCGTGAAGCTCCTGGGTACCTCGGTGGATTCCATCCAGAAGGGGGAGGACCGTGAGAAATTCCGGACCCTTATGAACGAGCTCGGTCATCCAGTCGCTGAAAGTGAAATCGTGGAAAACGTGGAGGGTGCACTGGCCTTCGCTGAACGAATTTCACTTCCGATCATCGTCCGCCCAGCTTATACATTAGGGGGAAGAGGAGGCGGAATCGCAGCGACGAAGGAGGAGTACGTCAAGCTTGTCCAAACCGGGTTGAAGGCAAGCCCCATCAATCAGATCCTTGTGGAAAAAAGCATCGCAGGCTTCAAGGAAATCGAGTATGAAGTGATGAGAGATTGTAAAGGAAACTGTATATCGGTATGCAATATGGAGAACTTCGACCCGGTCGGTGTCCATACTGGTGACTCCATTGTCGTGGCACCCTCCCAGACGCTTCGTGATCAAGAGTTTCATATGCTCCGCACAGCGGCTTTTGACATCATCAATGCGCTTGAAGTAGTGGGAGGCTGCAATATACAGTTTGCTTTAGACCCTGACAGCAATCAATACTATGTCATTGAAGTCAACCCACGGGTAAGCCGTTCTTCAGCCCTAGCTTCAAAAGCAACCGGCTACCCGATCGCTAAAATCGCCGTCAAGCTTGCCGTCGGCTATACGTTAAATGAAATCATCAACCCGCTGACGAGAACGACTTATGCAAGCTTTGAACCGGCCCTGGATTATGTCGTCGTCAAATTCCCGCGCTGGCCGTTCGATAAATTCCCGGAAGGAAACCGGCGTCTCGGGACAAAAATGAAAGCGACGGGAGAAGTCATGGCCATCGACCGCACGTTGGAAGCGGCTTTTCAAAAAGCGATCCAATCCCTGGATGTTGCAGCACAGGGCATTTCGCTTAAAGAAGAGCTGTCTGCTTTTACAGATGATGACTTGCTTGAGGCGATCGAAACGCCGACGGATCTTCGCTTCTTTCAGCTTGTGGAGCTGATAAGAAGAGGACATAGTGTGGAGGAACTTCATGGAGGCACGAAAATCGATTACCTGTTTCTATCACTCTTGAATAATCTTTTGCTAATAGAGAAAAAGCTGCTACAGGAACCCATAGGGGCTGAACTGCTGGAGCAAGCCAAGAAATACAGATTCGAAGACCGTGAAATTGCCAGATTATCAGGCTGTGCGGAAAGTGAAATCGCTGCATTAAGAGCAGAACATGGAATCAAACCAAACTTCAAAATGGTCGATACCTGCGCCGGCGAATTCGAAGCCATCACCAACTACGCTTACTCCACCTACTATGGTGAAAATGAAATCCAGCCTCTAAAGGGTACGAAGAAGGCACTCATCATCGGGTCGGGACCGATCAGGATCGGCCAGGGAGTAGAGTTTGATTACAGTGCCGTCAAAGCAAATCAACGCTTGCAGAAGCATGGTTACAAAACGATCATCGTCAATAATAACCCGGAAACGGTCAGCACCGACTATGAAACAGCCGACCGCCTGTATTTCGAGCCGGTCACAGCGGAGAGCGTCTTAGCGATCATCCAACATGAAGGAATCGATACTGTCCTCGTTCAGTTCGGCGGGCAGACGGCCCTGAACCTCGCGCCGGTTTTAGAAGAAAATGGGGTTCATCTGCTTGGCATCACATCTGACACGATTGATGCTGTCGAGGACCGCGACCGATTCTATCAATTGCTTGATGAATTATCCATCCCGCGGGTGAAAGGGGATATCTGCAACAGTAAAGCGGAAGCTCTTGAAGTAGCGAAGGACCTGCATTTTCCTATCCTATGCCGTCCATCTTACGTCATCGGCGGTAAAGGAATGGTGAAAGTGAAGACGTTGGATGAACTTCAGAAGTGGCTTCAAGGTGCAGACGATGAGTATTTCCCGATTCTCGTGGATGAATTCAAAATGGGGCGGGAAGCCGAAATCGATTTAGTGGCTGACGGAGAAAACGCCTATATACCGGGTATCATGGAGCACATCGAACGTGCAGGCGTCCATTCAGGAGACAGCATGGCGGTCTTTCCGGCTAAATCACTCTCTGAAAAAGTAAATAAAGAGATAAAAAAATACGCCGCTAGAGTGGTATCTGCATTGAAGTATAAAGGCATCATGAATATCCAGTTCCTCCTTCAGGGAGAAGAAGTGTTTATATTAGAAGTCAACCCAAGAGCGAGCCGTACCGTTCCGATCATCAGCAAAGTCATCGGCTTTTCGTTGATTGATATGGCGACAGATCTTTTATGTGACGAGAGTTTGACGGTCGACTCCTTTGCAGCACCGTCAAGTGAAGAGTTGGAGATTGTGGCGGTCAAGTATCCGGTCTTTTCTTCTCACGCCCTCCCTGAGCTTGACCATATCTTAGGTGCGAATATGAAATCGACCGGAGAAGGAATGTGTCTTGGGCAGACGCTGGAAGAAGCGTTATTTAAGGTATTTGAACCTTTGCATGAAGATGTGGAGAGCGGAGGTACAATTTTTATAGAAGAAGAGAATGAAAATCTTCAAATCTACCAAACTTCCGGTGAAGCCGCGTTTGCTGATTGGGTGGATTCTCCTGGTGCAGCTGTCTACTTTAACAGCCTGGATACCGAAGAAATGAAGAAGAAACGAATTCAAGCATTAGAAGCGGGTATTGCCGTCATCACGGAAAAAGAGACCCTGCTTGCTTTTATCCAGAGTATGGAGGCAGCCGATGTCGCTCCCATTCCATTGGCAAAACCCAAAACAATGCAAGGAGTGAAGTGAACATGACGAAATCAAATGCTGTTGTGTCCCCGTTTAAGAAATTTTCCCTGAAAGGGAGAGACCTATTGACGTGGCTGGACTACACAACTGAAGAAGTGCATGAGCTCCTGTCATTGGCAGAGCATCTGAAAAAGAACCCGATCTCAAAGAAACTTGAAGGGAAAACACTTGGAATGATTTTTGAGAAATCATCCACACGAACACGAGTATCCTTTGAAGCAGGCATGCTGCAGATGGGCGGCCATGCCATCTACCTGAACTCCCGTGATATCCAGCTTGGAAGAGGTGAGTCAATCGCGGATACAGCGAAGGTGCTTTCCGCTTATGTCGATGCCATCATGATCCGTACATTTGAACATGAAAAAGTTGCTCAGCTCGCTGAACATGCAAGTGTTCCTGTCATCAATGGCTTATGCGATACGTATCATCCATGCCAGGCGCTGGCTGACGTTCTGACCATTTATGAAGTGAAAGGGCAGCTCGCTGGATTGAAGGTTGTCTATATCGGTGACGGGAATAATGTCGCTCACTCCTTCATGATTCTGTGTGCGAAGCTTGGGATGGATGTCGTAGTTTCCTGTCCTAAGGGCTATGAGCCTGATCAGGAAGTAATCGATGCGACGGTTGAACTGGCGCAGCTCAGCGGCGGGAGCTTCACCCTTTCGTATGATCCAGAGGAAGCGGCTGCCGGTGCTGACATCGTCTACACAGACGTTTGGGCCAGCATGGGTCAGGAAGAGGAGACGGTCGAGCGCCTCCAGATTTTTGAGCCTTATCAAGTGAACGAGGCATTGCTGGCTCACTCCTCTGATGATGTGAAATTCCTGCACTGCCTCCCTGCTCACCGCGGCGAAGAGGTGACAGCAGAAGTCATCGACGGCGGGAAATCGGCGGTCTTCCAGCAGGCAGAGAATCGATTGCATGTGCAGAAGGCGATTTTGTTGTCTGT
Organism: Rossellomorea oryzaecorticis; assembly: GCF_038405515.1. Taxonomy (GTDB): domain Bacteria; phylum Bacillota; class Bacilli; order Bacillales; family Bacillaceae_B; genus Rossellomorea; species Rossellomorea oryzaecorticis_A. The sequence continues at coordinate 605 of NZ_JBBYAF010000037.1, read as the reverse complement.
GCTTGGCGGATGAGTGGGGGTTCGAGTTGATAATTGGGATTTAATGTTAATCGGCAAGAATAAACGTGATTTCGGCAAGAATAACAGCAATTCCGGCAAGAAAAAGTCTATTATCGGCAAGAATAATGCCCGAACCGGCAAGATTAAAACATCACGATAGAATCAAAAATGGAAGCATGAACTGTTCAGGACCGAGCTCATCATTGGTTTTGTTAATAAAAGCAATCATAACGGTTAAAGAGGCTGGGACATAAGTGTTTTAGTCTAAGCAAAACCCGAACTAATTTACTTTTTAGTAGGCAAATTAGTTCGGGTTTTTAGTTTTGTTAAAATGTACAATTAGATAGTAGCTCTTTCCAGCGGTTGATTGGAGTGCAAGACGAAGACTCCTGCGGGAAGAGTAGCTTATGTGAGACTTGTCCAGCTCTGGGGCTTAGAGGCACATGTCATAAGTCAACTCGTCCAAGAAGGCAAAGAACGCCTTCGTGGCCGATTCGCCATATGCCAGCAGCCTCTAAACAAAGCCCCTCCGCTTTTCTTCCCGCAGGCTTGCCGAGGAGGCTCACGGGCTACCCGCGGAAAGCGAAGTCTTGCACGGAAATCAT
>NZ_JBBYAF010000036.1:0-46057 GCF_038405515.1 Rossellomorea oryzaecorticis | reverse complement strand
GTAGCTTATGTGAGACCCCGCAGGAGCGAACGCGACGAGGAGGCTCACGGGCTACCCGCGGAAAGCGAAGTCTTGCACGGAAATCAATAGCGGTGTTTAGAGCCTACTCTATAATGTCGTCACTAGACATTGGTGTTTATTTTCCTAACTTCTTTTTGCTGAAATGGGCTGTAATTTTGTTGATTTTGTGAATACCTACTCCAAAAGATTGACGCTTTTATAAACATTGAGTACACTATTCTTTAGTGTTTTATGGAGGTGCAGACAGTAAATGCCTATACATGTAATGATCATTTCGATGCTGCTTTTTCTGGTTCTGTTTTTTGGAATCGGCTTTTTGTTAAATATGTTATTGCGTATGACGTGGATTATGGCGATTATCTATCCAATCATTGTCATTTTTATCGTAGATGATGTCCGTTTTATTGAATATTTCCGTAATGCAGGCGAATCGTTTTCGGAGCTGGGGACCAAAATAAGTCATTTGGCTTTGGCGGATCTTTTGATTCTTGGAAGCGGTCTGACAGGCGCAATTCTTTCGGGAATTGTAATGAGAATCCTGCGAACTAAAGGATATAGGATGTTTTAATTTTATTCCGTTTAACCCGTAAGAGCCCGGGTTGAACGGATTTTTTATTTGCGCTGCACATTGTAGGATAACGAAGAACCTTTTAGACGATTTGTCTTAAAGCAGCTTCGTTCGCCTGCGATAACCTCTCAACCTAATATTTTCCAAATATTGAAACTATTCGATTTTTTTATCAATTTATGAATAGTTTCCATCATTATGGGGAAGGAATAAGGATGGGAGGAGTGAATTCATGAATTTGGTAATTATATGGACGAAACGAATCGTTATGGTTAGTTTATTTGTACTAGCCTTAGGTACCACCTTTCAATCGGTCTCGGGGGTAGAAGCCCAGACGTTCAAATCCTGGCTGAATGAAAATAAAGGGATACAGTCAGAGCGCTATTCAGAAAATCATAAAATAAAAGATATATCATTGTCATTTAAATTTTTGAAGAGATTAGCAGGTGTCAAGACGATGATCTCTTCAAGCAAGCCTGTTGAAGGAAAGCTTCCGACGCTGGAAGAATCGGTCAATTGGGAACAGTATCCGAAGAATACCGTTGTGGCAACTGGATATACGGCTGGTGTCGAATCAACCGGGAAGAGTCCAGGACACCCAGGATACGGAATTACATACTCGGGCGTGAAAGTGAAAAGAGACTTATATTCTACGATTGCAGCGGATACATCCGTCTATCCGATCGGTACGATCCTCTTCATCCCTAACTATGGATATGGGGTCGTCGCTGATACAGGGAGCGCAATCAAGGGAAATAAGCTTGATTTATATTACGATACCGTTGAACAGGTTTATGATGAATGGGGAAAACAGACCCTTGATGTGTATGTCGTTCAAGTGGGGACAGGTAAGCTGACAGAGGAGGACCTGGTGAAGCTGAACAGCAACGAATCGATGCAGGTGTTCAGGCAGCAGATCTTATCAGCTAAAATAGAATAAATTAAATAGAAAGCTCGTACGCAGTTCTAAAGTGTACGAGCTTTTTCAATGCTTACGGACTAACTGGAATAACCCAAAGGAAGCTCCAATTCTTCATAAACAGCTGGATGAAGCTTTCTGGCGATTTGCACTGCTCCTTTTAACAGAAGGGGGGACGGCCTGCAGTAAAGGGCTTCCTCCAGAATGAGTATCCGGTTTTCCTGAACAGCTTTCATGGTATCCCAGTCAGGCCGCTTCTTCACGACTTCCGGATTCACCCGCTTTTGCTGGACGCCTACCCATGCAAGGCAGATATAGTCGGGATCCCGCTTCTTTACATCTTCCCAATCGGTTTGGACACTCGCAAGTTCCACATCGCTGAAACTATTTTTGGCCCCGGCCATTTCACTCAGTTCAGTGAGCCAATTTATTTTTCCTGGGGTGAAAACGGGCTTGGGCCACCATTCCCAGTAGAGGACGGGCGTGTGATCGACGTTCTTGCTCAGCCGCTTCAACTCCTCTACCGTATGTAAAAAGGTCTGCTGCCTTTTGGCCGCAGTATCTTCTATTCCACAGGCTTTTCCGACTGTTAAAATATCTTCGGCGATATCCCGGAAGCTTTGCGGATTCAGTGTGATATGAGGAATGCCTCTTTTATTTAATTCCTCGATGTTCTTTTCCATGCCGGGAACACTTAATGAAGAAAAGACAAGATCAGGCTGCAATGATTGGAGCTTATCCATATCGATGGACAGGTCTGGTCCGAGTCTTGGAAGTGAACGGACTTCTTCAGGATAATCGGAAAAATCATCCACTCCGATCAGATTGGAGGTCAACCCAAGGTAGTCAATGATTTCAGTATTGCTCGGGCAAATAGAGACAATTCTCATCGAATCACTCCTAGGTGAAAAATAGATAGTGAAGAAGCAAGGTCAGGACAATTCCTGAAAGGCCGCCGAAAAAGACTTCGATCGGTTTATGTCCAAGCAGTTCCTTTAACTCTTTCCGTTTTTCCTGCTCAGGCTTGTTCTGCCAGCCCTTGGCTTCTGTCATGAATTTTTGGAAATCGATCGTTAACTGGTTCAATACAATGGCTTGTTCACCCGCTTGTCTTCTTACGCCGGTTGCATCAAACATGGTGATGATCGCAAAGATCGCCGACACGGCAAAAATGGGGGAAGAGAGTCCGGTTTCCAGGGCGACACCTGTGGCTAATGCCGTTACTGCAGCAGAGTGCGAGCTTGGCATTCCGCCTGTAGAGGTGATCAATGACCAGTTTAATTCCCTCGTTGCAATAAATTGTATGGGCACCTTAACAAATTGTGCAAAGAAGATTGCAAATAAAGAGGCCCATAATGGAAAATTCAAAAATACTTCCATGCTGTCACATGCCACCTTTTTAAAGAATCTGAAATAAAATAATGTTCTTATTATATCATACCCGATTGAAAGCAGAACTAACTTACGCACCAGGGAAGCGGGAATATCGAAATAAACAGACATCTCCGTTATAATGGAAAATGGAGGTGTAGGGGAAATGAATTTTACTATCAACCAAAAAGATATAACAGATGCATCGCAAGATTGTTTAGTGGCCGGAGTTTATAACCAGCCATCATTCGAAGGTGAGCTGAAAGAATTGGATCGCGCCTTTGAAGGGTACCTTACTGCATTAGTGAAGGACGGAGACATTGCATCAAAACCTAAGAAATTATCTAAAATACATACTTTTGGAAAAATCGGGAGCAAACGTATCCTGTTTGTCGGTCTTGGCAAACAAAAGGAGTTAACCTTCGATCTTTTAAAAGAAGCGATGGGTACGGCATCAAAAGAACTGAAAAAGATGAAAGTCTCATCCTTTTCGGTTGCACTTGATACATTTTCTTCAGAAGAACTTCCAGCTGTGGACGCAGCCCATGCTTTTACGGAAGCATTCACGATGGCAACGTATGAATTCGAAGGCTATAAACAAAAAACAAATGAGCCTGATGTCTATATAGACAACGTTGAATTTTTTACAAGCGAAGACGCAAAAGAAGTCCAAACAGCCCTGGAAGTGGGAGCGGCTTTCGGAAGAGGAGTCAACTCTGCCCGTACCTTGGTGAACACGCCCGGAAATCTGCTGACATCCACTAAAATGGCAGAATATGCACTTGAACTTGCAAAGCGGTATGAATTCGAAGCGGAGATCCTGGATAAAGAAGAGATGGAAAGCTTGGGAATGGGCGCGCTTCTTGCCGTCAATCAGGGATCGGTCGAGCCCCCAAAGATGATTGTCCTGAAATACAACGGTAAAGATGAGTGGAAGGATGTCATCGGTTTAGTCGGAAAAGGGATCACCTTCGATACCGGAGGCTACTCCATCAAACCGAAGGACGGCATTGTCGGAATGAAGACGGATATGGGAGGGGCAGCTGCTGTTCTTGGCGCGATGGAAATCATCGGAGAGACAAAGCCGGAGCAGAATGTGGTAGCCGTCATCCCTTCAACGGACAATATGGTCAGCGGTTCCGCATTCAAGCCTGATGATGTGATCACGGCGATGAGCGGTAAAACGATCGAGGTGCTGAACACTGATGCAGAAGGACGACTCGCGTTAGCTGACGGAATGACGTACGCGAAGCATCACGGAGCGAATTACCTCGTAGATGTGGCGACGTTGACAGGCGGAGTCATCGTGGCCCTTGGTGAAGACAAAACAGGTGCATTGACAAATAATGAAGCATTCTTTGAACAGGTCCTTGAAGCCTCAAGCGAGTCAGGCGAATTCATCTGGCAGCTGCCGTATACAGAGCATGATAAAAAGCGTGTACGCAGCAGTAAGATAGCGGACCTCAACAATTCACCGGGACGAGCAGGACATGCCATCATGGGCGGGGCCTTCGTAGGGGAATTTGCCGATGGCCTCCCATGGGTCCACCTGGATATCGCAGGAACCGCCACCACAAAGAGCCATCATGACCTTGGCCCTTCAGGTGCCACTGGAGTCATGGCCCGCACACTGGCCCTCCTTGTGGAACGATTCCAGCCTTTAGAAAAATAAGTATGATTGATAAAAGCCTTTTTCTGATCCAGCTTTGGATTAGGGAAGGGCTTTTTTTCATGTTCAAAGGATATATTAAAGATGTTTGTCGATTTAGAGGTGAATCCAGCTGTTGATTGGAGTGGAAGACGAAGACTCCTATCAGAAAAGCGGAAGGGTTTTGCTCAGAGGCGGGTGGCTAAGTCGAATCGGCCATGAAGGTGTTCTTTGCCTTCTTGGTCGGTTTGGCTTATGACATGTGCCTCTAAGCCCTGCAGCTGGACAGTTAAGTCCACCTTATGGCGAAGACGAGGAGGCTCACCGGCCGCCCGCGGAAAGCGAAGTCTTCCACGGAAATCAACAGCGGAGTTGAAAAACCCATCCTCAGAACCATACAAAAACTTACCATCCAACATTTTAACGATTCATCAGACTAAAGTATTGACAACCTCTCTTTATCTTGTTAAAGTTAAAAACGTTGTTTTATCACTCTACCAATTTAGCGAACTAAAGTAAATCATTCTATTGAACTACTAATAAACGAATCAGCCGGTGGTAATATGCCATTTCGAAAAAGGGCTGAACAATATTTTTAAGGGAGGAATTAACGATGAACGCAGTTGTCATTGCCGTTCTGATCATGCTCATATTGAGTTTAGTGCGTGTCAATGTCGTCTTTGCCCTCATCACGGGTGCACTGGCCGGAGGGATTATAGGAGGCATGGGCTTGAACGAGACGATTACGGTATTCTCTGAAGGATTATCAGGAGGAGCCAATATCGCATTAAGTTACGCCTTACTTGGAGGATTCGCTGTAGCGATTTCGTATACAGGGATTCCGAATCTGCTTGTAGACTGGGTATTGAAGGTTGTCGGGAAAAAAGGAGACTCAAGAAAAACAGCTCTTTCTAAAGCACTTATTGTCTTTGCTATATTAATCATGGCTGTCTTTTCTCAAAATTTGATCCCGATTCACATTGCGTTTATCCCCATCCTGATTCCGCCGCTATTGAAGGTGATGACGGAACTGGAGTTGGATAGACGTTTGATCGCTTCTGTCATTACATTTGGATTGACTGCTCCGTATATCCTTTTACCAGTAGGATTCGGCTTGCAGTTCCACGAAATCATCGCGCAGAATATGGCGAGCAGCGGAATGGAAGTTGGTCTATCGGACATCCCGAAAGCCATGCTTATTCCTGTTGGGGGAATGTTCATTGGATTGTTGATTGCGGTATTTGTGAGCTACCGTAAACCAAGAAAGTACAGTGAAGCGAAGGAAGTCATTTCAGAGGAAAAAATGATCTATAACAAGAAAGCGATGGTCTTTGCTTTCATTTCGATCATCGTGGCGCTGTATGTTCAGCTGCAGCTTGAATCCATGATCTTCGGTGCATTGGCGGGGATCGCGGTCCTTTATCTTTCCGGTTCAGTGAAGTGGAAGGAAGCAGACGGGCTGTTGAATGAAGGAATGAAAATGATGGCGTTCATCGGGTTTGTGATGATTACCGCCTCAGGATTTGCCGAAGTGATGACAGCAACGGGACACGTAGAAACGCTGGTTGAAGCGACTGCAGATGCAATCGGCGGAAACAAGGCAATGGCAGCGTTGATCATGCTCATTGTTGGTCTTCTTGTCACAATGGGGATTGGCTCCTCGTTTGCAACGATCCCGATCATTGCAGCGATTTTCGTGCCTCTTTGCATGGAGCTTGGGTTCAGCCCGATGTCGACAATCGTCATTGTCGGAACAGCCGGTGCTCTGGGTGATGCGGGTTCTCCTGCTTCCGACAGTACGCTCGGGCCGACAGCCGGATTGAACGCAGACGGCCAGCACAATCACATTTGGGATACATGTGTACCGACGTTCTTGCACTATAATATTCCGCTGATCCTCTTTGGATGGATTGCGGCGATCATGTTTTAAGTTTGGTTTCTTAGCAGGGGATTTTTGAGTCCTCTGCTTTTTTTGAGTGAAGTGATAACCGGTAATTACGGAATCTAAAATAAAATGAAAAGTGGGGATTTAAAATGGTTTTGTCACGAACCGCATGACTGAATGGCCTCTAAACATGATTTTTGACACACTTTTAACCCCAACGTGCGGCATTCAGAGATTTCGAGCCGTTTTCATGATAGATAAAACTGAGTTTCAGAGAATACGATCCACTTTCCCGATATTCATTCCAGTTTCAGAAAATACGATCCACTTTTCTGAAATACGAGCAACTTGTCGAAAAATCTTTACCCAACGAACCCCTCATTGTGAATTCATCACATCAACTTGCTTCTCTTCTCATTAATATATCATTAGCCCACTCAAAATCTTTGAAATTCGCATAAAACAGTAGTGAAGCCTATAAAAATAGATGGCTGTCCCAAGCAAACTGAGAAGAGGAGGATGCAAGAATGTATAATCGAGTTGTGTATGACAGAAGACCAAGACCGTACGGATTCGGCAGAAGACCATTCTACGGAGGGGGCTTTGGCGGACCATTTTTAGGAGGCGTATTAGGCGGACTCTTAGGTTCTGCTCTCTTATATCCTAGACCGTATTATCCACCATACGGGTATGGTTACGGGTATGGCTATGGATATCCGGGGTATTACCCATATTATTAAGCATAGATAAAAAAGTGACTTCAAGAATCCTCTCTTGAAGTCACTTTTTTTGATCCTGCATCCCCATCTGCCACATCCACCTTAATAGATGGTGGAATGAACCTATATTTCCCGCCATCTCACATCCACAATTATATGGCAGCAATCGACTTGCCCAAGCTTCTCATCGAATACCATATGGATACCGTCAGGATTGAAAGAGACGACGGGGACAACCTTTACCCCGGTTCTGCGGATGAGCTGAAGGACCTCTGAAGTATTGGACTGCTGTGCTAATACCATCAGCTGATGAGCAAACGAAGTATCCTCCTTGATTTTCGTTAATACGAGATTGGCACTTTCCATTAACGTTAAGGTTTTATCTGCAGAGGCCATAAATGTTTTGGTTTCAACTGGAGGAAAGTTAGTGCGATAATGAAAGTTTGGATACAGTGGATAATTTCTTCTCAAATGATGGGGCTGATAGGGGCTCTGGACGGGATGATAAAACGGGTGATAACGATTCATGAAATACCTCCTTATTCCTGGCAAATAGACTCTAAGGAAATGTATGTAACGGCATGCCGGTTTATTCTTAAAGCTGTTTTTGTATGGAAATTGAGCCCTATTAGACACAATAAGAGGATTTTTGTTTTTTTTACCGAAATTCTACTATATGAAAACTTTAATGAGGTGAACAGAATGAATGTGGAAAATACGCTGATCAGTACGCTGGGAATTGAGTTTGTGGAATTAGGAAAAGGAAAGGTGATCGCGACCATGCCTGTCAACGAGGCAACGCGCCAGCCTTTCGGGTTCCTTCACGGCGGTGCGTCAGTCGCCCTTGCGGAAACGGTGGCGAGTGTGGGGGCAGTGGAATTAATCGATCTTGAGAAAGAAATCTGCTTCGGTCTTGAAATCAATGCCAATCATATAAAAGCAAAACGTGATGGAGTGGTTACTGCAACGGCTGTTGTCATGCACCAGGGGAAAACGACCATGGTCTGGGATATTAAAATCACCGATGAAGAGAATCAATTGATCTGTGTGTCCCGCTGTACGATGGCAGTGGTGCCGAAACGCTGACCTGCTTCCTTGCCAGTTCCAGTACTGGGAAGCAATTGTGGTACATATAGGACGTTTAAAAGCTGTCGCAATGGGAAATCAATAAGTAACCATGTTAAGGAGGTTACACTATGCCTTGGAGTAAAAATGATTATCCGGCGTCATTGAAGAATCTCCCGACAGATGTCCGGAATAAAGCAATTGAGATAGCGAACGCCCTTTTGGATGAGGGCTATGATGAAGGAAGAGCCATTGCGATTGCCACTGATCGTGCCCATAAATCCGAAGAGGGGACGGATACGGATAAAACCGAGTATCATGTAAAAACACATGAAGATGGCTGGCAATTGATTAAGGCGGACAGCAGCCGCGCAATTATGGTAGAAGACACGAAAGAGGACCTTCTTTCAAAAGCGAAGGATTATGTGAACGATCATTCCGGCACGCTTATCATCCATAAGCAGGATGGCAGTGTGGAAGAGGAATTATACGATCAATAATAAAAGGCTGTATTCTAAAAGATTGCTACTTTCGTACAAAGGCTAGTCTAATGCAACAAAGTATGAGAAAAGAGCTTAATAACAAAAGCATGACCTGGAAGGGGATCCCCTTACCAGATCATGCTTTTTTAGTTGGAGTTCTGTTGTTCATATTCTTTCTTGTGCTTCAAATCATCCTGCACGCTTTTATCCCAGAGCTTTACACCTGAGTGATAAGCAGCTCGTGCCATGAGGTGTCCCGCAACCGGGGCGGTCACAAAGATAAAGATAATGGCAAGGATCAGTCTTGAATTGAAATGCCCATGCTCTAAATAGAAATAGAGAAAGGTTGCAAGGAGAATGGACATTACTCCGAGTGTTGCACTTTTAGAAGCAGCATGGTTCCGGGTATAAACATCAGGCAGCCTCAACAAACCGAATGCTGTGACAAGGCTGAGAAATCCACCGACAATTAATAAAAATCCAATGATAAATCTAATGATCTCGGTCACGTTCAATGATCTCCCCTTTCTCCAGGAATTTAGAAAAGGCTACTGTTCCGATAAACGCCAGAATTCCAAGAAGCAGGATGACTTCGAGGAAAGCGAATGTATCCAGGAGCATGGATACCAGTGCAATGATCGCAATCAGATTGATCCCTATCGCATCAAGTGCGACAACTCTATCCGGTGTGGTAGGTCCTTTAATCAGGCGGTAAATCAATCCCAGCATTGAGAGGGAGACCAATAATAATGTCAGCTGAAGAATTGTATGCAACATTATCGACTCACCTCCATGATTGCTTTTTCAAAAGAGTTCTTGATTTCATCAATTGCTTCGTTTTTATCCTGAATATCAATGGCGTGGATATAGAGAATTTTATTATCATACGATACATCCGTTACCAGCGTACCCGGAGTTAATGTGATTAAATTTGCGAGCAGGGTGATTTCCCAGTTCGTCTCTAACTCAGTGGGAAGTGCAAAGATCCCGGGCTTAAAATCGAGCTTAGGTCTCAGGATCGTCTTCAATACAGCGATATTTGCCATGATCAGTTCTTTTAAAAAGAGAAAAAACAAGCTGACGACGGCAATCACTCTATGAATATAAAAACGTGAACTGAAAAACCTTCTGAATGCAAAGAGTATCGCTAAACTTAATAAAAAGCCAATGATAAATGACTGAGAAGTAAAGGACACCGATAGAAACATCCAGACAAAAGCCAGGAATATGTTTAATAAAAATTGAAAGGCCATTTTACATTACTCCTTTAACACTGCGTCTATATAGATATTCGGGTCCACCAGTACTTCTGCTGCCTGTGAGAATAGGGGACGCAATGCCTCTGCACCAAAACCGTAAAACACGGCGAGGACCACAAGCAGTGCTGATGTCATCCATAAATAGCGCGCATGCCCCTTTGACACCAACTTGTAATCTTTAGGGGTTCCCCAAATTCCATTTAAGAAAATCTTAATCACTGAATACAGGACCATTAAGCTTGAAAGGAGGATCAATCCTGCTCCTAAGTAATCTTCCGCTTCAAAGCTCCCCCGGACAATCAATAACTTTCCGATGAAGCCGCTGAGGGGAGGAATACCCGCAAGTGAAAAGACAGCGACCAGGAATGTCCATCCAAGCCAAGGATATTCTTTGATCAATCCGCCCATCTTCTTCAAGTCGGTCGTACCTGTGATCGCAATCATCACACCGATAAGAAGGAAGAGAGCTGCTTTGATGATCATATCGTGGATGAGATAATAAACTGAGCCTTCCAATGCATCGGGATTCATTGTAGAAACCCCGAATAAGATGACCCCTACTGCAATGATGATATTATAGATAATAATCTTTTTAACATCCCAATAAGCAACAGCACCGATACATCCGAATATGATCGTCATGATGGCTAACACTGCGAGAATCATATGGGTATAGCCGGTATCATGATAGAAGAACAACGTGTAGGTTCTCATGATGGAATAGATCCCCACTTTGGTTAACAATGCTCCGAAAAGAGCAAGAATCGGAGTCGGCGGCGCATAATATGAACCAGGAAGCCAGAAATAAAGGGGGAAGATTCCTCCTTTCAGTCCGAAAACGATCAGGAACAGAACGGCGATAGAAGTAAGAATCACAGGCTGGTTCTCTTCAGAGATCTTCACCGAAATATCTGCCATATTCAGCGTCCCGACAACCGAGTATAAATAGGCTACAGCAATAACAAACAGCGCAGAAGAGATGACGTTTACAAGAATATACTTAATCCCTTCACGCAGCTGGGCTTTTGTGCCGCCCAATACAATCAGGACGTAAGAACTCATCAGCATAACCTCGAAGAATACGAACAGGTTGAAGATATCACCTGTCGTGAAGCCACCGTTCACACCGACCAATAAGAACTGTACGACCGGATAATAGTAGAAACGCTCCCTGTCTGTCCCGATGGCTTTGAAAGAATAAAGCAGTACCACAAGTGTTATGATGCTCGTCGTCGTCACCAATAACGCGGACAGCATATCCGAGACCAGGGTGATTCCAAATGGTGCCTGCCAGCTTCCAAGGTTTACGCTTTGTATTCCATCTTTGTTGATGGTGTAGATAAGCACGAGGGATGCTGCAATGGTAGCCAATGTCGAAATGGCTGAAATCCCTCTTTGTACGTTAATATATTTACTTATGAACAGTAAGATAATCGCCGTGAATAACGGGATTAGTATGGGTAAAATCAGTAAGTTAGTCATTTCCTTCGTTTCCTCTCATTTGATCCGTATTATCAGTTCCAAGCTCCTGGTAAGTCCGGTAAGCGAGCACCAGGAAGAAAGCCGTGACACCGAAACTGATAACGATCGCTGTCAGAATCAAAGCCTGAGGCAGCGGATCCACATAAGATTTCGCATGTTCCCCCAAAAGAGGTGCAGCTCCCCCTTTGAGACCGCTGATGGAAAGGAGCAGTAAATGGGCTCCATGACTCAGCAATGCCGTTCCAATAATGATGCGTAATAAACTTTTCGAAAGCATTAAATATACAGCACTCATAAACAGAATGCCGCAAACAACTGCCATTAATATCTCCATTATTCACTCACTCCTATTGTCTGAATAATGGTCATCGTTACACCGATAACAACCAGATACACACCTGTATCAAATAAGACCGCTGTATGAAGAGACGTTTTTCCCAAAAGCGGAAGATAGAAATAATCATAAGCATGTGTAAGGAAAGGCACATCAAACAACAATGCACCGGCTCCTGTCGCCACCGCTATCAATAGTCCCACGGCTGTTAAAATCTTGTAATCGATCGGGAGGATGTTCGCCACCGTATCGAGATCATATGCAAGCAGCATGAGAACGATCGCAGCGGATGTCATCAATCCCCCGATAAAGCCTCCCCCTGGAGTGTAATGTCCAGCAAAGAAAAGACTCAGAGAAAACAGGACAATGATGAACGTGACAACATTAGTGACCGTTTGAAGAATCACATCATTTGTTTTGGGTTTCTTCATCCCTCTTTCCTCCTTGTCAGACGCAATTTAATCATGGAGTAGATACCCAGGGCAGCAATCGCCAGTACGCAGATTTCAAACAGGGTATCAAATCCGCGGAAGTCTACAAGAATGACGTTAACCATATTCTTACCAGCAGCTTCCTCATAAACATTTTCAATATAATACTCAGAAATCGATTTAGATAATTTAGTGCTGTAAGCAGAAATGGCAAACAGCGTCACCACCACACCGACTCCGATTGAAATCAGCGCATTTCCAAGTTTGAAGCTCATCCGCTCTTCATGGCGGCTCAATGGAGGAAGGTGATAGAAACATAATAAGAACAGGGCAACCGATACCGTTTCAATTACAAGCTGTGTAAGCGCCAGATCCGGTGCGCGGAACAGGACGAAGAACAGAGAAACGGTGTATCCGGCCGCACCGAGTAAAATGATCGCGGTTAATCGTGACTTCGCAAATAAAATCGATACGGAACTGATTACCAGCAGCAGTGCGATCGCGATTTCGTAGATACCAATTGGTGCAAGGTCGCTCGTATTGATCGCAAACGCCCCTTTGAACCACAAGCTGAACAGCAGGATACCGATGAAGAACGCGAAAATATAGACAAGGTAGCTGCGGATGAACCCGGTCATATATCCTCTTGTAAAAGAGAATGCAGCACGTTCCCCACGTACTAAACCTCCGTCATACATGGAATTCAGCGTTAAGCGTTCAGGAATCCATGAGTAGATTTTCTTCCATTTCGGAAGCAATTGATAAAGCAGTATTCCAAACAGAATCACACCTAACGTCATAAATAATTCAGGTGTAAAGCCGTGCCAGAACGAAATCTCCGCCTCTACTATATGACCTTCTTCCACCAGGCTTGGAGTAATCGCTTCAACTGCAGGAGAGATGATCCTGTCAGACAGAATATTAGGGAAGAACCCGAACACTATCACAAGAGAAGCCAGAATGATTGGTGAAATCAGCATGCCAAGCGGTGCTTCATGCGGCTTCTTCTCCAGCTTTTCAGGCTGGTGTTCACCTGTGAAGGTTTTAAACACAAGAATCATACTGTAGATAAACGTAAATACGCTTCCCACCCAAGCCAGGACAGGGAATAGAATACCTGCGGTCTCCAAGTTGAAAATATCCATCTCGAGCACGCGGACCATCCCGGTAAAGAACATCTCTTTACTTAAGAAGCCATTGAATGGAGGAAGACCTGCCATGGAGAAGGCGCCGATGATCGCAATCGTAAAGGTGATCGGCATAAAGCTCATCAGCCCGCCTAGTTTGCGGATATCCCTCGTACCCGTTTCATGGTCAATTATTCCGACAACCATAAACAGGCTTCCCTTGAAGGTAGCGTGATTGATCAAGTGAAAAACGGCGGCAAGTGTTGCCACCATGAAAATATTGTCGTCTAAGTAAGTATAGTGCAGGGCGGCTGCACCAACCCCGAGAAGCGACATGATAAGACCAAGTTGACTGACAGTGGAGAATGCGAGAATCGCCTTTAAATCTGTTTGTTTAACAGCATTAAAGGATCCCCAGAATAATGTGAAAATACCAAATCCGCCGACAAGCCATAACCACAGGCTGGTCTCGGCAAATACCGGACTCATGCGGGCAACAAGGTAGATACCCGCCTTTACCATCGTGGCCGAGTGCAGATAAGCACTGACAGGTGTCGGGGCTTCCATTGCATCCGGAAGCCAGATGTGGAATGGGAATTGAGCAGATTTCGTGAAAGCTCCAAGCAGTACAAGAAGCATAGCCGGAATGAACAGAGCTTGCGTCATGAGCTGCTCGGATTGTGAAATCAATTCACGGATACTGAATGTTCCTCCCATAAGATAAAGAAGGAGGAATCCCCCAAGCATGGATAATCCGCCGAAAACAGTAATCAGCATTGATTTCTGTGCGCCATATCTCGAACGCTCCCTGTGATACCAATACCCGATCAATAGGAAAGACGAAATGGACGTGAATTCCCAGAACATATAAAGGACGATAAGATTATCAGATAGGACCACACCAAGCATGGCTCCCATGAACATCATTAAATACACATAAAAGTTATGTAGTTGTTCCTTATTCTTATCCAGATAGTAAATCGAATAAAGTACGACAAGCGAACCGATCCCGGTTATTAAAAGTGCGAACAACAGCCCGAGGCCATCGACGTACGCAATAAAATTGATGCCGAAAGAAGGCATCCACTCCGCTGTTTCCCTTATCGTATTTCCATCCCTCGTAATCTGCATGAATTGAATGAGGTAACTGAATAAAGCAACCGGCAGGA
The DNA here is from genome assembly GCF_038405515.1 of Rossellomorea oryzaecorticis. Taxonomy (GTDB): domain Bacteria; phylum Bacillota; class Bacilli; order Bacillales; family Bacillaceae_B; genus Rossellomorea; species Rossellomorea oryzaecorticis_A. The sequence goes on along the minus strand of NZ_JBBYAF010000036.1, from coordinate 31,577 downwards.
GCAGTACAAACCATCCGGTATGTACCCTTCGAAATGCTTTATAAAGAAATGGAATCAGAATTGCAAATAAAAAGGGCGATATAATAGCCCAATGTAGTAATGTCATAAAAACCCCCCTCTTATAAAATTCCTGTATTCTTCAACTTAGTCTTATGTAGTTTCATTTTCACTTTTTGGAAAATCTTCATCCGTTCTCCCAGTATGTCCGGAAAGCTTAACCTAAAGAGCATTATAACGTAAAAAAACAATGCTTGCATTACTCAGGCTTCTGGCTTAATGGAATCGTATTTAACTTATTAAATATGTAGAAACGCGGATGAAAGTCCCGAATTTTTTTTAAGTCTTTCCTTTTGAAATATCTCTTATTAAGAATAGTTTTGGTTATTTTGGAGAATCCTATCCATAAGGTGGTGATGAAATTGAAAAGGAAAACAGTGGCGTTTACGACGATTCTCTTTACATTTATAGGATTTGGGTGGCTGGTTGAATCACAAGATCGTTTCAACAGGGGCATATTCGAAACAGATGACCCGGCAACCGCTGATCTGGAGCCTGTCCGTTATGGGGGCACAGAAGGGGAAGAGGAAATCCCTGTCCAAAGCGAGAGGATCCGTCAGCCCTTTAAATCGAGGGAATACATTCGCATTGTGCCAAACAGAACTTCACAAACAAATCAAGTAATCGAATGACTGCCTTTTCATGTCCGCATGGGAGAGGCAGTCATTTTTATTTTGTGACATTGTAAGCTTTCGTTCTGTTTTCAAAAGCGGGAACGTGCAAGACAAAATGCCCAGGATTTTCTTATCCTTACCCTTTTCAAGACTCCCATAAACGATTATGATGAAAGTGCTGTATGCAATAATCTTTATAGGAGAGTTATCAATTGAAGAATACATATTTAACAAGCTACCTGCCTCTGTTTTCCATCCTGTTATTCAGTTTGACCTTCTCCGTCTACGGGGTGGAAGTGTTTGTCGACCTCTTTAAGAAAATTGGCGTCTACCCCGGAATGCGCGAATTCTTATCTGATATCGAATTGAAATTTGTCTTATTGATTCTGCTGATGATCGTCTTTTTCATGGTGTTTGCAGCCTTGAAGCTTATAGCCGAAACCATCAACGGGGTCTCCATGCTTTTTTTCTCCAAAGAATCAGAGGGCCAGTTATATAACCGGGTCCGGTCAGGCTCCATGATTTATTTCATCGGCGGTCTCGTTTCGGTTGTCAGCCTCAAGTCCTTCATGGGATTGATCGCCATTTTCGCCGTCACTTCGATCGTTTATTTTGTTTACTTTGTATATAAAATAAGCGTCACCGTTTCCAAAGCAGGAATCTTCGGCGTCATCAGCCTGCAATTATTCACGTGGTCTTCCTTGTTCATGACGATCTTTTTTGTCTTATTGAAATTGTATAACGGTGTCATGGCGAGTTTGCCAATCATGTCGAAGGTGAAGTTGTGAACCCTTACGTCACCGCTGTTGATTTCCGTGGAAGACTTCGCTTTCCGCGGGTGACCCGTGAGCCTCCTCGGCTGCGCCTGCGGGGTCTCACATGCCTAGCTGCAGGGCTTAGAGGCACATGTCATAAGTCAAACCGTCCAAGGAGGCAAAGAGCGCCTTCTAGTTCGGTTCGCCTTATGCCAAACGCCTCTGAGCAAAGCCCTTCCGCTTTTCGAATTGGCCACTTCTCCCGCAGGAGTCTTCGTCTTCCACTCCAATCACCAGCTGGATCCGGTTAAATCTCCATCCAATTCTAATAAGTGAGATTTCATCAAATTACTCTTGCCAAAACCGAATACATAAAAAACGCCCGGAGACGATTCTCCGGGCGTTATTTCATAATGCTCTTCCATATTTTATGACTCGGGCGCAGTTTTTCAATTCTGCTCATGTTCTGGGGGATGTCGTGGCCGACCCAAACGCCGGTTGTGTACTCGTTTGTCAATCCCATCACCCAGTAATCATGATAATTATTGGTGGTGCCTGTTTTAATGCCAACATAGGGTTTGGAGACGTAAGCGGCTTTCCCTGTACCGTTCTCAGCGGCATTAGCAAGCATCTGCCTCATTTTTGCCGTTGTATCATTGGACCAGACCTGCTTCGGCTGGTCTTTCCACTCGTAAAGAATCTTTCCATTCCCGTCTTTCACGTTCACGATGGCATGGCTTCTTTTATAGCTTCCGTTGATGAAAGAAGTATAAGCACCCGTCATTTCGAGCGGGCTTAAGCCGTAGGTGAACCCGCCGATTGAAGCAGCGTACGTTTGGTCCTTTGCTGATACCCGTTCAAATGAAAAAGATGAAAGCTTGTTGAATGCCCCTTCGACACCGACTTTTTCCATCAAACGAAGAGCGGGGGTGTTGTAGGATTGGGCCATTGACTGATTTAAGGTCACAGTACCCGGCTGTACGCCGCCGTAGTTGATGGGACAATAATTTCCGATACAATAGTTGTCGGCGTTCACTTTTTCATGAATGGATGCCTTGAATTTGTCCAGATAAGGTGCATACACGAGCAGCGGCTTGATGGAAGAGCCAGGCTGCCTGTAGGCTTGGAAGGCATGATTGAAATTATACTTCTGATAATCTTTCCCGCCGGTCATTGCAGCGATTCTTCTTGTTTCATTATCGATCGTTACTGAAGCACCCTGCAGTTTTTCACCCTGCAGCCCGTTGTTCAACGCTTCTACGCTTTTCTGCTGCAGGGCAGGGTCGAGGGCAGTCTGAATCCTCACGCCTGAAGCAATCACACTTTCAATCCGTTCATCCAGTTTTTTGATGATCTGTTCCTTTTCCAATGCGGAAGAGGCATTTTCCAGTTGTACTTTGTACCCTTCGTGGAGGGAGATCAGCTCTCTCAGTTCCTCTTCAACGTAAAACGCGTAATCAGGATAACGGTCGATTTTTTTACGGATATTGAGCTTTATAGGCGTTTTCTTCAGCTTGTCCGCCTCTTCTACTGTAAGTCTTTCGGTGTTGACGAGTATATCAAGCAGACGCTCCTGACGAATTTTAGTCTGATCGAAATGATCGACAGGGTCGTATTTGCCCGGATTATTCGGAATCGAGGCAATGAATGCCAACTCTGCTTTGTTCAATTCCGAAACACTTTTTTGAAAATAGTATTGGGAAGCCGTTTCAATCCCATACACCCCGTTGCTGAAATAGATGACGTTAAGATAAAGCTCAAGTATTTCATCTTTAGAAAGGGAGCTTTCGATTTCATGTGCATAGAAGAGCTCGGTCAGTTTCCGGTTGTACGTTTTCTCCTGCCCTAAATATAAATTTCGGGCAAGCTGCTGGGTGATCGTGCTTCCGCCCTGTTGAATATGTGTGAAGACCAGGTTTTTAACGACTGCCCTTAAAATGGCGCCCGCATCGAATCCCACATGTTCATAAAAGTGCTGATCTTCTGAAGCGACCAGGATATCTTTTGCGAATGGTGGGATCTTCTCATCTTCTACGTATAATCGAAAGGGACGATTCACTTCTGAGAATACGTTTCCGTTTTTATCGAGAAGCAAACTGGTCTTATTCAGGTTCAATTGGTCTGTATTCACGGTGTTTTCGAGTTCGTCCTGAAACCCCTGGACTCTGTCGACTTCTTCAGTCGTGAAGAACAACGTGGTGAAAAACAATGTCATAAAGCAAATCACTGTCAGAAATCCTGCAAACACTCTCATATTTCCACTCTACTTTTCTAGTAATCTTGATTCACGTGACCTTCAACTTCAGAATGTCTCATACTCCACCATAATAATCCAAATGCCCCCAAGAATAAAGCACCTGTTACATAAAAAACGGAAGAAATTCCAACATATCCGGAAACAATGCCTCCTAAAGCCGGTCCAATCACATTTCCAAGAAAACGAAAGCTCTGGTTGTAGCCTAATACTTCACCCTGCATACTGAGCGGGGCCTCCTGGCGAATGTAAGCCGTCACACAAGGAATCATGCCCCCGATGGCGATCCCGAATAAGAAACGGAGCAGGACAAGCTGCCAGAGCTCAGTCACGAGAGCCTGTGGTACGATAAGAATTGAAGCCAGCACCAACAGGATCGAGAGGACCTTCTCATATCCGATTTGATCACCAAGTTTCCCCCATTGCCGGGTAGCGATAAAATTTCCAAAGCCTGTAGCCGAAAAGGCAAGGCCAGCTAAAAATGCAAGATTGGCGGATGAAGTCAGTTCATCGACATAAAGTGCCAGAAGCGGCTGGATGCTGAAATTCGCGACCTGGATGATCAACGACAAAATGATGACCGTCACAAGGAGCTTATGACTCAATATGTGCCTCAGCACCTGTTTGCTTGAATATTTGTTTTGCTTATTCCTCTGCTCATTACTCCGCTGCTCGTTTATTCCGAACAGAACTACTGTCGCAGCAATCGCGATTGAGACTGCTGTGAAGATAAAGGTATAAGAAAAACCAACATGATCAGCAAGCAGCCCTCCGATGACAGGACCGAACAAGCCTCCGGACACCGTTCCCATCTGGAGCGTTCCCAGAATCTTACCTGCTTCCTTTTTCGATGTCTGAGAAGAGATAAGTGCCATCGAGGTTGGGATAAAGCCGGTCACGGCCCCCATCAGCAGCCGTAATATAAACATCCCCTGCACAGAATCCATGAAACCCATGAAGAATATCGACGTTGCGATTCCATAACCAGTGATCAAAAGGATGGGTTTATATCCATAACGGTCACCAAATCGTCCCCATAAAGGTGAAATGAAGAACGCCGTCAGAAACGTGATTCCAAACACAAAGCCGGACCAGCGCTGTACATATTCAGCACTATAATCACCGAAGGTCTCTATATAAAGAGATAAGAACGGCAGAACCATCGTGGCGCTGGCGGCAACTAAAAAGTTCGCCATGACCATAATGACAAGATTCTTTTTTTCTATTGAAATGATTAACACCTTCTCATAAACTATTTATTTCGGTTTCCTAAATATACAGTTTATAGAAAATGGATGGCAGAGTCCACTGAATGAGATTTTTTAGCGTATGTTAAAAGGATTTAGTCATATTTTTCAGGTTGAACATGATATAATATAAGAATAAGAACTATGTACACACGTCAGAAAAGCGAATAAGCCAGTGCGTGTACATAAACCCGTTCGTTTTTACATTACTAGTCTACTAGAATGAAAATTGGGGTCTGTACAAGATTGAGGAGGGAGTTACGTGGTTAAAGCAAAGCAGCTTGTGTTCATTGACTTTGAGTTTTCAATGCCTGAACGACATAGAGTCCCCAAAGGCTTTTTCCCTGAAATAATTGAAGCGGGTGTGGTAGTGGTTCAGAATGGGCAAGTGACAGATACGTTTTCAACTTATGTAAAACCATCTGCCTTTCCTAAACTAACCAATCGCTGCAAACGGTTTTTATCGATCACGCAAGATCAAGTAGACGGAGGCATCTCCTTCCAGACCCTCATCGATTACTTCAATCAGCTGAATTCAAATGGAATCGAGAAAGTTGTAACATGGGGAAACATGGACATGAAAGTATTAAGGGATAATTGTGCCCAGTCAGGCACTGCCTTTCCTTTTCAAGCCCAATTTGTCGATTTATCGATGGAATACAAACGATTCTTCGGAGATCAAAATCAAACTGGTTTATGGAAGGCGGTCCAGGAATACGGCAGGGAGGGTGTCGGAAAGCATCATAAAGCTCTCGATGATGCGCTGACCACTCAACATATATACAACCTTGTGGAAAAAGATAAAAAGTATCTCGACAAAGCTGAACCCACCACAATCGGCGATCGGATTGATTTGAGCAAGCTTTATAATCAGCTGGCTTGAGAATATCGTTATATACAAAAAACGTGCCCCTGACAGGCACGTTTTTTTGTTTTATCCTTGAGAGGGTATAGAGAATTTTTTAATCCTCAAACGTCAATCCATACATCAGCTCATACTCCCGCTGTACCCCTTTTAGAGCTTCCAGACTCTTCTCGGCATGAGGGGAACCATCGGCTTCCTGTTGTCTCTTCAATTCTCCGAAAGTTGTCAGGAGTGTTTCATTATATTCAGGTATTTCCCCTTCAAAAGGCTTCACCATTTTTTCAGGCATGTTGGCTTGTTCACGAAATGCCAGTGCCTTGCGCTCATGGAATAATGGTACATCCACTTCAGCCGGGTTATGTAAATCACCTTGGCGGGGGTGTTTGAGTACAGCCAGGATCTTAACGACGTATGCACCTGGACGTTGTCCCGTCACCTCACCGATATATTTTCCCGTTTTATAAAAAGCTGTGACTTTATCCCCTATTTGAAAATTTTGCAAAATAACCCCTCCTCTTAAGTGTCTAAGTCTATTATAATGGAACATAAAGTGTTTTGATAAAGCTTACTATAAAAGTAACATGCGGAGGTACATATATGAAGAGATTGGTATTATTATCCTTGTGTCTGATAGGTTTAATACTTGCCGGATGTGGACAAACAGAGAAGGATAACAGCAGCAAAGAAAAACCTGCTGAAACAGAAGAGAAAACAGGTGACACAGAATCTGGAGGAGATGAAGAAATGAATTACCCACAGCTGACGACAGAAATAGCAGAGAACGAAAAAGTAGTGGAAATGAAGACCACAATGGGGACAATTAAAATAAAATTATTCCCTGAGCAGGCACCAAAAACGGTTGAAAACTTTATCACTCACAGTGAAAACGGCTACTATGACGGATTGAAATTCCACCGCGTGATCAAAGACTTCATGATCCAGGGCGGAGACCCGAATGGTAACGGTACTGGAGGCGAAAGCATCTGGGGAGAGTCTTTCGAAGACGAATTCTCCAAGCAGCTATTCAACATCCGCGGAGCGCTTTCAATGGCGAATGCAGGTCCTGATACGAACGGCAGTCAATTCTTTATCGTTCAAAACAGTGAAATGAACCCGGGCTTCGAAGAGAAAATGAAGGAAGCGGGATTCCCGCAGGAAATCATCGACGCATATATGGAACGCGGGGGAACTCCGCACCTTGACTTCAAGCACTCTGTTTTCGGACAAGTGACTGAAGGCATGGACATCGTGGATAAAATCGCGAATGTGGAAGTCGGGCAGAATGATGCCCCTAAAGAAGATGTGATCATTGAAAAGATCACTGTGGTGAAGTAACGGAAGAATACGGGGCGGCCAATATCGGGTGTATGGTATATCGCGTATCGTGACCCGATATGAGGGGGCGCGCTTTAATAAACACTTCAACGAAAAGAACCTTGATGATTCAGCTTCAAGGTTCTTTTCTTTTAGCAAGAAAACAGCTTATAGAAGCACAGCAAGCTTGTCCCGATGATTATGACCGGTCTTTGATAAGAAACTTGTCGCTTATTTCCTCGGAAATTGTCGGTATTTGAGTCTTGAAAGACCGCCCGGCGCTGATGTTAAAAGAGGGATATGGTATTGATATTCTACAGCGTGTTCATAGAATCGTTAAATAATTTCAGCGGGGAAATGGTTTCTTCATTTTTATCTTGGTATAATGGGGAAAGAGTTTGTTGTGAAAGGAAAGGAGCTAACTATGCTTTCTTCATTTGTATTAAATTTGTTTTTATACTTTCCGGAAGACAAGACAGAGTACATTCCAGCCGCGATTTGGATGGCCATCTTTTTTGTATTGACGATCTTGACGTTCCGTTTAATTAAAAAGGTATCCAAGAAGGAAGAACTTAAAACAAAAGCGATCGAGGAAGAAGTAATGAAGCGAAATCGCGAAACTGAATGATCGAACATGGAGCACGCTTGTAAGTGATGGCGTGCTTTTTATAATTCCTTCCAAAGCGTTTTTCTCATTAAAAAGAATACTTTCCCCTCATCTCGTCAAAAATGGAGGAAGAGTATGCACATTTGGAGGAATCATATATGAAAAAGAATCAATTATTATACATAGCTTTACCGGCGTTCCTGCTTGGGGCGTGCGCTATTGAAAATCCGAAGAAAATGGAAATCGATATGAAGAATGATACGGGCGATTCGCTGGGAAAGGTGATCCTCCAAGAGAAATCAGATGGAGTGGAAGTGGATCTCAAGCTGGAGGGACTGCCGCCTGGTGAACACGGGATCCATTTTCATGAAAAAGGAACGTGTAAACGTCCTGACTTTGTATCGGCAGGCAATCATTTCAATCCTGATGATAAAAAGCATGGACTTATGCATCCTGAAGGAGCACATGCCGGCGACCTTCCGAATCTCATCGTGGAAGGTGACGGGTCTGTAAAGGCGAAGCTGATGGCACCTCTGGTCACATTGACAAAAGGGAAGACTTCCTTGTTCACAAAGGATGGGACCTCCCTGGTCATTACCGAAAACAAGGATGATGGAATGACACAGCCTGCCGGAGATTCGGGAGCCAGAATTGCATGTGCTGAAATTGCACAAGAAAAAGAGAAGAAATAAGAAAAACCCTCTGTTCAATTTTCCTGGGCAGAGGGATTTTTTCAGGCCCTAAAAAAAAGAGCAGGAAAGCCAGTCCTGGCTTTCCTGCTGACATTCTATTCATCGTTATTTAAGAGCCTTGCGTATTCTTTCCAATCCATCCATCAGTACTTCCCGGGGACAGGCGATGTTCATCCTCACAAAGCCTTCGCCGCCTTTTCCGTATTTAGGTCCGGGCTCTAAGCCGAGCTTTCCTTTTTCCAAGAGGAGCTCTTTCAGCTCGTCATCTGAAAGGCCAAGCTTATTGCAATCAATCCAAAGAAGATAGGTTCCTTCCGGGTCAACTAGATGAATGTCGGGGAGGTGCTCTTCGAGGAATGCCTTCGTGATCTTCACATTCTCCATTAAATAGCCCAGAATGTTTTCGAGCCATGTTTCACCATGGCGATAAGCAGCTTCCATGCCGGTGATGCCGAATGTATTCAAAGTGAAGAATCCTTGTTTTTTATGGACACCTGCTATTTTCTCCCGGAATTCTTCGTTTGGCGTGATCATGGCTGATGCCTGCAGACCGGCAAGATTGAATGTTTTGCTTGGTGCGATGCAGGTAATGGTCATGTCTCTATAGCTGTCATCGATGGCTGCAATCGGCGTGTGTGTATGAGAGTCATAGACGAGATCGGAGTGGATTTCATCCGATACGATGATGACATTGTGCTTTTTGCAAAGCTCTGCCATTTTGGTTAGTTCATCACGTGTCCAAACGCGCCCGCTCGGGTTGTGCGGATTGCACAGCAGGAATAATTTGACGCCTTTTTTCAGTGATTCTTCAAACTCTTCAAATGAAATGCTGTACGTGCCATTTTCGTACACTAACGGAGCATTTTCAATCACGCGGCCATTTTCTTCTGTCATGCTGAAGAACGGTGTGTACACAGGTGACTGAACGAGTACCTTGTCACCGGGCTCTGTCAGTGCCTGTATGATTGCGGCGATGGCCGGCACGACGCCGGGGCTGTATTGAAGCCAGCTTTTATGTATGCTCCAGCCGTGTCTTTTCTGGATCCATTCAGCGATGGCTTCTGCGGGACCGTCACCGACAAAGGTATAACCGAAGATCCCATGGTCCAACCTGTTCTTGAGGGCTTCGCTTACTTCGGCCGGCGGCAGGAAGTCCATATCCGCCACCCACATCGGCAGTACATCATCTTTTCCGAAAACAGTTTTGGTCATATCCCATTTCACGGAAGATGTCCCTTTTCGATCGATTATTTTCTCGAATTCATTCAAAGTCTTTACCCCTTTCACACTAAAAATGGTAAGTGCCGGAAGCTTTAATAATTCTTTTGCCTGTTGTCATCAAACTTCTGGTGAAATCTTATGTTATGTTCATCTTATTATGTAAGTCGATAAGATGAAAATAATTTGTTTTATCGTTTATTCAAAGTTTCAGACACTATAAGTGCAGGTGATGTTAGAGAAGGACATCGGAACCTGCGCAATTTAACACAAATATAAGGGACTTTCCCTTACGTTTCAGTAAGAAGCGTTTGGGAAAGTCCTTTTTTATAGTGGTGCTGTTCATTCTTTACATATTCACCCGCTTCGGAATTTACAAACTGCTGAATGTGCTGCAGTACTTCGTCAGGTTTTTCTTCCGGTACAAGATGACCGGTTTCCTTTAACACCACAAGCCTTGATTGGGGGAGGTCTTTTGTCAGCCTTTCTCCGGTCGTGAGTGGGACGACACGGTCATGTTCTCCCCAGACAAGGAGGCAGGGTGTCTCAATTTTCTTTAATTCGGCGATTGATAAATCACCTTCGCGGTCCCTTATCATACGCGTCAGTGCTTTGAAGATATCATCTTCGAGAAAAGGCTTTAGGTAGCCGAACATCATCTCGTCATCGATCAATTCCCTGTTATGGACAACATTTTCAAGGTTTTTTCGGATGCCCGACCTTGTCAGCCAAAGCTTTACATACAGATGGAAAAAGGGGATCCGGCTCGCCATCAGGACCGGCCAATTCATTTTTTTGAGATAACCCGAGCTGCATAAGAGTACACCCTTATCGACGAGGGAAGGCTCTTTTTTCATGACATTCAACGCAATCTGACCTCCCATTGAATGCCCGGTCAGGTGAATATTCTTCACATTCAGGTGATCGAGCAGTGAAATGACGGTGTTTGCTAAATTCTCATAGGAATAGATGAAACGATTGGATTTGCCGCTGCTGCCAAATGGAGGGAGGTCAATTGAAATGACATTATATTGTTCTTTCAAAAGAGGCGTCAGCCGTCTGAAACTGAAAGATGAAGATAGAAATCCGTGTAGAAGAACGAATGTTTCAGAGGCTGACGGGTGCTTATGGTATTCATAATACACATGGGCTCCATTGACGTTTACCGTTCTTGCAAAATCGTTTCCCTGCATGATTCCTCTCTCCTCACAATGGTTGTTTATCGTATTTTACCCTTTTTCTGTTATTTAACACCAATAACAATTGATTGTATGATAAGAAACATGTGGTACCCCTTTTTATTTCATCATCTTCTGCTATAATGTAACCATTTAAGTGGAATTGAAGGAGGAGCATTATGCAGCTTAGCGAATTGGAGCTTGATTTACTAAGGATTTTACAGAAGGATGCCAGAATTTCAACAGAAAGCTTAGGAAAGATGCTTCAAGTATCATCAGACGAAGTGGAAAAGACCCTTACCAAGCTTGAAAAGGAAAATATCCTTGTACGGTACAGCTCGATTGTGGATTGGTCAAAGGTCGAGGGACATGAAGGTGTGACCGCTATGATCGACGTAAAGGTTGCTCCGAAGAGAGGCGTCGGATTTGATGAAGTCGCCCACCGGATTTATCGATATAAAGAAGTAAAAAGTGTATACCTGATGTCGGGGGCCTATGATTTGTCGGTGACAGTTGAAGGGCGTTCCATGCATGAAGTCGCCACCTTTGTGTCTGAAAAACTTTCCACACTGGATTCGGTCCTGTCCACAACGACCCATTTTCAGCTCAAAAAGTATAAGCATGACGGCACCATCTTCGGCGATTTCAATGAAGATAAACGAATTGTGGTGTCTCCATGACAACAAAGACATCTTATATCTCGAAGTCGGTTGAAAATCTGAAGCCGTCCGGCATCCGCAAATTCTTTGATCTGGCAGCAAATATGGAAGGCGTCATTTCCCTCGGTGTGGGGGAACCTGATTTTATTACATCCTGGACAGTAAGGGAAGCCGCCATCCTCTCATTGGAGCAGGGCTTTACCTCCTATACGGCTAACGCCGGGCTATTGGAACTTCGTGAAAAAGTCAGCAGCTATATGAAGAATGGCTATGGAGTGGAGTATGATCCGAAAAGCGAAATCATCGTAACAGTCGGTGCAAGTCAGGCGCTTGATATCAGCATGAGGGCCATTATCGACCCGGGAGATGAAGTGGTGGTTGTCGAGCCGGGATTCGTTTCGTATGTCCCGCTCGTGCAGCTCGCAGGTGGAACACCTGTAACCGTTGAAACGAAGGCGGAGAATGGATTCAAGCTGACGGCAGGGGAACTTGAAGAAGCGATCACAAGCAGGACAAAAGCTGTACTGTTATGCTCACCGAATAACCCGACCGGAACCGTGTTGGAAAGAGAAAACCTGGAAGAGGTTGCAGAAGTCATCCGCCGTCATGATCTGGTGGTGCTTTCAGATGAAATCTATTCTGAACTTGCCTATGACCGCGGTCACGTTTCAATCGCTTCTCTCGAGGAAATGAGGGGTAGAACGATTGTGATCAATGGATTTTCTAAAGGATTTGCGATGACAGGATGGAGGCTCGGTTTTATATGCGCTCCGGTGGAAATTGCAGCACCTCTTTTGAAGATTCACCAGTACGCGATGATGTGTGCATCGACTCCTGCACAATACGCAGCAATCGAAGCACTTGATAAGGGAATGGAAGAAGTACTTGAAATGAAGCGAAGCTATCGTCACCGCCGACATTACTTTGTCGATTCATTGAATGAGATGGGGCTTGCGTGCCACTTGCCGGGTGGAGCGTTTTATGCATTTCCGTCGATTGCAAAGACCGGTTTCAGTTCTGAAGAATTTGCTGAAAAACTGTTGATGGAAGAAAAAGTAGCCGTCGTACCTGGAAATGTATTCGGTAAAGGCGGGGAAGGTCATATCCGATGTTCATATGCGTCCTCCATGGAACAGTTGCAGGAAGCCGTGAAGCGAATGAAGCGGTTTGTTGAGAATCATAGTCGTTAGCCAGTTGGATTTGTATTTTTAAACCGGGTTCCTGATTAGTGGGGCCTGGTTTTTATTTGGTGTGCGCGGAGGGAGGCTTAGGTTCGGCAGGGAGTGTGTGGTCCAGTTTAGAATGATTCTTAAAGGAGCATATATTTGGAAAATGGATCATAAATGCTATATTCTCCAGTATTTCCTTTATTAAAACTCTTTCTTCAACCATAGTGAACTCCCTTTTCAAACTCATAAATCCGGCCACATATTTGCCTATGCCAAGCCAAAAAAAATAGGACGATACAATAATCGTCCAAAAAATGAAAACAAAAGGGGGAATACTTAGAAAGCTTAGTCTCAGTATGACCCGTTTTGAAGACTTATATACATAAAGAATTATTTTTCGTATTTTACTTCAAACAGCATCTGCATTACGCGGAGGAAGTCGTCTTCGGAGAATTCCTTCGCTTTACGGAGAATCAGCTTTGTCCGTTTGGGCCCGATTTCTTTAATGAGCTGCTCGATCTCGGCATCAATCCCTGCAGGGTGGTGATTGGTCTCTTCGCGTTCCAAAAGCTCTGAAGCGGGGATATCGAGAACCGTAGACAGTTTTAAAATGGTTTGTGTATCAGGGATCTGTTCATTGTTTTCATATTTTTCAATCGTACTCGCGCCTAAGCGAGCTTTCAGGGCTAACTCACGCTGTGAAATATTTCGATCTTCTCTGACTCTTTTCAAATTCTCACCAAAGTGTGACATCCTAAAACCCCTCCCAAATAATCAAATCTCTTCTTACTTTTATTTTATCACCAAATGGAAATAAATAGACTGTCCACTCGTGAACAAAATGTTAAAAATGAAGGCCCGTCCCTCACTGCTTTAAAGCGAGGGACGGGCCTTCAAGGGGCTTGAGCGGCTAGGATAGAAATACAAATATGATCGCGATCGGGACGATGTAGCGAAGGAGGACGATCCAGGCATTGAACAGCCCTTTTGAAGTGGATGATCCCTGTTGGATTTCATTCCATACTTCTTCCCGCTTCATCCGGTAGGAAACAAATATACTTATAAACAATGCACCGATAGGCAGTCCAAAGCTGCTTGTGATAAAGTCTGCAAAATCAAAGAAATTCCGATCGAGAAGAGTGAACTCGCTGAATACCCCAAATGAGAGTGCACTTGGAATCCCTGCGATAAACACCAAGATTCCCATCAACCATGTATAAGGCATTCTCTTCTTTTGATTTCCTTTCGTTAACGCGGCTACTCCGATTTCGAGTATGGAGAAAGCAGATGTCAACGTCGCAAAGAGCAGAAGGACTAGAAATACGGTCAGGAAAATCCCGCCGAAAGCTATTTCATTAAAAACGGCAGGAAGGACGACAAAGGCGATTCCGGGCCCTTCATCAGGCTGGAACCCCAATGCGTAGACAGATGGGAAAATCACCAACCCTGCCAGCAGAGAGATGAAGATATTCAGTCCTGATACCGAAATTGCCGACCTCGGCATACTGTCTTCCTTTGAAAGATAGGAAGCGTATGTCACCATGACGGAAAGTCCGACACTTAACGAGAAGAAGGCTTGTCCAAGCGCAAGTAATGCCGTTTCTCCCGTCAGGTATTTCCAGTCAGGGACCAGCAGGAATCGTACACCTTCCATTGCCCCGTCAAGGGTAAGCGAGCGCGCCACCAGGATAAGGAATAAAATGAATAAAGACGGCATCATATATCGGCTCGCACGCTCAATCCCTTTTTGAATCCCTCCCTGAACGACCATTACAGTCAGTACAATAAACACGGCTTGCGTGATCAGGATTTCCCAAGGGTTCGCAATGATGCTTTCAAACAGTGCACCGTACTGTTCTTGGGTTTTTCCTGAGAGAGCTCCTGTAAAGCTTCTGGCAAGATAAGAAAGAATCCAGCCTCCCACAACGCTGTAAAAGGAGAGGATGATAAATGAAACGATTGTGCCTAGATATCCGATTAAGTGCCAGGCAGATCCAGGCGCAAGCTTCTTATAAGAAGTGACAGCATCGGCACCGGCTCTTCTTCCGATGACAAACTCTGCAAGCAAAATCGGTGTGCCGATCAAAATCGTGAAGATGATGAAGAGCAGAAAGAACACTCCCCCTCCATTTGCGCCGGCCATATAAGGGAATTTCCAGATTGCCCCTAGGCCGATGGCAGAACCCGCAGCTGCCAGAATAAATCCTAGTTTTGAAGACCACTGTTGTTTCTTCGCCATGACGATGCTCCTTTCTAAAAACAAAATGATTTTTCCATACTACTATGTTTTTTATGCCGTGTACACCGGATTTTTAAATTTTCAATATATATTAAAAATGGTGGTAAATGTAATGAATTCAGGGATTTTTCAAATAATTCATGATGTCTTCTTCATTAGTATGGTTGTAAACGTTTTAAATCATGAAAAAACTCCTATTTTATTGAAAAAATAAAAACGGGCTGGAAAAGTTAGCAAAGTATAGTATACTAGTGGTAACAATACGTTCACAAATTAGACACGAATCCGACATTAATTAGTCAAAATTGAAAGCGCTTAACTATGGAGGGATCATTTATGGATATGTTTATGGTGTATTTGTTCGTTGCAACGGCTACTCCTTTATTTTTATGGATCGAGCACCGGAAATGGGCATTGATTCATATTCCATTTTTAGTAGCATTATGGGCCATCTTCATTTATTATGTGGCAGTACCTGAAATGGGCGGCTGGGGACATGTGACCTTCTGGAGTCTATTTGTCTTCAACTTTGCTTTCGCACATCTGGCAGCGTTTTGGTTATACGCAGCGCCTTACTTGAAGAAGCACAGAAAGAAAATGATGGAACAGCGCAAGTATAGTCTTGATAAATGAGGATGGAAAAAAGTTTTAGTAAAAAAAATCCGAACTATAATTCAAAATTCTTTAATTAGAATTCGAATTAGTTCGGATTTTTTTTATTTGGCTTTGTTTAAGCATGTTTGTTGAATTAGCTTGTTCCAACGGTTGATTGGAGTGCAAGACGAAGACTCCTGCGGGAAGAGTAGCTAATGTGAGACCCCGCAGGAATGCAGTGACGAGGAGGCTCACAGGCTACCCGCGGAAAGCGAAGTCTTGCGCGGAAATCATTAGCGGTATTCAGAGCCGTCTCTAAAATGTTCGATTCTTTTCTCCACAACCATGATGGTATGATTAATAAAACTGACACCCAATTCAGAAAAATAATACCTCTTTTTGAAACAAAAGTCATTCAGGCTGCGTTACATAGATAAGAAAAGTCAGAAAGGGAGGAGGAGTTTAGAGCATTGGAAGAAATACAGCTCATCGAAAAGGCAAAACAGGGCGATCTTACCGCCTACAGCAAATTGATCATCGACTATTCCCCCATCGTGGAACGCTTCGCTTATCAGATGGGGAACCAAATAGATGATATACCGGATATCAGTCAGGAAGTCTTTATCAGGGTATACCGGTTCATCGACGGATTCACACATGCAAAATTCACGACCTGGCTTTATAAAATAACATTAAATGTATCGAGGGACTTTAAGAGAAAAGAAAATCAGTATAACCAAAGACTTCAGAAGGTGATGAGCGAACCGTTGCAAGAGACGGCATCCATTCATGCAACCATCCTTAGGGAGGAAGAGGACCGTGCTCTTCACGAATGCATTCAAGAGCTCGATGAGAAGTATAGAGCCCCGATCATCCTATACTATTTTCATGACAAGAAATATGAAGAGATTGCAGATATACTCTCCGTCAATCTGTCCACGATTAAAACCCGGATCCTGAGAGGGAAAAGCATGCTTAAAAAACTGCTCGAGGAAGCGGAAAATGGGGAGGGAACAATCAATGGATGAAAAAAGGTTTGAAAAGCGGATGGAACTACTGGGCCGTTCGTATATGAAAATGCCTTCTCAGACCGATTCGAATGCCATCCTTAAAGCCATTAAGGAAGAAAAGAGTCGATCAAAGAAAAAGCGTTCCCGTCCGGTCATCCACTGGCCCTATGTTGCAAGTTTTATCGGTGTCCTCCTCATCGGCACCGTATTGGCTCTGCAATTGACGATGGGTGGAGATACTCAGGGTGAACCAGGAGAGCAAAGCCGGCAAGCTGCCGAGAATCACGATCAAGGTAAAACAAGCAAAGAGTTACAGACAGAAATCGAGGATGCCGAAGCCCTCTATGAACTTAGGAAGACACAGGCAATGGAGCGTCTTGGGTTCACAGAGTCCACATTTAGTACAACGCAGCTGGATAAGGATGCACAGGGACAGGTAATTTATGTGAAATCCATCACCAAACGCGACTATCCCCATGATATGAAACTTGAATGGGCAAATAGAGGGAAAGAATGGATTGAAGAATCATTGAGGACGCCTGATATGATGATCCGGAGTCTCAAAGGCAACGTCACAATGATGGAGGCGGAGGCCTGGACTAAAGAATTCATGGAAAAGCAGACTGGGCTGCTTCCCATTTATGAAGAAAAACTTCAGGAAAATAAGGAATGGTGGAAGCCCCATATTGAAAACGGTGAAATCAATATGAAAAGCTTGAATGCAGCTCAACCTTACCCTAGTGAATTTAGGATGATGCTCGGTGGGATTACAAACAATGCGATAAAGCTGTCCTACAATGAAAAGGAAGATACTCTTGAAACAACCATTGACCTTGAGTACGTCAGCATATTGTCAGAAGACGCCCTTCCCGATGTGTATGTTTCCTACATGCAAACCCGGCAGGCTTCTGTATTGAAAGCAGGAGAGTTTACAACGGGCTGGAAGGAAGCGGGAGACAGGCTCATGCTCCTTGAACAAATCCTTAAAAAGCTGCCTGAGGATTCCCAATTCAGAAACGAAGTGAAGCTGGATTACGATCTTCTTTATCAGCATTATGTGAACGGCGGCGTCAATCAGCCGATCTTTACAGAGAAAGGCAAGCTGAAGCCGGAAGTGCATGAAGCCTACGAATATATAGTGGAGAACTATTCATCTTATAAAACCGCAGATAGTCTGCAGCAGGTCTTGAATGAACTGCGGAAATCGAATTTTGTGAAGCCTGAAAATTGGGTGCAGCATACACCGGTCATTATTTCATCAGAAGTGCAAAAGATTTACGAGGGCAGCGGTTGATCACCAAGGATATCAAAAAGTGAAAATCGTTTTAATATTTAGATGAATAGGGAAACATAACTAGTGAGATGCGTTATTTTAGATGGATAAAAGGAACAAATTCATACTCCTGTATAATTCCTTTTTGCCGAAACCCACAAACTATGGTATAATCTAAAATTGCGTGTAAAAGAGAAAAATAATATATATACTAGGAGTGTTACCATGACTACAAAATTCGAAACAGGATCTGTTGTAACAGGTAAAGTTACAGGCATCCAGCCATACGGAGCATTTGTTGCATTAGACGAAGAAACTCAAGGACTTGTTCATATCTCTGAAATCACACACGGCTTTGTTAAAGACGTTAGTGAGCACCTTTCAGTAGGCGACGAAGTAAAGGTCAAAGTATTATCAGTGGACGAAGCAGCTGGTAAAATCAGCCTTTCAATCCGTGCTACAGAAGAAGCTCCTGCACAACAGGCTAAGCCTGCAGCAGCGAAAAAACCTCGCCGTCAAGGAAGTGTAAAGCCGGCAGCTGAAGAAACAACTCCAGCAGGCTTCAACACACTCAAAGACAAGCTTGAAGAGTGGATCGAGCAATCTGAACGTGAAGACCTAATCAAGAAATAATGACTTTATAAGACCGCCCCAACATATGAATTGGGGTGGTCTTTATTTATATAAAGGTTTTCTGCAGTTTGTACCGAAGTTATATAGAGAAAGAGTTATTGGTAATGGGGGGGGATACTAAATGAAAAGCGAAATAATGAATCAAAGCACGTGTACTCATGTCCTGTACTCATATGAAAACGGTGAGCACTATATAAAAAATGCCATCTCCTATATTACCGACGGGATCGAGGCGGGAGATTCCATAATTCTCATTGAAAATGAAAGGAATTTGAAAGTACTGTTCAAACAACTGGAAAGCCGATTAACCAATGATCAGTTAGAAAAGATCAATGTGATCAGTAACTTCGAATTCTATCTTGCAAGGGGAAGCTACCACGCACCTGCCATTCTTGAGCAGATGAGGAAAACAATCACTCCTTATTTAGAGAGCGATACTCCTTTTCGATCGTGGGCAAATGTGGAATGGGGGTTGCTTGAAGATCCTTCTCAAACCGTAGACTGGTTTGAAAAAGAAACGGATAAAGCAGTTCATGAATATGGTTTGAAAGTTGTTTGTGCATATGAGGCAGCCAGAATGCCTGATTGTTTGCAATCAATTCTGGAAAAAAGTCATCCCTATATAATGACGGATGATAATTTTTATAAATCATACACGTACGACCCTTCACATTTGGCTGTAAATAAAGTGATTGATTCTAAATAAATGAATCAGTTCTTTTTTTGCATGTCTAAATTAAACTTCTACACAGTCATAACTGTAAATATAAATTTAATCTCGAAGATGCTTCAGTAACAAGCTGTCTTTTTGCTTGAAGAAGATTTCTAAGATTTATGACGAATACATGTAATAAAAGAAACGCAGGGAGGACTTCATAAAATGTCAAAAGAACTAAATGGTTTTGTAAAAGCAAACCCATGCTCACATATCCTCTACTGTTACCACGATATAGATTCATATATAGAAAAGGTGCTTGCCTTTCTTGTGGATGGGGTCGAGTCAGGGGAAACTGTCATTCTAATTGAAAGTGAGAAAAACCTGAAATTGCTTGTCGGTCGATTAAAAGAGAAGCTAACAGACAATCAATTTAAACACGTTCATATGATCAGTAATTTCGATTTCTATCTATCAAGCGGGAGCTATCATCCACCTGCGATCTATGAGCAATTAATAAAGATATACACACCTTATTTTAAAGGTGATGCCCCATTCCGAACCTGGACAAATGTAGAGTGGGGGGCACTGGAAAATCCTGCTCACATCGTAGATTGGTTCGAAAAAGAAACGGATAAAGTGGTTAATGAACAAGAACTTACACTCGTATGTGCGTATGAAGCAGAAAAAATGCCGGCAGACATGCAGTCCATCTTAGAAAAAAGTCATCCTTACATAATGACCGATGAAGATCTTATTGATTCTGCGTTGTACAATAAAATCAAGCTGTAAATAGGTAAAGCAATGAATCCAGTAGGGGGGAGTCATCGCTTTATTTCTGTAAACGTCAGGATTTGGCGAAAAATATAGAATTTTTAAACAATATACTTGTCCGTACAACTTATATAGAATATAATGAAAAATGAAAGCGCTTTAAAAATAGAAATACATAATAATCGGGAGGGGCTAAAATGCTTTATAATAATCCGAATACAGAAGGATCGTTGGTTCAATTCAAAGACAAATATGATAACTTCATCGGTGGGGAATTTGTACCGCCGGCAAATGGTGAGTACTTTGAGAATGTATCACCAGTAACAGGAAAATTTTTTACGAAGATTGCGCGTTCAAACGAAGCGGATGTGGAAAAGGCGCTGGATGCTGCACATGCGGCGAAGGATGCGTGGGGGAAAACATCTGTAGCTGAAAGATCTTCCATTTTAAATAAAATCGCTGATCGCATAGAAGAAAACCTGGAAATGCTTGCAGTAGCTGAAACATGGGATAATGGAAAACCCGTCCGGGAGACTTTAGCTGCAGATTTACCGTTAGCGGTTGATCATTTCCGTTATTTCGCAGGCTGCATCAGGGCTCAGGAAGGTTCGGTTGGTGAGCTTGATCAAGACACGGTCTCGTATCATTTCCATGAACCGATTGGGGTGGTAGGTCAAATCATTCCTTGGAACTTCCCTATTCTAATGGCTACATGGAAGCTTGCTCCTGCACTTGCTGCCGGAAACTGCGTCATCCTGAAGCCAGCTGAACAAACACCGGCTTCTATTATGGTCCTTGTGGAATTAATACAGGATTTACTGCCAAAAGGGGTATTAAACGTGGTTCAAGGTTTCGGTGTTGAAGCAGGTAAGCCACTTGCGCAAAGTAAGCGTATTGGAAAGGTGGCCTTCACTGGGGAAACAACAACCGGACGCCTGATCATGCAATATGCTTCTCAAAACATCATTCCTGTAACACTTGAGCTTGGTGGTAAATCACCGAATATCTTCTTTGAAGATGTCATGAATGAAGATGATGATTTCCTTGATAAAGCTGTGGAAGGCTTTGTTATGTTCGCTCTTAACCAAGGGGAAGTGTGTACATGCCCTTCAAGAGCGCTTATCCAGGAATCGATCTATGACAAGTTCATGGAAAGAGCGATTGAGCGCGTAAAGCAAATCAAGCAGGGCAATCCGTTAGATACAGAAACGATGCTCGGTGCTCAAGCATCTCAAGAACAATTAGAGAAGATTCTTTCTTACATTGAAATTGGTAAACAAGAAGGTGCGGAATGTCTGATTGGCGGAGAGCAAAATAAATTAGACGGGGATCATGAAACAGGTTTTTATGTGAAGCCGACTGTATTTAAAGGCGACAACAGCATGCGTATCTTCCAAGAAGAAATTTTTGGACCAGTTGTGTCAGTCACAACTTTCAAAACGAAGGAAGAAGCGCTTGAAATTGCCAACGACACACTTTATGGTCTGGGAGCGGGAGTCTGGACTCGTGATATGAATACCGCTTACCGTTTCGGAAGAGAAATTCAAGCGGGACGCGTATGGACAAACTGCTACCACCAATACCCTGCACACGCAGCATTCGGCGGTTACAAAATGTCCGGTATCGGCCGTGAAAATCATAAGATGATGCTATCTCACTATCAACAAACAAAGAACTTACTGGTTAGCTACAGCCCTAAGAAGTTAGGATTCTTCTAAAATGGAAAATCGACTAGAGGCGACAGAGCAGGCCCTTCAATTGATCGAAAAGCTTAAGAGTAAGCATGGCCCTCTGCTTTTCCATCAGTCAGGAGGATGTTGTGATGGAAGTTCCCCGATGTGCTTGAGTCAGGATGATTTGATCATAGGTGACAGCGATGTGTTAGTGGGTACTGCAGCCGATTGTCCTTTCTATATGAACTCACAGCAATATGAATACTGGAAGAATTTCAAGATCATATTGGATGTGAAACCCGGAAGAGGAGGCGTATTCTCTTTGGAATCCACCGAGGGAATGAGGTTCATCACGGATTCTGAGCTGATGAAGTCTTAGTTACCAACTCCATTTCCATTATTAAAAAATAATATTTTATGAGACAACTTATTTTATAAGTTGTCTCTTTTTTATGGGTCAGTTGATTGGATTCCTTACTTACAGTTTGATTAGTTTAACAAAAAGAGCCACACCCGATAACTACGGGCGTGGCTCTCTTCCCAGAAACATCTCATCACATCACTCAATACCCAGCCCCTCGCTCGATTCCATACTTCCGGATCCGATACTGCAGATTTTGGCGGCTCATGCCAAGGGATTTTGCAGTTTGAGTAATATTATATTCATGATACTTCAACGCTTTTTGAATATAATAGGTTTCTGCTTCTACAACAAACATCTCAAGCGGCTTGATGTCGGTCCCTGTCTGGTACAGGAAGTCTGAGTCATCCTGGACGTCCTGACTGGTAGCACCATGCTGAAGGCGCTGCCTGAAACCGATCGGCAGATGATTGAAATTGATCATTTCTTCAAATCCGACCAGGTTGAAGGCTCCTTCTATTACATGCTCCAATTCTCTGACATTCCCTGGCCATTCATATTCTAGAAAAACGTTTTCGACTTCTTCTGTCAGTCCTCTGATGTTCATTGCGAAGTGGTGATTGAATTGATTGATGAAAAATGAGATCAATTCTTTCATATCTTCTTTTCGGTCGCGAAGAGAAGGGATGAAGATGGAAACGACACTTAATCGATAATACAAATCCTTTAACAGGCGCCCTTCAGCGATTGCGTCGATCGGGTCTTCGTTCACCGTTGCGATCACCCTGACATCATGTGGAAGGTCAGTCCCCCCCTGCAGGATGTTTAACAGCTTTTGCTGGAGGGAAGGGGGTAATGAGTTGATTTCATCGAGCAATAATGTCCCCCCCTGTGCTTGCTGAAAAAGGGTTTGACGGTCTGATGCTTCCGCTTCCTTCGTCTCTGTGTCCGCTCCAAACAGAATACTCTCCAGTATGTCTTCCGGCAAAGAAGAGCAGTTCTGGGCGATGAACGGGCGATCGGAACGCAAGCTGCCGTTGTGGATGCTCTGAGCAAACAACTCTTTACCGGTCCCTGCTTCCCCGCAGATCAAGACAGGGGAAGAAGTCCGTGTCGCCCTTTTGCCGGTTTCGACTGCTTCCTGTAAACGGAGATTTCCGCCAACGATGCTGTCAAATGTATAGAGGCTGTTCGTCCGTTTGTGCAGATTATCACGCATCATTTTCTCGAGCATGGTGACGTCCCGGGCAATCTCGATAGCACCGATCAGCACATCGTCATGACAAATTGGGAAGGTATCATTGATGGTCGTGATTTCAATTCCGTTTATATTAAAGTAAGTTTGTTTTACATTGAGAGCGGGTTCCTTGGTTTTCAGGACTTGAAGAAGAGTGCTTTCTTCTTCGGAGTGGAATTGAAATACATCGAGAAGGTTTTTGTCGAGCACGTCTTCTATTTCCATACCTTCAATTTCACGCATTTTGCGATTGTAGATGATGGTTTTGCCCCTTGAGTCGATGACATGGACACCTGATTCGAGATGTTCGGCGGCTTTTTCATACATATATAAACGTTTTTCGAATTCTTGCATGATGTCTCTCTCCTCAATTTTAAAGTACCGATTCTTAGTTTGCCAGTTTTCAGATGCGTGCGAAATTGTTATTTCAGTAAAATGAGTTAATATGAAAGCGCTTAATGAAAAAATTTTTAAAAAACTCTTGAAAAACGCAACTATCTTTTGCATTATTATAAGTGTAAGGGTTTTCTAAATGCAAATTTTTTTTGCATGCCTGTTATCTAACCTCGGTTTAGAGGATGAATAAAAATCTTTGTTAAAAAGGGGGAATACCCAAATGATTCCTTACAAGCACGAACCATTCACTGATTTCTCACAAAAAGATAATCAGAAGGCATTCAAAGAAGGTTTAAAAGCAGTAGGAAGTTACCTGGGTCAAGATTATCCGCTGATTATCGGCGGTGAGCGTGTGACGACTGAAGATAAGATTGTTTCTGTCAATCCGGCAAACAAAGAAGAACTTATCGGACGCGTTTCAAAAGCTGACAAGGATCTTGCCGAAAAAGCAATGAATGTTGCCTATGATACGTTCCAGACCTGGCGTAAAGTGAAACCTGAAACACGTGCAGACATCCTGTTCCGTGCTTCTGCCATTGTTCGTCGCCGTAAGCATGAATTCTCTGCTTTATTAACGAAGGAAGCCGGTAAACCATGGAAGGAAGCGGATGCTGATACAGCAGAAGCAATCGACTTCATGGAGTACTACGGGCGTCAAATGCTTCGTATTAAAGATGGGTTCCCTGTAGAAAGCCGTCCTGGTGAATACAACCAGTTCAATTATATTCCGCTTGGAGTTGGCGTTGTCATCTCTCCTTGGAACTTTGCGTTTGCGATCATGGCGGGTACAGCTGTAGCTGCAATCGTTTCTGGTAATACTGTCCTTCTTAAGCCGGCTTCAACGACATCCGTTGTAGCAGCCAAGTTCATTGAAGTATTGGAGGAAGCGGGACTTCCTGCAGGTGTTATCAACTACGTTCCTGGAAGCGGTGCTGAAGTGGGTGACTACTTGGTTGATCATCCGAAGACACGCTTTATTTCATTCACAGGTTCACGTGAGGTAGGGACGCGCATCTACGAAAGAGCTGCCATGGTCCATAAAGGCCAAAAATGGCTGAAGCGTGTAATCGCAGAAATGGGCGGTAAAGATACAATCGTTGTAGACAGCGAAGGAGATCTGGAGCTTGCAGCGCAATCAATCGTTGCTTCTGCATTTGGATTCTCAGGTCAAAAATGTTCTGCCTGCTCACGTGCAGTCATCGTAGAAGATGTATACGATAGAGTGCTCGATCGTGCAGTTGAATTAACAAAAGAATTAACAGTCGGCGATCCGGTTGACAATGATAACTTCATGGGTCCTGTGATCGACCAGGCATCCTTTGACAAAATTATGAGTTACGTTGAAATCGGCAAAGAAGAAGGCAAGCTGATGATCGGCGGAGAAGGAGACAATTCCAAGGGATTCTTCGTGAAACCGACGATCTTTGCAGACGTTGCACCTGATGCGCGCCTGATGCAGGAAGAAATCTTCGGACCTGTTGTAGCATTCTCCAAAGCGAAGGATTTCGATCACGCGCTAGAGATTGCAAACAACACAGAATATGGTTTGACTGGTGCGGTCATCACAAATAACCGTGCGAAGATCGAACAGGCTCGTGAAGACTTCCACGTTGGTAACCTATACTTCAACAGGGGTTGTACGGGAGCAATCGTTGGATACCAGCCATTCGGCGGATTCAACATGTCAGGGACCGACTCTAAAGCCGGCGGGCCGGACTACCTGCTTCTTCACATGCAGGCTAAAACAACTTCAGAAACACTATAATACCACATGAGAATAGGGAGGAGCCTTTGTTAGCAGAGGCTCCATCCTTTTGTATAAGTATGTGATTGTAACCGCGGAAGATAGATTTCCGTAAGCTGCAATTTTTTTAAAAGCTATCTGCGATTTCATTAAGGAGGAACTTTTTTATGTCAGTGAATACTCATTCCATTATCGAACAAACAGAAAAATATGGTGCGAAAAACTATCACCCGCTTCCGATCGTCATCTCTGAAGCAGAAGGTGTATGGGTGAAAGATCCTGAAGGAAACAAGTACATGGATATGCTGAGTGCCTATTCTGCAGTAAATCAGGGGCATCGTCATCCAAAAGTCATCCAGGCGCTCAAGGATCAGGCGGATCGTGTGACATTGACTTCACGTGCCTTCCACAACGATCAATTGGCTCCTTGGTATGAAAAAATCTGTAAGCTAACAGGCAAGGAAATGGCGCTTCCGATGAACACCGGGGCAGAGGCAGTCGAAACGGCCATCAAAACGGCACGCCGCTGGGCTTATGATGTCAAGGGGGTAGAAGAAAACAGAGCGGAAATCATCGCATGTAACGGAAACTTCCACGGAAGAACGATGACAGCTGTTTCCCTTTCTTCAGAAGAAGAATACAAGCGTGGATTCGGACCGATGCTTCCAGGAATCAACCTGATTAATTATGGAGACCTTGATGCCCTTAAAGAAGCAATCACACCAAACACAGCTGCATTCCTGATTGAGCCGATCCAGGGTGAGGCGGGTATCGTCATTCCTCCTGAAGGTTTCCTGAAAGCAGCTTACGAGCTTTGTAAAGAAAATAATGTTCTGTTCATCGCAGATGAAATCCAGGCGGGGCTCGCCCGTTCCGGTAAAATGTTTGCATGTGAATGGGAAGATGTAGATCCTGATATGTACATCCTCGGGAAAGCACTTGGAGGCGGAGTATTCCCAATCTCATGTGTCGTAGCCAGCAATGAAGTACTAGGCGTGTTTAATCCCGGCTCCCATGGTTCCACTTTCGGCGGAAATCCGATGGCTTGTGCCGTGTCAGTGGCCTCACTCGATGTCCTTCTTGATGAAAAGCTTGCAGACCGCTCATTGGAACTTGGAGAATACTTTATGAGTAAACTTCGTGAGATAGACAATCCTATGATTAAGGAAGTTCGCGGAAGAGGGTTGTTCATCGGAGTTGAGCTTAATGAGCCGGCACGTAAATATTGTGAACAGTTGAAAGAGGAAGGGCTGCTTTGCAAAGAAACGCATGACACAGTGATCCGTTTCGCTCCTCCGCTCGTCATTTCACAGGAAGAGCTTGATTGGGCGATCGACCGCATTAAAAAGGTGCTTTCAAAATAATATGAATATGTGTGAAAGCCAGAAATAAACTGGCTTTTCACGTTTTTGATCCGCTTTGAATAGATAGTTAGTGTCCCTTTAAAGTGTAAAAATAAGAATGAAAAATTTATTTAAAAAAAGCCAATGGTTTAGTACAAGGTAATATGTTACAATAACTACGTTTTAGATCACATAATAAAGAGGCGAATGTTTAAAATGGGAGAAAACCTTAATCTGTTTACTTCTACACAGCATGTCATTAATGATGCTTTATCAAAACTCGGTTATTCAGAGGAAATGTATGAGTTGCTGAAAGAGCCGATTCGTATGTTGACCGTCCGAATCCCAGTACGCATGGATGACGGCAGCATCAAAGTGTTTACCGGTTATCGTGCGCAGCATAACGATGCAGTCGGTCCAACTAAGGGAGGCGTCCGTTTTCACCCTGAAGTGGATGAGGAAGAAGTAAAGGCCTTATCCATGTGGATGAGTTTAAAATGCGGTATCGTCGATTTGCCGTACGGGGGAGGAAAAGGCGGTATCGTATGTGATCCTCGTACGATGTCTTTTACTGAACTTGAAAAATTAAGCCGTGGATATGTTCGCGCAATCAGCCAGATTGTGGGTCCTACGAAGGATATTCCTGCACCTGACGTATATACAAATTCCCAGATCATGGCGTGGATGATGGATGAGTACAGCCGCCTTCGTGAAAATGATTCACCTGGCTTCATCACCGGCAAACCGATCGTACTTGGTGGTTCCCAGGGACGTGAAAAAGCAACGGCTCAAGGGGTAACCATCTGTATCGAGCAAGCCGCAAAAAAACGCGATATCGATATCAAAGGTGCACGGGTCGTGATCCAGGGCTTTGGAAACGCAGGGAGCTTCCTGGCGAAGTTCATGCACGATGCCGGTGCAAAAGTGATTGCCATTTCTGATGCTCACGGAGCACTTCACGACCCTGCAGGTCTTGATATTGATTATTTATTAGACCGCCGTGACAGTTTTGGAACAGTAACGACATTGTTCGAAAACACAATTACGAATAAAGAACTGTTGGAGCTTGACTGTGATATCCTGGTTCCGGCAGCGATCTCAAATCAAATCACTGAAAAAAATGTTCATGATATCAAAGCATCCATTGTGGTAGAAGCTGCTAATGGACCGACCACTCTTGAAGCAACACGAATTCTTTCCGAGAGAGGAATCCTGCTTGTTCCCGATGTACTGGCCAGTGCAGGAGGAGTAACGGTATCCTACTTCGAATGGGTTCAGAATAATCAAGGGTACTACTGGTCTGAAGCAGAAGTAAACGAGAAGCTTGAAGCTAAACTTATTGATGCTTTCAATAATGTATACGAAACATCGCAGAATCGCCGCGTCAATATGCGCCTTGCCGCATATATGGTCGGTGCACGCAAGATGGCAGAGGCGTCAAGATTCAGAGGTTGGGTATAGCCCCATCATATAGGCAGGACCTGTCTCCAAGTTATTAGGGGGCAGGTTCTTTTGTTTTTCAGAGTTTACCATACGGAATAAAATGGCATTTCATGCTATATTTACAATAAGGTGAAAAAATTTATTCATTAGGAGGGATCTTAGTGGCTGCAGCAATTGAAGAATCATCCCGGGAAATCATACAAGCTGTAATTGAAAAGCAAAAGCAATTTTTTAAAGAGGGCAAGACGAAGCCGCTGGACGTTCGTAAACAAACGCTTGAAAAGCTGGCTGATGTCGTAAAAAATCATGAAAAAGAAATCCTGCATGCGCTAAAGCAGGATTTGAATAAATCTGAAATGGAAACCTATGCGACTGAAATCGGCATCCTGCTGGAAGAAATCAGATTTACATTAAAGCATATAGACGAATGGGCTGCCCCGGTCAAGGTGAAAACGGCGAAAACTCATGTGGGATCCAAAGCCTACAAAGTCCCTGAGCCATACGGGGCCGCACTCATTATCGCTCCTTGGAATTATCCGCTGCAGCTTGCGATTTCTCCAATCATCGGGGCGATCGCTTCCGGAAATACGGCAGTAATCAAGCCCTCTGAGCTGACACCGCACACGTCTAATTTGATTGCCGATATCGTCCATTCACATTTTGATCCTGAATATATAAAGGTAGTGGAAGGCGGGGTAGATACAACCCGGCATTTACTGGAACAGCCTTTTGATTATATTTTCTTTACGGGAAGCGTGCCGGTCGGAAAGGTGATCATGGAGGCGGCAGCGAAGCAGCTTATCCCCGTTACGTTAGAACTGGGCGGGAAAAGTCCGTGTATCGTTGATAAAACGGCCAATATCGCACTTGCGGCAAAACGGATTGCGTTCGGTAAAGTGACGAATGCGGGGCAGACCTGCGTCGCCCCCGACTATCTCTTCGTTTATAAAGAAGTGAAAGAAGAATTTATTGAGGAATTCCAGAAAGCCGTTCACGATTTTTACGGAAAAAACCCGCTTACCAATGACACCTTCGGGAAAATAGTGAATGAACGTCACTTCAATAGACTGACGGGCTACCTGCAGGACGGAGAGATTTTGACAGGAGGACGTGTAGATCATGCCAGTCTTAAGATCGAACCAACCCTTATGGTACCGAACGACGATTCTGTTCCTGTCATGCAGGATGAAATATTTGGACCGATCTTCCCTGTGATGGAGTTTGAAGTTCTGGATGAGGTGATCGAGTTTATTAATGATCGTCCGAAACCTTTAGCGCTTTACCTATTTACAAGTGATGACGATGTTGCGGATAAAGTAAACAGCTCGGTTTCGTATGGAGGGGGCTGCGTGAACGACACGCTGATGCATCTTGCCACTCCCTATCTTCCATTCGGCGGGGTAGGGGAAAGCGGAATCGGAAATTATCATGGAGAATCAAGCTTTTCGACGTTTTCCCATTATAAAAGCATTCTGAAACAAACCACCAAGTTTGATTTCAGTTTCCGCTATCCAAATTCAAAATTCGGGTTGAAAATCCTTAAGAAACTGTTTAAATGATGTGGAGGGGACTCTAGCTTAGGTGAATGAGTCTCCTTATTTGGTTTTGTTGGGATAATTAAAAGGCCCGTCCCTCGCTGCTTTAAAGCAGCGAGGGACGGGCCTTTATTGTTATCAAAGTCTTAGCGTGTCGGTTCTGTGTGCGGTTCTCTTTCGATCTCTTCGGTTGGTTTGAATAATAATCCGAGATTTATGAGACCGGCGATACCAACTAAACCATAGATGATCCGAGATAGCGCAGAATCTTGTCCACCGAAGATGGCCGCTACCAAGTCAAATTGGAAAAATCCGATTAGTCCCCAGTTAATGGCCCCTATGATCGTTAGAACCAAAGCAATACGTTGAATTGCACTCATGTCATTTTTCCTCCTTAAACAATGGCTCATTAATAAGGTGTCCAATCTTTTTATTCTTATTCCAGACAAGAAAGTATTTCTGTGTGCAAGTTCTTTGCAATTTGGGAAAGATATATTCGATAATGGAAAGGTGAATGATTCGGGCTTGATCAATTTAGTAAGCCCGTCATTATAAAAAGGAGGTAACATAAATGAATACTTTTACTTATTATAATCCGACCAAGCTGATCTTTGGTAAGGATCAAGTTGAACAATTGAAAGAATTGGTACCTCAATATGGAAAGAAAGTGCTTCTCGTTTATGGCGGCGGAAGCATTAAACGCAATGGCCTATACGATGAAGTGGTTTCCATTTTAAATAGCATTGATGCACAAGTGCATGAGCTCCCAGGTGTAGATCCGAACCCGCGTCTTTCTTCTGTGAGAGAAGGGGTGAAAATCTGTAAGGAAAACGATATCGAATTCCTTCTTGCTGTCGGTGGCGGCAGTGTCATCGACTGTACAAAAGCGATCGCAGCCGGTGCTAAATATGACGGTGATGCATGGGATCTTGTGACGAAGAAAGCCGTGGCTCATGAAGCACTGCCATTTGGAACGGTGCTGACGCTTGCTGCGACGGGTTCTGAAATGAATGCCGGTTCTGTTATCACAAACTGGGAAACCCAGGAGAAGTACGGATGGGGAAGCCCTGTGACATTCCCGCAATTCTCGATCCTCGATCCGGTAAATACGTTCACGGTGCCGAAAAATCACACTGTTTACGGGATGGTTGATATGATGTCCCACGTATTTGAACAGTATTTTAACGATGCAACAAACACACCTTTACAGGATCGCATGTGTGAAAGTACATTAAGAACGGTTATTGAAACAGCTCCCAAATTAATCAATGACCTTGAAAATTATGAGCTTCGTGAAACAATCCTGTATTCAGGAACGATCGCATTGAACGGGATGCTCCAAATGGGCTACCGCGGCGACTGGGCAAGCCACAATATCGAGCATGCTGTATCAGCTGTATATGATATCCCTCATGCCGGCGGTCTAGCGATCCTTTTCCCGAACTGGATGAAGCACAATCTGAAAGTAAATCCAGCTCGTTTTGCGCAAATGGCTGAACGTGTATTCGATGTCGATCCGACTGGCAAGACAGAAGAAGAAACAGCACTCGAAGGAATCAGCAAACTTCGCGAATTCTGGACCTCAATCGGTGCACCATCAAGCCTTGCCGACTACAACATCGATGACAGCAAGCTTGACATCATGGCAGACAAAGCAATGGCAAACGGAGAATTCGGCAACTTCAACAAACTCAACAAAGAAGACGTTCTTTCTATTCTTAGAGCTTCTTTATAATCTTTCATCGGAAAAGAGCAGCTTTTACGGCTGCTCTTTTTCTATAAGGTGATAATAATAATTAAATCGGAAATGAACGAGAGTTGCTCTCAATTCATGAGTGATCGCACCTGTTGTTTATTTCTTAGTTATCCTCCGTTATTAATATTAGGGTGATACCAGCAGTTGATTGGAGTGGAAGACGAAGACTCCTACGGAAAAAGTAGCTAATGTGAGACCTGTCCAGCTCCGGCGGCTAGAGGCTCGAGGTCATAAGTCAAGCAAGCCAAAAAGGCAAAGAACGCCTTTCCGGCTTGCTCGCCT
>NZ_JBBYAF010000035.1:0-48870 GCF_038405515.1 Rossellomorea oryzaecorticis | reverse complement strand
TCCAGCTGCGGCGGCTAGTCCCTCGAGGTCATAAGTCAAACATACCAAAAAGGCAAAAACCAGCCTTTTCGGTATGTTCACCTTATGCTTGTCGGACCTGAGCAAGCCGCCTTCGCTTTTCTTTATACATATTCGTTAAAGTAGGTACCTTTTCCTGTTACTTCAGCTATTAATCCGGAGGGGATGGAGGTTGTTGGAAGTCTTCTTGTGTGGGTTATATATTGATTTGAAGGTACTTTATCAGGGTAGATATTCATTTCTTCATGATCGGTTTGTTTTGATTTATTTTTCAATGCTTTGATGGGTTGTACCGGAATGAAGCGAAAAGGATGTTTGTCTACTTTGATATCCCTTTCCTGATACTGTTTATATTGATGGTGGGGAATTGGAGCAATGTATCCCATTTAGATTACCTCCTTATATGTTTTTTTACCCGGATTTACGACTGGTTAAAACATCTAACAGTTGAATTTTGTTCATTTTTAATTGGGATATGCTAAAATACAGTATCAATCCCGGCTGGAACTTCTGACTGACATTGTAAAAAATAAAAGAGAATTAACATAAAGTACGTGAGTTCTCACCCCTTTATGTCCATTCTCTATTAAAAAGATTATTTTTTTCCTTTGTTAAGCATATTGGAAATGGTCCCGAAATCCAGCTGTTTCCCGTCATTCACAATGGACTTTACAATTTTTTCTTCCATTTCTTTACTTACAGGTTTATTGGCTATTTTAGAAACACGCTTGATAACTTTTCTCACGGTGGCTTCATCTTTAAAATTTGCATTTTGTAATGAGTTGGCAAGCTCTAACACTTCATTCATGTTGACGCCTGTCTTCTGTTCCAAATTCTTAAAAAAGTTGTTGTTCATTAGTAATACGCCTCCTTCTTAACTATAAGCATCATATGTAAAAAAATGGAGAGCGTGATTATTTCTTTGGAGATCCTTAGCATTCTGCTGCTTTTCCATCCTTGATCCCTCAACCTAAAAAAGACAGGATCCCTCTATTCGAGGGTTCTGCCTTTAATTGTGCTTCTAAATTAGCAGAAGCTAGCTCCAACGATAATTAACAAGATGAATAAGACGACGATTAATACAAAAGTAGAACCATAACCTCCGCCATATCCGCAGCCATAACCATATCCGTAAGGCATTCAGCATCACCTCACTTTACCTTTAGTCATTTATAACATATGTAAATGAGGGTTAATCCGTATGGGCTTTTTTTAATTTTGTTGTGTATTTGTCCAATTGTATAAATCAAAGGTGAGGTTCCCTTCCTTATCTAACTGTGCCAAAAAGATCGCCTCGACACTCAGCTGCCTTTTTGATAGTTCTTTTAGGAGCCAGGGCTCTGGAAATCCTACTTCCTTCAAAGCAGCTTCATCAATTTTTCCGTCTGTAATGACCGCCTGGGGAGGAGTCGAGCGCTGAAACACAGTCATCATATCTTCTTTAAGCAGAGGCTGCTTTTCTTTCTTCAGTAATACGCTCAGATCCCCGTTTGTATCTAAAGTGGCGAATTCAACATCCGCGGCGCGAAATACATCTTTCTTCCTTAATTGCTCAAGAAGTTCATCAATGGAGTACTGTTCTTTCTTCAGTGCTTTTTCATCTATTTTTCCATCTTTAATGAAAACAGAAGGCTTCCCTTCTGCAAACCTTCTGAATCTACTGCTTTTCAGTGAAAGGTAAGAAAACATCAGAGGAAACAAGAACCACAGGAAGATACTCATAAGACCTTCACTTAACGGCAGGCCGAGATCCATTGAAAGTGTACCTGCAATGCTGCCTACTGTAATGCCGGTAATATATTCAAAAAATGATAATTTTGACAGTTGTTTCTTTCCCAGTAATTTTGTAATGATAAATAAAGATAGAAGAATGAACAAGCTTCTAACTGCTACTTGCAAGTATTCAGGCATAACCCTATCCTCCCTTTACCCCTTTGGTTTAAAAAGGAGTGCACCTATGAAGCCAAAAACGATCGCAGCTGATATACCGGAACTAGTTACTTCGAACATTCCCGTTAATACACCCACCAGGCCGTGCTCCTGTGATTCTTGCATCGCACCATTTACAAGTGCATTCCCAAAACTCGTGATCGGTATGGTTGCCCCTGCCCCTGCAAAATCGATTAGAGGTTCATATAATCCAAATCCTGATAGTATAGCGCCGGCCACCACTAAAAAACTTAACGTGTGTGCCGGAGTCAATTTCGCTACATCAAACATTAACTGTCCAATCACACAGATGATTCCTCCTATCACAAATGACCAAAAGAACATTGCTATCATATATAAGCTCCCTCCTTTAAATTACAAAAATTCAATAGACACCGCATGGGCAATACAAGGAATCGTTTCCCCTTGCTGAAACGTAAGTGGTGATAGCAACGCACCTGTGGCCACGACGAGTATCCGTTTGTAAGTGCCCTTTTTCATTTCATTTAATAAGTGTCCATAGAGAACGGTTGCTGAGCAACCAGGACCGCTCGCCCCCGACTGGACGGGCTGATCTTCCCCATATATGAGTAATCCGCAGTCTTGGTATTGCCGGTCAGACAAGGTGTATCCTTTTTCCTTCAGCATTTCCATGGCCGTCTGTCTTCCGATTGCAGCAAGATCCCCGGTTACAATTAAATCGTAATAAGAGGGGTCTCTCCCCAGGTCCTGAAAGTGACCAGCTATCGTATCTACTGCTGCAGGAGCCATTGCACCTCCCATATTAAATGGATCTGTTAAGCCCAAATCAATCACTTTTCCAATCGTTGCGGAGGTGACCCTGGGACCAGGGGTTGTAAGACCCGCACCATTCCCCACTACTGCATAACCGGCTCCAGTAACTGTCCATTGCGCGGTAGGTGGTTTTTGCCCGCCATATTCAGTTGGGTAACGAAACTGTTTCTCGGTTGCAGAATTATGACTTGAAGCTCCGGTTATTACTTTATCGGCTCCCTGATAATTCACTAAAAAGCCTGCCAGTGCAAGACCTTCTATTGATGTGGAACATGCACCAAATAAGCCGAAATAAGGAATGGCATTTGAGCGTGCCGCAAAGCTTGAAGGAGTAATTTGATTGATCAGGTCTCCGGTTAAAAAGAATTGTACATCATCCTTTTGAAGAGACTGCTTCTCAAGTGCTATCTGCACCGCATCTTCAATAAGGACCCGATTCGCTTTTTCATATGTGTCCTGGCCCATCCATAAATCGTCGTAAAACCGGTCAAATTCCGCTGCCAGTTTTCCTTTTTTTTCGAAAGGGCCGCCGACCACTCCGGTAGAGAGAATCGCCGGCTGTGCAGGGAAGACCCATGATCTCGATCCCTTAAGCATCAGATAACCCCCCATTGAATTAATAACGTTTTAATTAATGCAACCACAAAGGCGGCAAATACACCGAACACGATAACGGATCCTGCCAATTTAAAGATGTTGCCTCCCACACCCAATACATAGCCCTCTGTTTTATGTTCAATCGCTGCAGATATTACGGCATTACCAAATCCCGTGACAGGAACTGCACTTCCCGCCCCACCAAACTGGCCTAAATGATCATAAATACCAAAGCCTGTAAGAATCATGGCAAAAAACACCATCGTGGCGACTGTTGGATTTCCAGCTGTCTGCTCTGTGAAATTAAAGAAATAAATATAGAAATAACTCACTGCCTGACCCACCAGGCAGATTGCCCCTCCTACAAAGAACGCCTTGATGACATTCTTCAAAAGCGGCCTTTTGGTTTCATATTGCTTTTCGAGTTTTTCATATTTCTGCTGTTCGGGGGTTTTCGGTGTTTTTCCCACAACGTATGCCTCCTATGTCTTTTCCTTTTGTAACTCGATAATATCCTTAAATTCTTTTTTAGCCTTCTTTTTGGAGATTGACTTGTGCTGGATTTTTTCTTTTAAGCGGACTGTTTCGAGAAAGATCTTGTAATCGCTTGATAAGACGAAATCTTCATCGGGATATTTCCCCTCAAGATACTTCTCCATATCCTTTTCGATCTTTTTCATTTTAAAGCGCTGCAAATGCTTCACTTTATAAACGACCAACGTTTCTTCTTTACTTTGAATGACTGCAACATCATACAATTCCTTCTTTTTAGCGAGCTCTTTTTTTATTGCATGTCCAAAACTCTCTGTTTCAGGATTGTCCACCAGCTCGATCGGGGGCGGATCGGTTGTCTTAATGAGCGCAACTTTGCTGTCCTTTCCATCTTCCTTGTTGGAGCAGCCTGCAATTAGTAAAGAGGTAATGACTCCTGCACATAAATATTTCTTCATACACTATCCCTCATTTTTATTTATACTCACTCCTTATTTTTTTCATAAAGTCTAAATTTATGAAAAAAAAAGACCGCTCCTAATGAGCGATCTAATTTTTCTTTATTTTTGATCCACAGCCGCAGTCTTTTTTCTTCTTATAATTTGTTGGTGTTTTTGTTGGTTTAATCACGTTATTCCCATTGTATTTTATCAATTTTCTTTGCCTCCTTCACATGTGGATAGTTCATTATATGTGAAAAGGGGCATGCTTGTTTCCACTAATTACCTACTAATTTAGTCCATTCCCACTCTGGACTGCCGATTCAATGACGGCTGCTACACCTGCGACAGCGAGCAGTGTAATAAATGGTGCAAAAATAGCAGGAAACCACATGTAACCACCGTACAAAAACATACTTGCCCATATGCCAGTACACCAGTAGCAGGATAACAGCCGGCCTGCGAAGCCTTTGAAACCTTCCTTCTTGGGAATAAGGTAAACCTCTTCCACCCCATTTTCTTCCTCTACAATTTCATCAAAGAAAGGCGATCGTAGAAATTCAGTTATCTTATCAAAAACGATTAAATGAGTCAGTCGAAAAATAGCAAAGCCGAGAGTTGTAAGTTGGACGAAAGTCAACTCCATTTAGATCTTCCTTTCTCCATTTATAAATATATACAAGCCCAAATTTCTAAAAGAGGGCAGATGTCCGTTACCTAATCGCCTACACCACAATATGTTAGTAATGTAAATGAAATTTATTTTAAGGAGGAACTTTTTATGGGTTGCGGAAGAGATAGAGATTTTGGAAAAAAAGATCTCGGCTGTGTATGTCAAGCAGTTCGCGCTATTAAAGATATTCAAGACGCTGGTGACGAGTGCAACGAATGCCGAAATGACTGTTTCCTTGAGCCGCTGGGATCGATGGTTAGCCCTGCTAACCGTGTAAATACCCGTGTCTTCAAGCTATACCTGAAAAACGGTGATACATTCGAAGTTCACGTTAAAGGAAGCAAGTCGAAATCACCATATTTCCGGGTAAAAGAAATCTTTGACAACTGCTGTGCTACTCTACAAGTAGTCATACCGAATAAGAACGATGATCCAAACGACCCGATGGATGATTGGGAACTAACAGGCGATTGCGTGACGGTTGACCTGGATTGCTTCTGTGCGATTCAATGTATCAAAGACGTATTCGTTGAATTATGTGAAGATTAATACTCAGGTATCAGTGACAGACTGAACTTGTAAGAAAAGCCAGCCGGGAGATCCCGCCTGGCTTCTTTTATTGTAAACCTATCATCTTAATCGATTTCAAGGAGTCCCTTGGAATCGTTTCTTCATCGCCGCGGAATGTTTTGATTTTTATAGTGGATTCGTCCATAGAGATAAGCACGCCTTTATAGGCAGCAGTACCGGTACTGAATTC
Organism: Rossellomorea oryzaecorticis; assembly: GCF_038405515.1. Lineage (GTDB taxonomy): Bacteria > Bacillota > Bacilli > Bacillales > Bacillaceae_B > Rossellomorea > Rossellomorea oryzaecorticis_A. The sequence goes on along the minus strand of NZ_JBBYAF010000035.1, from coordinate 43,166 downwards.
ACAAGGAAAAGGGACTTTACCGTTGATGCTGGCCGTAATATACTCCAGCTTTTCGTCCAGGTTCAGTTCTTTGAATGGTTTCAGCCTTCTGAATGAGTGGATAGCAGACTGGGGTTCTTCCCCTGAAGGCTTTTGATGAGTTTTAATTTCCTCCTTAACCTCGATTTCAGGTTTTTTTAATATTGACGGCTCTGCTTTGTCTTGAGGTTTTTCTATTTGAGTTTCGATTGGTTTGGCGGAAAGCTTTTCTTTTTTCTCTTTTGATTTCGTCGACCGATATGTTACCTGCATATTCCCTTTCACTTCCTGCAGTTTTGGCTGCTGAATATATAACAGGGGTTCCTTGCTCGTTGCTTTTTCTTTTTTCATGAAGCACACCTCCAATTCCTCTCCACTTTTATATGTATGCAAAAGGTGCACGTCAGTTTCATTTTTGTTAGGAATATTTTTGTACCTCTATATTAAATACGGCTGTTGATTGGCGTTTTCGTCTTCAACTCCAATCACCAGCTAGATCCTGGTTCATACAAAAGAAAAGCCATTACCTATGCATATACTAATAAAAAATCCCGCCGGCCATTTTTGGCCAGCGGGATTACTGTATATTATCATTACCCAAGAATATGATAACCGGAATCCACGTGAAGATTTTCCCCTGTGATTCCTCTTGAAAGGTCGCTGAATAAGAACACGGCCGTGTCGCCGACTTCTTCTTGGGTTGTATTGCGGCGCAGCGGAGCACGCTCTTCGATTTCTTTAAGGATGGAGTTAAAGTCCCCTACTCCTTTAGCAGAAAGTGTACGGATCGGACCGGCAGAAATGGCATTTACACGGATGCCGTGCTTTCCTAAGTCACTTGCAAGGTATTTTACACTTGCTTCAAGTGATGCCTTTGCCACTCCCATTACGTTATAATTCTGCATTACTCTTTCTCCGCCCAGATACGTCATGGAAACAATGCTTCCGCCTTCAGTCATTAAATCTTTAGCAGCCTTCGCCACCGCAGTTAACGAATAAGAACTGATGTTGTGGGCAAGCAGAAATCCATCTCTTGTCGTATTCATATAATCTCCGGCAAGCTCTTCTTTATTGGCGAATGCGATACAGTGCGCAATACCGTGGATCGTTCCCACTTCTTCTTTGATTGCAGAAAAGCATTTTTCTATATCTTCATCACTTGTTACGTCACAAGGAAGTACAAGAGAGTCCTCTCCGCCTTCTAATGTACCGGCAAGATCTCTAACGCCTTTTTCAAAACGTTCGCCTGCGTATGTAAAAATCAATCGTGCCCCCGACAGATGAAGGGAACGGGCAATCCCCCATGCAATACTTCGTTTATTGGCAACACCCATGACAATAAATGTCTTGCCTTCTAATGAAAGAGTCATTGTAATCCTCCTATTGTTACAAGTTATTAGTACCTGCTACTAATTCTACATGAAACAACAAAAAAAGAAAAGGTACAATTCTATGATATCTTCTTTTTCGTCTCTTCAATTTGATCAATATGACGCTCTTCATGTCTTCCCAGGAGCTCGAGGACCTGCCAGACTGGCATGATTCCAAATCGATGATGATTCATCGTTTTTTGCTGCAATTGAACTTCAGAGTACTTCTCTATAAATTCATCTGTTAAGTTTCTTGACGTTTGGAGGGCAACCAATAATTCATCTATGGTGTGAGGTTCTTCAGGCGGGTCGACGGGTGCTTTAAGCTTCTTGCTTTTATCATCAAACACACTCAAGTCCACTGCACCTCCACTTACAGCCGGTTCTCCTTGCGCGGCTTCCAACGCCAATTTCATAAAGCGTGTCTCTGCCCCTGCAAGGTGCAGGACGATCTGGGCGATGCTCCACTCACCCCGGGAAGGTTTTTTATTGATCTTTTCCACAGAGATCCCATCCAGACTTTCTTTCAGCCGTTCTCTTATAGCCATTACTTTTGTTTCCCACATTTATAGCCATCTCCTTCTTGTTCTGCCTCTATAACTAATTAGGTATCTATCAGTGAAAATCCTCTAAATTATTGTCTAAAGAAAAACCCCCCGGCAGACCGGGGAGTTCTTTTTAACAGTATTCGCAGAATTCGAGTTCGCGTTTCAATTCATCAACATATTCTTTAGATCCGGTAACAATCAACCGATCATTCATGTGAAGTTCTGTGTCACCATGAGGTACAATCGAATCTTTGCCCCTGAATATACGGACAAAGATGACATCTCCGGTAAACGGGAATTTTCTCAATGTCATCCCTTCAAACTGGCTGTTCATCATTTTGATTTCGTACAACGACATTTCCTGGTTTGTGAGGATATTCATTACTGACGGTGATTCAATCATGGCTCTTAATAGTGCTTTGGTTGAGAGGAATACTGAATATACTTCTATTCCCTGTTCTCTTAGGGTTTCATGCATATCAGGGCTTTCAACTCTTGCAATGACACGTTCTACTCCTCTTTCTTTTGCAGTGATAGAAAGGGTCGCATTCACCTCTTCATCACCGGTTGAAATTACTATGATATCTGCATCAAAAACGTTGAACTCTTCTAAAGTATCAAGCGAATAATTCTCAATTTCATTGATCTTGAATAAAGAATCAGCAATGTTTTTATCCGATTTATCTTGAACTGTATGATAGAGGACAGATTCATATAATGAGGATTGTAATTCCCTGGATGCCGGCATAGTCATCTGGTTGGCTCCCAAGAACACTACTTTCAATTTCTTTTCTTTCGCGCTTTCCCGTGGGAACAGCTTTTTAAAGATAATTGGTGTAATGATACATGCTATGACAGCTACCAGTATCAGGGTACCACTCATTTGTGAAGTTATGATTTCCATTCTTTCAGCGATTTTCGCTGCCGCTATCACCAGTGAAAGAGTTGATGTAAGCAGGAATGCAGAAGCTAATGTGGTTTTTGTATCATACCAGATCCTTAACAAGTAAACGGGCAATATTTTAGAGATCAGGAATGCAGCAAGGAGCAGTGGAATCAAGAGCAACATCTTCTTATCGCTCAGTAAAGACTGAAGATCCAGCTCCACTCCAACCATTACGAAGAAAATAGGGATTAAAAAGCCGTAACCGAATGAATCCAGCTTTTGTACCATTTCCTGATTCGGTGCCAATAAAGAAACTAATACACCTGCCAGAAAGGCTCCTAATATATTTTCTGCACCCACTGTTTCTGATACCGCAACTAATAAGATGATGAGAGTGAATACCGCTCTTGTTCCTATTTGTACTGTACCAGTCGATAAACTCTTAATGAAATTATTATTTTTCATTCGTTTCCCAAGAAGATAGAGAAGAATCCCCACAACAAACAGAACAAGAAGCAGCCACATATTCCCGTGCCCTTCGCCGTAGAGTGAAACGAATACTGCAAGCAATATCATCGTCACCAAATCTGCAATGACAGCAATCAACAATATAATCTGGCCAATCGCAGTCTTTGATATATGGGCTTCTTTCAGAGTCGGTACAACTACCCCCAGTGAAATGGTAGAGATGATCAATGTCATCAAAAAGGCATTTTCTATCAAATCAAATAGGACAAACAAATAAGAAAGTCCGAGAGAAACAAAGAATATCCCTATAAAAATGATGGTTGCCACTTTCAGGCGGTTAGGTTCTTCCTTGCCGCTCGGAAGGATTTCTTTCTTCTTCTTGCTGTTTGAGAAGGCTTTGAAATCAATTTCCAGACCACTTAAAAACATTAAGAAGATGAACCCGAAGGTGGATAAGGTTTCAAGCCACATATCTTGATGGACAAGATCGAATCCGCTCTTCCCGATCACCAATCCCATGATGATCTCGGCAATGACCACAGGGATAAAATTCAATTTAAAACGATGCAGCAATATAGGAGTCAAAAAAGCGACAATGATGACGATCACCAGTGATGTTACAGAGGCATGCTGTTCCATAATGCTCTCCCCCTTTTCTTTCTATATAAGATAATTCATGAACAATGTAGCTAATCCAAAATAAATTAAAATACTTATTATATCGTTTATTGTTGTAATAAAAGGACCCGATGCTACGGCTGGGTCGGCTTTCAATTTGTGCATTAAAAGAGGGACTAGTGTACCAGCCAGTGTAGCGACAAATAATGAAATCATCACTGAAACACCGACTAAGATCCCGAGGAAAAAAGTTCCTTTCCAAACATACACAATCATACTGACAACAATCCCGCATGTCGTGCCAGTAATGAGTCCTGTTCCTGCTTCGCGTATAATGAGATTAAGTTTATTTTCTTTTTCCAAATCACCCGTAGCAATACCTCTTACAGCAACTGCCAGTGCCTGCGTACCGGTATTCCCGGCCATTCCGGCGATAAGCGGAATAAAGACAGCAAGAATAGCTACTTTATCGAGTGTCGCTTCAAAACGGCCGATAAGACTCGCCGTAAACATTCCGAGGAATAATAAAGCAATCAACCATGGCAGACGTTTTTTGGCTGCATGGAAAGGGTTTCTGTCAATTGAATCCAAGTCAGCAATACCTGCGAGCTTGGAATAGTCATCGGACGCTTCTTCTTCCATTACATCCATGATGTCATCTACTGTAATGATTCCGAGCAGATGATGTTGAAAATCGACAACCGGCAATGCCAAGAAATCATAATCTTTCATTTGTCTGGCTACCGCTTCCTGATCCTCGCTCACCCCGACTGACATCACTCTGTCGCTCATGATTTCAGAAATCATGACATCATCATGACTTATAATGAGATCCCTCAAGGAGATGACTCCCACCAATTTCTTGTCATCATCCACCACATAAATGTAATAGATCGTCTCTGCATTCGGAGCTTCATTCTTAAGAATGTACATTGCCGACCGAACTGTCTGATTTTGTGAAATGGCGACAAATTCAGTAGTCATGATACTTCCGGCAGTGTACTCCTCATAATGAAGGAGCTCTTTGATTTCTTTAGCGGACTCAACATCCATGATGGTTAAATAGCTGACAACCTGTTCTTTATCAAGTTCATTCAATACGTCTACCGCATCATCTGCGTACATATTGGAAAGCATTTCAGCTGCATATGAGGGATTCATTTCTGCGAGCAAATCCTGATAATCTTCTTCGTCTATATCAAGACTTTCAAACAGTTCAGCCATTTCTTCTGGGGAAAGATAATGGTAAAGGCGGATTCTCAGTTCATCCTCAACCTTGGAAAAAAATTTAGCCTGATCGTAGGAGTGCAATTGAATAAACTCTGAGCGGAATAAATCTAAATCTTCTTGTTGAAGGGCTCTAATGAGAAGCTCCTCATCATACATTTCTTTTTCCTGCTTTTCTTTTTCATTCAATTGTTCTTTGGTCGCTTCACTCATTAAGGCACACCCTCCCTTTATGTTAATCCCATATAGTCGTAATAATACTAGCAAATCTTTTTTAAAATGTCGCCCGTCAAGTCAGCACATCTTACTTATCTTTGCCTCTATAAAATATTCTACATAAAATAGTGAATATACAAACCCGTTTTTTCAAACACTGAAACATTAATATGTCACAAAACGAACGAAATGAAAAGAAAAAAGTTTCTACCGAAAAGAAAGAAGGTGCATAATGAAGATTGATGTCATTGGAGATATTCACGGTTGTTTTGAAGAATTCAGGAAGCTTACTGAAAAACTCGGTTATGATTGGAGGGAAGGACTCCCGCGCCATCCCGGGAGAAGAAAGCTTGCATTTGTGGGGGATTTGACTGACCGGGGGCCGCATTCTTTAAAAACGATTTCGGTTGTCGCGTCCCTGCGAAAAGAAAAAGAGGCTTACTATGTCCCAGGGAATCACTGTAATAAGCTTTATCGTTATTTCTTAGGGAACAAAGTGAAAATCCTGCATGGTCTTGAAACTACCGCCGCAGAATTAAGTGCTCTTTCAGAAAAAGAAAGGAAAGAGTATAGAACTCTATTTATCAATTTATACGAAGATTCACCCCTCCATCAGGTACTCGATGATGGTAAATTGATCATTGCACATGCAGGAATCAAGGAAGAGTACATAGGAAAGAACAACAAGCGTGTAAAAACCTTCGTTCTATATGGTGATATTACAGGTGAAGTAAATGATGACGGTACACCGGTCAGAAGAGATTGGGCGAAGGAATACAAGGGTGACGGCTGGATTATTTATGGACATACTCCAGTATTAGAACCGAGAATGATCAACAATACGGTCAATATCGATACAGGTGCAGTATTCGGCGGGAAGTTGACCGCGTTCCGTTATCCTGAAATGGAATTGGTAAGCGTGCCATCGACCATGCCATTTGTAAAAGAAAAATTCCGGACATTCCCATAAATATTAAATCAGCTTTATTTTCTCAAACCCTTTAAACAGAACCAATCAAAAAGAGATTCCTTGTGCAGATCAACACAAGGAATCTCTTTTTTCTACAGCACCTAAGATATCCAATACGCCTTTCATATCACTTGCCAGCGGACTCTCGAACTTCATCCTTTCATTATTCATTGGATGATAAAAAGAAAGAGTCTTGCAATGGAGTGCTTGCCGCTTCAAAAGTTGTCTGCTCCCTCCGTACAAATCGTCACCCAAGAGAGGGTGTCCGATCGAAGCCATATGGACACGGATTTGATGTGTCCTTCCCGTTTCGGGACGCAAGGATATGTGAGCGGCTTGAGGGTATTGGTACAGTACATGGTATGCCGTCTTGGCATATCGTCCGTCATTCCGGACTTCTCTTTCAATAATACTCGTGTCTTTGCGGCCGATCGGCTTTTCGATGACCTCTTGTTCACAGGTCATTACTCCTTCAGACAAAGCTTCATATGTCCTGGAAACCCCTTGCTCCTGCTGCTGAAGACTGAATAAATGATGCACGTGCCGGTGCTTGGCTACCAATACAAGTCCGGAAGTATCCCGGTCGAGCCTGGTTACGATATGAACAGTAGACGCCAGGCTGCATTGTTTGTAATAACCGGCAATCCCGTTCGCAAGACTCCCTGTACGATGATCATTTGACGGGATTGTATTCATTCCCCACGGCTTATCGACAATCAGGACATCTCTGTCTTCATATACGATTTTCAACGGCAGGTCTTCCGCTATTAATTGTTCACTTCTTGTTTCAGGAGGGAAATTGATTTTGACAATGTCGCCCACCTTCAATAAATGACGCACATTTACTTCAGTGTCATTGACGAAAATCGCTCCTCCATCAAACTTGACTGAGGTCAGCGTACGTTTAGAAATCTTCTGATCAATCAGGAATTCCCTTAAGAGTATGCCTTCATACTCAGAAGAGATTTCCCACTGAATTGAATAACTTTTATTCATCCGCCACAAAAGAGTCATGGACTCTCTTCCAGAAAGGAAAAGGCCGGAATCGGGCAAAACGGATTTTCTCATCTGCAACTCGGTATTGAATGGACTTAACGTCTTTATGCAAAAGGGAAAGATGATCAATCGTCACCAGGAAATCAGGTCCATTAACAGGCTTCAGCATACATGTATGATGCGCCGGTAAGATAAGAGGAGATCCGATCGTACGGAAAACTCGGTTGTTAATGGATGCCATTTCAGCGAATTGAATAGCCGGCAAAGACGGATGGATGATTGCGCCGCCAAGCGCCTTATTGTACGCCGTACTGCCCGAAGGGGTTGATAAACATAACCCATCCCCCCTGAAACGTTCGAAATGCTGTCCCCTGATTTCCACATCCATGACGAGTGTGCCTTCAACACTCTTCACTGTAGATTCATTCAGGGCCAAATAACGCGTTTCCCTTCCCCCGTGCTGATACCGGATGATTGTTTCCAATAATGGATATTCGATTATTTGATAAGGGGTTTTGGCTATGGCAATGACAAGCTTTTCGATTTCTTCGGGCACCCAGTCGGCATAAAACCCCAGATGACCCGTATGCACCCCTACAAAGGCGGTCTTATCAAGTCTGGATCGATAACGGTGAAAGGCATACAGTAACGTCCCGTCCCCCCCTACCGAAATGACGATATCAGGCTGTTCTTCATCATATGTCAAATTGAAATCCTGCAGATAGGTTCTCATTTTGTGCATCAATGTATTTGACTTTGAGTCGCCCTTTGACGTAATTGCAAACTTCATTCATTTTGACCCCCTTCGTCTCACTGTTTGTGAATTCTTTTATCGGTTTTGCCGCTGCCTCTTTTATCTTTTTCCATCTTGTTAGTGAAAATAGCCTGAGCTTCCTGGATTTCTTCCCGAATCAGGCTCATTTCTTCATCCAGCCGAAAAGCAGCTTCAGCAGCACCTTGGAGCCGCATTCGAATTCTTTCGGGAAATTGGCCGCTGTATTTATAATTCAAAGAATGCTCAATCGTTGCCCAAAAATTCATCGATAGCGTACGGATTTGAATTTCCACAAGGATGTTTTTCTCTCCTAGAATCGTCTGGACCGGATAATCAACGACAACATGATAGGATCTGTATCCGCTTGGCTTTTTGTTCGTGACATAGTCCCTTTCTTCGATCACAGTGAAATCCTTTCGTGACCGGAGATGTTCAACCACTACATGAATATCTTCCACGAATTGACACATCATTCTTAGACCTGCGATATCCTGCATCTCTGTCCCAATGTCTGATAGCGCAATCCCTTTTTGGTTCGCTTTATCCAGGATGCTGGCAATCGGCTTTACCCGCCCCGTTACAAATTCAATCGGAGAATGCGTATGCTTAAACTCATACTCCCCACGCATTCCCTTCAGTTTCACTTTAAGTTCATCTACGGCTTGATTATAGGGAGCCAGAAATTGTTCCCAATGATTCATTTCCCCTCACCTCGTTTGAAACATCTCTGTTTCTTTCTTTCAGGTTATAAACAACTGGTTTTTAAAAGGGATTCAATCGATAAAAGCAGATTCAACCTTCTTAACCATTTCTTCTCCGTAATTCCCGTTTCCTTCTATATTGCTGATTAGATAACTTAATTCCTCATGGAACTGATCCAGCTCCAATGACTCATCATCACTTATTATGATGACTGAAGTTTTTTCTTCAATCGCTTTTTTTAACTCCCCCCAGATTCCTTCTTCTAAGTAGAGATATACATATTCTTCTTCATTTTCCGCCAGATAAACAAAGGCGTAACGATCAGAGTCTGCAATGATTTGACAAGCGGGCTTGATTCCTTTAATCAAATCCTTTTGTTCCGTATGTAAGTATAAAAACCCATTATCAAATTTTGCCTCATTAAATTGAACGATTTTTCTCATGTTATATTCATCCTTCCATAAAACAATCACTATTATTTTATCATAAGACACGATTTACATCTAAACATTGAAGTTCCCTTCTATAAAAGAGATAATACAAGTAGCAAGCAATGAAAGGGTGCTTTTCTATGTCACAAGAGATCGAGATTGAATTTAAGAACCTGTTGACTGAAGAAGAATTCCTGAAATTAACCAGGCATTTTATGATAAAAGATACTGAGTTTGAAAGCCAGGTCAACCATTACTTTGATACCCCTGACTTTCAACTGAAGAACTTGCAATCGGCATTGAGGATCCGCCGGAAAAAGAATTCCTTCACGCTGACGCTGAAAACACCACTTGAAGAAGGACTGCTGGAAACCAACCAAGGCCTTTCAGCACAGGAAGCAGATGACTTGTTGAAACAAGGGGATTTCCCTGACGGAGAAGTTAAAGAGTCCCTGCAAAATGCGGGTATTTCAACCACTTCCCTTCTACACTTTGGCTCTTTAACCACAAAGAGAGCAGAAATGGAATTCCGTGGCGGATCGCTCGTATTTGATGAAAGTTCATATTTCAATAAAGTGGACTATGAACTTGAATATGAAGTAAAGGATTTTAAGCTTGGAGAAAAAATCTTCTTTGATCTATTGAAAGCACATGAGATCCCTCACAGGGAGACGGAAAATAAAATAAAACGCTTTTACAGGGAAAAAGTCAGGCACCAATGATAAAACACTAATCACTTTTTCCGATATATAGAATAATGACACCCCTTAAATAGACAGGAGCCGTTAGTATGAATGTTCAACAATTAAAAACGATGATGGAACTTCAGGCACTCAATAAACTGGGTTCCGTTTCTTCTATGAACACCGGGAATCAAAGCAATGACTTATTTCAGCAGCTATTCACCCAGGCTTTAAACAATAGCGGAGGACTGCCGACAGGCACCAATACCTTAGGAGCCGTTAAGAGCATGCTTGATATGCATCCTTCTTTTACAGTTTCCCAGCCGCCGCGGTCTCTCTCTGCACTAAGCAAAACCGAGTACCAGACTCCTAAGTCATTAGAAGAGATTATCTCCAAAGCGGCCGACCGGTATCAACTCCCTGAAAAACTAATACAGGCTGTAATTCATCATGAGTCAGGATTCAAACCTGATGCTGTCAGTCCCGCAGGGGCTTCAGGTTTGATGCAGCTGATGCCTGCGACTGCTCGTGGATTGGGAGTGTCCGATATCTTCGACCCGGAAGAGAATGTATTTGCAGGCACCAAATATTTAAAACAGATGCTTGATAAATATAACGGGGACATCGACCTGGCACTTGCTGCATATAATGCGGGACCCGGCAATGTTGATAAGTACAATGGAATCCCCCCTTTCAAAGAGACTACTGCCTATGTAAAAAAAGTAACGGATACATTTCATGCTTAAGAAATTTAATAAGCTGAAACAAAGCTGTACATTAACCTTGTACAGCTTTTTTTGTGCAAAGCTTCCGGGGCTATCGACTGAACGTACTTTAAAGGATATCCAAAAGCGTTCTGGCAACAATAGTGTTAAGGATCGGACTGATGCAAGGCTATTTGTTTGAGATATAAATGAATGCTTGCTAGAATAAACTTACATTCTAAGTAAAAAGGAGTCCTTCTTATGGTCGAGAAACCAAAAATGCCTTATAACTTAATCGGCGAAAAGAAACTCTCCATGCTCGTTGATGCATTTTATTATAGAGTGTCTAAACATGAATTGTTGGCACCTATTTTTCCAGAAGATTTAACAGAGACGGCTCGCAAACAAAAACAATTTCTTACACAATATTTAGGCGGCCCCCCTCTTTATACCGAAGAACATGGTCACCCTATGCTTCGGGCCAGGCATCTTCCCTTCCCGATCACAGAAGAAAGAGCGAAGGCTTGGCTGAGCTGTATGGATGAGGCAATGGATGAAGTGGAGCTTGAGGGGCAAGTAAGAGAAGACTTCTATCACAGACTTGTTTTAACCGCCCATCATATGGTAAATACGGAGACACCGGAGAGAAACAACATTGACTAGTTTAAATAACTCAAGCCCGCTGAATAGTTGTGGAGCCGAAAAAAAACCACTGGAAATCTATATGTTCGTAGACCCGCTATGTCCTGAATGCTGGGCACTGGAGCCTATATTAAAAAAACTCAGGATTGAATACGGTCAGTATTTTCGAATCCGATATATATTAAGCGGGCAGCTTTCTTCATTAAATATTGTATCAAAGCGAAAGCAGGAAGATTTAGCTCAGCAATGGGAGAAAACAGCCAGCCGTTCAGGAATGTCATGTGACGGTAGCTTATGGATCGACAAACCGATATATTCACCTTATATCGCCTCTTTTGCTATTAAAGCCGCAGAGCTTCAAGGAAAGCATTCGGGAATACGGTTTTTACGCTACTTGCAGGAAAGGTTATTCCTTCAAAAACAAGATATATCGAATTTTGATGTACTTAAGGAGTGCGCTAAGGAAGCAAAGCTCGACCTTAATGAGTTTATGAATGATATCCATTCATACTCTGCCTCAAAAGCGTTTCAATGTGATATTAAAATCACGACGGAAATGGAAGTCGATGAAATTCCTACCCTGGTCTTTTTTAATGAAAATATTGAAGATGAGGGATTAAAGGTAACAGGTCTCTATTCCTACGAGGTATATGTTCATATCATTGAAGAGATGTTGACAATAAAGCCCGAAAAGAAACCCTTACCTTCGCTTGAAGAGTTCATGAGATACTATCGGCTGGTAGCGTCTAAAGAAATTGCCGTAGTATACGATTTATCCATTGAAGAGGTAGAAAAGCAAATGAAGAAATGGACCCTGCAGCAGAAAGTCAGGAAAATACCTGCCAAGCACGGAACGTTTTGGAGATATATTGCTGATTAACTATTGTGAAATAATTAAATACCCGTATAAACAAGAAAAGCCGATGTTGTTGCCAACATCGGCTTTTCAATACGAACAAAGGGGATGGGAGAAATTTTTCACGGTCAAACAAAGGGGTATATGTTTGCTTGTGATCAACTTCACACTGATAATATAACATGCATCAACTTGTATTGGCAAGTTGTTTGTATGGTATTTCACAATATTGTCAAAATCCATGAATGAACCCCTTCAGCTTGTCATATAGTGTATTAAACCGCCCGCGGAGGGATCGATCATGAGAATAAATATAAAATTTTTGCTTCTTGTTTTTTTAATCATTATCAGTTTTCTCATTAATATATTGGGATTAATGAATCTTATTCCGCTCATTATCACTGCCCCGATTTTATTTCTATCGCTGTTGATCTTTATATATTCCTTCGGTAATAGGAAGAAGTTTAAAGGGTTTAAGACATAAAGATAGAGCCTGGGATAAAGGGTATAAACAACAACCTAAAGACGAACAATTTCAGTATAGGATTATATTACCGCTAATGATTTCCGTGCAAGACTTCGCTTTCCGCGGGTAGCCCGTGAGCCTCCTCGGCTTTGCCTGCGGGGTCTCACAAAAGCTACTCTTCCCGCAGGAGTCTTCGTCTTGCACTCCAATCAACCGCTGGAACCTGTTAAAAACTAAAAACACACTTGAACAAATCCAAAAAAACCCGACCTAATTTGAATCCTAGAATTCAATAAGGTCGGGTTTTACTTAGACTAAAACACTTTTGTTCCAGCCCCTTTTAATTATTGAAACTTCTCCAATAATTCTTCCATTTCATTCAGTTTTTCTTCGAAGACTTTGCATGCTTCTTCCACCGGTTTGGAGGTAGTCATGTCGACGCCTGCTTTCTTTAATACTTCAATCGGGTAATCCGAGCTTCCTGCTTTAAGGAATTCGATATAGCGCTCAACAGCCGGTTCTCCTTCTTCAAGGATTTGTTTGCTCAAGGCTGTTGCAGCCGAGAAGCCTGTAGCGTATTGATATACATAGTAATTATAATAGAAGTGAGGAATACGGGCCCATTCCAAACCAATTTCCTTATCGATTGAAATGTCTTCACCAAAGTATTTCTTATTGAGAGCATAATACTCTTTAGTAAGAAAGTCAGAAGTCAACGCTTCTCCTTCTTGTGCTTTCTTATGAATCAAGTGTTCAAATTCCGCAAACATCGTTTGTCGGAACACAGTGCCCCTGAAACCCTCCAAATAATGATTTAAAAGGTAAAGACGTTTCTTTTCATCGTCAATCGTATTTAATAAATAATCATTTAACAATGCCTCATTGCAAGTAGAAGCGACTTCTGCTACAAAAATCGAGTAATGACCATACGTATATGGCTGGGCAGATCTTGTATAATAACTATGCACACTATGACCGAATTCATGCGCCAGTGTAAATAAGTTATTCACATTGTCCTGCCAGTTCATAAGGATATATGGATTTGTTCCATAGGCTCCTGAAGAATAAGCACCGCTTCTTTTTCCTTTATTCTCGACTACATCCACCCAGCGGTTATCGAACCCGTCTTGAAGTACATTGGCGTAATCATCCCCGAGCGGCTCGAGGCCTTTTAGGATCATATCCTTCGCTTCCTCATAACCTATCTCCATTTTCACTTCTTTAACAAGCGGCGTATATAAATCATACATATGAACTTCATCAAGACCTAGTACTTTTTTACGGAGCTTTACATAGCGTTGCAACAGATGGAGATTCTTGTTCACTGTCTCCACCAGGTTGTCATAAACCTGCTCTGGAATATTATTATTTGATAAGGCTGCGTGACGGGCTGAATCATAGTTCCTGACATTTGCCACAAAATTATCTTTCTTCACAGTTCCGCTAAGCGTTGAGGCAAACGTATTTTCAAACTTCCCATATGTTTCATACACCTTTTTAAACGCTTCTTCACGAACACGTCTGTCACTGCTTTCCAGGAAGCGAATGAAACGTCCGTGAGTAATATCCACTTCTTCCCCATTCTCATCCTTGATGCTGGGGAATTCAAGGTCAGCATTATTCAGCATTCCGAATGTATTGCCCGCTGCGCTGAATACCTCGGAAGCTTGAGCGAGGAGTGCCTCTTCTTCAGCAGATAATACATGTGGCCGCTGCAGATTAATCTCTTCCAAGGCGTGCTTATACTTTTGCAGTTCTTCTTTTTCCTCAAGGAATGTTTTAAGTTTTTCTTCCTCGATGGAAAGGATTTCAGGAACTAAATAAGCAAATTTACTTCCCAACTGCGTGTATAAGCTCTTGGCCCTGTCATCAAGACCCTGGTAATGCGAATTCGTTGTATCCTGGTCATAACGCATATGTGAATATGTATAAACCCTACCCATTCTTTCCATTATCTCATCTTGAAAGCTTAGTGCTTTATAAAGCTGCTCGGCGCTTTCACCCAGGGATCCCTTAAATTCTTCAGCTTTCCCTGCTAAATCTTTAATTTCTTTATATTCTTTTTCCCAAGATTCATCGCTTTCAAAAATATCTTCTAATCTCCATGTTAAGCCCTCTTCCACTTCATCTCTTGCTGGCAGGCTTTTCGTTACTGTGTCTTTTGACATATACATCCTCCATTCTGAATCTACAGACTATTCCTTATAGTTACATTCTCTCTTATCCTGAATATTCCTGCAAGAAAACAAGCTTTCTTAGTCCTTTTTTAATATATGCTTCCATTTAGGAAAAAAATCACGTTCATGCTGCTGAAATTCGTTGAAGGTTTTTGGTGATTCCCATCCAAATGATAATCGATAATACTTTCCCTCACCTTTTTTGATAAGATCTAATATTTTCAGCAATTTAAAGTAGTCATGAATGAGCTTTTTCGTGCCGGTGCCTGCTGATAACAACGGTAACTCTCTCAATTCAATATCTCCTTTTGAAACGCGTCGTAAAAAAGCATGATTAATCATCTCCATTGTAAAATGAGGATATTTCTTCATCACATCTTTCCACATATAATATTGCCATTCTACTGGATGAGTCTTGCATAATGCAGTATGCGGAATGACTGGCACCCCAATAAACTGAGGTAAATATATAAACGTGTCACCCTCTTCATATACTTCTCCTAAAAACTTGTCATAACGAGATGAGTTGTAGTTTATTTTGTTCTGCATCCATTGCTGTCGATATTGTTTCCAGTTTTTTAAAATATGGGGATATGGACATTCCGGAGGTGATATGGAAATCGGGATAATAAACCTTTCGAGGGGGATGATGATCGGCTTCGAAAGGAGAAATGAATTAGTGGTGACCGAAGTAAGATGAGGGAAAACGGTAAAGTACTTTCTTTCTGGATTGAAGTGGAGAAGAAAATAGTGAAATTCAGGAGAATATCGAATGAAACCTTGTTGAAAACATGTTAATTTGAGAGGGATTTTGGAAATGACGGGCTGGGATAATAACCATAGCGGTTGAATCTTTTCTCTTCTAAATCCTTCTGTCCTATCCTTCACCTCTGAAAGTGAGATAGTAGAGCACTGTACTTCGACAGCTAAACGGTCCTCTTTGGAAGTGATGAGCAGATCTGGTATCTGCTGCAGTTCTTTTACATAATATTCAAGCTTCACATCCTCAAAAAGCTCTGACAGCCTTTGATACAAAAGTGCTTTACCTAAGACGTGATTGGGTGTTTCTTTCTTTGAGCCGTATGCACAGGATATCTTTGAAGTGTGGGCAAAATGAGGGATTTTTATATTGCCCAGGCGAAGGATTAAGGGGGATGAACAATGAGGGCAGATAAAATGTGGTGAGCTTTCTCTTAGTTTCAATAATTCTTCTTTTGTAAAGTGGATTGTTGTAAATGGATGCTGATTAAATAAAGCTGTTAACATGAAACACCTCCTATTAATCCTTATTCGACAAAAGATTGTAAAATCCTGCAAATATAAAGGCCCAAAGGAAAGTTTATCCTTCGAGCCTTACAGTTTTTAATCACCGCTGTTGATTTCCGCGCAAGACTTCGCTTTCCGCGGGTGACCCGTGAGCCTCCGGGGTCTCACATGTCTAGCTGCAGGGCTTAGAGGCATATTTCATAAGTCATACCGTCCAAGAAGGCAAAGTGCGCCTTCTAGGTCGGTTCGCCTTATGCCAACCGCCTCTGAGCAAAGCCCTTCCGCTTTTCGAATTGGCCACTTTTCTAGCAGGATTCTTCGTCTTGCACTCCAATCAACAGCTGGAACCTTTCTGAATAAACAATAATTTATATTATACCTATCTTATAACAACGGCGACATTAAGCGGGAGGTGGATTCAAGGATTCTATAGCCCATGTGCCTCTTTTGGAACTCATCATGTGAAAGTTCCACCGAATCCTCCAGATCATGCAAATACTCTTCCACAAGCGATTGAGTGCTGCTTGTTTTATATAGGAATGCGTTCACTTCAAAGTTTAAATGAAAGCTTCTCATATCCATATTGGAAGTTCCTATAGACGCCAGTTCGTTATCGACGATAACAATTTTGCTGTGCATGAATCCTTTTTGATATTCGTATATTCTCACTCCCGCATCCAATAATTCAGGAAAGTAAGAGCGGGAGGCATGAAAGACGATTCGTTTATCGGGTTTGTGCGGAACCAGCAGTCTGACATCAATTCCGCTTAATGCAGCAATCTTCAATGCCGAGAAAATATCTTCATCAGGAATGAAGTACGGCGATGCTACCCAGACGCTTTCCTGGGCGGACGTAATCATTGAGAAGAAAATATTTTTCAGTACACTGAGTTCATTGTCAGGTCCTCCTGCAATCATCTGAACTCCACCATCATTGGTTTGACTTACTGGATCCGGACTTAAATAACCAGGGGTAAGGAAATCATCATTGGTCATATAATACCAATCCTGAAGAAATATTAGTTGAAGCGTCCGCACCGCCTCTCCTTTGACAAATAAATGTGTATCCCTCCAGAATCCGAAAGTTGGATTTTTTCCTAAGTATTCATCTCCTATGTTTAAACCGCCCACAAAGCCGATGTTCCCGTCGATTACAATGATTTTCCGGTGATTCCGGAAATTGAATTTATTATTGAGAAAAGGAATTTTCACAGGACCAAATGGGACGACTTCTATGCCTGCTTCCTTTAATTCATTGATGTATCCGTGCGATAATTGCCATGCCCCTACAGCATCATAAAGGAAACGGACCTTGACCCCATCATTTGCTCGTTCAATTAAAACATCTTTGATTTGTTTTCCAATATCATCATGACGCACGATATAATATTCCATATGAATATGATGCTTCGCTGTTTTTAACCAGCTGAGTATTTCACCAAACGTTTCCTGTCCATTCGTCAATACTTTCGTTTCACTTGAAAAAGAAATGGCACTGTTACCGATTCGCTGGGCAAGTTGAACGTGCTTTTCCTGATATAATCCAAACATCTCAGGATTCATATCTTTAGGTCCCGGTTCGTATTTGTTATAAGTTTCCTTATCTAAAATATACTTTTTCTTGTACATCTTCTCTTTTCGATAATTCCTTCCAAAGAGCAAGTAAAAGAAAAAACCCAGGAACGGAAAAGCACCAAGAACAACCAGCCAAGTAAGAGTCTGGGTAGGATGACGATTTTCAATAAATATTAAAAAACCTATGATGATGACTGAAAATGTAAAAACTAAACTTACGTATTTTAACATTCCTGCTAAATATTGATCCAAAAAATAAAAATAACTAATTGCAATTACTGCAATGAACAAGAGCACCTTCACCGTATTCTTCATCCAATACACCATCCCATGAACTCAAGTTGTACATTAATATCTTCTATTACTGTTACCTTATGTCCTTTTATATTTTTTATAAAAGAAACTAAGAAATAAAAAAATACCGATTTCAGGATGAAACCGGTATTCTAACTTATGAAAAGTATGCACTTAGTGTTTCAAACACATTTTGATCAACTACGATATTCCCATACTCTTCAAGACGGTGAACGGTCATTCTTGACTCATCAGCGTATTCGAGCAGGATGCTTAGCATATTGTCAATCTCTTCTTCCGAGAAGTGCTCCTCTGAAAACTTAATATAAAGAAAATATTTATTTTCAAAAGCGAGTAACTTTGTAGTCAGATGTTCGACCGGCATATCCTTTAATCGCTGCGATAAAGAAATCGCATCTTCAAAGTCGCTGAACTTTAATGTGAAATCCAACGCAACTTCTGTATCTTCGTCTTGATCCTGTTTGATTTGAAAATGTTGATCAAGCAGTTCTTCAATACGTTCATCCACAGGGAGTTCTTTTAGTTTGTCTTCAGGGATCGGCAATTCAAATCGTTGACCATCCTTTGAAACCTGTGCTCTTGTAACAAGAACTTCCAGTCCTTTGTCCAGTGCCTGAACTTGTATCCATAATGGACCCTCTATACCGAAATCTTCTTCCTGATGGACTTCATCCATCATTTCCCAGAATAGCTCTTCACTTCTTTCACGATTGTACCAGATTTCCTCGCGATCAAAGCCTCTATCCTCTATATCCCCATATGAAATATAGAATTTTACAGTATTTTCATTAATACGTTCGATTTCCATTTAACACCTCTCCCTTCTTGCATAAAGTTAGTGAAGGGACTACACCCTCTGAGCTGCGTAAGCCCGACTGTCTGAACAGGTGTGCCAGACTGTTGGTGAAGACAGAAGATACATTTTAGTTAGTTTGTACCTTGTACTTCTATTTTATGTTATAAGCACTTGAAATGGAATAAAAACAGCACCCATTTTTCACTTAAGCAGATTGGCCTATATGATGTGTTTTTGACATTTTAGCTAATATTTGCAGAAAATTCAAGTGATAATACTCAGCATGAAATTTAAATACCGCTGTTGATTTCCGTGCAAGACTTCGCTTTCCGCGGGTGACCCGTGAGCCTCCTCGGCTTTTCGCCTGCGGGGTCTCACATGTCTAGCTGCAGGGCTTAGAGGCACATGTCATAAGTCAAATCGTCCAAGAAGGCAAAGGCGCCTTCTAGGTCGGTTCGCCTTATGACAACCGCCTCTGAGCAAAGCCCTTCCGCTTTTCGAATTGGCCACTTCTCCCGCAGGAGTCTTCGTCTTGCACTCCAATCAACAGCTGGAACCATTTAAATACAATGTCAAGCTTGAGCATCTTCAAAACAATATTGCTATATCACCTTGAATGAAATATCTGTTATTTCAGTATATATCAAAAAATAAAGAGACTAACCCGCAAGGAAACGAAACGTCCTTTAAGGGTTAGCCCCTTTTAATTGTATATTCCCGGCAAAGAGAAATGATGCAGAGACGTGAATGATTTATTAATTAACCATTCGTTGAGCTTCAAGAAGTTGGAATGTACGAACCTTCCTGGGAAGGAAGCGTCTGATTTCATCTTCATTGTATCCAACCTGCAAACGCTTTTCATCCAGGATGATCGGACGTCTAAGTAATCCAGGATTTTTTTGGATAAGCTCAAATAATTCTTGCAGCGGTAATGTTTCTAAATCAACATTAAGCTTTTGAAATGTCTTGGAGCGGGTAGAAATGATCTCATCCGTTCCATCCTCTGTCATGCGAAGGATTTCTTTGATTTCATCGATGCTTAAAGGTTCAGAGAACACGTTACGCTCTGTATATGGAATTTCATGCTCTTCTAACCAAGCTTTTGCCTTCCGACAAGATGTACAACTAGGTGAAGTGAATAATGTAACCACGTCATTCACACTCCCTTAAATATTTTATAGTAGTGAATTGTATATAGAGTATTAATATTTAAACGTTCGTTATTTAAAATAAGTTTAAATAAGAAATCTCTATTATGTATTATACATGAATTGCGAGACGTTGAACATACTTTTAATGAATTTGTCAAATTTCTTACACATTAGTTTAACATAAGCTATATAATCTGTTTATACTTCTTTAAATACCCGCTCAACTAACAGACTAAACATTATTGTAATGATTAAATATTTTCATTTAGAAAACCTTATTGCGAATCACAATAAGGTTTTCTCAGTTTATATCTTAAATACCTTTTAACACATCTTCATCCCGTTTTTCGTCCTTTTTCAAGACTTCATCAACCGGTTGATATGATGCGCCGTAAAACTTCTCATCTTTATAAGTGTGAATCAGTTCATACGTTTTCTTCATGGATTCAAAGATTAAGTCTTCCGCCTCTTCATTCGGTGCCCAATACAAAATTTCCATTTCGTTGATTTCATTGGTCGCCAGTGAGCGTCTTGCATATCCGATGCTGACCGCATGCTCGAAGCCCTCACGCTTGTAGAATTTCAATCGTTTTTCCGTGTCGGTGTCTTCGTAGTCAACAGGCTCTACTTCTAATATGATCGCTTTGTTCTTTTTTTTAAGCTTTTCAAGAAGCTTATGTCCCAGTCCCTGGCCACGTGCATCTTTTGAAACAAACAGATAATCAATAAATATAAAATCCTCAAGTTCAGCATACATCAATACGTGATACTGCCCTTCATCTTTATGGTAGATATCACTGCGTTCTTTAAGTAATGTTTCAAGGTGTTCTTTCGATTTCATTTCCTCAACAGGAAAATATTGATTTAACTTTTCATACCAGTGCATGGATCTACTCCTTTAAATGAATTTTCACTTGACTAACGAGATAAAATTATTTTTCTCATAATTGATTGGTTTATGTTAGTTGTTAGTCTTTTTAGTGGAAGTAATGTAAATACGGTTCTACAGGAAGTGACTCCTGTACAGGGGGGTAAGTGGTTAAAAGCGGTTAATGTTACCAATTTAATCATAACAATATCAAGAGAATTGTCAAATGTTATCCCCGTAGGTACTATTTCTATAGTAAAAACAAAAAAAAGCTTGGGACAAATTCATCAAAAATAAGAACGAACAATACAATTGAAGGCTCTCAATACCGCTAATGATTTCCGTGCAAGACTTCGCTTTCCGCGGGTAGCCCGTGAGCCTCCTCGGTCGTACCTCCCTGTGGGGTCTCACATTACCTACTCTTCCCGCAGGAGTCTTCGTCTTGCACTCCAATCAACCGCTAGAAAAAGCTAAAAACATAACGTACACTTGAACAAAACCAATAAAAAACCCGCCTTAATTGAATCCTAGAATTCAATTAAGGCGGGTTTTACTTAAACTTATACTAAAACACTTTTTTCCAGCCTCTTTTTTTCTATTAAGGCGTATAATCTACGCCCTCTGTGTAGGAGTTTCCTGCATCCCATAGCAGGAATTCATTGATTCCTTGATCGTTTAATGCTTTGATTTGAGCTTCGATTTCTGCTTTTCCGTATACTTTATAATTTCCGCTGCCTAACCAGGAAGCAGTGAAGTCTTGCAGCCACGGCCTTGAGATTGGAGGGTTCTTCAACTCGGCCAATTTCTTATTTTCCAATTTCGCATACTCTGTCACTAACTCATAAGGCTCAAGGTCCGGTTTGGAAATACCGAAGTATGGTGTCCAGTGACTTGGATAAATCATCGAGGAAATGACATCGACATGTTCAGAAATCTTTGAGAAGTTTTGACCGATACCAGGCGCCTCCGGCAGTGTCGCCGTATAACCGAAAATATCAACGGAGACTTTCACCCCGTACGGTTCCAACTGTTCATGAGCATATTCGACAAAGTCAGTCACAGCCTGTACACGTTTCTGAACATTGTCCTTACCTTTATCAGTATAGTCCCCAGTACTATACTCAAGTTCTTTATCCCTCTTTTCAAACCCTTCCGGGAATCGTACGTAATCAAATTGAATTTCCTGGAATCCCATCTTCGCAGCTTCGATTGCAATCCCGACATTATAATCCCATACTTCTTTAAGGAACGGATTTACGAAAGATTCTCCCCTGCCGTTCTTCCACACCTTGCCTCCATCTTTATAAGAAAGCTCAGGTTTTTTATTTGCGAGGACAGTATCTTTGAATACCACAATCCGGGCAATCGGATAAATTTGTTTTTCTTCCATTGTATTTAACAGCGATTTAGGGTCTTTTATATAAGGCTGACCCACTTCGGCATACGGCGAAGACGCGTCCGGTTCATATGTAACATATCCATGATCATCTTTAATATCAATGACCATCGCATTCAAGTCCGTTGAATCGATTAAGTCCGTCAATTTACTGAAGCGTTCACCACCGGCTGAGTGACCTGTGACATATACTCCCCTGATGGCATCCGGATAGTTGAATGAATAGCCTGAATCGTATACAAATCGAGGCGCAGAAGCCGGTACTTCCTTTTTGCTCAGAGAAAGATTCCTCTTTTCATGATTACTCTCTACTGGACTTCCTCCAGATTCGGCACTTACAGTTTGAATGGGCAATACACACATTGTGATTAAACATAGTGATGTCGCCAGCTTACTCCATTTCAAAATGAACCTCTCCCCTTTTAAAATAACTATCTACTAAAAATTGTAACACTTGTTACTATTTTAACAAGGAAATAACTTGAAAGAAAAGGGAATAAACACCTAAAATGTCCAGATTTCCGAGGAAATCAACCTGTATTAATAAGTTATGTAAAATTCATAAAAAAAGAAGATGTTTATACTCCCATATGGGTGGAAAAATATAATGGTTATCCGAAATTTAAAAAGCCCCCTCAAACAAGGGGGCTTTTTAAAGGATTAAGCTTTATATTGAGCCTGATATTGATTAAATTCTTTTTCAGAGCAATATACAAAATGTCCAGGAGCGACTTCACGCATTTCCAGATGATCTTCTTCCGTGTAATTATGAACGGCAGGATCGTATTCTTTTCTTCTGCGTGTACGCTCATACTCAGGGTCTGGCAGCGGAATAGCTGAAAGTAATGACTGTGTATAAGGGTGGAGCGGGTTTTTATACAATGCATCACTCGGTGCCAGCTCTACTAATTTACCATAATACATTACTCCGATACGGTCACTGATGTACTTAACCATTGAAAGATCATGGGCGATGAATAAATACGTAAGCCCTTTTTCTTTTTGAAGCTGCTGCATCAGGTTGACGACCTGAGCTTGAATCGATACATCAAGTGCCGAGATTGGCTCATCGGCGATAATGAAGTCAGGATCCACAGCCAGTGCACGAGCAATACCGATACGCTGTCTCTGACCGCCTGAGAATTCATGTGGATATCTGCCAGCATGTTCTTTGTTCAGCCCGACAGTTTCAAGCAGTTCATGAACTTTTCTACGACGTTCTTCTTTAGAAGAAGCCAGCCCATGAATATCAATACCTTCTGCAATGATGTCTTCAACCTTCATACGAGGGTTCAACGATGCATAAGGATCTTGGAAAATCATCTGCATTTTACGATTGAACTTCTTTAATTGGGAACGGTTTTTTTTGCCATGGACATCATCCCCATTAAATAATACCTGCCCATCAGTTGCGTCATATAAGCGGATGATTGTACGACCTGTAGTCGATTTTCCACAACCGGATTCTCCTACCAATCCAAGTGTTTCACCTTTGTAAATATCAAACGATATATCATCAACCGCTTTGACCATATTTGGCTTTCCAGGGTTGAAATATTGTTTAAGATTTTTGATTTCAAGTAATTTTTCTGCCATTATGAACGAACCTCCTCAACAAGTACCGGCTCAGCGTAGTTTGACGGCATTTTTCTATGTCTCAATTTAACCGCTTCAGGAGGCTCTACTTGTGGAGCACTTGGATGCATCAACCATGATTTTACGAAATGAGTATCAGAGACCCTATAATACGGCGGCTCTTGCTCAAAATCGATTTTCATTGCATATTCACTTCTTAGTGCGAAAGCATCTCCCTTAGGAGGATTCAGCAAATCTGGAGGCGTTCCAGGGATGGCTACCAATTCCTGCTCCCCTTCAGTATCGGTAGTCGGCATCGATCCGATCAGTCCCCATGTATACGGGTGGCGCGGGTCATAGAATATTTCATCTACCGTTCCGGACTCAACGATCTGACCTCCATACATAACTGCAACACGATCAGCTACGTTCGCTACCACACCAAGATCATGCGTGATGAAGATGATGGATGTTTCGATCTTCGTTTGTAAATCTTTCATCAATTCAAGGATTTGCGCTTGAATGGTAACGTCAAGTGCCGTTGTCGGTTCATCTGCAATCAGAATCTTCGGATTGCATGCTAATGCAATGGCAATTACAACACGCTGACGCTGTCCACCTGAGAATTGGTGCGGGTATTGCTTAAAGCGAGTTTCAGGGCTAGGAAGACCCACAAGCTTTAATAACTCGATAGCTCGTTTTCTCGCATCGTTCTTACTCATGTTCTGGTGCTTAACAAGCGGTTCCATGATCTGTTTACCGATCGTCATCGTCGGGTTTAACGAAGTCATCGGATCTTGGAAAATCATCGACATATCTTTCCCTCGAATTTTTTCCATTTGCTTTTCAGGAAGTTTTGCAAGGTCTCTCCCTTCAAACATGATGCTTCCGTCTTTAATAAAGCCGGGAGGATTCGGTATCAGTCTCATAAGTGCCTTAGTCGTTACTGATTTACCGGAACCTGATTCTCCCACTATTGCAAGGGTTTCACCTTTATCTAAATGAAAATCTACACCGCGGACAGCTTTAACTTCTCCTCCATGCGTATTGAAGGAGACGTGTAAATTATTCACTTCCAGTATTCTTTTTGACATATTAATCTAATCTCCCTTCCATTACTTACGCATTTTCGGATCCAAAGCATCGCGGAGTCCGTCAGCCATCAGGTTAAAACTTAAAATGACTAATGAAATTACTGCAGAAGGCACTAACATCATATGTGGATACGACTGAATCGATCTGTACCCGTCATTTACCAAGGATCCCAATGATGCTCTTGGAGGTGCAATCCCTAATCCGATAAAGCTTAAGAATGCTTCTGTATAAATCGCTGCAGGTACTGTGAACATTGTTGTAATAATGACAGGTCCCATAACGTTTGGAAGCAGGTGTTTGAAAATCAATCTGTTGCTGCTCGCCCCTAAAGTACGGGAAGCAAGGACGAATTCCTGATTCTTTAATTGAAGGACCTGACCACGAACGATCCGGGCCATGCCGGTCCACCCGGTTATTACCATCGCCATGGTAATCGAGAATATCCCAGGCTCAAAAATCAGGATGAAGAGAATGACGACAATCAAGTTTGGTATACCTACAAGAATCTCAATGATACGCTGCATGACATCATCGACTTTACCGCCATAGTAAGCAGAGATACCGCCGTAAGAGATACCGATGATGAAATCAATGATCGCTGCCAAAATACCGATATAAAGGGAAACTCTGGTCCCTGTCCAGGTTCTGGTCCATAAATCTCTTCCCAAATCATCTGTACCGAACCAGTAGTTGACTTCTACACCTCTGGCTTCGTACATATCAAATCCATCTTTATCTTTTCCGTCGAACGGAAGCCAGCTGATTCCTGAAAGCGCTTCAATTTTAGGAGGCAGCTTAGCATGTCTGATTTCCTGATCTTTAAAACTATGTTCATTCATTCCTGGCCCAAATAAGGCAAAGAATATTATGATTGCCGTGATGATCATCCCGACAATTGTACCTTTACTCTTACGCAATCTGATCCAGGCGTCTTGCCAAAAATTCAAACTCGGTCTTTCGATTCTTTCAGCTTCACTTTCGCTAGCTTTATGATGCTGGAAGAGATCTGGACTAAGCTGATCTAATTTTCTTTTGTTTGATTCCATTATTTCTTCCCTCCAGCCAAACGAATACGTGGGTCAATAATCCCGTATAGGATATCAACCAAGAAGATTACCCCAATGAATAAAGCACTAAAAAATAATGTAATACCCATTATGACTGTATAGTCATTCATATTAATTGAAAGTACGAACTGCTCACCCAGTCCAGGAACTGCAAAGATACGTTCAACAACTAATGATCCAGTCATTACGGCTACAGTCATCGGTCCTAAAATTGTTACGATCGGGATCATTGCGTTCCGTACTGCGTGTTTTACTACAGTTCCGACTTTTGAAATCCCTTTCGCTTTTGCAAGTAAAATATAATCAGAGTTTAATATCTCTAGCATTTCAGTACGCATGAAACGCGCAATCGTTGCCACTACACCTACAGTAAGCGCCAGCGTTGGAAGAATCGTGTGCTTATATTCTCCCCAAAGAGCAACCGGCAGCCATTCGAGCTTTACGCCAATATAATACTGCATTAATGCCGCGAATACGAAAGACGGGATGGATATCCCTAAAACAGCGACTATTGTTGAACCATAATCCAGCCATGTGTTATGTCTGATAGCTGCAATGATCCCTACTAATAATCCTAAAAACGTTCCTAATACCATAGCTTGGAATCCTAGAAGTGCGGAAGGTCCAATACGGTCTCCAATGATTTGTGTAACCGGGCGGTTATCGTATTGGAATGATAAACCTAAATCACCTTGAGCAAGTCCAGTCATATAGTTTACATACTGTACTGGCAGCGGGTCATTCAGACCGTATTTATCCAAAATGATTTGTTGTTGTTCCGGAGACAGCCTTTCTTGATTTTGTAGTGGAGATCCAGGCAGGAGCTTCATCAGAAAGAAAGTAGCGGTAGCAATGATAAGCAAAGTGATGATCATATAAACGAGTCTTTGAATTGTATATTTGACCATTCTTTAGCCCCCCTTTTTTGTCTATTTTTTCATTACATAGATAATTATATAGATATCCGACAAATTTTCAATCTATTTTTACTTTTTAGACTTTTTTCGACATTCAGTGGAAAAGGAGAGCGTATGCTCATGCATACACTCTCCCTTTTAAGGTTTGTTCATTGAGCTATGATTTACTCAACAGAAGCCCACTTGTAAGAATTATCCGCACCGAATGAATGGCGAAGGATACCTTTAACGTATGGACGCTCTAGGTAAGAACTACCTCTTTGGTACATTGGGCTGATCGCTTGATCTTCGAATAGAATCTTTTCTGCGTCGATCATTGCTTGCCAACGAGCTTCTAAATCATCAGCTAGTTCACCCTTAGCTTGCTCAACTAACTTGTCATACTCTGGGTTAGAGTAAGCCATTTGGTTATGAGCTCCATCTGTAACGAACATGTCAATGAATGTCATCGGATCTGGATAGTCAGGACCCCATCCAGCGAATGCGAAGTCATAGTCACCCTTAGATTCTAATTCAAGCTTTTGCTTGAACGGTTGTGCTTTGATAGAAACAGTTAGACCTTCAAGGTTTGTTTCCAATTGTTCTTTAATGAATTCTCCGACTTTCCCAGAGCTTTCAGAGTCATAGTTTAATAGTTCGATTTCGAACGTATCTTTACCTAACTCTTCTTTCGCTTTAGCCCAGTGTTCTTTAGCTTTTTCAGTATCGTAACTGCCGAAATCGCCAACAGTTTCACGGTACTCAGCTCCGTCTGGACCTGAAACGAAATCTTTTGGTACTAGGTAGTAAGCAGGCATTGAACCGTTGTTCATAAGAACCTCAACCATACCTTTTTTATCATAAGCAGCATCGATTGCTTTACGAGCGTGTACGTTAGCCATTAATTCGTTCTTTTGATTTAAACGAAGGAAGTAAACAGCAGTATCCGCTAGAGTTTTGAAGTTTGGATCATCTTTGTACTTATCAACGAATTCAGCAGAAAGACCAGTTACATCTGCCTTTTCAGTTTCATAAAGGTTAACTGCAGTTGCAGTGTCTTTAACGATGTTGAAGTTAACTTCTTTTAACTTGACAGTTTCTGCATCCCAGTAACCATCATTTTTAGTTAATTTGAAGCTTTGTTCGTGCTTCCACTCAGAAAGTGTGAATGGACCATTATAAAGTGCTTTATCAGCTTCAAGACCATATTGTTCGCCTTGTTCTTCAACGAATTTTTGGTTTTGAGGATAGAAAGTTGCGAAAGAAAGTAATGCATTGAAGTATGGTACTTGACCTTCAAGGTTTACTTCTAATGTTTTATCATCAACCGCTTTAACACCTAATTCTTCAACTGGAACTTCACCAGCATTAACTTTAGCAGCGTTTTTGATATCGTACATGATGTACGCATACTCTGCACCAGTATCAGGATTTAAAGCTTTTTGCCAAGCGTAAACGAAGTCGTTAGCAGTAACGGGATCTCCGTTTGACCATTTAGCATCACGCAGTTTGAATGTGTAAGTAAGACCATCTTCACTTACTTGCGGCTCTTCAGCAGCCATTCCCAGAACTGCTTCGTCGTTCTCACCTAAACGGTAAAGACCTTCGAATACGTTGTTCATTACGTTGAATGAAACAGAGTCAGTTGCCAGTGTAGAGTCCATTGATGGGATCTCAGAACCCTCGATCAAGTTAAGTACTTGCTCTTTACCTTCAGCAGGCTTATCGCCGCCGTTGTCACCTGATTTTCCTTCGTCCCCTCCAGCACTGTCTCCGCCGCCGCAAGCAGCTAAGAAAGTACTAAGAGCCAGAAGAAGAACCAGCAAGAATGAAAACTTTTTCTTCATCTTGAAATTGACCTCCTCGTAAATCTCATATTTATTTATCTTCTAATTTTCAGAAGATTTGTTACTTATTATACATGATAGAGAAATTTTTGCAATATTAATTTAACAGTTTTTTTGCAAAATTATCAGTTTAATAGGTCATATGACGTTAAAACATTGATATAACAAGGTTTGAGTGTCCATTTATAGTGTGTTTGTCCTATTACAATTGTTACAATAAACCACTTACATATTTCTCGACTAACCTTTCATAGATAATGATAAATAATAGATTGTACTTTTCTTCTATTATATTTATATTTTTTTTTGTATCTTTATTAAATCTGTTCATTCTAATGAGCTTTTTATTGAATGGAAATATTTCTAATAATTCCAATAGTGTACGCGTATTATAGATGATTGTTTGTTTGGGTAACACAATGACGTAAGGTGTGTATATATATGAAATTCAATTGAAATACAACGCCTGCTTCATGTATACTTTCTATAAAAAAGGAATAAAGGAGTATTATGAAACGTACATTATCTATTTATTTGATTGCGGTTATGATTTTGATCATCTTCCTGGTCTCTTCACTTTCCCAGGGTGATCCTTTCATTCTTTCCTTACTTAACGGCTTATTCGTCACAGGGATGATTTATCTGATCTGCGGTGCTTTCATGTATATCTTTCAGAAGGGTTTCTTTAATGGTATCGTTTATGCTTTAAAGAGATTCAGAAAAAGTACCACACAGGGAAAGTTCCTTTCTCAGTTCGATGACATTGATTCAACTAGGGAAGCTCATGAAGAATACACTGTGGTCCGATCATATAAGATCACCCGGTCCCTGCTTATTATAGGAGGTACCCTTCTTGTCATTTCTTTGGCTCTATCTTATCTTCTCTATACTTGAATTAAGATTGTCAATTCAATATAATAGTTATGATGATAAGTATCGGCGCTGATGGAGAGTAGTACCTATAAAGTGATTTCTAGAGAGCTTGTGGCTGGTGTAAACAAGTATTCATTTTTTAGGGAATGGACTTCTGAGCTTTATTTGTGAAATGTACCAGTAGCGAATAACGGATTTACCTCACGTTACAGAGGTCCCATGCGATATGTATGGACTAAGCTGACTCAGTTTTTTGAGTACTTAGGGTGGCACCGCGGATATAATCCCATTCGTCCCTATATTAAAAGGATGAATGGGTTTTTTATTTTGTGTAAATATAGGAGGAAAAGTGATGAAGACAATATTTAGCGGAATTCAGCCAAGCGGTACGATCACACTTGGCAATTATATCGGGGCTATGAAACAGTTTACAGAATTGCAAAATGAGTATAACTGTTACTTCTGTGTCGTCGATCAGCATGCGATTACAGTACAGCAGGATAAGATGGAGTTGCGTAAAAATATAAAGAGCTTGGCCGCGCTTTATATCGCTTGCGGAATCGACCCGGAAAAATCAACACTATTCATTCAGTCAGAAGTTCCTGCACATGCACAGGCAGGATGGATCCTGCAGTGTGTAACCTATATCGGCGAGCTTGAGCGAATGACACAGTTCAAGGATAAATCCCATGGTAAGGAAGCTGTATCAGCAGGTCTCTTGACTTACCCGCCATTAATGGCAGCCGACATCCTGCTGTATGGAACTGACTTAGTACCTGTCGGCGAAGATCAAAAACAGCATTTGGAATTAACCCGTAATCTGGCAGAACGCTTTAATAACAAATACAATGACATCTTCACCGTTCCTGAAGTCAGGATTCCTAAAGTCGGTGCACGCGTCATGTCCCTTCAGGATCCTTTAAAGAAAATGAGTAAATCTGATGCAAATCAGAAAGCGTTTATCACATTGCTTGATGATCCTAAACAAATCGAGAAGAAAATCAAAAGTGCTGTGACGGATTCAGACGGTATTGTTAAATACGACAAAGAAAACAAACCTGGCGTCGCTAATTTATTGTCCATCTATTCCATCCTAGAGGATATATCAATAGTAGAACTTGAACAAAAATATGAAGGAAAAGGCTATGGAGAATTTAAAGGGGACTTGGCTCAAGTTGTCATTAACGCCATCAAACCTATTCAGGACCGCTATAATGAACTGATTAACTCAGATGAATTGGATGACATTCTCGACCGGGGTGCTGAAAAAGCCAATCGAGCAGCGCGCAAGATGCTGATGAAAATGGAAAAGGCCATGGGACTGGGTCGTAAAGAGAGAAAAAGAAAATAAATGTACAAGGAACTCCTGGTGCCAAGCGGCTCCGGGAGTTTTTTCTCCATAAAAAAACCTCAAGTCCTTTTTAGACTTAAGGTAATGTGCTTAATTCACTTTAGGCCGGTTTTCCACTTCCCATAGTTTTTCGAAAAACGGCTGGCCTTTAATCAGATTTTCGCATAGGGAGAGATGTTTATTTGACCATCCATATTTCGTTTCTTCATACAGCATATTCCAGACATCTTCAAAATCCATATCCTGAATGACCCGATACTGTTCAGGAGCCCATTCCGTATACCAATAACGGATCTCGGCCGTGTTTTTCGAGCCGTGAAGCTGATCCAGCGCCATGAATAACAACTGTTTCAATTGTCTTTCCTTCCTTGTCAATCCGTTCATCATATAGGGACTGGGGGAAAGAATGTGGTAGGCGTTCTCCCGTTTAAGATCATGCTCAATCGAATAAAGAGTCGCTTCGTGACCTTCCACCATTTCAAATACAAGCTGTTCCTGCCTTGGAATGAGCCTGCTTTTTCGAATAGGTACGGTATAACCAATAGTATCGACTGCCATAATGCCTGTCCCATCTGTAATAATAAAGCAATAGTCCATCTGGATACGTTCGTGATTCTTTCTTAAGTATGCTTTTTGGTATACATCATTCAGCAATTGCTGAGGTAATTCTGATAAATCATTCTCGATGTAGTGAAAAAGGGAGTTATCCACTTTCATTAAAGGAACTTGATCTAATAACTCAATGACATCTTCTTTTCTCCATTCGTGAAAATGACACACATTGTAGCCATTTTCTTCGCCTTCGAACCAATTTACCCATACATCATGAAGATATAACATGATTGACCCCTCGCTTTGCTTCAATCTTATTTGTCAATCAGTATAGGCAGTTAAGAGTAAAAATATTCCTGATTCGTCATTTTTATAGATAGTTGTTATTTTTCCTTCGAGGTAAATAGATCGTTAAGGTAATGATGAGAATGCCGACAAGAAAGAGATAACATTCCACTCGTGTACATACAAATAAGAGATACTCCATAATGGTCATTCCTGTTGTAAGAAGGTTTAAATAAATGATTAGACTTACCCCTCCCGAAACAGCAAGTCCAAAACCAATAAATAATATGAACATACGAAACACCATGCCTTCCGCCTCTACCCTCTTTTTGCTTGTCCTTTTATATTAGTCTATGTGCAACAGAGGGATATATGACGAAAACGGGTGTTTACCTATTGCTATTCAGCGGCCGCATCAGTTTGTTTTCCGGAATGAAGAAGGTGGAGGGTTTCCCGATGAACAAATTCGTGATCTTTTTCTTATCTTTAAGAGCTTTCTTGACCAGATAATAACCTGCAGCATAGCCTAGCATCTTCGGGTAATTTTTTTGACCAAGAAGTAAATGATCATGCAGGGGATTCACTCTTGTAATGTCAAGGTTTGGCTGAATCCATTTTTCATAGTAATATGAGAGCTTGTTATCTTCATAAGCTGTCGTCCACGATGCCACGTACTCTTCTCCACAGTACTCCCGTACAGCATGTTCAGCCAGACCCTCAAAAATGATGGAATCCATCAAAGTATAGTCTTCATCTTTCTTTTTCAACCGGGCCATCCTTACACAATGGTGATACTCATGGACGAATAATGATTCATATTCTTTTAAATCCTCCTGTTTATTCAAAAACAAATAGATTTCATCTTTGAAGCAAACGCCTGATTTTTTCATTGAAGATTGAAACAATCCTCTTTTTCCCTGTACCGGAAGCAAATATACAGGAACATCCGGACCGTTCCATTTATTTTTATATGTTTTTTCAAATTTCATAAATAAATCCCACAGTTTATTTTCCTTCATGGACTCATAAATTTTTTTAGCATTATGTGCAGGCCGGTACATTCCATGCTTCATGAGGTAACGGTACAGGGATTCGACGTCTGATTTTCCCTGTTTTGTTTTCTTTAATATAGCTAAAGGATCATCCAGCGACTGAGCCAGCCAGTCATCGGTAGGAGCGATTGTCACATTCATCCCTCTTTTTCTCTTTTTTAAATATATATGTAGGAAAAGAGAAATTAGTAACCGCAGCGTCATCCGGGCAATAAAGAAAAAACGTGCGGAGAATTCATCCGCACGCTTCTTCAATACTTTTTAGTTTGTATATTTCTTAAACACAAGTGTGGCATTATGGCCGCCAAAGCCCAGCGAGTTACTCATTGCAACATTGACGTCTTGTTTTCTTGCTTCATTCGCTACATAATCAAGGTCGCAATCCGGATCTGGAGTATCAAGGTTAATGGTCGGAGGAAGGACACTGTCTTTCATTGCCAATACGGTGAAGATGGCTTCCACTCCTCCAGCTGCTCCCAATAGATGCCCGGTCATGGATTTAGTCGAGCTCATGGCCAGTTTGTAGGCATGCTCCCCGAACACTTCCTTGACTGCCATTGTTTCGTATTTATCATTATATGGAGTACTCGTACCGTGAGCGTTGATATAATCAAGTTCCTCAGGGGTTACTCCACCATCTTCAAGTGCCATTTTCATCGCTCTTGCCCCGCCTTCTCCGGCTGGTGCAGGAGCTGTGATATGATAAGCATCTCCTGTGCTTCCGTATCCCACCACTTCAGCATAGATGGTCGCTCCGCGCTTTAAAGCATGTTCAAGCTCTTCCAATACGACTACCCCTGCTCCTTCTCCCATTACAAACCCGTCACGATTTGCATCGAATGGACGTGAAGCTTTCTCAGGATCTGTATTAGTTGAGAGTGCAGTATTGGCACAGAACCCGGCAACGGACATTTTCGTGATTGGTGCTTCTGCCCCCCCTGAAATCATGACATCGGCATCTCCGCGTTGAATGACTTTGAACGCATCACCTATAGAATTAGTACCAGTGGCACAAGCAGTCACCGTACAGGAATTCACACCTTTGGCACCCAGCATGATGGAAACTTGTCCCGTTGCCATATCCGGAATGATCATCGGTACGAAGAATGGACTCACACGGCGGTAACCGCGTTTTTGGAATGTTTCATATTGATTTTCAAATGTCTCCATCCCACCGATACCTGAGCCGATCCACACCCCGACCCGGTGAGCATTTTCATCGCTGATTTCCAAATTAGAGTCTTTTACTGCCATCATTGAAGCTGCCACCGCATAGTGAGTGAAGCGGTCCATCTTCCTTGCTTCTTTACGTTCAACATATTCTTCAATATCAAAATCCTTTAACTCCGCTGCCACCTTCGCCGGGTAATCATCAGCATTCAGCCTTGTCAACGGCCCGATTCCGGTTTTCCCTTCAAGGATGCCTTTCCAGGTTGATTCTACATTATTCCCTAATGGTGTAACGGCTCCCAGTCCAGTTACAACTACACGTTTATTGTTCATATTGTCCATCTCCTTTTAACAAGTTATAGAAGAATACATTCTTATTTACCCCAGCGCATTACAATCGCGCCCCATGTAAGGCCGCCGCCGAATCCTACCATGACCACGACATCATCTTCCTTAACTCTTCCATCCTGTAAATCTTCGACAAGTGAAACAGGAATGGAGGCTGCTGATGTATTGCCATATTTATTAACCGTTTTGGACATCTTTTCTACAGGCAGCTCTAATCGCTGTCTGGCAGCTTCCATAATACGGATATTTGCCTGATGGGGAATGAGGAAGTCCACATCTTCTTTCTTCAAACCTGCTTTTTCGATTACATTTACGCTCGATTCACCCATTTGGCGAACTGCAAACTTGAATACTTCCCTGCCGTTCATCACAATGTTTTCTTCTTGATACAAATGTTTTGCTCCAGAACCATCCGCTCCCAATTCAAAGGCAAGAATTCCTTTTCCATCCGGTACAGGTCCGAGGACAGCAGCACCTGCGGCATCACCGAATAATACAGCTGTATTTCGGTCGTCCC
Organism: Rossellomorea oryzaecorticis; assembly: GCF_038405515.1. Classification (GTDB taxonomy): domain Bacteria; phylum Bacillota; class Bacilli; order Bacillales; family Bacillaceae_B; genus Rossellomorea; species Rossellomorea oryzaecorticis_A. The sequence continues at coordinate 8,418 of NZ_JBBYAF010000035.1, read as the reverse complement.
AATCAGTAATCCTCGAGAGTTTTTCCACCCCGACAATGAGCACATTTTTATAAACACCATTATCAATGAATTGCTTTCCGGTAATCATACCATACATAAATCCTGCACAGGCCGCACTGATATCCATGGCCGCTGCTTTTTTTGCTCCCAGTCTATCTTGGAGCAAGCAGGCCACCGATGGAAAAGGCTGATCCGGTGTAACCGTAGCAACTAGTATCAAATCAAGATCCTCGGCTGAAATTTCGGCGTCTGATATTGCTTTCTTTGCGGCCTCATAAGCCATATCAGAAGTGTTTACATCCTCCCCGGCCACACGTCTTTCTTCAATCCCGGTCCTTGTACGAATCCATTCATCAGAAGTATCGACCATTTTTTCTAGATCAGCATTTGTTAAAACTTTCTCAGGAAGGTAACGCCCAATTCCGATTATTCCTGCATTCATACTGGCATCCCCTGCTTTCTTTAAATTTCGCTCTTCCTATACTATAAGTTTATTATCAATTATTATGACTTGGTACTAATTTTAACGAAATTCCTTTAGTTGTGCAATGTTTTTGTGATCTCAATAATCTTTACTTGCGTCCATATTTGTACAATCCTTTAAAATAAAAAAGACTGCTCAGTAATGAACAGTCTTTTTTACTATTAGTCGTTATGTATGGCATCTTTCCTGCCTAATTCATATGCTTCTCCCATGACCTGAGTGAAAAGGGTCATAAAAGGCTGGAGCATTTCAGGAGATAATTCAATTCCCGCTTCATCTAGTGTCTGCTTTGCTTGTGGTAAATACTTCATTGCGATTTGCATAAATTCCATCGATTTGTCTTGATTCATTACTTTGCTTCCTTCCCGTTTGGTAATTTACCTGTTTCGATATAATGTTTTACATGCTGATTAATCGTGGTTTGGAAATCCTCAGGGACTAACGGACTGAATTTCCCCATCGATATAACCCCGTCCTTAAAGTCGAACTCGAGGTTCCCTGAAGGCAGCTCGCCTTTGGAAAACTTATCCGCCACCACTTCATATAGCTTGTCTGCATGCTGAACAGTGCTGGTGAGAACAGTAGACTCACCTAAATCCGATTGATCAGACACATACCCGATCGCGAATAATCCCCGCTCTTTAAGTTCTTCGATTACACCTACATTATAGCCATCTCCAGCAGGATACACAACATCCGTATCTTTACTTACTAATGATGCCAATCGTTTCAGAGCCTTTGGTTTGTCGTTCCAATCTCTTGTGTATTCTACGAATATCTCAATATCTTTATTCTGATACTTTGCACCATCTACAAACCCCTTCACTTCAGGCTGCCAATCAAATGCAGCAATTACCCCAATTTTATCCGTTTTCGTATGACGGGCTGCTATCATGCCACCGAAAAACCCCATTGAATAACCTTTAAACTTCAAACTGGTCGTGTTCTTCTCGGAAGCATCCCCGTTAAAACTTACAAAATGGAATTCTGGATATTTTTCAGCTAAATGATTAAATACCTCTGAATATTCACTTCCATGACCAAATACCAAGTTAACATCGTCTTTTTTATATTCCTTAATTGCCTGTTCTATTGATGTATCATTGATCATGCTCTCTTTATAAAATACGTCTACATCGTGATTTGATTGTATTTTTAATAATCCTTTGTACCCTTTCGTTCCCCAGACACCATCATTTACTGTTTCAGGGACGAGCAAACCCACATTTTCTAATTCACCGGATGCATTTCCATTCATACATCCGCTTATTCCCAGTGCTAAAAACGCCAAAATGAGAAAGTGCAGTTTCTTTTTCATGTGCAGCAACTCCTTTAAAGCTCATGCAGCGCCGATAAAAAGAATCAATAGAAAAATATTACATCAATATGTCTATTTTACCTTCATCGGTATTCATATTAAAGAGAAATTTTTCTTATTCTATTTTCACAATGCGTTCATTCTTTCTTTCTGTTCATTCAGAATGGATTCGTGTGATTTAGAAGGATGGACAGTGATTGAATCGCCTTTAAGCCTTCCTGCTTGCATAGATGGTGTGATTGTTTCATCGGTTATATAGGAAAGGGCTTCTTTCCAGCTGTTATCTGAGAGGGGTTTCAAGGAGTATGTTCCATGCTTCCCTGAATGTTTAATGATACATTTTGCTGCATCCTTTACATAGATGGCACCACTTGGGTCATCAGCATAATGAAGTTCCTCATCCTCCCTTCCCTGCAGTACCTGAGAAAATAAGAAATGTGAAGGTTGATGCACCCCATAAAGTGTTGGGAGATAAAAAGTGGCCACTGCAGTTTTACGGGATTTAATTTCCCTGGTTCTTTCAGTAAGATTGGAGAATATTTGAACGATCTCCGGAAAATCTTCGTTATTTTCATAAATATGGTCGATCAAAGAAATGCATTCGAGCTTGTTCCCTTTGTATTGGTCATAATAAGGGAGAAACAGTCTGCATTCAGCCGGCAGTTCACGATTCCATGCGTGTGAAGGAACGTATTGAATGTTTGCGTTTCTCCCTATTTCCATCCATTTATCCTTTGGTTCTTCATCGTCATCAACGGCCGTGACAGTCCATCCTCTTTCCAGCAGTGCACTACAGAGTTCAAACCCCAAAAATTGCTGGGCAGCCATCACAATTGCGTGATTCAAATCACTCACTCCTAATCAAAACTATAATTCTTTCTCGTGTAAAGAAAAGTAAGAGGCAAATTTCAATCCAAGTGAATATCTTTTTTCAGGCAGTACATAAAAGAGCTCGGTTGAAAATCCTTTCTCTAAACGATGTTTATATATATCTTTTATGAGAGGGAATTGATTTTTATAACGATTAACGTTATATGATTGAACAATATAAAGCGGAATGGGGATGTCCTTAAACACCTCATAATCCTTATCAGACTGCAAGGAAGCCGGGTCAAAATCTTCTTTCTTTACTCCTCGCGATTGAGCTAATTCTTTCACCAGCTTTTTATAAAAAAACTTTTGTTCCTTCTCCTGCTGAATAAGTTCATATAGAGAGAGACAGGGTGTGAGCATTACGACTCCCCGTATATTGTTTTCCATTCTGGAATAGAGTTCTTTGAACACGAGTGCACCCATACCTTCTGCCAAAATATGAACCTTGGCGTTGATGATCTCTGTTCGTTTTACATATTGATAGAGCCTGCCGGCTAACTCTACTGCCTGACCACTACCCCAATTGGCGCCATATAGATTGCTATAGAAAACAATGTAGCCTTTTGCCGTTAGATCTTTAATCCACTTCTTCCTGGCTTCGTGCTGGTCCCAAAAACTGTTTTTTTCATCTACATACTGGTGATGATCACCAAGAATCATTACAGCAAACCCATTTGGTCTTTCAGGATAATGAATCATGCACCACTCTTGATCTAATTGAAACAATCGCTGATTCATATAAATTCTCCTTTTACATGGTGAGTCATTACAGTTTATGTATAGGAAAATTTTTTGAAAGGAAATTTGCCTATTAAATGAAAAAATGTGAACAAGTCATTTGCTGCTGCAAAGCGAATGATAAGGGTTACACTTTCACATATTCGTCATTTATTATTTATTATGGGTATGGTATGATAAAAATGATTGAAAATGGTTGAAACCCATCTACATATGGATGAATATAGAGGAATGAGGTGACTGGCGTGAGATTTTTCTGGACATTTTTCTGGGCATTTGTTTTAACAGAAATGTTAACTTACGTGGTAAGTTCAATGAATGGATCAGCTTTTCATTTTGAAACAGGATTTATTCTTTCAATCGGTGTGACGATTTTACTTTTTGTCATTACGACGATTATTCCGAACGACCCTGTAGAAGATCATCATTAAAAAGCAGCCTGTCACAGGCTGCTTTTTATTTTACCTTTTATATACCGCTGTTGATTTCCATGGAAGACTTCGCTTTCCGCGGGTGACCCTTGAGCCTCCTCGGCTGCGCCTGCGGGGTCTCACATGTCTAGCTGCAGGGCTTAGAGGCACATGTCATAAGTCAAACCGTCCAAGAAGGCAAATAGCGCCTTCTAGGTCGGTTCGCCTTATGCCAACCGCCTCTGAGCAAAGCCCTTCCGCTTTTCGAATTGGCCACTTCTCCCGCAGGAGTCTTCATCTTCCACTCCAATCAACAGCTAGTTACTAAATAACCGTAAAATTCAGCCCTTCATTACCTGTATCAATCAGCACTTCTTTATTTGTTCCGATGTTGCCTGCAATCAGTTCTCTTGCAAGCTTTGTTTCGATTTCCCTTTGGAGGTATCTCTTTAGAGGACGTGCTCCGTATACTGGATCGTATGCGGCTTCTGCTATAAATTCTTTTGCTTTTTCAGTCATGCTTATTAAGATCTGCTGTTCTTCTACACGGGACTGCAATTCTGTAAGAAGCTTTTCAATAATCCCTTTGACATTTTCGATACTGAGCGGTTTGAAAAGGATGATGTCATCAACACGATTCAGAAATTCAGGTCTGAACGAACCCCTCAACTGCTTCATGACCAGCTCTTTCGTATCCTCATCAATTTCTTCCGCCCCTTTATTTCTATCCAATAAATAGGATGATCCAATATTGGAAGTCATGATTATGACTGTATTTTTGCAATCAACCGTTCTTCCTTGTGAATCGGTGATGCGTCCGTCATCAAGCATTTGCAGTAATATATTGAACACTTCAGGATGAGCTTTCTCGATTTCATCCAGCAGAATCACGGAATAAGGTTTCCTCCTGATGGCTTCTGTCAGCTGACCGCCTTCCTCATAGCCTACATAACCCGGGGGTGCCCCGACAAGTCTTGAGACCGCATGTTTTTCCATATATTCGGACATATCGATCCTTATCATCTGTTCTTCACTGTCAAATAATGTATGAGCAAGTGTTTTGGCAAGCTCTGTCTTTCCCACTCCGGTAGGACCAAGGAATATAAAAGAGCCGATTGGGCGGTTCGGGTCTTTGATCCCGGCCCTTGCACGGATCACTGCATCGCTGACAAGTTCGACTGCTTCATCTTGCCCGATGACACGTTCATGGAGGATTGTTTCGAGCTTCAATAGTTTTTCCCTTTCTCCTTCAACCAGCTTTGTTATAGGGATTCCGGTCCATCTGGCTACAATGTTTGCAACTTCTTCTTCCGTCACTTCTTCTCTGACAAGCCTTCCCTCTTGTTCCTTCAACATTTCCTGTTCAAGTTCCTGAAGTTCCTTTTCCATTGCAGGAATCCTGCCGTGTCTCAGTTCTGCTGCTTTATTTAAATCATAGTCGCTTTCCGCTTCTTCAAGCTGGCGTCTCAGCTTTTCAAGCTCCTCCCTTTTTTCCTGGACGACCCCTATGCTCTCTTTCTCTTTTAGCCATTTAAGCTTCATCGTATCAGCTTTTTCTTTTAAATTACTCAAATCTTCCTTGATACGGTTCAACCGTTCCATACTTTGTTCATCTTTTTCTTTCGTGAGGGCCGCTTCCTCAATTTCGAGCTGCATCACTTTACGTGTAACTTCATCCAATTCAGAAGGCATCGAGTCAATTTCCGTCCGAATCATTGCGCATGCCTCATCGATCAGGTCAATCGCTTTATCGGGTAAGAAACGATCTGAAATATACCGGTCGGACAGCCTTGCCGCTGCAACGATTGCGCGGTCATGGATATTGACTCCGTGGTGGATTTCAAATCGTTCTTTCAATCCCCTTAGAATGGAGACGGTATCTTCCACGTCAGGCTCCTGTACCATCACTTGTTGAAAGCGGCGTTCCAATGCCGGGTCTTTTTCAATATATTTACGGTATTCATTCAGTGTAGTGGCTCCAATACAGTGAAGTTCACCTCTCGCAAGCATCGGTTTGAGTATGTTACCGGCATCCATCGCACCTTCTGTTTTTCCCGCTCCGACAATCGTGTGCAGTTCATCAATAAAGAGAAGGATCTTCCCTTCACTTTTTTTCACTTCTGCAAGGACAGCTTTTAATCTTTCTTCAAATTCCCCACGGAACTTTGCACCTGCCACGAGTGAACTCATATCGAGTTCAAATATGGTTTTATCCTTCAGCCCTTCCGGAACATCTTTTCTTACAATTCGCTGGGCCAGACCTTCCACGATTGCTGTTTTGCCCACGCCAGGTTCACCGATCAGCACAGGATTATTCTTTGTTTTTCTCGAAAGGATGCGGATGACATGGCGGATTTCACTGTCCCTGCCTATAACAGGATCAAGTTTGCCGGACTTAACTTCCGCTACAAGATCCCTGCCATACTTTTCAAGCGCCTCATATGTAACTTCAGGATTTTGTGTGTTCACCTTTTTTCCTCCTCTAATGGATGTAATGATCGTTGTCAGCTGTTCTTTAGTAATTCCTTTATTCTTCAAATATTTAGTCACGGGATGTCCCGTTTGCTCAAATAATGCAAGAACTAAATGTTCGATTGATAAGTAATCATCCCCCCATTGTCTTTGAAGCTTTTCTCCCTCTTGGAACAGGCGGTTAACATCATTGGATATATATTGTCCATACTGTACCCCGGAACCCTCTACCGCAGGAAGATCCTTTAGCTTTTGGTGAAGAAAATCATGAAGATCAGACGTGTCTATCCGAGCTTTTTCATAGATGGAAGGAAGAAGACCGTCCCGGTTCTCAATAAAAACGTTCCATAGGTGCAATGTTCGAATATCCGTATGCCTATGATCTTTCGCAAGTCGTCCTGCTGCAGCCAGCCCTTCTTGAATGCTCTGTGTCATAGAATCAAAATTCATACCTTCATCACCTCTTTTTGACCTTTATTGACCTTTCTTCTATTATATAACCTTTTCACGATAATTAAAAAGAAAAAGAACAAGGAATCACCTAAAAGCGGTATTCCTTGTTCTTGAAAAACCTCCTAAGGTTTTCTCATGTATGTCCAGTGGCGGTTATGGTTGGAATTCTCAGGAAACCGATCTCCCGCTTTCATTTTCAACTTTTGAGGATTGTTTACATTGCTTCCGGTTTCACCAATCTCAATATAGATCCCATTATTCGGAGCTTTTTCTCCGCCCCTGAAATGTCTTGGTTGTCCCATTGTGATACCTCCTCTATTTGAAGCCATGGCTTCTTCTTTATTTTCTTCTTCATGTCGAGGTTCATGCATGCCAGATGAAGGTATCTTCTTGATAATTAGATTACGGTTTGGTTAACATTCGGAAAAAGTCTTTACAGTCTGTCACTATTTGGTGTTAAATAAAAAAATGTGGAGAAATTATGCTTGGAGGATATGTAATGGATTTTTATGTGATATTGAAATATTTATTTTTAGGGATTTTCCAGGGTTTCACTGAGCCAATTCCCATTTCGTCGAGCGGCCATCTTGTTTTAGCTCAGTACTTCCTGGGAATTGAAGAACCTGGATTGACCTTCGAAATATTAGTGAATACAGCTTCTCTATTTGCAGTATTATTAGTGTATCGAGAAGATATTTGGCGTTTGATCGTCAATGGATTAGGCTACTTTAAAGAAAAAACACCAGAAAACAAACGCGATTTTCATTTTATTGTGTATCTTATCATCGGAACGATTCCAGCCGGGGTAATCGGGGTATTATTCGGAGATGTAATCGAAGAGCACCTTTCTTCCGTTGTAACGATTGGGATCACTCTCATCATTACCGGTACGGCATTATGGCTTATCCGTAATCTTAGGGGAAGAAAAAACGATGGAGATCTGAACGTCAAGGATGCCTTGATCATCGGTCTCGCTCAAGCAGTCGCACTGATTCCAGGGATCAGCCGTTCAGGTGCAACAATCGTTGCTGCCATGGCCCGCGGAATGAAGGCAGAAACAGCTTTGCGCTATTCCTTCCTTTTATATATCCCCGTAAGTTTCGGGGTTATGCTGCTCGGTATCAAAGATTTGATTGAAACTCCGCCAGCTGCATCCATGACAATGCCTTATATATTGGCATTTTTCGGTTCATTGGTTGCTTCTTACTTCTCATTGAAATGGTTCATGAATATTATGGCCAAGGGGAATTTAAAATATTTCGCTTTCTATTGCTTAATCGTAGGAATATTGGTTGTTATATTTATTTGATCTGATATTAAAAATGCCCCTTTTCAATTGAAAAAGGGCATTTTTAAGTCTGTGAAATACCGCAGTTGATTTCCATGCAAGACTTCGCTTTCCGCGGGTGACCTGTGAGCCTCCTCGGTCGTACCTGTGCTGCACCCCTATTGTTGGACACCTAACCAACAATAGGAGGTGCCCGCACCAAGGGCTAAGTTTTCCCAAGAATTTAAGCTTCAAGTTGCCAAGCGTTACCTTAATGAATTAGTCAGTTATCGAGATCTAGCGAATCGAGTAGGTGTTCATGATTCCATTCTCCGTTACTGGGTGATGTTAGTTCGTCACCACGGGGATCAAGCTTTTACCTTTCCCTATACAAACTATCCTT
>NZ_JBBYAF010000034.1:0-49991 GCF_038405515.1 Rossellomorea oryzaecorticis | reverse complement strand
AACCTTCATATCTTCACTCATTCCATTCATAATAATCAACTTTTTTCCTTTTAAGCCCTTTAATTTGTAATTTTTTAATAAAAACCTTCCTTCTTTATGAAAAAGCAGATCATGTTCTCTTAAAAACGAATCCATATAAACTAAAAACCATGAAATTAAACATCCAGCCTAAGCCTACGCCCAGCTTATTATCGAAAAACGGGTTTTTATTATCGAAATCAGGGAATATTTTATCGAAAATCCAATTTTTATTATCGAAACCGACAAATCTATTTTCAAATGATACAAAATATTATCGGAATCGCTTAATTATTTTCAAGATGATTCTTTTATTATCAAAACCACCATCCTCTTCCCCGTAATCGTTTTCTAACTCTAACTTGAGAAGTTTCCCCTTCCAATCTCTTTCATTAATGGCACTATCCAGGCAGCCAATCTTTTTCCCAACTTTTTTAGAAAGACATACACAGACTGGGCGTTTGTTACATAAGATAAAAGAACACTTGATTATTCTGTTAGTTTAAAAGTTTTAAATACTGTATACAATTGGAGCACTTGGGGCACAATAGATTGTATGGAGGTGGAGAACCTTATGAGGAATGCAGAGCGTAAGGCGGTTGAAGAGCAGTGTATTGTGTGTCAAAGTGAGAAGTCGGTCGGAATCCATCTATACACATCATTTATCTGTACGGAATGTGAACGGGAAATGGTCCAGACGGAGACAAATGATCCGGTATACAAATTGTTCGTCCAGAGATTGAAAAAGGTGAATACCCCTCAAATTTATTCATAACCAGGTGATAGACAGCTTGGTTATGATTTTTTTAGTTTAGAAGGTTAAAGTATGGTACGATGAAGGTTGATATTTGTGGTGAGAGAGAGGGGTAAACATGAGGTGCAATCAAGCCAGAACGCCTCTTATTGAAGCGATTGAAAGACATCTTGAGATGGATCCCATCTCGTTTCATGTTCCTGGCCATAAAAATGGTTTATTCATAGATGAGAAGCACAAGCAGTTTACTTATAAAAGGGATCTAACGGAGCTTAGCGGATTGGATGATCTTCATGATCCGCATGAAGCGATAAAGAAGGCTGAGCAGTTACTCAGCGATTTGTATGGAAGCAGGAAGAGTTATTTTCTGGTGAACGGCAGTACGACAGGTAATATTGCCGCTATACTTGCTTCGTGTTCTCCGGGAGATACTGTACTGGTTCAAAGGAACTGCCATAAGTCTGTGTTGAATGGAATAAAGCTTGCGAGGGCTGTTCCTATTCTGATAGAAACTGAGTGGGATCAAGAAGGAAGAATGCCGATCGGGGTCAATCTGGAGTCCATAAGAGCGACATTAAAGGATTACCCGAATGCGAAGGCTTGTATACTGACGTATCCCACATATTACGGAATGACATATGACGTAGAAGAGTTGATAAATGAATTACATCAACATGGTGTAGTATGTATCATTGATGAAGCACATGGTCCGCATTTTCAGTTAGGCACCCCTTTTCCAAAGTCGGCTTTGGAATCGAGTGCAGACATTGTCATTCACTCGGCTCATAAAATGCTGCCGGCCATGACGATGGGCTCCTTTTTACATATAGGGACGGATCGTGTCGATGAAAGAAAGATACGGGAATATTTATCGATTTTGCAATCAAGCAGTCCATCATATCCGATCATGGCCTCACTTGATTATGCCAGGTCATATTTAGGGACCATGACTGAACTTGATATTAAGCGGAATATCAATGAGGTCAATGATTTTGTACAAGCGTTAAAAGAAGTTAGTGATGGACTTGAAGTGAAACGTGCAGATGATCCATTAAAGCTGCTTCTATCCATGAAAGGGAAGTCTGGGTATGAACTTCAGCGATTGTTGGAGGCTCAGGGCGTTTTTTGTGAGCTTGCGGACCCTTTCTATGTGCTCCTCATCCTTCCTTTAGTGAAGGGGGATCGATCGTTTCCGTATAAAGAAGCGATTATTCGCGTTCGGGAAGCATTTAAGGATGGAGAGGGTTCAGAAGAAGCAGCGAACACGGATGTTTTTATAAAAGATATGAATCAACATTATAGTACGCTTGCACTAAGCCTTGAAGAGATGGATGATAAGAAAGAGAAGTGGGTTTTATTACAGGAGGCCGAGGGAGAGATATCGTCTCGAATGATCACTCCTTATCCGCCGGGAATCCCTCTATTGATCCCCGGTGAGAGAATTTCCCGCGATGTGATCTTAAGGCTGAAACAATATATAAAAAATAAAGCGAACATACAAGGAGATCATCGCTTAGATGAGAACTATGTACGTGTTTATCGATAGATGGAGGGTACAGTAAATGAAACAGGGACGATTTATAACAGTTGAAGGACCTGACGGAGCCGGCAAGTCTACAATCTTGAAAGAACTTTACGGAATGTTGATTGAAGAGGGCTTTGAAGTGGTGCAAACAAGAGAACCTGGAGGCGTATCAATAGCTGAACAGATCAGAGAAGTGATCTTAAATAAAGACAATACGGCAATGGACATCCGTACGGAGGCATTGCTGTATGCAGCAGCGAGGCGCCAGCATCTTGTGGAGGTCGTCATACCTGCACTCGAAAAAGGTTCCATCGTAATCTGCGACCGGTTTATTGACAGCTCACTCGCCTATCAGGGGAACGGCAGAGGCATCGGGATGACAGAAGTAATGAATATCAATCAATTTGCGATCGAGGATAAGATGCCTGACCTTACACTTTATTTCGATATATCCCCTGAAGAAGGCCTAAAGAGAATTGCCCGGCATGATGGCCGTGAAGTCAACCGGTTAGACCTTGAATCACTTGATTTCCATCAAAAGGTTTACAAGGGGTATCAAACCCTCATCAAACAATACCCTGACCGAATCAAGGTTGTGGATGCAAGCAAAAGTAAAGAAGAAGTATTCGAACAAGCATATGATATCGTAAAGAGATTTGTTGGATAGCCAGTGTGGCAGGCAGCTCCTATTGACATAAAGAGTCTATGGGAAGTTGTCTTCTTTTTTATAGGAAAGATGTCAGCTGGCACTTTTTATTGATATAATAGAAGGAAGTATATGTCTTTGAAACGGAGGAAACCACATATGAAAGTCATTATGGCGGTTGTTCAAGATAAAGATAGTAATCGTTTGTCTAATGCGTTGATGGAACATAATTTTCGTTCGACAAAACTTGCGAGTACCGGTGGATTTCTAAAGTCCGGTAATACCACCTTCATCATTGGTACTGAAGATATTCGTGTTGATAAAGCACTGCAGGTGATCAAGGAAAATTGCCAGTCGCGCGATCAATTGGTTGCGCCTGTGTCCCCGATGGGAGGAAATGCAGATTCGTATGTACCATACCCGGTTGAAGTGGAGGTCGGGGGCGCTACCGTATTTGTGCTGCCTGTCGATCAGTTCCATCAGTTTTAATTAAAGCGAGGAGTTTAAGTCATGAAGATCAACCAGGATACTCGTGTCTCTTTAGATAAACTTCAGAAGGAAAGCAAGACAACAGGGACGAACCAAGTGAAATTCGGTCAGCTTGTCCAAAAGCATGATCAAAAAATGCAAATGGAGCAGCTTAATAAGCTTTTAGCCACGATTGAGGATGCAGGAAGCCTCTTGGCAAGGTCAAGGACCTTCAAGGACCTTGCAAAATACAAAACACTGGTTAAAAAGTTTGTAAGAGAAGCGGTGGATTTCGGCATGGACCTTAAACAGTCCCATACATGGAATCAGTACGGCGAGGGCAGAAAGCTCAATATCGTCGAAACGATTGATCAGCAGCTTGTCGAATTAACCGAAGCCGTTATGGATAAAGAAAAGAAGTCTATCGATGTACTAGGAAAAATAGGAGAAATAAAGGGATTATTGATTAATCTCTATATGTAAGTGAGTGGTCGACATGAAGTTTGAAGAGTTACAATCATTTCAGCCTGTGGTTCTGCAGATGCTTCAAAACAGCATCATGAAGAACCGTGTTGCGCATGCCTATTTATTTGAAGGTGAAAAAGGCACTCGGAAAAAGGAAGTAAGCATGCTCTTTGCCAAAGCCTTGCTATGTGAAAACCGCAGAGACGGAAAAGCATGTGAAGAATGCAATAACTGCAGACGTGTCAATAATGGAAACCACCCGGATCTTCATCTAGTCGAGCCGGATGGCCTTTCAATAAAGAAAGAACAAATTAAATTGCTCCAAGCGGAATTTTCCAAAACAGGGGTCGAATCGAAGAAAAAGATTTATATCATCGTTCATAGTGATAAAATGACTGCCAATGCGGCAAATAGTCTGCTTAAGTTTCTCGAGGAACCTTTGGCGGATACAACGGCGATTCTTATCACTGAAAATATTCATAGAATGCTGCCTACCATTCTTTCAAGGTGCCAGACGGTTTCATTCAAGCCGCTCCCTAAAGAACATCTGACAAAACAATTGCTGGATGAGGGCATTCCGCCGCATATGGCAACGCTGGCAGCCAATTTAACCAATCGCTATGAAGAAGCTGTAGAAATATGTCAAAATGAGTGGTTTGCACAAGCAAGAATAATAGTGTTAAAATTATATGAAGTCCTCCAGAAAAGTCCCTTCCAAGCAATGGTGAAAATTCAAGAGGATTTTGTACAGCACTTCAAAGAAAAAGATCAAGTCGATCGAGCATTAGATCTTTTACTTCTAATATATAAAGACTTACTTCAGATCCAGTTAGGAAAAGAAGAACAGCTCGTCTACCCGGACCAAAAGGAAATGTGGAAATCAAACGCACTTCAAGTATCGACAAACCGTCTTTCTACTAATATGACGGTCATACTTGAAGCAAAACGCAAGTTAAACGCCAATATGAATTCGCAGCTGCTGGTAGAACAGCTTATGCTAAAACTGCAGGGGTGATGGTCCTTTGTACGATGTTGTAGGAGTACGATTTAAAAAAGCGGGAAAAATCTATTATTTCGATCCCGGAGAACTGGATGTCCAGAAGAATAGTTACGTGATCGTTGAAACCGTTCGCGGGGTTGAGTTTGGAAAAGTAGTCGTAGAAAGAAAGCAAGTAGATGAAAACGATGTAGTGCTTCCTTTGAAAAAGGTGATTCGTATCGCGGATCAAAAGGATCGCTTAACAGTGGAAGAAAACAAATCTTCTGCGCAGGAAGCGTACACTGTATGTAGTGACAAGATTAATCAGCATCAATTAGATATGAAATTAGTAGATGTAGAGTATACATTTGATCGTAATAAAGTCATATTCTATTTTACCGCTGATGGGCGTGTTGATTTCCGGGAGCTGGTGAAAGACCTGGCCTCTATTTTCCGTACGCGTATTGAACTTCGTCAGATTGGCGTTCGAGACGAAGCGAAAATGTTGGGTGGTATCGGTCCTTGTGGCCGTATGCTTTGTTGTTCGACCTTTTTAGGAGATTTTGAACCGGTATCCATCAAAATGGCGAAGGATCAAAATCTATCCCTTAATCCTACGAAAATCTCAGGGCTCTGCGGCCGCTTAATGTGTTGTCTAAAGTACGAAAATGACGAATATGAAGCAGCCAAAGAAGAATTGCCTGATATTGGGGAAGTGATTAAGACACCTCATGGGAAAGGTAAAGTGGTAGGTCTTAATATTCTTGAACGTGTTCTTCGAGTCGAAATTAAAGAAGAAGAGCGTGTATTAGAATTCACTTTAGATGAAATAATGAACGAAGGTGCCGTATCATTCCAAGCAACAGAGTAACGGGGTGTAGTGTCGTGGATAAAAAAGAGTTCTTTGATTCAGTCAGTAATATGGAACAACAAATTGGTGATTTATATAATCAATTAGGAGAGCTTAAGCAATGCCTGGCTGAAATGCTGGAAGAGAATAACTCTCTTAAGCTTGAGAACGAACATTTGCGCCGAAGACTGGAACAGACTGAGAACTCACCGAAAAAGGAACAAACAACAGGCGATGCGGGTACGACGAGTGAGTCAGATTTAGAAGATAAACAACTGGATATCGGGGAAGGTTATGATAATCTTGCCCGGCTTTACCAGGAGGGCTTCCACATCTGTAATATCCATTTTGGAAGTCCGCGCAAGGACGAGGATTGCTTGTTCTGTCTTTCTTTCTTAAACAAGAAATAAAGAAGAACTTAAAGTGGAAGAATATGATAAAGACAAAAAGGGCTGATCCATTCGACAGGATTAGTCCTTTTTATTGAAAGATGTTTTTTAAAAATGGTTGTTACTTTTCCTACATTGGCTAGTTGTCTGAAAGTAGCTTGTGCACGTGCTCTTTTCGAACTCAAGCTTAAACAAGAGACGGGCATACAATTCGAAAATACCCAAGTTCCGGTATTTTCTTGCATGTAAAGCAACAAATTATGCGAAAAGAGCTTTATTGAAAGAACCGGTTACATAGACGGAGGAAAGACATGGTTGAATTAAAAGAGGATGAACGATTAGATTACTTACTTGCAGAAGATATGAGAATTATCCAAAGCCCCTCTGTGTTTTCCTTTTCATTGGATGCCGTATTATTGGCACGTTTCAGCTACTTGCCTTTAAAGAGGGGAAAAGTAGTTGATCTATGCTCAGGAAATGGAATAATCCCGCTATTATTAAGCGCAAGGACAGAAGTGGAAATCACCGGGGTGGAAATTCAGCAGCGGCTGCTCGATATGGCCGAAAGAAGCATTCAGTACAATGGCGTTCAGGATCAGGTATCGATGAAGCTTGGAGACGTAAAGGAAATAAACAAACTGCTTCACCATTCGCATTATGATGTAGTGACGTGCAATCCCCCATATTTTGAGACGCTTCCGACCGCCATGCAAAACATGAATGAACATTACACCATCGCCCGTCACGAAGTCCTCTGCACACTGGAAGATACGATTCAAGCAGCCAGCTATCTTCTGAAGCAGGGAGGAAAGGCTTCATTTGTTCACAGACCGGGAAGACTGATGGATATCCTGGCCCTGATGAGGAAGCACCGCTTAGAACCCAAGAGGATGAGGCTCGTTTATCCAAGAGAGGGAAAAGAAGCGAACACGCTGTTAATTGAAGGCATCAAAGATGGAAAACCTGATTTAAAGGTTCTTCCGCCTTTATTTGTCTACAATGAGAATAATGAATACTCTCCGGAAGTACATGAAATCCTTTATGGAAAAGAATAAGGTAGATCATAAAATACAGGAGGTGAGCACCATAATGAACCAACAGAAAAGCTATCAGGAAAGTAATAAAGGCAGTCTTTATCTTGTACCCACTCCTATAGGTAATCTGGAAGATATGACCTTCAGGGCGATCCGCATTATGAAGGAAGCGGATATCATAGCCGCAGAGGATACAAGAAATACGAAGAAGCTTAGCAACTACTTTGAGATCGATACGCCGATTATCAGTTATCATGAGCATAATAAAGAGTCGAGCGGTCCAAAGCTGATCGAGAGAATGGAACAGGGGGAAACGGTTGCTCTAGTCAGTGACGCAGGAATGCCATCCATTTCTGATCCAGGTTATGAACTTGTGAAAGCGGCCATAGAAAACGACCTGTCCGTCATTCCTCTACCGGGGGCAAATGCAGCATTGACAGCATTGATCGCTTCTGGTTTAGCCCCCCAGCCGTTTTATTTTTACGGATTCCTGCATAGAGGAAAGAAAGAGAAACGGGCTGAATTAGAAAGACTTCGTTCGCTGCAGGAAACATTTATCCTATATGAATCTCCTCATAGACTGAAGGAAACACTGAAAGAGCTGCATCAAGCCCTAGGCAGCCGGCAGATTGTCATTTGCCGTGAACTGACAAAGAAATTTGAAGAATTTATTCGTGGTCCTTTGGAAGAAGTTCTGAAATGGGCTGAAAGCGGCGAAGTAAGAGGAGAATTCTGCTTGCTCATTGAAGGGAATCAGGAGCCTGACGAAGAGGAGCATGAAGAATGGTGGCGGGGCTATTCCTTACAAGATCATGTTCATTATTATATAGAAGAAAAAGAAATGACCTCTAAACTGGCGATTAAAGAAGTGGCCAAAGAACGAAACCTCCCGAAGAGAGAAGTATATCAGGCATTTCACGTCGAGAATGAATAGAAAAAGGGCTGAGTGATTAAAACTCAGCCCTTATATTTATATCAATGTAAGATTATTTTGCTTGAAAAGAACCCTGGATTTCTTTAATTAATTGTTCTGCACCTTCACGGCTTAGAATTAATTTACCATCAGCAAGCTTGATGTTGTCATCAGAAACTTCACCAGTAATTTGGCAAGTCATGCTTGGCTTGTATTTCTTTAAGATAATTCTTTCGTCGTCCACGTAGATTTCAAGAGCATCTTTCTCAGCGATGCCAAGTGTACGGCGAAGCTCGATTGGAATAACGACACGTCCTAATTCATCAACTTTTCTTACAATACCTGTAGATTTCATGTAATTTCTCCTCCAAAAAATGTTTTATTTTTATCTCTCTAGTTTGTTATTTGTTCGTCAATATTCGACATTTTTCTGTATCTGGTAATATCATACCAACGTTTTTATCCACCGTCAATAATTATATTTGTAAATTCTTAAAAAGTACTTCCAAAGAGAAAGTTGATATGACAAGCTTTACGCACTATTGTAAATAATTGTATTACCAATTTAATATTATTGTAATCAAAAGAAATATGTCGAAAAATCTTTATAAGCGAACTTATTCGACACAAATCGACATTTTTCACCTGTATTTTCGACATCCTTGAAGAGATACACCATGCAGTTGCAGAATCACTATATTTTAGGTATATTTTGATGAGATAAGAGGTTAAGATGATAGGTAAGACAATTGAATAAAATCCACTATATACCATTCGGGGACACTTGAATGTTTATGTGGGCATTATAGAAAGAAAGAGGAGGAAGCGAAAGTGGAAGAGAAATTGAAGACCTTCTATATTACAACACCAATCTACTATCCAAGTGGAAATTTACATATTGGCCATGCGTATACGACAGTGGCCGGAGATGCGATGGCCCGTTATAAGAGAATGCGCGGATTCGATGTCAGATATTTAACGGGAACTGACGAGCACGGCCAGAAAATTCAGCGAAAAGCGGAAGAACAAGGGGTCAGTCCTCAGGGTTACGTAGATGAAATCGTAAACGGCATCCAGGATTTATGGGGTAAATTAGATATTTCATATGACGACTTCATCCGTACAACGGAAAAACGCCATAAAGACATTGTAGAAAAGATTTTCCAGCAATTGCTTGATCAAGGGGATATCTACCTTGATCAATATGAAGGCTGGTACTGTACGCCATGTGAATCATTCTTTACCGAAAGACAATTGGAAAACGGGAACTGCCCTGATTGCGGACGTCCCGTAGAGAAGGTAAAAGAAGAGTCGTATTTCTTTAAAATGAGTAAATACGTTGACCGTCTGCTGGCTTACTATAACGAAAATCCGGAATTCATCCAGCCTGAATCACGCAAGAATGAGATGGTTAACAACTTTATCAAACCTGGCTTGGAGGATTTAGCTGTATCGAGAACCACCTTTGATTGGGGTGTCAAGGTCCCTGGTAATCCAAAACATGTCATCTATGTATGGGTGGATGCATTATCCAATTATATTACATCACTAGGATACGGCAGCGATAATGATAAGGATTATTTAAAATATTGGCCGGCGGATGTTCACTTAGTAGGGAAAGAAATTGTCCGCTTCCATACGATATACTGGCCGATCATGCTGATGGCACTGGATCTTCCCCTGCCTAAAAAAGTATTTGCACACGGCTGGCTGTTGATGAAAGATGGTAAAATGTCTAAATCAAAAGGAAACGTTGTCGATCCGGTCACTCTGATCGACCGCTACGGTCTTGATTCACTGCGTTATTACTTACTAAGGGAAGTTCCATTCGGTTCTGACGGGGTATTCACTCCAGAAGGATTCGTTGAACGCATCAACTTCGATCTTGCAAATGACCTTGGCAACCTGCTGAACAGAACAGTTGCAATGATCAACAAGTACTTTGATGGGGTCATTCCTGCGTATGCTCACTCGAACGGTGAGTTCGATCAAAATCTGTTAGACATAAATAAAGAGACGGTTAATAAGTACGAGGAAGCAATGGAAAACATGGAGTTTTCGGTTGCTCTATCCAGTCTATGGCAGCTTGTGAGCCGGACGAATAAGTATATTGATGAAACACAGCCTTGGGCACTGGCGAAAGATGAAGACAAAAAAGCAGAACTTGGAAGTGTAATGAGCCATCTGGCAGAATCTCTTCGCAGAGTTGCCGTTCTGCTGCAGCCATTCCTGACGAGAACACCGAAGAAAATCTTTGAGCAGCTGAATCTCCACGATGAAAAGCTTCAAACATGGGAAAGCTTAGAGGAATTTGGTGCAATTCCTGAAGGTACAGAAGTGGTGAAGAAAGGTGAGCCGATCTTCCCGCGCCTTGACCTTCAAGAAGAAGTCGACTACATCAAAGAGAAAATGCAGGGAAGCAAGCCTGCTCAAGAAGAAAAAGCAGATGTCCCGGTACCGGATGAGAGTGAAGAAATCACAATCGATGACTTCATGAAAGTAGAGCTGAGAGTTGCTCAGGTAGTGAATGCCGAGCCGGTTAAAAAAGCGGATAAGCTACTTAAAATCCAACTTGATCTCGGTTATGAAAAGAGACAAGTGGTATCAGGAATCGCCAAACACTATCAGCCTGAAGAGTTAGTCGGGAAAAAAGTAATTTGCGTAACCAACCTAAAGCCGGTCAAACTGCGTGGAGAACTATCCCAAGGGATGATCCTGGCAGGAGAAGAAAACGGAACCCTCTCCCTCGCAACGGTCGATCAAACACTGGCAAACGGTACAAAAGTAAAATAAACAAGCAACAAAAGGATGTTCCACGTGGAACATCCTATTTCTTATATCCGAATAGTATTATGTAGAAATAATATCTTTAACAAGTAGATAAAAGCTAAATAATAATTATATATAAATAATTATGACCCAAGAAGAAATCAAATTGTTTTAGAAATTGCTTTCAAGCCTATACAATGAACGGAGGAAGTAAATAATAAAGATGATTACTCAGTTAAATATATAATAGTTTGGTTTGAAATTGTTCCAGCTGTTGATTGTAGTGGAAGACGAAGACTCCTGCGGGAGAAGTGGCCAATGTGAGACCCCGCAGGGAGGTACGACCGAGGAGGCTCACAGGTCACCCGCGGAAAGCGAAGTCTTCCACGGAAATCAACAGCGGTATATCCACTACTATCAACGTATTAGTCAATGTTTTTTGGAGTAATGCTAGTAAATAATTTCTCCATCATCCATAATTTGTAACCTAAATGTTACGTTACTGAGATGCTTGTTACTCATTTTTATAATAAAATTATTTTGAACACAAGGAGTGTCACACATGTTATTTGATACGCATGTTCATCTGAATGCTGAACAATTCAATGAAGATCTCGAGGAGGTTATTTCAAGAGCAAAAGAAGCGGGAGTAGGAAAGATGGTCGTTGTCGGCTTTGACCGGCCTACCATTGAAAGAGCCATGGAACTGGTGGAACACTATGATTTTCTATATGCTAGTGTAGGCTGGCACCCTGTAGATGCAATTGATATGACAGATGAGGATCTCGCTTGGATAGAAGAGCTGTCCTCACATCCCAAAGTAGTCGCCCTGGGTGAAATGGGCCTTGACTATCATTGGGATAAATCACCGAAAGACGTTCAAAAAGAAGTGTTTAGAAAACAAATTCACTTAGCAAAAAAAGTGAAGCTGCCAATCATCATACATAACAGAGAGGCGACTCAGGATATTGTCGATATCCTTCGGGAAGAAGGGGCGGAAGAAGTAGGGGGCATCATGCACTGCTTCAGTGGAAGTCCCCAGATTGCCCAGGAATGTGTAGACATGAACTTCTATATTTCCCTTGGCGGACCGGTCACATTTAAGAATGCGAAGAAACCAAAAGAAGTAGCTCAGGAAATTCCTTTAGAAAGACTTCTCATCGAAACGGATTGTCCGTATCTTGCCCCTCATCCGAACAGAGGGAAAAGAAATGAACCTGCATATGTGAAGCTCGTCGCAGTACAGATTGCAGAACTGAAAGGCATCTCTGTAGAAGAAGTAGAAAGAATCACAACTGAAAATGCAAATAAATTATTCAACATAAACTGACATCATATGTTGTCGAGAATTGAGGGAGCTTGTCCAAATAGTTATTGAAAACAAAAAGTTCTACACAGCTTTTGTCTTTCATAGGATAACCATGTCGATAACTCTCTCTTTTCTTTTTCTCTTTTTTTATGCATAATATGTCCTATGTTCCCCGGTTTTCAATATTTTGCTAGATTAAGAAAAAAGAAGCAAGGGTTGACACTCTCTGGAATACTCTATATAATCACTCCGAGAAAAGGAGGCGTTTTTCATGAAGAATAAAAACATGAAAAGCCTGTTTTCCAAGTCTTTGAGTCGAAGGAAATGGATCGCTGCAATCGCAACCATTGCAGCATCAGCAGCTGTTTTTGGAATTCTTTTTTATGAAGGATCCAAGAGCACTGTAGCATTGACCCTAGACGGCGAGCAAAAAGAGATAAGAACACACGCTAATACGATTCAGGATATATTAAAAGAATTAGAGATTTCAACCCGCTCAGAAGACTATTTGTATCCCTCGGGAACAACAAAGGTTTCAAACAACATGAAGATCGTTTGGGAACCGGCAAAACAGGTAGAAGTATCAGTTGGTGATCAGAATAAGAACATCTGGACCAATGCCGATACCGTTAAAGAGTTACTATCGGAGAACGAGATAGAAATAGGGGAACATGATAAGGTCGAGCCAGACTTATCCAAAAAGATTACAGGGGACATGAAGATTACCATTGAGACAGCCTTCCCGCTTCAGGTCGTGGATGGAGGCAAAAAACAAAAGGTATGGTCCACTTCGACTACGGTCGCTGACTTTTTAAAGCAACAGGGAATCAAACTAAATAAAACCGATCGCGTTGAACCAGGTTTAGACAAAGTAGTGAATGCAAATGATGTCGTAAATGTCGTTCGAGTTGAAAAAGTCACCGATGTAGTGGAAGAGCCAACTGAATTTACTGTTGTTTCCCGAAAAGACTCAAACCTTTCTAAAGGCAAAGAAAAAGTCGTGCAGGAAGGGAAAAAGGGTCTGGTTGAAAAGAAATATGAAATCGTTAAAGAAAATGGAAAAGAAGTTTCCAGGAAGCTAGTCAGTGAAAAAGTGGTCAAGGACAGTCAGGATAAAATTGTGAGTGTCGGAACAAAGGTTCTCGTGGCTCAGGTTTCACGTGGAAGCTCGTCTTCAGCTTCGGCCTCATCTTCAGCTTCACCTACAGCTGAGAGCGGTGGCAGGGAATTCTATGTCAGCTCGACAGCCTATACAGCTTCTTGCAACGGATGCTCAGGTTATACCGCGACTGGAATCAATCTTAAAGCTAACCCGGGGATGAAAGTCATTGCAGTCGACCCTTCTGTCATTCCATTAGGTACGAAAGTATATGTTGAAGGTTATGGGTATGCCGTGGCAGCCGATACAGGCGGGGCAATCAAAGGGAACAAAATCGATGTTTTCTTTGCTTCCAAATCAGATGCATATCGCTGGGGAAGAAAAACGATTAAAGTAAAAATATTGGACTAAGAGCAGGGGTCTTCTCCTGCTTTTTTCTTTTTGTACAATGCTCTTTTCGCATGCTTTGTTGCTTTACACACAAGAAAATACCGGAACTTGGGTATTTTCGATTGTACGTCTGTCTCTTGTTTAAGCCTGAGTTTGAAAAGAGCACGTTCACGAGCTACAATCTGACCCAGCTTATGTACGAAAGGCAGCAATCATTTAGAAAACAGTACTGTATAAACGGTTAAAGAATTTAGATATAATAAAATAATTGAACTCTACTTATTAGACGAACGTAACGAAAAATAAGTTTCAACTTTTTGGAGGTTTTATGAAAATTAAAGAAATCATTGTCGTAGAAGGAAAAGACGACACGGTGGCCATCCAGCGGGCCGTTTCAGCCGATACGATTGAAACAAACGGTTCGGCGGTTTCTGCAGTCACCATTGAAAAAATAAGACATGCCCAGGAAAAAAGAGGTGTCATCATCTTCACAGATCCAGATTTCCCGGGTGAACGCATCCGGAAGATCGTGAGTGAGGCTGTCCCTGGCTGCAAACATGCCTTTGTTCACAAAAAAGATGCCCTCCCAAAGGCCGGGAGGGGAATCGGTGTGGAGCATGCTTCCCCTGAGGTGATAAGGGAAGCCCTCCGGGAAGCTCACATGATTGAAGATGACGCAGAAGAAATTATTACAAAGGATGATTTAGTCACAGCAGGACTTATCGGGAGTCCGCAGTCCAAGGATAGAAGAATAGCACTTGGTGAGAAGCTTAGAATCGGATACACTAATGGTAAACAGCTTCATAAGCGTTTGATGATGTTCAATATCCAGAAGGATGAATTCAAGCGTGCGCTAATGGAAATTATTCAGGAGGAAACCAATGCATAAAGATATCGCCACCCCGCTGCGTACAAAAGAGATACTTGGAAAATACGGATTCTCTTTTAAAAAGAGCCTCGGTCAGAATTTCCTGATCGATCCCAATATTTTACGGAATATAACCGAGCATGCAGGCCTCACGAAGGATACTGCAGCCATTGAAATAGGACCGGGCATCGGTGCCCTCACAGAACACCTTGCACGTACGTCAGGCAAGGTGGTCGCCTTTGAAATCGATCAAAGACTGATTCCGATTCTAGGAGATACATTGTCTCCATATGACAATGTGAAAATCATCAATAAGGACGTTTTAGAAGCGGACGTAGAGTCGATCATCCAGGAAGAGTTTGAAGGATATGATGATATTATGGTTGTGGCAAACCTTCCGTATTACGTGACCACGCCCATCATTCTAAAGCTCTTGATGGAACGCCTGCCGATCAGGGGAATCTGTGTCATGCTTCAAAAGGAAGTCGGAGACCGGATCTCTGCTAAACCCGGGACAAAGGAATACGGGTCTTTATCCATCGCGATTCAGTACTACACAGAAGCTGAAATGGTCATGACGGTACCTAAAACGGTATTTATGCCGCAGCCGAATGTAGACTCGGCCGTTATCCGTTTGACGAAGAGAGAACAGCCGCCGGTGGAAGTGATCGATGAAGATTTCTTCTTTACGGTGACCCGTTCTTCCTTTGCACAGCGCAGAAAAACGATACTGAACAATCTGACCAGTCAGCTGCCACATGGAAAAGAAAAGAAAGAACTCATCCTAGAAGCGTTGTCGAAAGCGGGAGTGGAGCCGTCAAGACGCGGAGAGACTTTATCGATTCAAGAGTTCGGTGCATTGAGCGATGCGCTATATCCGCATTTTAATTAAATAACTATATTCGAAAGCTGTCTTTTGGAATCAGGAATGATTTCGGGGGACAGTTTTTTAATTGAAGACAAAGATTATGTTGAGCAATCCTGAATTTGATGGATTGCTGTCTGGACTTTCTCCGAGGAAATCCCCCTGACATTTACATACACCCAACACCCATACCCTGCATAGGTTATCAAAGGGAGTAATACTTTTAGAAAATGGAGAGCGTGAGAGGGCAATTGGGACGTGAAAAAGAATCGGTTGGCGTCAGCCCTTTCTTTGCTTTTTCCTGTCCCGCTTAATGAATGTACGTCCATGGGAGTGACAGATGTGAAAATCGAAATCAATGATGTCGTAGGCCGTCTTTCGTATAAGTGTGATATCTTGTTCAGAGTCATTGATATTCGCATGATAGACGGGGTGAGAACGGCTGTACTTTACGGGGAAGATTATCGATTAATAGCGGATGCTCCTTTTCATGATTTGAAGAAGATGGACCCTAGAGAGCAGGATCGGATCATTCAAGAGTTTCGTTCGAAGGAAGAACAGTCTTTTGATTTGTTTCGACAGGATATTGAGCTCCTTAAGCGAAAGCAAGAATATACAATGACGAATGCTTATAGAGATGAGTTTAACTATTTCCAGGTTCCCGGTAAAGTTCTTCATCTTGATGGAGATCCCAGCTATTTACGAAAGTGTCTAGATCTTTATGAGAGAATCGGAGTGCCAGTGAAGGGTGTTCATTGCAGTGAGACAGAAATGCCAAATGAAATTGGCCCCCTCATTGATAAATACAGACCCAATATTGTGGTGATAACAGGTCACGATGCCTACTCCAAAGCCAAGGGGTTAAAGTCGGATATTAACGCTTACCGGCATTCCAAATATTTTGTTCAAGCGGTAAGGGAAGTGAGAAGAAGATATCCTCATTTGGATCAGCTCGTTATTTTTGCAGGAGCCTGTCAGTCTCATTTTGAATCCCTGATTCATGCAGGTGCGAATTTTGCAAGCTCGCCTTCAAGAGTCAATATTCACGCCCTTGACCCGGTATATATTGTTGCGAAAATCAGTTACACGGCTTTTAAGGATTCCGTCAATGTATGGGATGTGATCCGCAATACGCTGACTGGAGATAAAGGGCTCGGCGGTGTGGAGACTAAAGGTGTGTTACGGACTGGAATGCCTTTTAAAATCGAAGAAGAGGAGTAGAGACTTTTCGACATAAAGATTGAAACCTTGCAATTGCGGTATGGATTGCAGGGTTTATTTTTGTCCAGGGAGTCAGGCGGGTAAACAGATCATCTATTGGATCAATCTGCCATTGGCAAGGGTTTGCCCCTAATAAAAAGAGTTTACATAATTTATCAATTACCAGGGAAAGGTAATATTGTAGAAAAAACGTATTTTTTGTTGAATAAAATATATTGACAGGTAATTAAACTTCTTGTTAAAATAATAAATTTATTTGACTTAAATTACATAATGTGTTATAATTTTATACAGTGAGGTGGAAGCGAAATGCCAAAAACATTAGCCGACATTAAAAGATCCCTTGATTCGAATCTCGGGAAACGTTTAATGCTTAAAGCAAACGGTGGACGTCGAAAAACAATTGAACGTTCAGGCGTTCTAGCCGAAA
Organism: Rossellomorea oryzaecorticis; assembly: GCF_038405515.1. Classification (GTDB taxonomy): domain Bacteria; phylum Bacillota; class Bacilli; order Bacillales; family Bacillaceae_B; genus Rossellomorea; species Rossellomorea oryzaecorticis_A. The sequence goes on along the minus strand of NZ_JBBYAF010000034.1, from coordinate 32,999 downwards.
CGTATCCTTCTGTATTTGTGGTACAGCTTGACCAAGAAGAGAATGCGTTTGAACGAGTTTCTTACAGCTATGCAGATGTTCTCACTGAGACAGTTCAATTAACATTTTATGATGAAGCAACAGGAAGTATCATCTTTAGCCAGCAGTAAACAAATTTGTTTGCTGCTTTTTTATTTGTCTAAAAGGTCTATTTTTCGCCTTTTCTTGAACAATCGTATGGATTTAAAAGGCAGGAGTAGCACCTTCTTAAAGGATTTATTTTGATTCAAACCGGCTCCAGCGGTTGATTGGAGTGCAAGACGAAGACTCCTGCGGGAAGAGTAGCTTATGTGAGACCCCGCAGGAACGAAGTGACGAGGAGGCTCACGGGCTACCCGCGGAAAGCGAAGTCTTGCACGGAAATCATAAGCGTATTCAAAAGTCCTTGCCTAAAAATACTTCTAAATATGGTTTTCACACCCTAGTAATGTTTTATCCTTCCCAACACATATTAAACATATGGTACATCCAAAGGGGGAAAAAACAATGAGCAGAAGAAGAGGAATCATGTCTGATCAATTAAAAGAAGAACTCGCACAAGAACTTGGGTTCTATGATGTTGTACAGAAAGACGGCTGGGGCGGTATCACCTCAAGAGAAGCCGGAAACATGGTGAAACGAGCTGTGGAACGTGCCAGCGGGCAGCTGGCATCCAGAAACAGCCGGTAGTTCTTTTCTTTTAGGAGTGGCTTGCCTTTTTTCAGTACCAGTAAAGGATCATCTCATGAGCGTTGATATGAGATGATCCTTTTTACATAAAGACGACTTTTCTATTCTCCGTTAACGTGGTAAAATATCATATTTGTATGAGTATCGTAAGATGATGGCACTTCCACAAGAAGTGTATGATACAATAAGTGAAAAGAGTATGGTAAGAAGGTGATGAAATGAGGTTATTAGTGAAGGCGCCGGCAAAAATTAACCTATCACTTGATGTTTTACATAAACGTCCCGATGGATTTCACGAGGTTGAGATGATTATGACAACCATTGATTTAGCAGATCGAATTGAACTCACGAATCTTTCAGATGACACGATCAACATCCTTTCTCACAATCGGTTTGTCCCGGATGATGGAAGAAATCTTGCCTATCAAGCTGCGCAGCTGTTGAAGGATAGACTTGATATCAAAAAGGGAGTTGCGATCTCCATCGATAAAGTGATTCCGGTTGCTGCAGGCCTTGCGGGTGGAAGCAGTGATGCTGCTGCCACATTGAAAGGGTTGAATCGCCTGTGGGATTTAGGTCTTAGTTTGGACGAGCTCGCTGAGTTGGGATCGGAAATCGGATCGGATGTTTCTTTCTGTGTCTATGGGGGTACAGCACTTGCGACAGGTAGAGGGGAAAAGATTGAACATTTACCAGCCCCTCCAAACTGTTGGGTTATCCTGGCTAAGCCGACGATAGGTGTTTCGACCGCGGATGTATATAGAAACTTAGATGTATCCAATATTCAGCATCCCAATACTGAAGCGATGATTTCCGCGCTTAACCGTAGTTCATACAGTGACATCTGTGCAAATCTCGGGAATGTGCTGGAGTCAGTGACCCTTGATATGTACCCTGAAGTTGCACAGATAAAGGACCAGATGGAACGCTTTGGAGCAGATGCGGTATTGATGAGCGGAAGCGGTCCGACCGTATATGGATTAGTGCAATATGAATCAAGACTTCATCGAATCTATAATGGGTTGAGAGGATTTTGTGATCAAGTATTTGCAGTGCGCATGCTCGGTGAATAGCACCTTGCTTAAATCCGTATATTAATGATATATTTACATTACAATATTCGGATTTAGGAGGTAGTTTTGGTGAAGTTTAAGCGTAGTGAACGATTGATCGATATGACTCATTACTTAGCAGAGCGTCCTCACCAACTTGTACCTTTGACATTTTTCTCTGAGCGTTATGGTTCTGCCAAGTCCTCCATAAGTGAAGATTTGACGATTGTAAAAGAAACCTTCGAAGGACGCGGGATAGGAATTGTTCAAACGGTACCGGGGGCGGCAGGGGGAGTCAAGTATATCCCTAAGGTAAATAGCAATGAAGCGAAAGAAGTGATTGAGGAACTTTGCCAGCACATGGAAAGCTCGGATCGCCTTCTTCCCGGGGGCTACTTATTCATGACCGATCTGCTAGGAAATCCATTACTGATGAAAAAAGTAGGGAAGCTCCTTGCCTCGGCATTCGCTGAAAAAGAAATTGACGTCATTATGACTGTTGCCACTAAAGGGATTCCGATTGCAAATGCCATCGCAGCATACTTGAATGTGCCTGTCGTCATCGTCAGAAGGGACAGCCGCGTGACGGAAGGTTCAACGGTCAGTATTAATTATGTATCCGGATCTTCCAAGAGAATTCAATCGATGGTTCTTTCCAAAAGAAGCCTGAAGGAAGGCTCGAAAGTACTGGTGGTCGACGATTTCATGAAAGCCGGAGGAACGGTTAACGGGATGAAGAACCTTCTTGAAGAATTCTCAGCGACGTTAACAGGGATCGGTGTCTTGGTGGAATCGGAAAATGCGGAAGAACGATTAGTGGATGATTATGTATCACTTTTAAAATTATCTGATGTGAATGAAAAGAATAAGCAAATTTCCTTGAAAGAAGGAAATTACTTTCAATCCAATCTGACATTCTTATCATAAAGGGAGGCAGTTACTATGCGTGTAGTTTCAACAAATCAAGCACCTGCAGCAATTGGGCCATATTCTCAAGGGATCATCGTGAATAATGTATTCTACAGTTCAGGACAGATTCCATTAACGGCAGAAGGAACAATGATTGAAGGAGATGTGGCAGCTCAGACACATCAAGTATTTCAAAATCTTCAAGCTGTCCTGGAAGAAGCAGGAGCTTCACTTGAGACGGTAGTAAAAGCCACTGTATTCATTAAGGATATGAACGATTTCGGAGCCATCAATGAGGTATACGGGGAGTATTTCCATGCACACAAGCCAGCCCGTTCTTGTGTCGAAGTTGCCCGTCTGCCAAAAGATGCAGAGGTTGAAATCGAAGTAATCGCACTCGTGAAGTAATCTTCACGGGTGTTTTTTATTTGTTTGGACCTCTCAAAGATGCCCTTATTTCAGCATTAGGCCAAAAGAAACATATGACGATTAAAGTGAAAAATAAAATTTTTCAAAAAATTTTACATTTAAAGAAGGAATATCTAATAATTTCGTTGAATATGTACAGTAGATTTCATCTAGGGAAAAAGGTGGTGAACAGAATGGAAGTAACTGACGTAAGATTACGCCGAGTGAACACCGATGGTCGCATGAGAGCGATTGCATCTATTACGCTGGATAATGAATTTGTTGTTCATGACATTCGTGTAATTGATGGGAACAATGGCTTATTCGTAGCGATGCCAAGTAAACGTACTCCTGATGGGGAATTTCGTGATATCGCTCACCCGATTAACTCCGGTACCCGCGGCAAGATACAAGATGCTGTGCTATCAGAGTATCACCGTCTAGGTGAGCTTGAAGAAGTGGAGTTAGAAGAAGCTGGCGCTTCCTAAAAGAATCTATTACAACAAGAGCCTACTTCCACAGTAGTGCTCTTTTTTTCTTTCCTTCCTATTACCCCAATAATCCCATCCCGAAACCTCTTTTTAAAATTAATTTCAATTATTTTTTTATTAGTGGAAAGGGTAAACTCTACACAGTATATTTAGTCCATTGATGACAGCTAGTAAATTACCCTTTAAATACCTATGCTATTATTACCCGTTCCAGCGGTTGATTGGAGTGGAAGTCGAAGACTCCTGCGGGAAAAGCGTGTTAGGTGAGACCCCACAGGAGCGCAGCGACGAGGAGGCTCACCAACCGCCCGCGGAAAGCGAAGTCTTCCACGGAAATCAATAGCGGCATTTACAGCAAAATCTTTATTAATATAAAACTAATTTTTTGTACGTAAAATATAAACAGCACCTATTACTTGACAAATATATGTATATTTTTCTCTATCCTTGAAATGAAAGAGCTTTTAGGATATATTCGTTATGGATAAAAAGGTTATTGGAGGACCAAAAATGACAAAAAGATATGCCGTTATATTAGCTGCCGGACAGGGAACAAGAATGAAATCAAAGCTATACAAAGTTCTTCATCCTGTATGCGGTAAGCCTATGGTGGAACATGTGGTCGACCAAATTTCAACATTAAATATAGAGAAGACCGTTACGATCATCGGACATGGCGCAGAACTCGTGAAATCTCACTTGGAAGGCAAAAGTGACTTTGCTCTTCAAGAAGAACAACTGGGCACAGCTCATGCGGTTATGCAGTCAGAAGATGTCCTGGGCAACTTAGATGGTACAACTCTGGTTGTGTGCGGGGATACTCCCCTAATCAAGGGAGAAACGATGGAGGCGCTCGTGAAGCATCATGAAGAACAAGGTGCAAAAGCGACCATTCTGACCGGGCACACAGAATCTCCTGATGGATACGGAAGAATTATCCGCAATGATTCAGGTTTGGTGGAGCGCATCGTGGAACACAAAGATGCGTCTGAAGCAGAAAGAAAAGTAAAAGAAATAAACACAGGTACGTATTGCTTTGATAATAAAGCATTATTCAATACGCTGAAAAAAGTATCAAATGACAATGTTCAGGGTGAATATTACTTACCGGATGTTATTGAAATCCTTCAAACGGAGGGCGAGATTGTCAGTGCTTATCAAACAAGCGACTTCGATGAAACACTTGGCGTAAACGATCGTGTTGCATTATCTCAAGCAGAGACGACAATGAAGAAACGCATCAATGAACAGCATATGAGAAATGGCGTGACGATCCAAGATCCTGCCAACACATATATTGATGCGGGAGTGACCATCGGCAGGGACACTGTGATTCTGCCTGGCACGGTGATCAAAGGAAACTCTTCGATCGGGGAGGATTCTTTCATCGGACCGAACACGGAAGTGATGGATTCAACAATCGGCGATCGCACGGTTGTGAAGCAATCAGTAGCCCATAATAGTGCCATCGGTTCTGATGTGCAAATCGGACCGTTCGCTCACATTCGTCCGGATTCGACGATTGCGGATGAAGTGAAGATTGGGAACTTTGTTGAGATCAAGAAAGCAGCCTTCGGTAAAGGAAGTAAAGCATCTCACCTAAGCTATATCGGTGATGCCGAGGTAGGAAGCGACGTCAATATCGGTTGTGGATCAATTACAGTCAACTATGACGGTAAGAACAAGCATCTTACACAGATTGAAGACGGAGTATTCGTTGGATGTAATTCCAATTTAGTAGCACCTGTGAAGGTTGGAAAGGGTGCCTATATCGCAGCCGGCTCAACGATTACTGAAGATGTTCCAGGAGAATCGCTATCAATTGCGAGAGCTCGCCAGGTCAATAAAGAAAATTATGTACAAAATCTTAATCATAAGAAATAAACTGGAGGTCCACCATGCCAAACTCTTATATTAATTCTAAGTTGAAAATATTCTCTCTTAATTCGAACCATGAACTGGCGAAAGAAATCGCGGATGAAGTTGGTGTTGAATTAGGTAAATCTTCTGTTAAACGATTCAGTGATGGGGAAATACAGATTAATATTGAAGAAAGTATCCGCGGCTGTGACGTTTTCGTTATTCAGTCCACTTCTCAGCCTGTTAATGAAAACCTGATGGAGCTGCTTATCATGGTTGATGCATTAAAACGCGCGTCTGCCAAAACGATTACGATCGTGATGCCGTATTATGGCTACGCACGCCAAGATCGTAAAGCAAGAGCACGTGAGCCGATCACGGCTAAGCTTGTGGCGAATCTGTTGGAGACTGCAGGAGCAACACGTGTCATCACACTGGATCTACATGCTCCTCAAATCCAAGGTTTCTTCGACATCTTGATTGATCACTTAATGGGTGTGCCAATTTTAGCTGAGTACTTCCAAGAAAAAGGCTTGAAAAATGAAGACATCGTTATTGTATCTCCAGACCATGGCGGTGTAACTAGAGCTCGTAAACTTGCAGAACGCCTAAAAGCACCGATTGCAATCATCGATAAACGCCGTCCTAAGCCTAACGTGGCAGAAGTCATGAATATCGTTGGTAATATCGATGGCAAAGTAGCAATCTTAATTGATGATATCATTGATACTGCAGGTACTATTACATTAGCGGCGAATGCCTTAGTGGAAAACGGAGCGAAAGAAGTGTTCGCTTGCTGTACACACCCTGTTCTTTCAGGGCCTGCAATCGAGCGCATCGAGAATTCCAATATTAAAGAGTTAGTGGTATTGAACACAATTGCATTGTCTGAAGAGAAAATGATCGGCAAGATCAAGCAGCTATCAGTAGCTCAGCTCATCAGCGAAGCAATCATCCGTGTATACGAACAAAAATCTGTAAGTACATTATTCGATTAAGAATTAATATCAGTGTTTGCGCTGTAAAAAGAACCCGTCCTCTCAACATGAGAAGGCGGGTTCTTTTTAGTAATCCAGGATAAAATATGGACCGTTCCAGCTGTTGATTGGAGTGCAAGACGAAGACTCCTGCGGGAGAAGTGACTAATGTGAGACCCCGCAGGCTTGCCGAGGAGGCTCACGGGTCACCCGCGGAAAGCGAAGTCTTGCACGGAAATCAACAGCGGCATATAGAAGCCGATTCCCTGACAAGTTTTAACCAAACTGAAATTCACATGTTTATTCCCCTTGCTAATAGGGTAATTACTATATATAGAACTCGACAATTATATGATTAGGGAAGGTGTTGGATTTAACATGGCAACAGAATTAAAAGCAAATACGAGAGATGATTTTAAGCGTTCAGCTTTAACTCAGCTTAGACACAGCGGAAATATCCCTGGTGTTGTGTACGGCTATAAAACAGAAAATACACCTATTGCTATCGACGCAATCACGTTCATTAAAACAATTCGTGAAGTAGGAAGAAACGGAATCATTTCTTTAGACATCAACGGCAATAAACAAAATGTCATTTTAAGTGATTACCAACAAGATCATATCAAGGACCAAATTACACACGTGGACTTCCTTGCGGTTAACATGTCTCAGGAAATTGATGCAGACGTTCGCATTGAGCTTACAGGAGAGGCTGCGGGAGTGAAAGACGGCGGAGTACTGCAGCAGCCGCTGCATGAAGTATCTGTCACAGCGAAGCCTTCAGACATCCCTGAATCAATCGAAGTGGATATTTCAGAGCTTCAAGTGGGTGACACGGTGACCATCGCGGATGTACGTGATAAATACAGTGTTACATTGAACGAAGAAGATGACCGTACGATTGCTTCTATCCTGGCTCCTAGACAAGAAGAAGAAATTTCGACTGGTGAAGAGCAGGAAGAAGGCGTTCCTCAGAACGAAGAAGGCAGGGAAACTGAAGCCAGTGAGGAAAGCGAGTCTTCTGAAGAATAAAATGAACTTTTTTAGCGTAACCTTTTGCAGGTTGCGCTTTTTACGTTTATCCTAGAAGTAACAGGTCAGAATGAGGTGGAAGTATGAAATTGATTGTCGGACTCGGAAACCCGGGCTCCCAATATGAAAAAACAAGACACAATATCGGATTTGTAATTGTGGATGCACTGGCAGAGCGGTTAGGGGTACCTTTAAATCAATCAAAATTTAAAGGGGTCTTCGGTACCTATCATTATAAAGGAGAGAAAATCGTTCTATTAAAGCCGCTTACATATATGAATTTATCAGGAGAAAGCATCGTCCCGTTAATGGATTATTTCGATATAGATGAAGAAAACCTGCTTGTCATATATGATGATCTTGACTTGCCTGTAGGGAAAATCAGACTGCGCCAGAAAGGCAGTGCAGGCGGTCATAATGGCATCAAGTCCACAATCGCCCATTTAGGCACCCAGAACTTCAACCGCATACGAGTGGGCATCGACCGTCCGACAAACGGCATGAGTGTACCTGACTATGTATTGGGTAAATTCCACAAGGAAGACCAGGCCGAATTGGACAAGGTCATCTCCGACTCTGTCGATGCATGTGAAACATGGTTTGATAAGCCGTTTCTTGAAGTCATGAATAAATTCAATTAAAACAAGTAAAAGAAAATGGCCAACTGAATAACTCCCTTCTATTACGTTCATACTAATCGTATAAATGTAAATGGAGGGATATCAATTGGCTATCCACTATCATTGCCGTCATTGCGGAACAACAGTAGGGACGATTTCCGATAAGTCAGTTCACTCAGAACAGCTGGGGATTCATAAATTGACTGAGGAAGAACGTTTGCATATGATTCAATATCAGAACAATGGAGATATCCACGTTCGGACAATCTGTGAAGATTGCCAGGAAAGCCTGGAAAGAAATCCGGATTATCACCAACTGGATTATATCATTCAGTAAGTGATTTATAGCATTCAAAAGTAACAACGCTTTGGTAGCAGAACCAAAGCATTTTTCTGTTTAATTATATAGAATATCCATTCATTGTTATGATTAGTAATGAATAAAGTTTATGAAAATAGTGAACCGACAGATATAGAAAGATCCACGGGGAGGAGCGTACTCTTGAAAGGTATATTAAATCAAATTCACCAGAGCGAAGAACTTCAATCCCTTATCACCGGAATTGAGGAACAATTATCCGAACAGCTTGTGGCGGGACTGACAGGTTCTTCGCGTACTGCTTATATAGCGGATGTTTATGTAAAGACAAAGAAATCCACCATGGTGGTTACCCATAATTTATTTCAAGCACAGAAAATATACGATGACCTGATTCAGTTTCTTTCTGAAGATGAAGTCTATCTGTACTCTGCCAATGAACTGATTGCAGCGGAAATGAGCGTAGCAAGTCCAGAGCTCCGGTCCCAGCGAATTGAAGTATTGAATAAACTCTCAAAAAATCAAAAAGGCGTGTACATCGTGCCTGTTGCAGGGTTAAGAAAGATTCTTCCCGAGAAACAGCTTTGGGCAGAAAATCAGATCACCTTTACGTATGGAGAAGAAATTGATCTTGATGATGTGTTGAATCAGTTGGTTCAAATGGGATATCAGCGTGCGGGAATGGTCAGTACTCCAGGGGAATTCAGTCTGCGCGGTGGAATTATCGATATTTATCCGTTAACCCTTCCAAATCCTGTACGAATTGAGTTATTTGATACGGAAATCGATTCTATCCGCACATTTTCGGTGGATGATCAGCGATCCATTGATAAGCTGAAGACCATTGAAGTAGGTCCTGCTTCAGAGGTGCTGATGAATTATGAGGGTATGGGGAGCTTGATTCAAAAGATTGAATCGGGCATGTCCAAGAGCCTAAAAAAAATCAAGACGGACAGCGTGAAAGAAAAGCTCACGGAGTACATAGGACACGAGATCGAGCAGCTCGGGAATGGACAGATACCTGAGCAAATCTTTAAGTATCTCTCACTTGCCTACGATACACCTAGTAGTTTGCTAGACTATTTACCGGACGATAGTGTGATTTTCTTTGATGAATACAGCAGGATCCTCGAGATGAGTGATTCCCTGGAGAGGGAAGAAGCTGAATGGTATACATCCCTCCTGCAGGATGGACAAATCATTCATGAACTTTCAGTTTCTCATAAATTTCAATCCTTAACAGCAAATACGAAGCTGCCTAAGGTCTATTTCTCGTTGTTTCTGCGACATATCCCGAATACAAGCCCGCAGAACATTTTCAATGTCTCGGCTAAACCAATGCAGAATTTTCATGGGCAGATGAATGTTCTGAAGGCAGAACTGGATCGCTGGAAAAAAGGAAAATACACCGTCGTTCTGCTTGGCCCGGATGAAGATCGCGTCAAGAAACTTCAGCGTGTACTCGATGACTATAAAATCGAAATTGTGTTTGTGGAAGACCCTTCAAAGTTACTAAAAGGCAAGGTTCAAATGATCAATGGAAGCTTGACGAATGGATTCGAACTGCCGATGCAGAAGCTTGCTGTCATAACCGAAGAAGAACTGTTCAATAAAAAAACAAAAAAGAAACCGAGAAGGCAAAAACTCTCAAATGCTGAAAGAATCAAAAGCTACTCGGAGCTGAAGGTCGGAGATTACGTGGTTCATGTTAACCACGGGATCGGTAAGTATTTAGGATTGGAAACGCTCGAAATCAACGGCGTTCATAAGGATTATCTGCACGTCAAATATCAAGGCAGCGATAAACTGTATGTTCCGGTAGAACAAATCGAGCTTGTCCAGAAATATGTAGGATCTGAAAGTAAAGAACCAAAGCTTTATAAATTAGGAGGAAGTGAATGGAAAAAGGTCAAATCCAAGGTTCAATCCTCCGTACAGGATATTGCCGACGATCTTATCAAGCTTTATGCAGAACGTGAAGCTGCAAGAGGATACGCCTTTTCCCCTGATGGTGATATGCAGCGTGATTTCGAAACAGCCTTTCCTTATGAAGAGACGGATGATCAATTGAGATCCATCCATGAAATCAAGCATGACATGGAAAAGGAACGCCCGATGGACCGCTTGTTGTGCGGTGATGTGGGATACGGGAAAACAGAAGTGGCCATCCGTGCTGCCTTTAAAGCGATTGCGGATGGAAAGCAGGTTGCATTCCTTGTACCAACGACCATATTGGCTCAGCAGCATTACGAAACCATTAAAGAACGTTTTCAGGACTTTCCGATTGAAATCGGTCTATTAAGCCGCTTCCGAACAAGAAAGCAGCAGCAGGAAACAATCAAAGGGCTGAAAACGGGAACGGTGGATATCGTTGTCGGTACGCATCGTCTGTTATCTAAGGACATCGTATACCGCGATATCGGACTGTTGATCATCGATGAAGAACAGCGCTTCGGTGTAACCCATAAAGAAAAGATCAAACAGCTTAAAACAAATATCGACGTATTAACCTTAACGGCAACTCCGATTCCCCGTACCCTTCATATGTCGATGCTCGGGGTGAGGGATTTGTCTGTCATCGAAACACCGCCAGAGAACCGATTCCCCGTACAGACGTATGTCATGGAGTACAATGGCCCGTTGATTAAAGAGGCGATTGAACGGGAAATGGCGCGTAACGGACAGGTTTATTTTCTTTATAACCGAGTAGAAGATATTGAACGTAAAGCAGATGAAATCTCGATGCTCGTCCCTGATGCAAGAATTGCTTACGCTCATGGGCAAATGAGTGAAGGTGAGCTGGAGGCGGTGATTTTAAGCTTTCTGGCGGGAGAATATGATGTACTCGTCACGACGACCATCATCGAAACAGGTGTTGATATTCCAAATGTAAACACACTCATCGTGTTTGACGCCGACAGGATGGGCTTATCGCAGCTGTATCAGCTGAGAGGGCGGGTAGGACGCTCGAACAGGGTGGCCTATGCGTACTTTACGTACCGGAAAGATAAAGTGCTGACGGAAGTAGCTGAAAAACGTCTGCAGTCGATCAAGGAATTCACAGAGCTTGGATCCGGATTTAAAATTGCCATGCGTGACTTGTCCATCCGGGGTGCAGGGAACCTGCTCGGTGCACAGCAGCATGGATTCATCGACTCCGTCGGATTTGACCTTTATTCCCAAATGCTGAAAGAAGCGATCGAGGAGAGGAAGGGAGATCTTCCTAAAGAGCCTGCCTCCACGTTTGAAGTCGATATTGAAGTGGATGCCTATATCCCGGATGATTACATCAAGGACGGACATCAGAAGATCGAGATGTACAAACGATTCCGCTCGCTGTCTTCCCTTCCTCAAATAGAAGAACTGCAGGAAGAAATGCTTGACCGATTCGGAGAATATCCTAAGGAAGTGGATTATCTGTTCCTTATTTCCGAAATGAAGATATTTGCCAAAAATACGGATTTAGAAACAATCAAACAAGAAAAGAAAACCGTCAATATCTATATGTCCCCTGAAGGAACCGGCCGCATCGACGGATCCAAAGTATTCGATCTTTGCAGCAAACACGGACGTGCCGTTGGCCTTGGAATGGAAGGATCCAAATTAAAAATCTCCATCAACACAGCACGCCTGGACACATCAAAATGGTTCCACATGGCATATGACATCATCAAAAACCTGGATACAGCACTAAAAGAAGAAAATACAGTTTCATGATGAACTATTAGTTCTTGAATAAAGAATCAAGTTGACTATTTGATAACTTTAACTTTTGATTCTTGGATCGTTTTGAAAATACATGCCATATATAACTATTATTCAGCTTTTGATTGGAGTGCAAGACGAAGACTCCTGCGGGAAAAGCGCGTTAGGTGAGACTTGTCCAGCTCCGGCGGCTAGAGGCTCGAGGTCATAAGTCAAGAAAGCCAAAAGGCAAAAAACGCCTTCCGGCTTTCTTGACTTATGCTTGTCGCCTCTGGGCAAGCCGCCTCCGCTTTTCTGCCCGCAGGAGCGCAGCGACGAGGAGGCTCACCAACCGCCCGCGGAAAGCGAAGTCTTGCACGGAAATCAAAAGCGGTGATTAACACCGGGGTTAAATCATCAATTTAGGCCTTTACTTTCGATACAATCAGATGATTTTTCGACATTTAATTTCAATATTCGTTATCACATTGTAACTGAACTGTAAACGCGTTTACTGGTTTATTTTACTATGATAGGGGTATTAGTATTAATGCAGCTGCCAACTTTGGAAAAAGTAACCTGCACTAGCATTTTAGTGAAATTACAGAAAAAATAACTGAATGTGTATAGAACTTCTAAGATGTAAGATACTAAACTCAACAATGGCAAAGTATTCAAAACAAATGAATGCCTTGCTAAATAAAAATCATCTGATGAAAGTGAGGCAACTATAGATGAAAGCAACTGGAATTGTTCGTCGTATTGATGATTTAGGACGCGTTGTTATTCCGAAAGAAATTCGCAGAACGTTAAGGATTCGCGAGGGAGATCCACTTGAGATCTTCGTTGATCGTGACGGGGAAGTCATCTTAAAGAAATACTCTCCTATCAGTGAACTTGGTGATTTTGCAAAGGAATATGCCGAAGCATTATACGACAGTTTAGGAAGTGCGGTCCTGATTAGCGACCGTGATGCAGTAATCGCTATTGCTGGAGCTTCAAAGAAAGAATATCTGAACAAAAACGTTAGTGAAACAATTGAAAAAGTTATGGATGATCGTTCATCATTTTTACACACTCAGCAGGGACAAGCAGAACTTGTTGAGGGTCATGATGAAGAATTGAATTCCTATACGATCGCTCCGATAGTAGCAAATGGAGATCCAATTGGTGCCGTTGCTATTTTCTCAAAGGATCGTACCGTTGGAGAAGTGGAACAAAAGGCAGTGGAAACGGCAGCTGGCTTCTTAGCAAGACAAATGGAATCATAATGTAAAGAGAGTGGCAGCCGCCACTCTTCTTTTTTTGAAGGAGAAGGACAATCATGCCATTCAGCTCTTCTTTGTCCGCCTCTGGGCAAAGCCCTTCCGCTCTTCTGGATATATGATAAAATGACAATAGATTATACATAGGCTTGGTCGTTGGAAGTTTTAGATAGAAAGGCAGGAAATTCGGTGAGGAAGCAGTATTCCTCCAAACAATTTCTTAAGGGAGCCATGGTGTTGACGATGGCTGCGCTGGTGACGAAAATACTAAGCGCAGTCTACCGGATTCCTTTTCAGAATATCGTTGGAGATATCGGTTTTTATATATATCAGCAGGTATACCCTTTCTACGGAATCGCGATTGCGCTGTCCACATACGGGTTTCCGGTTATTATTTCAAAGCTTGTTGCTGAGAAGCTTGAAGAGGACGATGAAGAAGGGGCAAAGGATGTAGCCCTGACCTCCTTCCTTTTTTTGTGCATCGTCGGCTTGGTTTGGTTTATGCTCATTTATTTCGGCGCAGACATGATTGCAGGGTGGATGGGAGATCAGAAGCTCATGCCCCTGATCCAGGTCATTTCCCTGTCATTTTTGCTTCTGCCCCCCCTTTCTGCATTGAGGGGATATTATCAAGGAAAAGAAAACATGCTCCCGACCGCTGTTTCACAGGTGGCAGAACAAAGTATCAGGGTTGTGACGATTCTGTTATTTTCCACCGTATTGGTTGCCCAGGGCTACTCTCTGTACACGGTTGGAAACGGTGCGCTATTCGGGTCCATTACTGGAGGAATAGCAGGAATCATCGTGCTGATATTCTTTATGGTGCTGAAAAAAGAGAAAGCTTTGACATCAGGAATCTTTACTCTTTCAAAGGATTACCTCTCCATTTGGAAACGATTGTTGAAAGACGGGACGGCTATATGCGTCAGTGCCATGCTGCTGATTCTTCTTCAATTCATCGATTCACTAAATCTGTACGCGTTATTAACCTCATCGGGAATGGAAGAAAATCTGGCAAAGAAGTGGAAAGGAATCTATGACCGCGGTCAGCCTTTTGTACAACTGGGGAATGTAGTCGCCACTTCCATTTCTCTGACCATCGTTCCTCTGGTGACCAGTGCGTATATGAGTAAAAAAGAGTCCCTTGTGAGAGAATACAGTCAATTATCGTTGAAGATCAGTATCATCATAGGGTTTGCGGCGTCGCTTGGCTTGATCAATCTGATTGTCCCGACGAACACGATGCTGTTTGAGAACGCATCCGGTTCAAGTGTGATTGCCGTTTTTTGCATCTCGATTTTTTTCAGCTGCCTGATTTTGACGTTTGCAGGGATCTTCCAGGGAATCGGGAGCATTTATTATCCGGCGGGCTGTATCATTGCAGGAGTTGTCCTTAAGTATGCAGGGAATGCAATCCTGGTTCCTGCCGTTGGGACGATGGGGGCGTCTCTTGCAACCATTTCATCCTTGGCGGTGATCACGCTTCTGATGGTTCTGCGGTTGAAAAAGATTTTCCCGATCAGACTGATCGATCCCTCATTTTATAAAACACTGTTCGTAAGCGGATCTGCGATGACTCTTGTGCTTCAAGGGTTGATGCTTCTGTATGGGATGGTTTTGACTGCCGGGATGCCTGAACGTGAGATGGCAGTCCTCTTCTCTTTGGGAGGAGTCCTCATTGGCGGTGCCGTGTTTATTGTTGTTTTATTAAGAGGTCGAGTGCTGAGTCAGGAAGAGCTAAGCTTTCTGCCCTTTGGGAGCAAGTGGGTGAGGCTTATGGAGAAAATACAGCCAATTTTAAAAAGCAGATAGGAGAATCATATGAATACCATTACGATTGTCGGTTTGGGAGCTGGGGATTTAGAACAGTTGCCATTAGGCGTCTACCGTCATATTAAAAATAGTGAAATGTTATTTTTACGCACAAAAGAACATCCTGTGGTAAAAGATTTAGCAGAAGAAGGGGTTGTCTTTGATTCCTTCGATGAAATATATGAAAAGCATGACCGATTTGAACAGGTGTATGAAGAAATTACAGAGGTGCTTGTGTCGCATGCTGAGAAAATGCCGCTGGTCTATGCCGTACCAGGGCACCCGCTCGTTGCTGAAAAGGCTGTCCAGCTTCTACTGGAGCTTCACCGGCAAGGGAAGATTGACGTGAAAATCGGCGGCGGCCAAAGTTTCATCGATGCACTGTTTGCATCTGTCGGGGCAGACCCGATCGATGGGTTTCAATTATTGGATGGGACGAGCCTGAGACTTCAAGATATCCATATGAACCAGCAGCTGATCATCGGTCAGGTGTATGACGCCTTTATCGCGTCTGAAGTGAAGCTTACGCTGATGGAGCTTTATCCATATGATTACGAAGTGATACTGGTAACCGCTGCAGGAAGCAAGGACGAGAAAGTGGAGCGTATTCCACTCGTTGAACTTGACCGTGCAGCAGACCTCAGTAATTTAACGAGTCTTTATGTTCCTGCTGTGAAAGGGATGGAAGCTTCCTTTAAGCAATATGGGACGCTCCGGGAAATCATCTCCACCCTGCGGGGACCGAACGGGTGTCCGTGGGATAGGGAACAGACACACCAATCTTTGAAAAAGTATCTGATTGAAGAAACCTATGAATTACTGGAAGCCATTGATGAAGATGATATTGACCACATCGTTGAAGAACTGGGAGACGTTCTCCTTCAAGTCATGCTTCACGCACAGATTGGTGAAGATGAAGGAATGTTCACGATGGAGGAAGTAATTGAAAGCATCGCTTCTAAAATGGTCCGCCGCCATCCTCATGTGTTCGGCACGGTAGAAGTGGAAAATGCGAAGCAGGTAACAGCGAACTGGGAAGAGATTAAACAGCGGGAAAAAGGCGGAGCGGAAAAATCTGTGTCTATGCTAAAAGATACTGCCAAGGGAATGCCGGCTCTCATAAAGGCATACGAATATCAAAAAAAGGCTGCCAAGGTCGGCTTCGACTGGCCGGATGTCAAAGGCGCCTGGGCTAAAGTCCGGGAAGAATTGAAGGAATTCGAGAGAGAAGTGGAGAATAATAGTGAAACCGCAATAAAGAAAGAGTTTGGGGATATCTTATTCGCTCTTATCAATGTTGCACGCTTCTACAAAGTGTTTCCCGAGGAAGCGCTGGCGATGACGAACACGAAGTTTTACCGCCGTTTTTCCTATGTAGAGGAAAAAGTACGAAGCTCGGGAAAGACCTTTGACGATTTTACTCTGGAGGAACTGGATGCCTTCTGGAATGAAGCGAAAAAGAAAAATATCGAGTAGGGGAGTTTTATGAATGGTATCGATGAGATTAGATAAATATTTAAAAGTATCAAGGTTGATCAAAAGAAGAACGCTTGCGAAAGAAATCGCCGACCAGGGCCGCATACTTGTAAATGGCACGCAAGCCAAAGCGAGCTCCAATGTAAAAGTCGGCGACGAGCTAAGTGTAAGGTTTGGACAAAAAGTGATGAGGGTAAAGGTAGAAAGACTTCTGGATACAACGAAAAAAGAAGAAGCATCGAGCCTCTATTCCGTTATTTCTGAAGAAAGAATCAAAGAGGAATCGGAGTAAGCCGGTCTTATTTTTGTTCTAAATCCGCCCTGTCTACATACATATAGTACAAAGCTTGTACTATGTGAATGTGAGGGATAAATATGAACCAATATTATGACGGAAACAAAGACAAGACTTCTTACCAGGAACATGATGTCATCATGAGAGGCAGGAAGCTGCTTGATATTACAGGCGTCAAACAGGTGGAAAGCTTCGATAACGAAGAATTCCTCCTTGAAACGGTCATGGGGATCCTGTCAGTAAGAGGGCAGAATCTGCAAATGAAAAATCTTGATGTCGATAAAGGGATTGTCTCGATAAAAGGAAAGGTGTTTGATCTGATTTACTTGGATGAACACAATACGGAGAAGGCTAAAGGGCTCTTTAGCAAGCTGTTTCGATGACTCTGACAACCCAGTTTTACACCATGCTTTCAATGATCGGGATGGGAGCATTGTTTGGTGCGTCATTAGACACCTACAATCGGTTTTTAAACCGGTCTCAGAGGAAACGGTGGCTGGTTTTCATAAACGACCTATTATTCTGGGTCTTTCAAGCGCTGTCGATTTTTTATACCTTGTTTTCCGTAAACTTCGGGGAGCTTCGTTTTTATATCTTCATTGCGCTGCTCTGCGGATTTGCCGGATACCAGGCGCTGCTCAAACAAAGATATCTTCATTTGCTGGAAAAACTGATCCTTTTTTTCATTTCACTTTACAATTTCTTTGTTTCAATGGTGAAGAAGTTACTGTATTCGCCGATAAAATGGTTAGTGGTTTTACTGATTACGCTCGTTCTTTCTATTGCGAGGGGGCTCTTAAAAGCCGTGACCTTCCTGTTGAAAGTGGTTTATTCCATCATTACATGGACGATAAAACTCGTATTAAGTCCGGTTTGGTGGATTGTTAAAGGTATTTGGAATTTATTGCCGAATCATCTTACAAAAAGAGTCGAGAAGTTATATAATAAAATGGCAGGAATTTATACGGTTTATATCAAAAAAATATATAGAGTCATAGATAAGGTGAAAAAGCGCTTTAAGAAATAGAGCGCCTTTTCCCTTATTGAGGTCTCTAGTACAAAAGGAGGTTTGGGAATGAGGAAAAACGTAACGTCCATGGAAAATGAATATGTTCGTCATCAGGAGCATATACATAAATCTTCATCTAAGAGAAAAAAGCGTTTAGTTCGAAGATTATCCTTATTTTTTGTATTAGTGCTGGCAATTAGTGGATTTTTGATCTCGACTCTCATTTCCAGAGCCCAAATGTTAGAAGAAAAACGCGCGGAAAAAGCACATCTCGAAAATAAATTAGAACAACTGAAAGATCACCAAAGTGCCTTGGAAGAAGAGATTGTCAAGCTTAATGATGACGAATACATCGCTAAGCTGGCACGCCGTGATTACTTCTTATCCGATGAAGGCGAAATTATTTTTAATATCCCTGAACCGGAGAAAAAGAAGAAAGAAGAAGAGGTGTCTTATTGACACTCTTTTTTTTAATTGGCTATAATATATAATATGGTTTATCTTTTATCATTTTAAGGAGGAGCATTTCTTTTATGTCAATCGAAGTAGGCAGCAAGTTACAGGGTAAGGTAACAGGCATTACAAATTTTGGAGCGTTCGTGGAGTTATCGGAAGGTTCAACTGGTTTAGTGCACATTAGTGAGGTTGCGGACAACTATGTTAAGGATATCAATGAACACCTTAAAGTTGGCGACGAAGTAACAGTTAAAGTTATTAATGTTGAAAACGATGGGAAGATCGGTTTATCCATCCGTAAAGCGAAAGACCAGCCACAACGCCCGCAGCGCCAACAGCGCCCTCAGCGTCCGCGTAACAACAAACCAAGTGATATACGTCCGAAGGAGAACTTCGAACAAAAGATGGCACGCTTCTTGAAAGACAGTGAAGATCGTCTGTCATCTTTAAAGAAGAACACTGAATCCCGACGCGGCGGAAGAGGAGCGAAACGAGGCTAACTTGCTGTCTATTAACTAATATAGCAGGTTGTACGACAGGAACAGGCACATTCATTTTGTGCCTGTTTTTTCTTTTATAAAAAGAGGATTTACACTGCACCCCACCGAATATATGTTTGTATATAAATTAAAGGGGTGCCATTAGATGAAAAAAGAAGAACTGCTTGATCATCATGACTATTTTATATCCTGGCTGAATGAATTGAATAACGTAGAGGAAGACAAGTGGTACGCACCGATGGAGGAAGGGAAATGGTCGATAGCTGCAAATGTGTCGCATATCATTAAATGGGATCAATATTCCTTGGAACACATCTTGCTGCCAAGTTTACAAGAAGGAGCGGTTCTTCCTGCCTTTCCAGAGTTTGAGGAATTTAATCGGAAAGCAGCAGCATATGCTCATAATGAAATAACTCATAAACACTTGCTGAAGGAAGGGATTGAAACAAGAAAATCCACCCTTGCTTATATTGATTCTCTGACTGAGGAAGAACTCGATCTATCATTTGAAGTGGGTGACCACCATTATACTTTAAGGGAATTCTTTGAAGATTTCATGGGCCACGACAAACATCATCAGAATCAGATTGAAGAGGCGCTCTATAAAGAAAAAGCATAATTGACATACAAAAAAGACTATCCATTCATGAATAGTCTTTTAAAATATGACCCGTACGGGATTCGAACCCGTGTTACCGCCGTGAAAGGGCGGTGTCTTAACCGCTTGACCAACGGGCCTTAAAAATATGGTAGCGGCGGAGGGGATCGAACCCCCGACCTCACGGGTATGAACCGTACGCTCTAGCCAGCTGAGCTACACCGCCATATGTGTTTTAAGCACAAAATCTATAATACAGAGAAACAAAAATCTTGTCAACAGATATTATAAAAGAATTTGTCAAAATTCCTTCATGTCAGTCTGTGACTGATTCATAGGAGTGAAACGACAAAAAAGATGACCATATAAAATAAAATATTCTGAATATTATAACGGAATGGATAGAATGCCGTCGAAACATTCTTAGGATGTATTCCCTCATTTTGACAAACTTTTGAGCTCGTCCCATTTATACTTAACAAAAAAGTAAATGGGGAGTGTTTGTTACATGGGTAAAGCCAATCAGACAATCATAGAGCCTGTTCAAAATGTAGACATTGAACACACCAGACTGGAATTGTCTAAGGGAATAAAGTCGATTTATTCCAAATTAGAATGGCTGTTTGTGCAAAAGGGGATCGCGTTGTTCATTATCGGGTTTTTATTGGGAAGGGCCCTCATCTTATCGCACCTGACTCCGTTTGCACTGCCTTTCTTTGCATCTGTCTATCTCGTCAGGAGGGAAAAGTCCCCGGTCGCTTTACTGGGGCTGCTTGCAGGGTCAGTCACATTATCTTTCTCTAGTATCAGTTATACGTTTGCAAGCACGATTATATTCCTAGTAATCTTTCGTTTAACACAAAAATATCATAAAAATGAACTGAAATATGTGGCATTTTATGTGTTATTCACTGTGATTGGAGTCAAGCTGGCATTTAGTTACATCCAGCAGGATCAGGTCCTTACGATTTATAATGGCGTAATGGCCATGATTGAAGCGACTCTTGCGTTTCTATTAACCTATATTTTCATTCAAAGCGTACCGCTGGTAACGGTGCAGCGCAGACGACGCTCGCTTAAAACAGAAGAGGTGGTCAGTCTGATCATCCTGCTTGCTTCTATCATGACTGGAACAATCGGATGGGCGGTATATAGTCTGTCCATTGAACATATTTTGTCCAGATACCTGGTTTTATTATTTTCATTTGTGGCAGGGGCTACAATTGGTTCTACAGTAGGGGTCGTAACTGGATTGATTTTCAGCTTGGCGAGTGTTGCGAGCTTTTATCAAATGAGTTTGCTTGCTTTTTCCGGACTTCTGGGCGGATTGATGAAAGAAGGAAAGAAATTTGGAGCGGCAATCGGTTTGTTAATCGCTACCCTGCTTATGGGAATGTACGGAAATAGTGATACTGTTTTGACAAAAACATTGTATGAATCGGGAGTGGCGATTCTCTTGCTGTTTCTAACACCGCAGAGTCTTGCTCTTAAAATAGCCAAACATATCCCGGGTACACCTGAATATCAGCAGGAACAACAGGGATATATGAGAAGAGTGAGAGATGTGACTGCAAATCGGGTCACTCAGTTTTCGTCTGTCTTTCAAGCATTATCGAACAGCTTTCAGCAAATAGAAGAGCAGTTTGAAGAGGAGGAAGATAAAGAATTTGACTATTTCTTAAGCAATGTCACGGAAAAGACGTGTCAAACCTGCTTTAAAAAGGATCAGTGCTGGTCAAGGAACTTTGATAAAACCTATAATCTGATGAAAGATGTGATGAATGAGTTTGATCAAGGGAAAATACCGCTGTCCCCCCGTCTTCACCGGGAACTGGACAAGCATTGTACGAAAGAAAAGAAGCTGCAGGACACAATTTATCAGGAACTCACATTTTACCAAGCCAATCTCAAACTGAAAAAACAAGTAAAGGAGAGCAGGAGGTTAGTAGCGGATCAATTACTTGGCGTCTCTGAAGTCATGGGGAATTTTGCGAAGGAGATTCAAAGAGAGAGGGAAAATCATCATATTCAAGAGGAGCAAATATTAAGGAGCATCAATGACTTCGGCATAGAAATCGAGAACATTGAAATTTATAACCTGGAACAGGGAAATGTGGACATCGATATGACGATTCCTTACTGCGGCGGTCATGGTCAGGGAGAGAAGCTGATTGCTCCGATGTTATCGGATATTCTGGGAGAAAATATTGTGGTGTATAAGGAGGATTGTGCTCAATTTCCAAATGGGTACTGTCAGATGACATTCAGGTCCGCAAAGAAATTTGTGGTGGATACAGGAGTATCGCATGCTGCTAAAGGAGGAGGGCTCGTATCGGGTGACAGTTTTTCGATGATTGAGCTGGGAGCCGGCAAATACGCGGTGGCCATCAGTGATGGCATGGGGAACGGAGAACGTGCCCATTTTGAAAGCAATGAAACACTCAGACTGCTTAAAAAGATTCTGGAATCGGGAATTGAAGAGGAGGTGGCGATCAAGTCGGTGAATTCCATTCTGTCACTCAGGACGAATGATGAAATTTTCTCGACCCTTGATCTGGCAATGATCGACCTTCAAAATGCATCCTCGAAATTCTTGAAAATCGGATCCACCCCGAGTTTTATTAAACGTGGGGACAAAGTGATGAAAATAGAAGCCAGCAATCTGCCGATGGGCATGCTGCAGCATGACTTTGACGTGGATGTTGTCTCAGAGCAGTTAAAAGCGGGTGATTTGCTGATCATGATGAGCGATGGCGCCTTTGAGGGGCCAAAGCATGTAGAAAATTATGATTTATGGATGAAGCGTAAAGTGAATGAGCTCGAGACCGATGAACCTCAGGAAGTGGCAGATATCCTGATGGAAGAAGTGATACGTTCAAGTTCAGGTTTGATAGAAGATGATATGACGATTGTCGTGTCAAAAATCAAACATAATATACCGAAATGGTCGTCCATCCCTGTGCAAAAAACACACGAAAAAGACAAGAAAAGAATCTCTTGAGGACGATGCGCTCCTCTATAAATATAGTGAATTGAAGTATAAATCCCTCCTGATTCGGCGAAGATGATACCATCTTTTAAATTAGGAGGGGAGTATGATGAAGACAGGTACACTTCGTCAAATTCTATTGTTAACGGATGGGTGCTCGAATCAAGGGGAAGATCCAATTGCTATGGCGGCACTCGCAAAGGAACAAGGCATTACGGTAAACGTGATCGGGGTAATGGATAATGATGTGATTGATGATAACGGAATGCAGGAAATTGAAGGGATTGCTTTGTCTGGCGGAGGTGTGAGTCAGATTGTTTATGCCCAGCAGCTTTCGCAAACTGTCCAGATGGTAACAAGAAAAGCAATGACTCAGACCTTACAAGGGGTAGTGAATAATGAATTAAAGCAAATTCTCGGGAAATCTGCTTCGATGGAAGAATTGCCTCCCGATCAGCGCGGAGAAGTAATGGAAGTCGTAGATGAATTAGGAGAGTCCGTGGACATGGAAGTGTTGATTCTTGTCGATACTTCTGCAAGTATGAAGCACAAACTCCCAACGGTAAAAGAAGCCTTGCTGGACCTGTCTTTAAGCTTGAATGCTAGAATGGGAGATAATAAATTCTCTGTATTTGTATTTCCCGGGAAACGACAAGATGTCGAAAAGTTGCTGGATTGGACACCTAAACTCGAAACACTTACGAGTATTTTCTCTAAATTGTCCCCAGGCGGTATCACCCCGACAGGTCCGGCCATTTCTGAAGCATTGACATACTTCAAGAAAAAACGTTCATTAAGGGGATTGCTCTCTCGTGGCGATGATGAACAATACTTCGAAGAAACCATTTAATTTCCCTGCGGGGACAGTGATCAGGGGGAAATGGTATAAACAAATCTATACGATTGTTAAAGAGTTAGGGTATGGTGCCAACGGAATGGTGTATCTGGTGCAGGGTGCATCTGGTTACCTCGCATTGAAGATGAGCGACAGCAATGTCTCCATCACTTCTGAAGTCAATGTATTAAAGTCCTTTTCAAAGGTCCAGGGCACTCCCCTTGGACCTAAACTTCATCAGGTGGATGATTGGGAGACGCGAGGACAGAAAATACATTTTTATACAATGGAATATATCCAGGGAATGAATCTATTAAATTTTGTACAATCGAAAGGTACTGCCTGGACAGGTGTACTGATTGCACAGCTGCTTTCAGATTTGGAACGTATTCATAATGAGGGCTGGGTGTTCGGAGATCTTAAGCCGGAAAACTTGATCGTCACAGGGCCTCCCTACCGGATACGCTGTATCGATGTTGGAGGTACGACCATACAGGGAAGAGCGATTAAGGAGTTCACTGAGTTTTTCGACCGTGGATATTGGCTTGGGGCTTCCAGAAAAGCTGAACCTACCTATGATCTTTTTTCAGTTGGAATGATCTTGATAAATTTAGCATATCCCCAGCGTTTCAATAAGACTGAAAGCGGGAATATGCAGCAACTAAGGAAGGCCATTGCAGCCAAAGATCAATTATGCAAGTTTCAGTATACGATTGAAAAAGCGCTGGAAGGCAGTTTTCCTTCTGCTGGTGAAATGAGAATGCATTTACTGGATGCCCTCTCGCATGGTGCAAGCACTCAATCGTCAGCACCTAAGCAATCCAGGAGAGCCTCAGCAGCCTCTTCTTCCAGACAGCCTACTCAGCAGCCAAGCAGGGTACAGAAACAACGGAAGAAATCCAGTCATTTCCTTGAAACCGTCTTGGTGATCATGATCGTTTCGCTGCTATATGTCTTATATATCTACGGAGAGCTCATGTAGAATAGTAGTTCCGGGGGCGCGGAATTGATACAATAAGGAAAAAGAGTCGAGGAAGAGGAAGTAAACATGATAGAAAAGACGACAAAAGATTTCATTCAACGCCATCAGCTTATAGAAGCGGGAGACCGGATCGTGGCAGCTGTATCCGGTGGTCCGGATTCGTTGGCGCTTCTTCACTTTCTTCATGTGAATAGAAAAGAATGGGGAGCTGAAGTGATTGCTGCTCATCTCGATCATATGTTTCGGGGAGAGGAGTCATATCAGGAGCTCCTTTTTGTTAAGGGTTTTTGCACAGAGCGGGGGATTCCTTTCTATAGTGAAAGAATCGATGTTCCTAAAATAATGGAAGACAAGAATGGGAGCCTGCAGGAAGTAGCCCGCAATGTTCGATATGACTTTCTCAAAGCAGTCATGCAGCAAGTCTCTGCAGACAAACTTGCTTTGGGGCATCATGGCGATGATCAATTGGAAACGATTTTGATGAAACTGACAAGAGGAGCTGCAGGGAAAGGGAGGGCAGGCATACCGTATAAACGTGAATTCCCCCCTGGAATGATCATTCGTCCATTCCTCCCTGTCACTAAGAAGGAGATTGAGGAGTATTGCGAGAAGCGCGATCTGTCACCACGCCTCGATCCCAGCAATGATAAAGATCTTTATACAAGGAATCGGTTTCGAAAAGCAGTCATTCCTTTCCTGAAAGAAGAAAACCCGCTCGTTCATCACCAATTTCAACAATTTAGTGAAGAAATGACAGAAGATGAAGAGTTTTTAGAGGAATTAACGCGGCAAAAGTTGAATAAGGTATGGAATAACACAGAGGTTTTCTCTACACTGGAAATTGAAGGCTTTCTTGCAATGGCTGAGCCTTTACAAAGAAGAGGGATTCATCTAATATTAAACTATCTTTACAAACTAAGACCATCTTCTTTATCGACTATACATATTTACGATGTATTGGGTATATTAAGAGGAAAATCACCTAATGCTAGCTTGGATTTGCCTGGAGGTCTCCGAGTAACAAGGGCCTATAACACCTGTTATTTTCACTTTGGGAAATTAGAGTCTGGTCAAGCCCCTTATTGTTATGAATTAAAGGATAAAAAGCCTCTCACACTTCCAAGCGGTTCCCAATTTGTTCTCCATGATTCTTTAATAGATATAGAAGCCTGTACCGGTGACTGTATTTATTTAAATCGTGAAGATCTTACACTTCCGTTATTCATTCGAACGAGAAAGACGGGAGATCGATTGAAAATCAAAGGTTTACAAGGAACAAAAAAGCTCAAATCCCTATTTATTGACGAAAAAATCCCCCGGCATCTGCGTGATGAATGGCCGATTGTCGTCGACTCGGAGGAACAGATCCTTTGGGTGCCCGGAATAAAGAAGTCAATTTACGATTTAGGAGAAGTTCGGGAAAATAGTTTAGTATTACAATTTAAAAGCAATCATCTTCTAGGAGGCAGTTGAACATTGTTAAATCAGGATATTGAAAAAGTATTGATTTCAGAGGAAGAACTTCAGGCAAAGATTAAAGATTTAGGGGCACAGCTGACAGAGGAATATCAAGATAAATTTCCTTTGGCAATCGGTGTGCTGAAAGGTGCAATGCCTTTCATGGCTGACCTTTGCAAACGTATGGATACTCATATGGAAATGGATTTCATGGATGTTTCAAGTTACGGTAATTCCACTGTATCTTCCGGAGAAGTGAAGATTGTGAAAGACTTGGATACCAAAGTTGAGGGCCGTGACATTCTGATCCTCGAAGATATCATCGACAGCGGTTTGACGCTAAGCTATTTAGTGGAGCTGTTCCGCTACCGTAAAGCCAAGTCGATCAGCATCGTCACCCTTTTAGATAAGCCGACCGGCCGTAAAGTGGATATCAAAGCAGATTATGTCGGCTTTATTGTTCCGGATGAATTTGTCGTTGGATACGGATTGGATTATGCTGAACGATACCGCAATCTGCCGTATATCGGTGTATTGAAACCTGAAGTGTATACAACAGGAGAATAAGAGTAATCTAAAGAGGAATATTCTATTCGAACTATCGGGAAACATCAAGTCCTAATTGTTGTAATGCCATGATTTACTATGATACTATTTTAGTTAGTTTGTTTACCCGTGGGAGGAGGTAAGGGATGAACCGGATCTTTCGTAACACCATATTCTATTTACTGGTCTTTTTAGTCATTATAGGTGTGGTGAGTTATTTCAGTAACAACAACGAACCAACCAAAAATATTGAATACAGTACGTTCATCAACCAGCTTGAAAAAGGGGAAGTTGAATCATTCTCCATTCAGCCTGGAAGAGGTGTATATGAGGTAAAAGGAGAGTTAAAAGGAGCTGAAGAAGGTGAAGCCTTTTTAACTTATGTCCTTACGACCGATGGCAAGTTGATGGATCAAATCAATGCAGCAGCTTCTGAGCAAGGTATTGACGTCAACGTATTACAAGCCAAAGAAACCAGCGGATGGGTATCGTTCTTTACAACGATCATTCCATTTGTCATCATTTTCATTTTGTTCTTCTTCTTACTGAACCAGGCACAGGGCGGCGGCAGCCGTGTCATGAACTTTGGTAAAAGTAAGGCAAAGCTTTACAGCGAAGAGAAGAAGAAAGTTCGCTTCAAAGACGTAGCAGGGGCAGATGAAGAGAAGCAGGAACTTGTAGAGGTTGTGGAATTCCTTAAGGATCCACGTAAATTCTCTGAAATAGGGGCACGTATTCCTAAAGGGGTGCTGTTAGTAGGACCTCCGGGAACAGGTAAAACATTACTTGCACGAGCTGCAGCTGGAGAAGCGGGAGTACCGTTCTTCTCAATCAGTGGTTCTGATTTCGTCGAAATGTTCGTCGGTGTCGGGGCATCCCGTGTTCGTGACTTGTTTGAAAACGCAAAGAAAAACGCACCATGTATCATCTTCATCGATGAGATCGATGCGGTAGGCCGTCAGCGTGGAGCAGGACTGGGCGGAGGACACGATGAGCGTGAGCAGACGCTAAACCAGTTACTCGTTGAAATGGATGGCTTCGGAGCCAACGAAGGGATCATCATCGTCGCGGCGACAAACCGACCGGATATTCTTGATCCGGCCCTATTGCGTCCAGGACGTTTTGACAGACAAATCACGGTGGACCGTCCAGATGTAATCGGCCGTGAAGCTGTACTTAAAGTACATGCCCGCAACAAACCGCTTGATGATTCAGTTGATCTGAAAGCAATTGCCATGAGAACCCCAGGTTTCTCAGGCGCAGATTTGGAAAACCTTCTGAACGAGGCAGCCCTTGTTGCAGCCCGTGAAGACAAGAAGAAAATCGATATGCGTGATATCGACGAAGCAACGGACCGTGTCATCGCGGGACCTGCCAAGAAGAGCCGCGTCATATCTGAAAAAGAACGTAAAATCGTCGCATTCCATGAAGCGGGTCATACCGTTATTGGTGTTATACTTGATGAAGCCGATATGGTACATAAAGTAACAATCGTTCCACGCGGGCAGGCAGGCGGATATGCCGTCATGCTTCCTAAAGAAGACCGCTACTTTATGACGAAACCTGAGCTTCTTGATAAAATCACCGGCTTGCTCGGAGGTCGTGTCGCAGAAGAAATCATCTTCGGCGAAGTATCGACGGGTGCCCATAATGACTTCCAGCGTGCAACAGGCATTGCACGTAAGATGGTGACTGAATACGGGATGAGTGACAAACTCGGACCCCTGCAATTCGGTTCACAGCAAGGCGGTCAAGTATTCCTGGGCCGTGACATCAATAGTGAACAAAACTATTCAGATGCCATTGCTCATGAAATCGACACAGAAATGCAGCGCCTTATTAAAGAAAGCTATGCCCGTGCGAAAAAGATTCTTACAGAGAATCGCGATAAGCTCGAGCTGATAGCAAAAACCTTACTAGATGTAGAAACATTAGATGCTGCACAAATCAAGCATCTAGTGGATCACGGCACACTGCCTGAGCGCACTTATGAATCTGACAAAGAAGACAAAAGTGACGTAAAAGTAAACATCCAAAAGAAAAACGAAGAAAACGTGATCGAAGCAGATACAACAGAAACAACTTCCAAAGAAGACGATTCTGACAAAACCGATCGCACATAATATGAAGAGGCTGTACCTGTAATGGGTGCAGTCTTTTTCTGTTTTTAGTCGTGTTGTTTTAGGGCAAGGGTGAAAGTCTATCTCACAATATTGAAATACAGATTAAAGTTTGCCACATATAACACTTGCTAAAGTTGATTGTGAATCAAATTTTTAACCGGCTCCAGCGGTTGATTGGAGTGGAAGACGAAGACTCCTAACCGAAAAGCGGAAGGGCTTTGCTCAGAGGCGGGTGGCATAAGGCGAATCGGCCACGAAGGCGCTCTTTGCCTTCTTGGTCGATTTGACTTATGACATGTGCCTCTAAGCCCTGGAGCTAGACAGTTAACCCAATTGACCGAGGAGGCTCACGGGCTACCCGCGGAAAGCGAAGTCTTCCGCGGAAATCAACAGCGGTGATTAGAGGTTTATTTTTTGATTACACCAACCTAGGTACGATTAAAAATGGACACCGGCTTTTGTACTTACCTATTATTTATAAGATATGGTATGATGTTGGCAGTGTGTAAAACAATTGGCTTAGTAGGTGAGAATATTGATTTTTGTAATGGATGTAGGGAATACAAATATCGTATATGGCGTGTATGAAGGCGACCATTTAAAATATCATTGGAGATCGGAAACGAACCGTCATAAAACCGAAGATGAATTCGGTATGTTAGTGAAAAACCTGTTTCAGCACGTAGATTTGAAATTTGAAGAAATCGATGGAATCATCATTTCCTCTGTCGTTCCGCCGATCATGTTCAGTTTGGAACGTATGTGCGAGAAGTATTTTAATGTCACCCCTCTTGTAGTGGGACCCGGCATCAAAACAGGATTGAATATCAAATATGAAAATCCGCGGGAAGTAGGGGCAGACCGGATTGTGAATGCGGTAGCAGGCATCCACGAATACGGCGGTCCGCTTATCATTGTAGACTTTGGAACCGCTACAACCTATTGCTATATCAACGAGGATAAACAATATATGGGTGGTGCGATCGCCCCTGGAATCGGCATCTCAACAGAAGCCCTGTATTCAAAGGCTGCAAAGCTGCCAAGGATTGAAATCGCCCGTCCGGATCACATCATCGGGAAGAACACGGTAACGGCCATGCAGGCAGGCATCCTTTATGGATATGTAGGACAAGTTGAGGGAATCGTACAAAGAATGAAAGTGCAAAGTAAAGAAGAACCGACGGTCATTGCAACAGGAGGGCTGGCTGCACTGATTTCCAAAGAATCAACCTCGATCGATGTAGTGGACCCGTTCCTGACTCTTAAAGGATTAAAACTGATATATAAACGAAATATGAACTAAGGACGAAGGAAAGGAGCATGAAGATGAGCGACTATTTAGTGAAAGCATTGGCTTATGAGGGTCAAGTGCGTGCGTATGCAGTAAAAAGCACTGAAACCGTTGCTGAAGCCCAAAGAAGACATGATACCTGGCCGACTGCATCTGCAGCGTTAGGCCGATCCATCAGTGCGGGCGTCATGATGGGGGCTATGCTTAAAGGAGAAAACAAATTAACGGTAAAGGTGGAAGGCGGAGGTCCGATCGGAGCGATTCTTGTGGACAGCAACGCCAAGGGAGAAGTAAGAGGATATGTGACCAACCCCCATGTCCACTTTGATCTGAACGAGCATGGAAAGCTGGATGTACAGAGGGCAGTCGGAACGTCTGGTACTCTTTCTGTAGTGAAAGATATCGGCATGAGAGATCATTTCTCAGGGCAGGTGCCGATTGTTTCGGGTGAACTTGGAGAAGACTTCACGTATTACTTTGTGACTTCCGAGCAGGTTCCTTCTTCTGTGGGAGTTGGAGTGCTTGTGAATCCCGACAATACGATCCTCGCTGCCGGAGGGTTCATTCTACAATTAATGCCGGGTACAGACGATGAGACGATTACAAAGATAGAAGAGAGACTATCGGAAATCCCGCCAATTTCTAAATTGATCGAGAAAGGACTTACTCCTGAAGAAGTGCTCGAAGAAGTACTTGGAAAAGGTGAAGTGAAAGTTCTTGAAACAATGCCTATCTCATTTAAGTGTCAATGTTCGAAAGAACGATTTTCAAACGCGATCATCAGCCTGGGTGAGAAAGAAATTCAGGAAATAATCGACGAAGATCAACAAGCAGAAGCGAAATGTCATTTCTGTAATGAAACGTATGTATTTTCCGATAAGGAATTGGAAGAACTTAAAGAGGAAGCAAAATAGTAAACAAATCAGGGAGAAATACAATCAATGAAATTTAAACCTTATCCTTTACTGATTGCAGCAGTTTTATTGCTTGTCACTAACATTGTTACATTATTTCTATGGTTAAAGCCGGATGCCTCCCCGAGCGCGGGGGGCGTGAAAGCCGGAAATGAAGTGGTTGCCACGGTCGGCGGAGATTCAGTCACCAGAGAAGAATGGCTTTATTCGCTTGAACAAAAATACGGCGAACAAGAGCTCAAACAAATGATCAATCAAAAGGTTATTGAAAAAGTGGCAAAAAAGTATGATATTTCCGTATCTGATAAAGAAGTTAATCAAGAGTACGATTTAATCCGTTCGGTTTATAATTCTTTCGATGAAGAGTACACAGAGGATGAAGAAACCGTCAAAGCCCAGATCGAAACAGATTTATTACTGGAAGAGCTTTTGACAAAAGATGTGGAAATTTCGGAAGAAGAGATGAAAAGCTTTTATGAACAGAATGAAGAAATGTATTCGATCCCGAAAATGTACAATTTGAAGCAAATTAAAGTCAGTGATAAAGCTCAGGCCGGCCAGGTCGTCAAAGAACTTGAAGATGGATCGAACTTTGATGTGCTGGCAATGGAACGTTCCACTGATGTTCAAAGTGCTCACCTTGGCGGGGAGATCGGTTATATCCCTGCAGATGGAGAACTCTTATCGCCCGAAGCGGTGAAGGAACTCGATTCGTTAAAGGAAGGCCAGTGGAGTCAGCCTGTGAAATCCGGATCTGATTATGTGATTTACCTTCTGGAAGACATCATGAAAGAAAGAAACTATAGCTATGATGATGTGAAATCTCAAATTCGCCGCCAGCTTGCCATTGAGCAAGTGGAGACGCCGCTCCTGCCTGAATCATTCTGGGATGAAGCCGGGGTAGAATGGTTTTACGGGACTGAACAATAAGGAGAAGACTGGTCTCAGACGGCCAGTCTTTTTACATGTACATAAACTCATGTGGTTTAACGAAACATAGAAGGGATAAAGGGTGAATAGAGTAGAAAAAGATATACGCAATACGTCACCCGCCTCTGAGCAAAGCCCTTCCGCTTTTTAGTTGACAAATTAATTGAAAATTGTTACATTTTAGAGAATAAATCCAACAAAATTACTTGGGATTAGGAGTGAGGATTGAATGGTTAGAGTTGCGAATTCAATTTCAGAATTAATAGGTCAAACCCCAATAGTAAAACTAAATCGTTTAGCCGATGAAAATAGTGCAGATGTGTATTTGAAATTAGAGTATATGAACCCTGGAAGCAGTGTGAAAGACAGAATCGCATTAGCGATGATTGAGGAAGCTGAAAAAGCCGGGAAGATTAAACCTGGAGATTCTATTGTAGAACCGACCAGCGGTAATACCGGGATCGGATTGGCGATGGTTGCTGCAGCAAAAGGGTATAAAGCTGTACTCGTCATGCCTGATACAATGAGTATGGAAAGGCGCAACCTTCTGCGTGCATACGGTGCAGAACTTGTGTTGACTCCCGGATCCGAAGGGATGGGCGGCGCAATCCGTAAAGCGGAAGAACTTGCTGAAGAAAAAGGGTATTTCGTGCCTCAGCAATTTAAAAACGAAGCAAATCCCAAAGTTCATAGAGAAACGACCGGTAAAGAAATTGTGGAGCAAATGGGCGGACAGCTTGATGGTTTTGTTGCTGGAATCGGAACAGGTGGAACGATCACCGGTGCAGGAGAGGTATTGAAAGAGCATTATCCATCCATCAAGTTATACGCGGTGGAACCGACAGACTCACCAATCTTGTCAGGCGGAAAGCCGGGCCCTCATAAAATACAAGGAATCGGAGCGGGTTTTGTACCTGATATCCTTAATACATCCGTGTATGACGAAGTAATTCAAGTGCGGAATGAAGAGGCTTTTGATTACGCCAGAAGAGCCGCCAAAGAAGAAGGGATCCTGGGAGGCATCTCTTCCGGAGCAGCCATCTATGCCGCATTGAAAGTGGCGAAAGAACTGGGAAAAGGAAAGAAAGTACTAGCCGTCATTCCAAGCAACGGCGAGCGCTACCTGAGCACCCCGCTCTATCAATTTGATGATGAATAAAAGAATGTATGGATCCTGAAGCTACCTTTGCTTCGGGATTTTTTCATTTGGGTGTTTCTAAAAGATTGGTGTTTTGGTGCAGGTGACCGTTCGACAAAACAAATCAGCTCGACCTCCTTTTTAAGTTGTTTAAGAGTGTTGTTTACTATCAAAGAACTATCCAGCTGTTGATTGGAGTAGAAGACGAAGACTCCTGCGGGAAAAGCGGCCAATGTGAGACGTGTCTAGCTCTGGGGCTTAGAGGCACATGTCATAAGTCAAACCGACCAAGAAGGCAAAGAACGCCTTCGTGGTCGATTCG
>NZ_JBBYAF010000033.1:0-50916 GCF_038405515.1 Rossellomorea oryzaecorticis | reverse complement strand
GCTCTGGGGCTTAGAGGCACATGTCATAAGTCAAACCGACCAAGAAGGCAAAGAACGCCTTCGTGGTCGATTCGCCTTATGCCACCCGCCTCTGATCAAAGCCCCTCCGCTTTTCGGCCCGCAGGCGTAGCCGAGGAGGCTCACGGGTCACCCGCGGAAAGCGAAGCCTTGGACGGAAATCAACTGCGGTATTGAGAAGTGCTAAACATAAATTTTAAAATAAAGCGGGGGAAGAGTATGAGTACAGGTTCTACGAATGAGGTACAATTGGTGATCATAACAGGAATGAGCGGGGCCGGGAAAACAGTCGCCATTCAAAGCTTTGAAGATTTAGGTTTTTTCTGCGTAGATAATTTACCGCCGACTCTTCTGCCTAAATTTCTTGAACTGATGAAAGAGTCCGGCAATAAAATGAATAAGGTCGCGCTTGTAATGGATCTTCGCGGAAGGGAATTCTTTGATCATCTCTTCAAGGCCCTTGATGAATTAGCGGAAACGTCCTGGGTGACACCGCAGATTCTCTATCTGGATGCAGATGATTCTTCTCTTGTCAGACGTTACAAGGAAACGCGCCGTTCACATCCTCTTGCGCCTTCGGGACTCCCTCTTGAGGGAATCCGCCAGGAACGTGAACTGCTCGAAGAATTGAAAGGCCGCGCACAGTTGATTTATACCACATCAACAATGAAGCCGAGAGAACTGCGCGAAAAAATCCTCACAGAGTTCTCTGTGAACAAGAAATCGATTTTTACGGTGAATGTGATTTCATTCGGATTCAAGCATGGGATCCCGATCGATGCGGATCTCGTATTCGATGTGAGATTCCTGCCGAATCCTCACTATATCGATCATATGCGTCCGAAAACCGGGCTTGATGAAGAGGTTTCAACCTACGTGCTGAAATGGAATGAAACCCATAAATTCCTTGAGAAAGTAACCGATTTGCTTTCGTTCATGCTTCCTCATTATAAACGTGAAGGGAAGAGCCAGCTCGTGGTGGCCATCGGCTGTACAGGCGGGCAGCATCGCTCGGTTGCTTTAGCGGAACACATCGGCCATCATTTCCAAGGGGATTATCATACGAAAATCTCTCACCGCGATATCGAGAAGAGAAAGGCTGTTCAGACACCATGACAAAGCTGCCAAATGTTGTCGTCATCGGAGGGGGAACAGGTCTCCCTGTCCTCCTGCGCGGACTGAAGCGTCATCCGGTCGATATCTCGGCGATGGTGACAGTCGCGGATGACGGCGGAAGTTCAGGACGGCTGAGGAATTCGCTGGACATCCCTCCGCCCGGGGATATCCGGAATGTGCTGGCCGCACTATCAGAGGTGGAACCACTTGTGGAACAGATGTTTCAGCATCGTTTCGAAACAGAGAACGAGTTATCAGGGCATGCATTGGGAAACCTGATCATAGCCGCTCTTGCTTCGATTACGGGTGATTTTGTACATGCGATTCAGGAAATGAGCCGGGTCCTGAATGTAAAAGGCAAGGTCCTCCCTTCTGCGAATCAAAGCGTCATTTTAAATGCCGAGATGGAAGATGGCACGATCGTGACAGGGGAATCGACTATTCCGAAGGCAGGCAAAAAAATCGAGCGGGTCTTTTTAAAACCTGATAACATCAAGCCGCTCGCAGAAACGATTCGGGTCCTCAAAGAGGCCGATTTGATTGTCATGGGACCGGGCAGCCTTTATACAAGCATCATACCGAATCTCCTCGTACCGGGGATCGGTGAAGCTGTCTGCCAGTCTAAGGCCAAGAAACTGTATATTTGCAATATCATGACTCAGATGGGTGAAACCCTCGGGTACACGGCAAGTGATCACGTGGAGGCCCTGTATAAACACATGGATGCTTCCTGCATTGATGCGATCCTCGTCAATAACAAGCAGGTGCCTGATGATGTGCAAGCCCGTTATGATGAAGAACAGGCGAGTCCGGTACATTTTGATATGGATCGTTTGAATTCCATGGGACTAGAGGTTCTTGCCCATGATATTCTCTCATATAATAATGGACTGGTACGTCATAATACGGAAAAAGTAGCAAGAATCATTCATTCCTATATGGATTCATTCAATAAATGACAATAGAAAATTTCTGTTGTATTAGGTTGTGCAAGCGTTTGCTAGGAGGTGATGGGGATGTCGTTTGCGTCAGAAACAAAAAAAGAACTTACCAATATTGAAGTCAAAGATTGTTGTGCGAATGCTGAATTATCAGCGCTCATCCGGATGAATGGCTCACTCTCCTTCTCGAACCAGATGCTGGTTGTCAATATCCAGACGGAGAACGCCGCGATTGCCAGAAGGATCTATACATTGATTAAAAAGGGATACGACACCCCAGTGGAGCTTTTAGTGCGGAAGAAAATGCGTCTGAAAAAGAACAACGTCTACATCGTGCGGATAAAAGAAGATACGAAAAAAATCCTCGAGGACCTGAAGATCCTTGGCGAAGGATTTACGTTTATCCATAATATTTCAGAGGACCTCATCAAAAAGAAGTGCTGCAGGCGCTCCTATTTAAGAGGAGCTTTTCTGGCAGGGGGATCGGTGAACAACCCGGAAACCTCTTCCTACCATCTGGAGATTTTCTCCCTTTATGCCGAACACAACGAAGCGTTGTCGGAGTTAATGAACACCTTTGGATTGAACAGTAAGACGCTCGAGCGCAAAAAAGGATTCATTACTTATTTGAAAGAGGCTGAGAAAATTACCGAATTTCTCAATATCGTCGGGGCGCATAATTCCCTCCTTCGATTCGAGGATGTGCGGATTGTCAGGGATATGCGCAACTCAGTGAACCGCCTCGTCAATTGTGAGACGGCCAACTTGAATAAAACAATCGGTGCTGCCTTAAGGCAGGTCGAAAACATCAAATTTATCGAAAGGCACGTCGGTCTGCAGGTGCTTCCGGATAAATTGCGTGAAATAGCGGAACTGAGAGTGAACTATCAGGACGTCACGCTGAAGGAACTGGGGGAAATGGTATCAGGCGGTACCATAAGTAAATCCGGAATTAACCACCGCTTACGAAAGATCGATCAAATAGCTGAGAAAATCAGAGCCGGAGAGAGACTTAGCAAATAATAGAACAAAGGGGAGAAATGACAATGGTAGAAAAACAAGTCGAAGTAAAACTGAAAACGGGTCTTCAAGCGCGTCCTGCAGCTCTATTCGTTCAGGAAGCAAACCGCTTCTCATCCGAAATCTTCTTAGAAAAAGAAGGAAAGAAAGTGAATGCGAAAAGCATCATGGGCCTTATGAGCCTGGCAATAAGCACAGGTTCAGAAATTACATTGGTTGCTGATGGAAGCGACGAAGAAGAGGCGCTTGCTGCGCTTGAGAAGTTTGTTGGGAAAGAAGGATAAGATCGACTTCACACGATAAAAGCCGGCAGTCCGATAGGGCTGCCGGCTTTTTCTGTGCGTTCTTTTACCGTCTATATTTTAAAAAAACGGAGTAGAATAGATAAAATGATTCATCAAACTGACATTTTTAGGGGGGGAAGATCATGGAAGTGTCTGGTATTTTTTGTTACATTAAGGTTTTAGGGAAATTTGTGAATGACTGATGAGGAGTTGACTCACTCCGTTGCAGAAACCTTACTATAAAACCAATAAAGTCACTAGTATAGTAGTGAAAACTTTAGGATTGGTCACCACCCCGAAAGTACTCCAACAAAAAGGCAGAAGATGAGATATGGAAAAATACCAGAAGCATTTTTTAAATAACTTCAGAAAGAAATTAGAGGAATGGGAAGCGGGACCCGAAATTCCCCATACGGAACTTTATCGATTTGTCCATTCCCTGGCAGGAACCGCTCCAACCCTCGGCCTCGATCACATCGGAGGTCTTGCAAGGAAGCTGATGGATACGATGGATGAAGGGGATGACCGGATGCTCGCCATCCCTGAATGGAGAATCATGCTGTTTGACATCATAGAAGCGTATTATCATCTGGAGGAAGGAGAGGCAGACACCCAGTTTGGAAAGCGTGAAAGAAACGGGGAAAAGCCTGTTCTCCTGATGATCGATGATGATACGTCCTTTCTGATGTATATGAAAGAACAGCTTGAGAACATCGGATGGTATGTCGTAGCGATTGCCAATCCGGAAAAAGCCGTGATGTCCTTTTATGATGTGAGACCGGATTGCGCCATCATCGATATTTACATGGAGGAAACGGATGGGTTCGAGGTGCTGGATTTCTTTAAACAAAAGCTGAAGCAGCAGTTCATCCCGACCGTCATGGTCAGTGTCAATGACCGGAAAGATACCAGGATGAAGTGTTATGAACTGGGAGCGGATGATTTCATTCCTAAACCCTTTGATATCGATGAATTCATCGTCCGGGTAAAGAGGCAGATCGAGCGGAAGAAACAGATTGAAGAACTGATATTAATTGATGAATTGACCCATGTGTATAATCGCAGATACCTGACTCAAGCGTATGACCAAGTCAAGAGCATGTTGAACAGCAGGAGAGAACCTGCCTCCATAGCCGTACTTGATATTGATCATTTTAAAAAGGTGAATGATCAGTATGGCCATCTTGCAGGGGATAAAGTGTTGACGGAATTTGCCTCCTTTCTGCAAAAGAGAGTGAGGGTGCAGGACATTGTCGTCAGGTATGGCGGGGAAGAGTTTGTCATCATATTCCCTAACACCTCCGCTCAAGAGGCATATGGACTTCTCGAACGCTGCCGTAAGGAATTCGGCGAAATCACGTTTGGGGACAGCGGTACCTTCACCTGTACATTTTCTGCAGGTGTCTCCGAAATCACTGACCCGACCAAGTCGATGAATGAGTGGATCAGATTAGCCGATCAAGCTCTTTATGAGGCGAAAGAAAACGGAAGGAACAGGGTGGAACTCGATTTGGAATCCGCCGATATACACCATATAAAGACGATCAAGGTTGCAATCGTCGATGACGATCCAATCATCCGGACGGTCATGAGGGACATCGTTTCCAAGCTGCCGTCCGAGCAGAATGTTCAGTATGACATCCAAAGCTTTAAGGACGGAGCTTCTTTTATGGAATCTGATTGGCACATTGAATCCCTTTGCCTGGTGATCCTGGACGGGGTGATGCCTAAGATGGACGGACTTGAAGTTCTGGAGAGGCTCCGCAGCCGGGAAGATGCCGACCGCTATAAGGTCCTCATGCTGACTTCGCGCAGCAGTGAAAAAGATATTTCAAGATCTCTCCAATTGGGAGCGGATGATTATATGACAAAGCCATTTAAACTGCTTGAGCTGGAAGCGCGCCTGGCGCAAATCTTAAAGAGGATGGGGTAAAGAACGTGTTTACTAACGAGATTTTTTATTTCTCAGTCGTGCTGATCAGCTCACTGATCATTTTATTTTTGTTGTTCGGCTATCTCGTCATCACGAAGGTAATCGGGAATGACAGGCGGACAAAGGTGGAGCGGTATAAGGAAGAGTACCGGCTCCCTCTTTTCCAGTATTTGAATCATGAAGCCGGTGAAGAGGTTCTGAGCCTCCAATCACCGCTCGAATTAAAAGCGTTCATAGAATTGACGGCCGGCTTTGCAAAGGTACTTGGCGGTGACGAGATCAACGGGCGGATCAGGGTATTTGCGGAAACCCATTTCGGGTCCTATATCCAATCCTGTTTGACCCATCGGCGCTGGAGCATGAGAATGAACGCCCTCTATTGGATCGAGGAATTCGATATGAAAAATATGTTCAGAGAGCTGGACCAATTATATGAATCAAGAAAACTTACGAAGAGTGAAGAGATTCAGCTGCTTAAGATTTATATTCTGAATGAGGATGAAACGGTCATAAATAAATTGACCAGCCCGAGACATCCGTTGACTGAGTTTGATTACAGTCTGCTGTTTGCTTCCTTCAATGAGGAACAGCTCGACCGGTTCATCCGGATGTTTGATGAATTGACCGTAGAGATGAGGTATGCCCTGATCGATTCGATCGGCCTGCGGGGCAGGCAGGGGGACAGTCCGTTCCTTAAAAGGCTCCTCGGTGATCCTGCGGTGGAAAACCGTATCCGCGCCTTGAAAGCGATTGTGGAAATGGAGTATTTCCTTGCTCCTTCGTCACTGACGAAACATCTTCTGTCATCATCCTGGCAGGAGCGCCTGATGGCCATAAAAGCATGCGAATATATCAGGAGTCCTGAACTCCTCCCGTATCTTGAAGACCTTATGTCCGACCAGTCCTTTTATGTCCGGTCCCAGGCAGCTAAAAGCTTATTAAGGCTGGAAGCAGGCAGAGAGGTTCTAAAGCAGGTCGCTGCCGCCAATGAGGATCAATACGCAAGGAATATGGCGGAACAATGGCTGGAAAGGGGGTCGGTATGATGGATCTGACATTACAATGGGGAGAGGTCCTCATGGCCATCGGATGGATGGTCCTTGGCTATATGGTCCTCGTCATATCCTTTTATTCTCTTTTACTCTTGACCTCCTTCGTCCAATTAAGGAAGAGCTATCAGCTGGATGAACGGGAACCCTATGAGGAACTGCTGCAACTGCATCAGACCAAACCAGTATCGATCCTGGTGCCGGCCTATAATGAATCGGTCGGCATCATGGCCACCCTCCGGTCCCTGCTCAGTATCGAATATCCGGAATACGAGATCATCATCATCAATGACGGATCGACTGATGATTCCCTGGAGAAGCTCATCGAGTCTTTTCAACTCGTGAAAATAAAATGGGTCATCCGCCAGCAATTGAAGACGAAACAGGTGAAGGCTGTCTATCAATCTAAAATTTATAAGAATCTCCTTGTCGTCGATAAGGAAAACGGCGGGAAGGCAGACGCCTTGAATGCCGGCATCAACGTATCCAACTATCCTTATTTCTGTTCGATCGACGGTGATTCCGTCCTCGAAAGAACGGCATTCCTGAAGGTGATGAAGCCGATCATCGAGTCGGACGGCGAAGTCATTGCCTCAGGCGGGAGCATAAGGATCGCCAATGGATGCGAGATTGAAAGCGGTGAAATCGTCAAGGTCGGATTGTCGCGGTCACCGATCGTCGTCATGCAGGTGATCGAGTATTTGCGGGCCTTCCTGATGGGAAGGATCGGCCTGAGCCGGCATAACCTCCTCCTCATCGTTTCAGGGGCGTTCGGCGTTTTCTCGAAACGGTGGATCGTGGAAGCGGGGGGATACTCGCATACAGTCGGTGAGGATATGGAGCTCGTCGTACGGCTGCACCGCTATGTAAAAGAGCAGAAAGCAGATAA
This sequence comes from Rossellomorea oryzaecorticis, assembly GCF_038405515.1. Taxonomy (GTDB): domain Bacteria; phylum Bacillota; class Bacilli; order Bacillales; family Bacillaceae_B; genus Rossellomorea; species Rossellomorea oryzaecorticis_A. Next base: position 43,666 of record NZ_JBBYAF010000033.1, on the reverse strand, counting down.
AAAAATCGTATATGTTCCGGATCCCGTCAGTTGGACGGAAGCTCCGGAATCATTAAAGTATCTGCGAAGGCAGCGCAGGAGATGGCACAGGGGACTGTTTGAAAGTCTCTGGATTCACCGCCGGCTCATTTTCAATCCGAGATACGGATCCATCGGCATGGTGTCGATTCCGTACTTTCTCATTATTGAATTCCTGGGACCCGTGGTGGAGCTGATGGGGTATTTGGTGATGATTCTGTCGATTTTTTTCGGAGGGGTCTACCTCGAATTTGCCATTCTATTATTCTTGCTGTCGGTACTCTACGGTTCTATCCTTTCGATGGCTTCCGTCCTCCTCGAGGAGTGGACTATCCGAAAGTATCCGAAGGCGTCCGATATCATTCGCCTGTTCTTCTATTCTTTGACGGAAACACTCTGGTACCGCCCATTGACTGTCCTGTGGCGCTGTGAAGGGATCCTTGACGTGCTGCGCAGAAAGACAGGTTGGGGAGAGATGGCCAGAAAAGGAGTATCAAAATGACAAAACTAAAACTCTATGGATTCCTGTTGTTCATTGCAGGAATCGTGCTCGTTATTTCCTCCCCATTCTGGCTCTGGCAGTTGAAGGATGATCGGGAACTCGACGTCCTGATTATCGATAAGACCGTGCCTGATAAGGATTACCGTGAACATAAGGGATTGATGTGGCTGCTCAATCAGCAGAAATATACGAAGGCTGACGGAAAGCCTTATAAGCTGGATGAAGATTACATCGGCTATGTCCCGGACGGTCAATCGACAAGAGGGATGCCTTCTTCCCTGGAACATTATGACGCTGTTTATGTGGCAGATACATACGGTGTGTACGAGGAAGACCTCAATAACGAAAATGTATCGGGGGAGCGTTCTTCCAAAGTGTACGGCGGTCTGACCGATGAAGATATGGACGCCCTGACGGACATGGCGGTGAATGACGGGAAGACGCTCATTGCAGAATTCAACTCGATGGCACACCCGACGACGGAAGAAACCAGGCAGTCCTTTTATTCGCTGTTCAATCTAGAATGGTCAGGATGGATCGGCCGCTACTTCCCTGAATTGGAGGGCAGTGAGGTCCCGGAATGGGTCCGTGGAAACTATAAGGAACAGTACGGGGAATCCTTTGCGTTCAACGGCCCCGGGTATGTCCTTGTCGACAAGAACGACAAGCTGGTCATCCTTGATCGTGATGACATCGGGGAAGAAGGCGTCGTCTTTTCCACGACTTCAGAAGGTGAAAAACAGCTCGGGCAAAAATTGAACGTCCCGTACTCCTACTGGTTCGATATCGTCAATCCGGTCGAAGGGGGAGATGTGCTGGCCAAGTATACCTTGTCCCTTTCGGAAAAAGGGAAGCAAACGCTGAAAGCCCTGAATCTTCCCGGAACGTTCCCTGCGGTCGTTCACGGAACGAATCAGGTGTACGACACCTATTATTTCAGCGGCGATTTTGCCGACCATCCGGATGTCCCGAATCTCTATCAAACGGCCGGACTTCAAACATGGAGAAAGTGGACGGAAGAGAGGGATCCGGATAACTTGTCTGCTTTCTACTGGAGGGCATACGTCCCGATGATGACAAGCATCTTTGAAAAGATCGAGAACGAAAAAGACCGGGTCCCGCCTGAAAAAGTGGAAATTAGATTGGAAAATGATATAAAGATGGCCGGTAAAGCAGGCTCCGACTACATCCAGGTCAATGAAGACGGAAAATGGGAAGACCTCCTCATAAAAGGAGTAAATATGGGAATCGCAAAGCCCGGTTCATTCCCGGGTGAGACGGCCATCACGAAAGGGGAATATTTGAGGTGGTTCAAGCAGATCGGGGCCATGAACGCCAATGCCCTGCGTGTCTATACGATCCATCCGCCTGCTTTCTATGAAGCTTTTTACGAATACAATCAGATGGCAGAAGAGCCCCTTTATCTGTTCCACGGTGTATGGGTGAACGAGGAAATTTTCCTGGAGACCAATGATTCCTTCGCTAAGAAGAATACGGACGAATTCCGCGCTGAAATGAAGCGCACGATCGATCTCGTGCACGGGAATGCCGAGCTTCCCAAAAGAAAAGGGCACGCATCTGGTGTGTATGACAAGGATATCTCCCCCTATGTGCTTGGCTGGATCTTCGGGGTGGAGTGGGATCCCGGCGTCGTCATGGAGACAAACGAAAAGCACACAGGTCTTGAAGACTTCAAGGGGGAATATTTGACGACGGATAAGGCGGAGCCGTTCGAAATTTGGCTGGCAGGGATGATGAACGAAGGGATTTCGTATGAAACGGAGACGTACAAGTGGCAGCGCCCCGTCAGCTTCACAAACTGGGTGACGACAGACCTGCTTAACCATCCAAGTGAGCCATCCGAAACGGAAGATATGGTTTCGGTGGACCCGAACGTGATGAAGGGAACCGGCAGCTTGCACACAGGCTTATTTGCCTCTTATCATATTTACCCTTACTATCCGGACTTCCTGAATTATGAGCCCGAATACGTCAACTACGTCGATCACCGCGGCGAGAAGAATAACTACGCCGGCTACCTGAATGATATGAAAAAAGCCCACTCGATGCCGCTCTTGGTGGCGGAATTCGGTGTCCCGGGCTCCCGCGGCCTCACGCACCGAAACGTCTATGGATGGGATCAGGGCCATCATTCTGAAAAGGAACAGGGAGAGATCAACAGCCGTCTGTTCGAGGATATTGTGGAAGAAGGCGCGGCCGGCGGACTCGTCTTTGCCTGGCAGGATGAATGGTTCAAGCGGACCTGGAACACGATGGACTACGATAACCCCGACAGACGTCCATACTGGTCGAATGCCCAGACGAATGAGCAGCAGTTCGGGCTATTGAGTTTCGATCCCGGACCGGATGGGGCAACGATGATCAAAGTGGACGGCCGTCCGGAAGACTGGGAGCTGAACGGGATCCAGCCTGCGTTTTCAAATAGCGGCCGTGCCATGTATGTATCCAGTGATGAACGCTATCTCTATTTGAGGGTGGATACGGAGCGCATTACGAAAGAAACTGATACCTGCGTTCTATTTGATACCCTTGACGGCCAGGGGATGTCTTCCCTTCCAGGGGCTTCCGGAGTGAAGACATCCGGTGTGGATTTTGCCCTGCATATCCAAGGCGGGAAAAAAGCCCGTCTGCTTGTGGACAGCTATTATGATACGTTTCATTATCATTACGGCGAAGTCCTGGGTATGATCCCGCGCGAGACATATGCGGATCAGAAGGACAACGGAACCTATCACGGGATCAGACTTACGCTGAACAAGGAGCTGAAGATAGGCGGAAAGGTGCTTCCGTTTGATTCCTATGAAACTGGGAGTTTCAAATTCGGTACGGCCAACCCTGAAGACCCGGACTATGATTCTCTCACGGATATCAGTATCAGCCCTTCAAAGGGCCGGTATGAAATCCGGATCCCGTGGCAGCTCCTGAATATAAAGGATCCGAGCCAGAAAGAAGCGATGGGGGATTTCTGGAAAAATGGGCTGGAGGCAGGACAAACGATTGACGGCATCAACATAGGGCTGTATGAATCGGATGGAAGCTCGGTATTCTCTTATCCGGAATTACAATCAAACAACCTGGAACATTCCGGGTTTTATCATTACTCTTGGGAAACATGGAACGAGCCGACTTATCATGAGAGGCTGAAACAGTCCTATTTTGAAATGAAGAAGGCTTTCGAAAAAGGGGAGGAATAAATGGTGGCCAAAATTTTAGTGGCAGAAGATGAAGAAGTTCTGAGAATGCTGGTGGTTGATACACTGGAGGACGAGGGGCATGAACTCCATGAAGCAGCGGACGGCCGCGAAGCCGTCGCAAGTATCATGGAACATGATTATGACTTGATCCTCCTCGATTATATGATGCCTTTATATACAGGGCTTGAAGTCATCGGAAAGGTAAGGAACACACCGGAGAAAAAAGACGTGAAAATCATGATGGTGTCGGCCAAAAGCCAGCAGGCGGATAAAGAACGGGTATTGAAATCCGGTGCCGACTACTTCATTGCGAAACCATATAGCCCGATGGAACTGGTTCAGCGGATCGAGGATATTTTGAATGAAGAGAATTAGCGGTTATTTCCAAACAAGTCTGCGCAATCAATTCATCGGCGTGATGAGCAGCTTCATCCTGATTTTCCTGATCGGGGCTGCGTGCTTATTTCTCTACAATCAATACATCACCGATGAATATCAAGTGGAACGCGAAAAACTCAATGAAAAAGAAGCAGTGGCTGAGCAGTTGGACAGGGCCATCAACAAAGCCTTCTTTGATGCCCGCGGTTACGTTGCATTCGGGAGGCGGGAGCTGAAAGAAAGCATCTACCGGCAGGAGATCGTGATCGAGGATACAATCGAGAAATTCAGGACGCTTGCGATCAAAGCGGATGATCAATCGTTCATCAAGGATGTAGAAGAATTTTCTGCTTACTATTTTCAACAAATCGTCGCGAATGCCATAGCAAATTACGACAACGGGAACATCGAAGCGGTAAGGAAAGCATCTGCAGACGGCGGAACCGCCACGGTCGACACATTCCAAAACCAGATGAATGACTATAAGGATTCAATAGAGCAAAAGAGTGATGAGGCCTATGAAGAGGTGAAACGGAAGGAATCCCTCAGCCAGGGAGCATTTGTCCTATTCATCTTCCTAATGCTGCTGGTGTTGATGAGAATCATGAGGATGCTTGCAAGACAAATCGGCACCCCGCTCAATCAGGTAGCAACGGCAGCCGAGCAGATTGCCGAGAATGAAACGTACCAGCGATGGTCGTTTGAAAACAATCGGAAAGATGAAATCGGGAAGGTCTCGCGGGCATTTGAAAAAATGATCCATCGGATTCAATTGAAGGAAGAAGATTTGCTTGCCCAGAATGAGGAGCTGGTCGCCCAGCAGGATGAACTTGAATCACAGCAGTCGAAGCTTGAGTATCTGCTTACGGTTGCCAAACTTCGCGAGCAGCAGCTCGAGCGGCGCAATGAATTCATCAACGGGATTTCCCGTTCACTCAACAAGCAGGAAGTGCTTGATAGTATCGTAGACACAATGTGCGGGGTCATGGACGCCTCGCGCGGCATGATTGTCCTCCTGGACGAGAGGAAGTCACGTGCATCATGCGGGATATCTGAAACGGGAGTGGAGCAGTTTGTAAACTATATGTATAACGGACTGCACCAGCGTTTATTCCAGCAGAAGGAGCCTTTTTCGGTTAAACGTGAGCTTATAGAGGCAGAGAAGGGCTATCACCTTGAAACGATGTATTCCTATGATCTTTTCATCCCGATTTTATCACTGAGTAAAGAAGTCGAAGCCATCATGGTATTCAGCCGCTTCGGTCATGATTTCAACTCGGAGGAACTCAAAGAATACAGAAGTCTCAGCAAACAGGTTTCCATTTCCCTTCAAAAAATCCACCTGTTTGAAGAGTCGGAAAAAGACCGTCATATGAACCAGGATATCCTGAATAACATCCAGGAGGGCATCCAGCTTGTCGATAATGACGGGAACAGCATGCTGATGAATACGAAATTATCGAAAATCATCAAAGGCGAGCTGTGCGCCCTGCAGCAGGCTCCGTATCCGGTGTGGAAACAGGTACTTTTAAGTCAGGTGGACAATGAAAAAGGGCTGAATCGTTATTATGAAATGGTCATTGAAGGTGAAAAAGCCGGCAGGCATCTCCATACGTACCATCTCCGTGATAACAGGAACGTCTATCAGGTATATTCGGAGTCCCTGTTCCGCGGTGATGAGAAAGTCGGGACCATCTTCGTCCACAGGGATATCACGAAGGAATTCGAAGTCGATCAGATGAAATCGGAATTCGTCTCGACCGTCAGCCACGAACTGCGCACACCGCTGTCGAGTGTACTCGGTTTCACCGAATTGATGCTGACGAAAGACTTGAAACCGGAAAGAACGAAGAAGTACCTCACAACCATCTATCAGGAAGCCAAACGATTAACATCCCTCATTAATGATTTTCTTGATGTCCAGCGGATGGAGTCCGGCAGGCAGACCTTTGATAAACGGTATGAAGACATCATCCCGATCATCCAGCATGTCATCAATACTCAAAAAGTCAATGCGCCCCATCATACATTCACGATTGAGAAAGATACGGATTGTACGATGGTTCTCGGTGATAAAGATAAATTATCACAGGCGTTTACGAATTTGATCAGCAATGCGATTAAATATTCACCCGACGGCGGAACCATCACCGCACGGGTTTATGAAAAACAGGATATGGTGTTCATCAATATCATCGATGAAGGACTCGGCATCCCAGATGACGCCTTTCCTAAGCTGTTCACAAAATTCTACCGTGTCGACAATTCAGAGCGCAGAAGAATCGGCGGTACGGGACTCGGCTTGACGATCGTGAAGGAGATTATCGAAAATCATGACGGCAGTATCAGGGTCGCTTCTGAAATCGGGAAGGGAAGTACGTTTACGGTCTGTCTCCCGATGGTCACCCTCCAGACCTTTAAAGAGGAAGAAACCAGCGGGGACGGCATGACGATCACGGTCATAGAAGATGATATCAATCTAGCATCGCTACTGACCACAGAGCTTTCCGGCAGTGGGTTTCAGGTCCAGCACGCGAAATCAGGAGAAGCCGCGATTGAAAAAATCAACCGGCATACACCGGATGCGGTCGTCCTCGATATCATGCTCGAAGGAACCATGTCGGGATGGGACGTCCTCGAAACCCTTAAGGCAAATGAAAAACTGTGTGACATCCCGATCATCATCTCATCCGCACTGGATGAAAAAGAAAAAGGCATCACACTAGGGGCGGTGGATTATCTCGTGAAACCCTACCATCCTAGTGAACTATCCAAGACCATTCTGCATCTGCTTCTGAAAAACGGGAGGAATGGGGAAGTACTGATACCTTTAAAAGAGGAATAAAATGAAGGCCCGTCCACCTATGCAGTAACGCGCAGAGGGACGGGCATTTTTTTATTCAGGAGTAAGGGCGTTTGTGGTTGTTAAGAGCGATTTTTAGTTTGATAGTAGTGGTTTTTCCGGGAGTTTATCGCTTTTGAAGGTGGTTGATTGTTGAATGTGGGGAGTGTTTGGGAACATGGTTTTGTGAGAAAAATAGAAGAGATATGTTGTGAGGAGACCGGTTTAAGAGCGAAGTGTATCGGATAAGAGCGAAATATTTCATATAAGTGCGAACTATTGATTTTATGTGCGAAATCTGGAATATATGTGCGGGCTGGTGATTATCCGACAGTAATAGACAATTTTCGCATACCATCACTGGTACCTCATCTCCAAACCAAAATAAAAACCCCGCCGGCCAAAGCCGACGGGGCAGACTCTCCAATAAGAGTATTATTTATTGTTCATTTCGTTACGAGTGATGATGCGATCGATCAATCCATATTCAAGCGCGCGTTCAGCAGTCATGAAGTTGTCACGGTCTGTATCTTTCGAGATTACTTCAAGAGGCTGGCCGGTGCGGTCTGCCAGGATCTGGTTCAGTTTTTCGCGAAGGAATAGAATGCGCTTCGCAGCGATTTCGATTTCCGTCGCCTGACCTTGAGCTCCGCCAAGAGGCTGGTGAATCATCACTTCTGCGTTTGGAAGTGCAAGACGTTTGCCTTTAGCACCTGCAGCAAGAAGGAATGCACCCATTGAAGCAGCCATACCGATACAGATCGTTTGTACATCAGGCTTTATGTACTGGATAGTATCGTAGATCGCCATTCCGGCCGTGATGCTTCCGCCAGGGGAGTTGATGTAGATCGAGATATCTTTCTCAGGGTTTTCAGACTCCAAGAAAAGAAGTTGTGCTACAATAGAGTTCGCCACATTATCGTCGATGCCGCTTCCGAGCATGATGACACGGTCTTTCAAAAGACGTGAATAAATGTCGTAAGCACGTTCACCGCGGTTTGTTTGTTCAATAACTGTAGGAATTAAGTTCATCCTTCGTTCCTCCTTAGATACGCATTTTCTTTTTATTAAATACATATTCACTTTGTACTGTAATCATACACTGTTGGTCAATAAAGGTCAAACCTAACGCATCAGTGATTCTTACACTATGTAATCCTTTCTACATCATACCCATTCATTCCTTTTTTAAACAGAGAAAACGTATTGCATTCCTGAAAAAAGTACCTTATAATATACTTTTGTACGATAGTTTTCAATTACCTTATACATGCCCTCGTGGTGCAACGGATAGCACGTAAGATTCCGGTTCTTAAAATGGGGGTTCGATTCCCTCCGAGGGCGTACCAAGATGCCGCTGCGTTTATATAACGCGGCGGTATTTTTTTGGCTCCACCTTTATCACCGCTGTTGATTTCCGTGCAGGACTTCGCTTTCCGCGGGTGACCCGTGAGCCTCCTCGGCAAGCCTGCGGGGTCTCACATTGGCCACTTCTCCCGCAGGAGTCTTCGTCCTGCACTCCAATCAACAGCTGGAAACGTCCCCACAATAAAAATTAGTTTTTTTGTACCAACATTCTAAAGAAAGATAAGGATTTAGGGTTAAATCTCCCCTTTTTGCACTTTATTACTTTCCCTCCGAAAATATGAATTCAACATAAATACACAGAGTGGATTGGAGCGGAAGGCACTTGACTCCGGCGGGAAATAGAGGAAAAGTTGAGACCTCGCATACGGAACGTCGAGGAGGCTCAACTTCCTCCCCGCGGAAAGCAAGTGCCTGCAGCGGAAAGGAACGGTCTAAATACTTACTGAAAGATTTATAAAGGTATCTTCCCCAAACGATATTCATAGAATTCTATAAAGCAACTTGTCTTCCAAACAATTCCCATTAACGAAACCCCTATTTTCATGTAAAATGGAGGGAGGAGGTTAGAAGGATGAATTTGAACACAGGATTATGGCAAAAGCAGCAAATGAAGATTCAAATGACACAACAGCTTTCGCAGGCCATCACCATCCTCCAATATTCCACGATGGAACTGAATGCTTTCCTTGAATCGAAAGCATTGGAGAATCCCCTCATACAATTAGAAGACCCCGTAATGGACATTCCCGATCAAGGAGAGTCTTATCAATATAAAGGTAAAGAAGCAAACGATTTCACAGAGTATCTGTCAGTATCGAAGAAAACGATAGAGGACCATCTTTTTCTTCAATTAGATTTGAAATCGCTTTCTAAATTTGATTTAAAGGTCATGAAGGATCTGATGTACTGCTTGGATGAAAACGGATATTTGCAAATCGAGACGGAAGACTTCCTGTCACGGAACGATTTGCAAATGCCTCAACTGGAATACTATATTAATAGTCTGCAGGAATTAGAACCAGCCGGAATTGGAGCGCGTTCCCTCCAGGAGTGTATTTCTCTCCAATTAAGGCGCAAGCATTCCTCGGAGCTTGCCTTAAAGATAGTGGAAGAGCATTTCGATGATTTTGCCGCGAAAAAGTGGAAAGGAATCACGAAGGAATTGAATGTCGATTTAAAGGATATCCAAAAAGCCGCCGATCTCATCCAGCAATGTCACCCTCGCCCGGGCGCTATTTACAACGATGGCCCCGCTCACTATATCGCTCCTGAGTTAGTGGTCAAAATAATGGACGAAAAGGAAGTATCGGTCTCGTTGTTTGACGGCACTACTGTCAAAGTGATTTATAATGATGAGTACAAGGATTTTCTTGAACATCATCCGGATAAGGAAGTCGGGAGCTACCTGCGGGAAAAAGACCAGGAATTCCAGTGGCTGCTTCAAAGTTTGCAGCAGCGCAAGCAGACGATTTTAAAAGTGGGGAAATTGATTGTTGAGAAGCAGAGGTCGTTTTTCCTTGAAGGACCAGCCGGTTTGCAGCCACTGACGCTAAAAGAAGTAGCGGAAGAAGCAGGAGTCCATGAATCAACGATCAGCCGTGCTGTAAAGGGGAAGTATATGCAGACACCGTATGGCATTTTTGAAATGAAGTATTTCTTCAGTGCTGCAATCAAATCCGTCCATTCAGAAGACGGTGGAGCCGCTTCTTCCACGTCGATAAAAAATGAAATACAACGCCTTGTGGATGAAGAAGACAAGAAAAAACCACTATCTGATCAGAAAATCGTCAATATGTTAATAGATAAAGGATACGATGTCTCGCGCAGAACCATCGCAAAATACCGCGATCAGCTCGGCATTTCTTCTTCTACTATGAGGAAGCGATATGAGTAGAATAGGCTAGCGAGGAGAGGATGGACAATGTCGCTATTTGCGGACGATTTTTGTAAAATGCGGACAAATTGGTGAAATTACAGTCATTTTTTCTTAAATACGGACGAAAACTATTATTTGCCGGCAATTTTACAAAAACCGACAAATTTCGCCGGCCTGGTTGTATGCCTATACCATTTCGACCGTACCAACATATATAATAGTATCAGCTGTACCTGGTACAAACAGCCTGGGATGTACCAGGTACAAAGCATTCAATTTGTACCAGGTACACAAAACCTGATTTGTACCAGGTACAACCCTTATAATCTATCCAACAACATAACCACTCAACGGAGGACCACCCAATGAACCCAGTCATTTTCTACACCAGAAACCAATGCCACCTATGCACCGACGCAAAACTCAACCTGAAACTCGTGCAGGACGAGTTGAAATTCGACATCATCGAAAAGGATATCGACCAAAGTGATGAGCTGACGGAACGTTTCGGGTTGATGATTCCGGTGGTGGAATACGACGGTGAAATCATCCAGTACGGGCAAATTGACTATTTTACACTCAGTAAACGTTTACATGAAAAAACTCAGTAGTTTCTAGTTGAAATGCGATTTCCATACTGATAAAATGAACGTTGAAAGCAGGGATGAATTTTTTTTGGAGGTAGTGGGACATAATATGTCTATGCGGGACTTTTTTAGTCCAGTGTAATTCCGCGCTATGTGATAAGCGTTGTTTAAACGTCGAAGACTGGTGGAACTACATTTGCAAGAGACAGTCACTCACTTCCATGTAAGGAGCTTTTACCGATGGAATCCATTATTGATATACAAAAGCGATTATTACCCGACCTGCTTGAAGTTATGCAAAAAAGGCATCAGATTCTCCGTTCGATTCAATTCTTACAGCCGGTCGGCCGCAGGAGTCTCGCGCAGAACCTCGGACTGACGGAACGGGTGCTGAGAAGTGAAGTGGAGTTCCTGAAGAATCAGGATCTCATCTCGATCAAAACATCCGGGATGATCATGACCGAAGACGGCATGAAGCTATTGGATAAGATTGAAGACATGATGAGAGAGATCTCGGGACTCAACGAAATGGAGAAAAGATTACAGTCTTTACTCAATCTTAATGAAATTGTCATCGTTCCGGGGAATAGTGATGAGTCTCCTTGGGTAAAAGAAGAATTGGGGCGTGCGTCAGCTTTTAGTATGAAACAGCGCCTTGAGGGGAATAATATCATCGCTGTGACTGGCGGTTCGACCATGGCGGCTGTCGCAGAAATGCTGACACCCGACTTTTCCGGATCCGATACCTTGTTTGTTCCTGCGCGGGGTGGAATCGGGGAAGATGTGAAGAATCAGGCCAACACGATCTGCGCGAAGATGGCAGAGCATACAGGGATGCGGCACCGTGTTTTGTATGTCCCCGATCAGGTTAGTAAAGAAGTTTACAAGTCCTTTTTAAAGGAACCGATGATTAAAGAGGTCTTAAATTTAATTCAATCAGCAAACATGGTTCTTCATGGAATTGGAGATGCTATTACAATGGCAGAAAGGCGCAAGACGCCGCCGGCTGATTTTGAAAAAATCACTGCAGGTAACGCGGTCGGCGAAGCATTCGGCTATTATTTCGATGAGTCGGGGGAAGTGGTACATAAAGTGCCGACCATCGGGCTCCAGCTTGAAGACCTGAAAGACATCAACCATGTATTTGCCGTTGCTGGCGGCAGCTCGAAGGCGAAAGCGATTCGGGCGTATCTGAAACGGGCTCCCTCTTCAACGATCCTGATCACCGATGAAGGAGCAGCAAGAGAGCTTTTAAAAGGCTGAGGCCTTTTGAAATACAAAATAATCATCCTTACAATCACTAAAGGAGGAAATAGTATTATGGCAACTAAAATTGGTATTAACGGATTTGGACGTATCGGACGTAACGTTTTCCGTGCGGCACTTAAAAACGATAACGTAGAGGTAGTGGCAGTTAACGATTTAACTGATGCAAACATGCTTGCTCATCTTTTACAATATGATACAGTTCACGGAACTCTTACAGAGAAAGTAACTGTTGACGGTGACACTCTTGTTATCGGCGATAAAAAAGTAAAAGTATTAGCTGAGCGCGACCCTGCTCAACTTGGCTGGGGAGACCTTGGTGTAGAAGTAGTAGTAGAGTCTACCGGCCGTTTCACAAAGCGTGCTGACGCTGCGAAACACCTTGAAGCTGGTGCGAAGAAAGTCATCATCTCTGCTCCTGCATCAGATGAAGACATCACAGTTGTTATGGGTGTTAACGAAGACAAGTACGATGCAGAGAACCACAACGTTATCTCTAACGCATCTTGTACGACAAACTGCTTAGCGCCATTCGCGAAAGTTCTTAACGATAAGTTCGGAATCAAGCGTGGAATGATGACAACAATCCATTCTTACACAAATGATCAGCAAATCCTTGATCTTCCGCATAAAGACTACCGTCGTGCTCGTGCGGCAGCTGAAAACATCATCCCTACAACTACGGGTGCTGCAAAAGCTGTATCACTAGTGCTGCCTGAATTAAAAGGTAAACTGAACGGTGGAGCAGTACGTGTTCCAACTCCAAACGTTTCTCTTGTTGATTTAGTTGCAGAACTTGACAAGAACGTAACGGCTGAAGAAGTTAATGCGGCATTCAAAGAAGCTGCTGATGGCGATCTTAAAGGAGTTCTTGCTTACAGCGAAGAGCCATTAGTATCAACTGACTACAACGGAAGCCCGGCTTCTTCAACAATCGATGCACTATCAACTATGGTAATGGAAGACAACATGGTAAAAGTAATCTCTTGGTATGACAACGAGAGCGGATACTCTAACCGTGTGGTTGACCTTGTTGATTACATCGCTTCAAAAGGTCTTTAATCCGTCATTAACGTAAATTGACATTATCAGCTCGGTGAGGATGGATAAATTCTGTCCCACCATCTATAATGGAAAGGGATGAAGGGGAGCGGGGAAGATTCCCCACTCCCTTTTCTCATTCTATTACTGAAATTTCTCTTCAATCTGTAGAGAATACTAAAGGAGGCCTTTTACGAATGAATAAGAAATCAATTAAAGATGTTGATGTAAAAGGGAAACGCGTATTTTGCCGAGTGGACTTCAACGTACCGATGTCGGAAGGCAAAATCACTGATGAAACCCGTATCCAAGCTGCACTTCCAACAATCAAGTATTTAGTAGAAGGCGGCGCGAAAGTCATCCTGGCGAGTCACTTGGGACGTCCTAAGGGTGAAGTAGTAGAAGAACTTCGTTTGACTCCGGTAGCAGAAAGACTTTCCGAGATACTTGGCAAGAATGTTGCGAAGGCAGACGAAGCGTATGGTGAAAACGTACAATCGAAGATCAGCGAAATGGCTGACGGTGATGTACTCGTTCTTGAAAACGTGCGATTCTATGCAGGTGAAACAAAGAATGACCCAGAATTAGCGAAAGAATTCGCGGCACTGGCAGACCTTTACGTAAACGATGCATTCGGTGCAGCCCACCGTGCGCATGCTTCAACCGAGGGAGTGGCAAAACATCTTCCGTCTGTAGCGGGACTTCTTATGGAAAAAGAGCTTGAAGTACTTGGTAAAGCACTTTTAACTCCGGAACGTCCATTCACGGCAATTATCGGCGGAGCGAAAGTGAAAGATAAAATCGGTGTCATCGATAACTTATTAGACAAGGTGGACAACCTGATCATCGGAGGCGGACTTGCTTACACATTCGTGAAAGCACAGGGCCACGAGGTTGGGAAATCCCTTTTAGAAGAAGATAAAATTGATCTTGCAAAGCAATTCATGAAAAAAGCTGAAGAAAAAGGCGTTAACTTCCTTATGCCTGTCGATGTAGTCGTTGCTGATGACTTCTCAAACGACGCAAATACGAAAGAAGTAGATATCGAATCTATTCCATCTGATTGGGAAGCACTTGATATCGGTCCTAAGACAAGAGAATTATTCCAGGCGACAATCAAGGATTCTAAGCTTGTTATCTGGAACGGACCTATGGGTGTATTCGAATTGGACACATTTGCAAACGGAACGAAAGCCGTGGCGGAGGCGTTAGCCGATGCAGCAGATACATACTCTGTTATCGGCGGCGGTGACTCTGCAGCAGCTGTCGAAAAGTTTGGCTATGCTGACAAGATGAGTCATATTTCTACAGGCGGAGGCGCATCCCTTGAGTTCATGGAAGGGAAAGAGCTTCCAGGTGTTACAGCCCTAAACGACAAGTAATTCAGCATAATAAACACGATAAAAGAAAGGATGAGCAGTATGCGTAAGCCGATCATTGCAGGTAACTGGAAAATGCACAAAACTGCATCAGAAGCAAAGACTTTTACAGAAGAAGTAAAAGGATTAGTGCCTGACACAGACAAAGTGGATTCTGTCATCTGTGCCCCAGCCCTATTTTTAGAAAACCTGGTTGAACAAACAAAAGAGAGCAAGGTTGCAATCGGAGCTCAAAATATGCACTTCGAAGAAAGCGGAGCCTTCACTGGCGAAGTAAGTCCAGTGGCACTAGCTGACATCGGCGTAGAATATGTGATCATCGGTCACTCCGAGCGCCGTGAAATGTTCAATGAAACAGATGATTCTGTCAATAAGAAGACGTTAGCTGCATTCAAACACAACCTGACTCCAATCGTGTGTGTCGGTGAAACATTGGAACAGCGTGAAAACAACGAAACGAAAGATCTAGTGGGAGCCCAAGTGAAACAAGCACTTACAGGTCTTACAGAAGATCAAGTGAAGCAAACAGTGATTGCTTATGAACCAATCTGGGCAATCGGCACAGGTAAATCTTCCACTGCGGAAGATGCCAACGAAGTTTGCGCTCACATCCGTCAAGTTGTGGCAAGTGAATTCTCACAAAGTACTGCCGACTCTGTACGCGTACAATACGGCGGAAGCGTGAAACCGAACAACATCAAGGAATACATGGCTCAATCTGATATCGATGGTGCTCTGGTAGGCGGCGCAAGCTTGGAACCTCAATCGTTCCTGCAACTACTGGAGGCAGGTTCACATGAGTAAGTCACCAACAGCTTTAATCATCTTAGATGGTTTTGCATGCCGTGATACAAAAGAGGGGAACGCTGTTGCACAGGCGAACAAGCCAAACTTTGACCGCCTTTGGAACAAGTACCCGCATAACCAATTAACAGCCAGCGGAGAAGCGGTGGGGCTGCCTGAAGGACAAATGGGCAACTCCGAAGTGGGCCACCTGAATATCGGTGCCGGCCGTATCGTCTACCAAAGTCTCACGCGTGTAAACTTGGCGATCCGCGAAGGTGAATTCGAAACGAATGCAACCTTCCTTGATGCCGTCAATCATGTGAAAAAGAAAGGGACAGACCTTCATATCTTTGGTCTTCTTTCAGACGGAGGGGTTCACAGCCACATTGAACACCTATACGCACTCCTTGGCTTAGCGGCACAAGAAGGCGTAGAAAATGTTTATGTGCATGCGTTCCTTGATGGACGCGACGTCGGTCCGCAGACAGCACCAAAATACATTGAAGAAGCAGAAGCGAAGATGAAGGAAATCGGAGTCGGTCAATTTGCCACGATTTCCGGACGCTACTATTCAATGGATCGCGACAAGCGCTGGGAGCGTGTAGAAAAGTCTTATCGTGCGATGGTGTACGGTGAAGGACCTGATTACACAGATCCAATGCAGCTCATCAACGATTCGTATGAAAAAGGGATCCATGACGAGTTCGTCCTTCCTTCTGTCATCACGAAAGAAAATGGTGAACCGGTAGGAACGATCAAGGACGAAGATGCCGTTATTTTCTATAACTTCCGTCCCGACCGCGCCATCCAGATTTCAAATACATTCACGAACGAGGATTTCCGTTATTTCGTCCGCGGTGAAAAGCATCCGAAGAACATTCACTTCGTGTGCCTGACAAAGTTCAGTGAGACGGTTGACGGCTTCGTTGCCTTCAAGCCGACAAACCTGGATAACACGCTTGGTGAAGTACTGTCTCAAAACGGCTTGAAGCAGCTCCGCATTGCCGAAACGGAAAAATATCCTCACGTCACGTTCTTCATGAGCGGCGGCCGTGAGAATGAATTCCCAGGGGAAAAACGGATCCTGATTGATTCTCCTAAAGTGGCAACATACGACCTGCAGCCTGAAATGAGTGCGTATGAGGTTACGGAAGCATTACTTGCCGAGATCGAAGCAGATCAGCAGGATGCAATCATCCTAAATTTCGCAAACCCTGACATGGTCGGACACTCAGGCATGCTCGAACCAACGATCAAAGCAATCGAAACAGTTGATGAGTGCCTTGGCAGAATCATCGACCTCATCGAGAAAAAAGGCGGCACTGCCATCATCACAGCCGACCACGGCAACGCTGATGAAGTGCTCACTGAAGCAGGCACACCGATGACCGCCCACACAACGAACCCGGTTCCAGTCATCGTAACAAAAGAAGGAATCGAACTTCGTGACGGCGGCATCCTCGGAGACCTGGCACCGACAATGCTTGAACTTCTGAACGTGGATCAGCCGAAAGAAATGACGGGGAAATCATTGATTAAAAAATAAATTGCAGAAACAGTACTTTGTAGGGGTTAGTGGGTTCATACCCAGAGTTGATTGGAGCGGAAGGCACTCGACTCCTGCGGGATATGCGGGACAGGTGAGACCCCGCAGGCGCAATGCGCCGAGGAGGCTCACCGCCCGCCCCGCGGAAAGCGAGTGCCTGCAGCGGAAATCAACGGCCCTTATTAGAAGAGTATGATAAAAACCTAACTATAAAGGAGAGTTATTTTTATGCCATTCATTACAGACGTATACGCTCGCGAAGTATTAGACTCACGCGGTAACCCAACAATCGAAGTAGAAGTTTACACACAATCAGGCGCTTTCGGACGCGCACTTGTTCCATCCGGAGCATCTACAGGTGAATACGAAGCAGTAGAACTGCGCGACGGCGACAAAGGCCGCTACCTTGGTAAAGGGGTAGAAAAAGCAGTCGACAACGTAAACAACGAAATCGCTGAAGAAATCATCGGTTTTGACGTAACTGAGCAAGTAGCAATCGACCAAGCAATGATCGCGCTTGACGGTACAGAAAACAAAGGTAAACTGGGTGCGAACGCAATCCTTGGTGTATCAATGGCTGTAGCACGTGCAGCAGCTGACTTCTTCGGAGTGGAATTATACCAATACCTTGGCGGATTCAACTCTAAGCAGCTTCCAGTACCAATGATGAACATCGTTAACGGCGGTGAGCACGCTGACAACAACGTTGATATCCAGGAATTCATGATCATGCCTGTAGGAGCTCCTACTTTCAAAGAAGGACTTCGCATGGGTGCTGAAATTTTCCACAGCCTGAAATCAGTTCTTAAATCTAAAGGCTACAACACAGCTGTAGGTGACGAAGGCGGATTCGCTCCTAACCTTAAATCAAATGAAGAAGCACTTTCTACCATCATCGAAGCAATCGAAAATGCAGGCTACAAGCCAGGCGAAGAAATCCTTCTTGCAATGGACGTAGCAGCATCTGAAATCTACAACAAAGAAGACGGTAAATACCATCTTTCCGGTGAAGGCGTTGTTCGTACTTCAGCTGAAATGGTTGACTGGTATGCTGAAATGTGCGACAAGTATCCAATCATCTCAATCGAAGACGGACTTGACGAAAACGACTGGGAAGGTTTCAAGCTTCTGACTGACCGTATCGGTAACAAAGTTCAGCTTGTCGGTGACGACCTATTCGTTACAAACACAAGCAAGCTTGCTCAAGGTATCGAACAAGGAATCGGTAACTCAATCCTGATCAAAGTGAACCAAATCGGTACACTTACTGAAACATTCGACGCTATCGAAATGGCGAAGCGCGCAGGCTACACTGCAGTCATCTCTCACCGTTCAGGTGAAACAGAAGACAGCACAATCGCTGACATCGCTGTAGCGACAAACGCCGGCCAAATCAAAACAGGTGCACCATCACGTACAGACCGTGTAGCGAAATACAACCAATTGCTTCGCATCGAAGACCAATTGGCACACACTGCACAATACCTTGGTGTGAACACATTCTATAACGTTAAGCGCTAATTGAATTGAAATTAGTGAGGAGAAGCAGCCCCGTTGGTGACGGGGCTGTTTTTTTGTTTTTGGGGATTTTTTGTGTGGACTGAGCGCTCGGTCAGATTTGATTTGCGGATCCTTCTTTATCGGGGTAAATACAATTATTCAGGTCAAACCTATGTCCGTTATACCAGATTTTAGCTTAAAAAAGGCTAATTTACCTTTTGAAATATCATTTGAGACGTGCAGCATGGTCCTTTAAGTGTGAAACTTATTCCAGATAAACTAGAGAAGAGGACTTCAATTGAATATATGCTGATTTTTCACGATATACGCTGACTTATTTGGATTTATGCTGGAAAAATCATTTTTATGCTGAATTTTTCCGATATATGCTGAAAAATTTCGGTTTATGCTGAATTTAACAAAAAATCCCAACCGTCACAATCCAATCACAATCCTCAACAGATTCGACAAATCCCCAACACTTTCCACAATTATGCGAATATTACCTTGTACGCACCATATCCCTATGGTAAACTAATAATGTTGTAATGTTCGTATCAGGAGGTGGGACTCATGCACGCTTTATTAGTCACTTTACTTATTATTGATTCAATCGCCCTTATCGCTATTGTTTTACTTCAATCAGGTAAGAGTGCTGGACTTTCAGGGGCCATCTCTGGTGGTGCAGAACAGCTTTTCGGTAAACAGAAAGCACGTGGTATCGACTTGGTACTTCACAGAATAACAATCGTGTTGTCTGTTTTATTCTTTGTTCTAACAACTGCAATCGTAGCTTTATAATACAAAACCTGATCTCTCATAGGGTCAGGTTTTTTTATTTTTGTGCAGGTAGTTGATTTCTTACGAAACGAATTTGGTAGTAAATCGTATTACCGATTCCAGCAGTTGATTGGAGTGCAAGACGAAGACTCCTGCGGGAGAAGTGGCCAATTCGAGACCCCGGAGGCGATAGCCGAGGAGGCTCACGGGTCACCCGCGGAAAGCGAAGTCTTGCACGGAAATCAAATGCGGTCTATAAACCGAAATATTGGATTATAACCGCCATTTTTGCTAAAAATAAAGAGTAAATCATTTAAACAATCGTTTAACATGACGAGCCTATACGTATCAAGGGCTCACAGATGTTAACCAAACGTTTGTTTAAAAAGATGAATCAAAATCCCATTACATAAACAATCTGGTTAAACATCTGTTTGAACCGATTAAGTCAGCAGCCCCAAGGCTTCCGCAAACTTAATCAAACGTTTGTTTAAAACCAGAGAAAAGGAGTTCTTATAAATGAAGACCGTTTTACCAAAACCATTTACATTCGAAGCAGGCCCGAGAGCCGTCCTTCTGCTGCACGGGTTCACAGGGAATTCGGCAGATGTGAGAATGCTCGGCCGTTATCTGGAGAAGAAAGGCTACTCCTCGCATGCACCGCATTATAAAGGGCATGGAGTCCCGCCTGAAGAATTGGTCCATACAGGTCCCGAGGACTGGTGGCAGGATGTCATGGATGGATACCAGCATCTGAAGGATAAAGGCTATGAGGAAATTGCGGTTGCCGGACTTTCATTGGGTGGGGTATTTTCCCTTAAATTAGGTTACACTGTACCTGTAAAGGGTATTGTACCAATGTGTGCGCCTATGTATATAAAAAGTGAAGAAGTCATGTATAAAGGGGTCGTTGAATACGCCCGCGAATTTAAGAAATTTGAAGGAAAACAGGAAGATCAAATTGAAAAAGAAATAGAAGAGTTCAAGAAAACACCAATGAACACATTGAAAGCTCTTCAGGAACTGATAGCTGATGTACGGGAAAATGTCGACATGATTTACTCGCCGACGTTTGTGGTACAGGCAAGGAATGATCATATGATCAATACTGATTCTGCCAATATCATTTACGACAATATTGAATCAGATGAGAAGGACTTGAAATGGTATGAAGAATCAGGCCACGTGATCACACTTGATAAGGAAAAAGAACAGCTTCATGAAGATGTATATCATTTCTTGGAAAAATTAGATTGGACTGTTTAATGATTAGGATGACCAGGAGGGATTGTCATGGACGAAAATATTAAAGAGCATGTGGATAAACTCCTTTCCTACATGAAAGAAGAGGCCTATAAGCCGCTGACGGTGCAAGAACTTGAAGAAGCATTCGGAATCGAAGGCTCGACAAACTTCAAGGACTTCGTAAAGGCACTTGTCGTCATGGAGGAAAAGGGTCTTGTGGTACGCACCCGCAGCAACCGCTACGGCTTGCCGGAGAAAATGAATCTAGTAAGAGGGAAGGTATCCGCCCATGCGAAAGGATTTGCTTTCGTCATACCTGAAGAATCGGGTATGGATGATATCTTCATCCCTCCGAATGAAACGAATAATGCGATGCATGGGGATATCGTACTTGTCCGAGTTTCGTCGAACAGTTCGGGTTCAAGACGGGAAGGGACGGTCGTCCGCATCGTGGAACGAGGAGTCGACCAGATCGTCGGAACCTTTACGCAAAGCAAGCATTTCGGATTTGTCATTCCGGATGATAAGAAGTTTGCCAGCGACATCTTTATCCCGAAGTCTGCCCAAAAGGGTGCGATCGAAGGACATAAGGTGGTTGTGAAGCTGACGGCATATCCAGAAGGACGTAAGAGTGCAGAAGGGGAAGTTGTCGAAATCCTCGGTCATAAAAACGATCCAGGTGTGGATATTCTGTCAATCATCCATAAACACGGAATCACGGTCGAGTTTCCTGAGGAAGTGATGGAACAGGCGAATAATGTTCCGGATACGATTGATGAATCGGAAATCCCGAACCGCAAGGATCTTCGTGATCAAACCATCGTCACGATTGACGGGGCAGATGCAAAAGACTTGGATGATGCGGTAACGGTGACAAAGCTCGACAACGGCAACTACAAGCTTGGTGTACATATCGCCGACGTTACCTACTATGTAAAAGAAAGCTCTCCGATTGATGAGGAAGCTTTTGATCGCGGAACGAGTGTGTACTTGGTTGACCGGGTGATCCCGATGATCCCGCACCGCCTGTCGAACGGAATCTGTTCATTGAATCCGCAGGTGGACCGTCTGACGCTTTCTTGTGATATGGAAATTTCACCTGACGGGGATGTCGTAAAACACGAAATCTTCCAGAGCGTCATTAAGACAACGGAAAGAATGACGTACTCTGATGTAAATAAGATTCTTGTTGATAAAGATGAGGAACTTCGGAAACATTATGAGCCGCTTGTGCCGATGTTCGAGCAAATGGAGGACCTGGCTCAGATCCTTCGTACAAAACGGATGAAGCGCGGCGCAATCGACTTTGATTTTAAAGAAGCAAAAGTACTTGTCGATGATGAGGGTGAACCGACCGATGTCGTTCTCCGTGAACGTTCTGTTGCGGAAAAACTGATTGAAGAATTCATGCTTGTTGCCAACGAAACGGTTGCGGAGCATTTCCACTGGATGGAAGTACCTTTCATCTATCGTATCCATGAAGACCCGAAGGAAGACAAGCTTCAGCGCTTCTTCGAGTTCATCACGAACTTCGGGTTGATTGTAAAAGGGACTGCCAATTCCGTACACCCGCGTGCCCTTCAGGAAATCATTGAAGATGTACAGGGGAAATCGGAGGAAATGGTTGTATCGACGATGATGCTTCGTTCGATGCAGCAGGCGAAATACGACCCTGAAAGTCTCGGACACTTTGGGCTGGCGACAGAGTTCTACACTCATTTCACATCGCCGATCCGCCGTTATCCTGACTTGATTGTTCATCGCCTGATCAGGACGTATCTGATTGAAGGGAAGATCGATCAGTCAACGCGTGAAAAATGGGGAGCGCAAATGGGCAATATCGCTCAGCACACCTCAAGCCGTGAACGCCGGGCCGTTGATGCGGAACGTGAAACGGACGAACTGAAAAAAGCAGAATACATGGAAGACAAGGTCGGGGAAGAATACGACGGCATCATTTCTTCCGTCACCAATTTTGGTTTGTTCGTCGAACTGCCGAACACGATCGAAGGTCTTGTCCATGTCAGCTATATGACAGATGATTACTACCGCTTTGACGAACGTCATCTCGCCATGATCGGTGAGCGGACAGGAAACGTATTCCGCATCGGTGACGAAATCACGATCCGCGTAGTCAGCGTCAACAAAGACGAACGTGCCATCGACTTCGAAATCGTCGGCATGAAAAACAACCGCCGGGACCGCGGTACAGAAGTGCGATCCACACGTCCAGACAGCGGAAAAGGAAAATCCCCTTCCCGCAAAAAAGAAGACGGAGAATGGTCCACACGACCGCCAAAAAACAACAAAAAGAAAAAGAAAAACAAAAAACACTACGAAAACGCCCCAAAAAGCAAACGCAAAAAGAAGAAGTAGGATGTTTTTGTAATGGATATGCTTTACTTTTTTAAAATGAATAGGTTTAGCCAATGCAGGTTTGGAATTATAAGATATCTGTCTGTTCCAGCGATTGATAGGAGTGCAAGCCGAAGACTCCTGCGGGAAAAGCGGTGCTGGTGAGACCCCGCAGGCGCAGCCGAGGAGGCTCACCGCCCGCCCGCGGAAAGCGAAGGCTTGCACGGAAATCATTAGCGGTATTAAGGACAGGATTATAATAATATGCACGGCTGGGAGCAAAGCTGATCCTTTGCTCCTTTCCTTTTCATACAAATCTTCACCAAAATATGAGATAATAATAAAACAAACTCGACAGAAAGAGAAAAGAGGGGATCATATGCCAAAGGGAGAAGGCAAACTCATTGCCCAAAATAAAAAAGCACGCCATGACTTTTCAGTAGAAGAAACATACGAAGCGGGACTCGTGCTGCAAGGGACCGAAATCAAAGCCATCCGTGCCGGACGCGTGAATCTGAAGGACTCATTCGCCCGTATCAGAAACGGTGAAGTATTCGTTCACAACATGCACATCAGTCCATATGAGCAGGGAAACCGGTACAACCATGAACCTCTGAGAACACGTAAACTTCTGCTTCACCGCTCTCAAATCAACAAATTAATCGGTGAATCGAAAGAAGCGGGCTATTCAATCGTACCGCTTAAGCTCTATATCAAAAATGGTGTGGCAAAACTGTTGATTGGTTTGGCGCGAGGCAAGAAGAAGTATGATAAACGTGAAGATCTAAAGCGTAAAGAAGCAAATCGATCCATTCAAAGAGAACTTGCTCAAAGACAAAAAGGCATGTGATTGTACTGATTTCCGGAATCTTACAATTGCATTCTGCTGTAGATTTGTTATAATAGTATTTGTCGCGAGGTAATCAAGCGGCTGTAAGAACAATTGAATAAGTGACTTACACGCTGAACTTATTCTTTCCCGTTCTTCCCTTTCTAATATGGGGACGTTACGGATTCGACAGGGATAGTTCGAGCTTGGGTTGCGAGCCGTAGGGATCGTCTACGTTAAAACGTCAAAGCCAATAATAACTGGCAAAACTAACAATAACCTAGCTTTAGCTGCGTAATAGCGCTTTAGCTGTTCCTCCCTCCATCGCCTATGTGGTAGGGTAAGGGACTCACTCTTAGTAGGCTACGCCGGAGTCCACCGTCTGAGGACAAAGGAAGAGACTAATCAGACTAGCTGCACGGACGCCCGTCGATAGGCAGAAGCTGCAGTGAACTTGCGAATATATCGACTACGCTCGTAGACGCTTAAGTGGCGATGTTTCTGGACGTGGGTTCGATTAGTTAATAGTCGCCTTATGTGGCAACACATAAGTGAAAATTTGGCTTTATCGGTGAAACCTAAGTCACACACAGTGTGATAAGGCAATGCCGAGCGGTATGTGGAGCAATCCAACAGCCGTGTATCGACTTATAGGCTGCCAAGCTTTGGCAGTACTAGGATGCGGGATCCTATCTGACAACAGATAAATCTATATTTCGCATAATACGCCAAAGGACCTCTACTACAGGTTCAAGATATAGTCAGTGCCATGTCGAAAGCATGGAAGTGCACGTCCCACCGTCTCCACCAAATACATATTTGGTGGTTTTTATTATGTGAAATTAACCATCAAACTGCCGTTTTGGCAAGCTTATACTTCAAGTTTATATACAGAAAAGCCATGCTCTGTTTGAATGCAGAAGCATGGCTTTTATTATTAAAGGGCCATTTACTGGAATAAGGGGATTGCTCAATATTATAATATTTGAAATAATTGGTATTGTAAGATGGTTATTAATTATATATAGAGTGATATAGAGGTGGAATCACATGCCTAAAATTGACAATATGTTAGCGATTTTATGGATGCTTCGTTCAGGTAAAAAAATTACTGCAAAACAAATTTCAGAAAAGTTAGAGATGAATATAAGGACTGTGTATCGCTATATTGATACAATTTCAACAAGTGGCGTACCTATAATTTCAGAACCAGGACATAACGGCGGATACACTTTATTGAACAATTTTATTGAGGCTCCTCTTTTTTTTGATTTTGAGGAGCAAACTTCCCTATTTCACGCTGCTGTTTTTGCAGAAGAAGCCGGGTATTATGGAGGTGAAGCACTAAATAGGGCCATTTCAAAACTAAGTAAATACTCAAATCAAGAGCAGGAAACAAAGATAAACCAACATTTAACTAGTCTTGAAGTGATAAGCCGATTACGTTCAGTCTCTATGGAACCTTTTTTGAAGGAGTTGGAGCAGGCCGTAGCTGACGGGTACTCAGTAAAAATCCTTTACCATAAAAGTGGCGAAAAGCCATTAAATGATAGAGTAGTCGATCCGTACAGAATGATCTTTTGGAATAATAAGTGGTATGTGATTGGATTTTGTCACCTTAGAAATGATATCCGAAGTTTTAGAGTAGATCGAATGGAAAGTCTAATGCTAACCGAAAATACGTTTATCCGGCCAGAAAATTTTTCTGCACGGGACTTTTTTATAAAAAACCTACTTCCAACTATGGAAGATAAGGAAGAGATTATGGCTTTGGTTCTTAATGGGGAGAAAAGTGCATTGGCAGATATTTGCCAACATTGGTTTTTAGGACATTATTTACAAGAACGGACTTCAAATCAAGCAGTTTTTCTTCTTGAAAAAGATATGATACATACATATGTACCTTATTTACTTTTACCTTATAATAAATCTATTAAAGTTATTGAGCCGATAAGCCTTAAGAAAAGACTTATTGAAGTTCTGTCGGAATTAATAAAATTTCATCAAGTATGATAACTTCCCTGACGTTAACTGTCAGGGAAGTTATTTTATAATAGCTATATCAATTGTGATGGGAGTGTTATTGGATGCAAACTAAAAAAGCTTTTCTATATGTATTTAACACAATGTCGGACTGGGAATATGGATATTTAATTGCTGAACTAAACTCAGGAAGGTATTTCAAAAAAGATTCAGTACCTTTAAAAGTAATGACAGTAGGAGCTACTAAAGAAATGGTTACTACGATGGGAGGACTGAGCATAAAACCAGATATTTCTCTTGATGAATGTACTCTTGAGAGTAAAGATCTTTTAATCTTACCAGGAGGGACTACCTGGAGTGAAGAAATTCATCAACCTATCTTGGAGATAATTGGCCAAGCTTTAAAGCTTGGCACGATTGTTGCTGCAATTTGTGGTGCAATTGAGGCCCTTGCGAATATGGGATACTTAGATACTAGAAAGCATACAAGTAATAACTTAGAATATACTAAAATGGTATGTCCTAACTATAAAGGAGAAAAGTTCTATGAGTCGGGACCTGCGGTATCCAAGGCGAATTTAATTACTGCATCAGGAATAGCTCCTCTGGAATTTGCACTGGAGGTACTGAAAAAAATAGATGTATTTACACCAGATGCATTACATTCATGGTATAACCTAAATAAGACCCATAAACCTGAATATTTCTTCCAGTTAATGGATTCATTAAATAAATAAATGAAGTAACTGAAAAGTAGAGGCTGGTACATAAGTTTTTTATTTTCGTTAAATGTAGAATTAGAATTTAGTTCTTTCTTTCCAGCGGTTGATTGGAGTGCAAGAAGAAGACTCCTGCGGGAAAAGTAGCTTATGTGAGACTTGTCTAGCTGCGGGGCTTAGAGGCACATGCCATAAGTCAAATCGACCAAGAAGGCAAAGAACGCCTTCGTGGTCTATTCGTCTTATGCCAACCGCCCTTTTTCAAAGCCCCTCCGCTTTTCTTCCCGCAGGCTTGCCGAGGAGGCTCACGGGCTACCCGCGGAAAGCGAAGTCTTGCACGGAAATCAGTAGCGGTATTAAGAGCCTATACTTAATTGTTCGTCTTTATGTGGTGGTTTTTTAGTTTTGTCCTAGCCTCTTTATCTTTGAATAACCTCAATAATCCAGTCTTTTAAATCAACGATTCTTAAGTTTTCAATACTTTTATCTGTTCCGGACACGATGAGTGGAACCATTGAATCTGCCTTGTGCATCGAGCCATGCGCACCTCCGCCGGAATGCTCCGGTGAACTTTCTCCAATGAATTCATATCCTGGCTTGGCATCAGTGATAAGAAAGCGGCCTTTTTGTGATTCTGCTGCTCCATACAGCCTTGCTAAAGCATCGGGATAATTTCCAAAGCTGATTGTATTCTCTTTTACTTTCATATCGAGGATATCAATGTTTCCTTTTACTGACCATGTCTGATGATATTGATCCTTATAGGGGCCGCCTGGTTGAAATATTAGTTCTCCTTGGTGGTCAGGGGAAATTACGTTAATCCCTTCGTTGTCCTTCCATGCTATCCATGAAATACGGGACTCTTTTTGTAATTTTTCCGCCATTTGCCGCAGTTGAATGTCCTCTTTAAGAATGTAAAGATACGCCATTCGTTCATTTGCGGTGATAACAATTTCGTCTTTTGGCCGGACAGCTTCGCCCAGCTCCAATATATTATATTCTGAAAGTTCTTTTCTAAGGTCTATGAGAGCTTCTTTTTTATTTGATTTCACGATGGACTGGTTGCTGTCACCCATAACAACCCACACTAGGTTATCGAGTGCATCGTTCCAATCAGGGAAGCTGTTCAGAACGTTTTGAAGCTGTTTATCTGCATCTTCTATTCCTTTAATCGTGGAAGGACCTTTTCTGTGTACCGTAAAATCATTTTCCGGTAAATACAGGATGGTAAAGGAAGGCAACGTGTTGGTCTTAAGAAGATAGATCAACTCCTCTGCTGCAAAAGAATCATTCAGGCCGATCCGATTGACGATATGATGGTTTTCCTGATTCTCTCTGGAAAACACTCCTAATGACAGCGTTTCAGGGCCCATGGTTTGTATTTCATCAGGCAGTTTGGCTGCTGCCGAAATGAAGCCTGGGACCTTCAGGGTATGAGGATGATTTCCACGATAAATCAAAGCATTTATAGAAGCCGTCTTAAAGCCTGCATCGTCCAGGTCTTCATGTATGGTTTTTACATTGCTGCTTAAGTCTTTATTGTTATATTCATAAAGACCATTCTTTGCAAAATCAGAAACACCCAGCTTCAATATTTCAAACAATCCATTTCCATAGGTAATGATCCGTCTTTCTTTATCATCAAACCAGACAAGCCCCGGAATTTTATGCTGATCTGGATAAGTGCCTGTAATTAAAGAACTGTCAATCGTGACCGACATTGTCGGATACGAACTTACCAGTTCAGTGCTGTATTGACCGTTCTTTTTTAAAAATTCCAGGGCGGGAGCTTTACCGTCCTCAATTGCCTTGTTCAGCGATTTATCCATTAATGAGTCAATAACGAGGAGAATCACCTTCGGATTGGACCCGCTGCCGGTTTGCAGAGGGAACGATCTCTTGGTATCCAGTGGCGACACCTGGCTGCTTCCGGTACACCCGATTGCAAAAATAAGAAAAGAAAAAATGACTACTAACCGTTTTATCATGACTTCATCCCCAGTAATGGTCTGTTTCTTACCTTTTTAGTATGAACAGATCAAGTAAATTAATGAGTAAATAAGGACATAAAATCGCCGTTACTTCTGCATACTATTTTTATCAAATAATTTTCGAAATGAGGTTTTGAAAATGGATGAAATTAGAAATACCAATCAAGTAGAAGAAGTAAATAAACACCTTAAACAAATTCCTAAGGAAGCCGAAGAAAGAAGAATTGAAAATCAGCCTCAAACTGGTAAAAACGAGAAAGCCATTAAGCCGTTTTAAACCAAATCCCTGTTGAAAAGCCTTGAGGACTGATCAGGGAAAAGAAAGGTAAATCGATAAATCCATTAAAAAAATAGCGCAGGAGGGATTGCGAATGTCAGTCAAAAAGGTAACAGGATTGTTCGTAGTGCTCGCAATGGTTATGGTTACGACAACTCTGGGATCACAAGGCGTATTTGCCGAATCCAATGTTGTAAATCAGCCAGTGGAGACGGAGAAAACGATTGAGGTCGAGTTGAACGATGATTACTTTAATCCGAAAGATATCACGATTCCAAATGGAACAGCCACAACATTGATATTAAAGAACAAAGGTGTGAAAGAGCATACGTTCACAGTGGAAAAGCTCGGAGTTGACGCCGAGGTCCAGCCGGGAAAAGAAAAAACCATTACCGTGAACCCGAAACAGCCAGGTACATATGAACTAATATGCCGGTACCATTTCCGGGAAGGTATGGTTGGAAAAGTAATCGTCAAATAAGAAGCGGGCCAGTATGGCTCCGCTTTTTTTTGGTTAATGTTTTGATCATTAATAATAGTTCCATCTCTAATAAATGGTAAATAGAATGTATGGTAACGTATAAACCATTTAGAACGAGGTGGCAAGGTGAATTTTTTTAAAGCTGTTTCTGATGACGTTCGTTCATCGCAAATGATATTCAATAAACATAAAAAAACGATGAAGGTCAGTGTCGTGTCTGTTTTTGCCTGTATTGCGGCCATCCTGCAGGCTGCTGGCGGCTTTTTGCCAGGGGTGGGATATTTAATAAGTCCGCTTGCCACTGCTCCTATTCTGTTAATTGCCATGTTTTCCATTCCATTTGGAGTTATGTCCTACTTTCTGACAATCATGTTGTTATTCATCCTTCAGCCGACTGAACTAATAATATTTCCTTTTACAACAGGATTGTTGGGATTTGGCATAGGAGGATCTTTTCACTTTTTCAGGAAGAGATTAAATATTATTGCAACAGGTGCCATTCTTTTAGTCGCAGGAATTATAAGTCTTCTATTCATTCTGAGATTCCCGGTTTTAGGTCCGGCATTTCCTGTTTCCTTTTCAATTCTTACAACCGGCAGTATCTTTATATTTGCATTACTTTATAGCTGGTTATGGGTTGAAATGGCTTTAATCCTGTTTAAAAGATTAAAAAGGAAGATCATTTAGCGATCAAGGGACGATTTCAAAAATTGTGCCTTGGTTAAAATCAGTCACTTTCGTAGAGCCATAAACCCCTAAATATAATCGGGTTTGATTAAGATTCGCTCCCAAATTGACATAATAGGCTGATTGAGATCCAAATTCATAATCGGTTTCTATCACACTAAAATCGTTTTGTTTTCCACTTGGTCTCACATTGGTGTAAGCCAAAGCCCCTCTAACCTGGGGGCTGGAATCCTTCTGGGCCAGATCGGTAAACACAACGCTTCCTGTTAAACCAGGGATTCTATTCCCCATATACGGCTGGACGCCTGTAAGTGCAGTTCCACCAAACTTATCCGGCCTGGTATCACTATGAAAATAACTGGTTAAAGGCTGAAGGCGGCTCCCTGAAAGTGTCACTGCTTCGTTGTAAAAAGCAATGATATTTTCATCCAAGTCGGGATTACTTGTGCAGTTTCTTACAATCGCTGAAGGAAAAGCACCTTCCCAACCTCGCCAGCCAAAGTTAATCAACCCTTTATTCCCAATGTAGGTATTCATGTGAGAAGCTCGGACAAGCTGCGTAACCGGTATTGGTTTATAATGGACAAATGAAAAAATCGACTCGACCAGATCTTGGCCGACGTTTCCCGCATATTTAATATATCCATTATAAAACCTTTGAAATGAAATGCCTGGTATATTGCGGACACCTTTGGCCATTACGGTGAGCGTTTCCTGAATAGATGCAGGAAGTTCATTAAACCGGGTGACAATGGGCGGGGTATCGATGTGTGTATTCCTGCTCACATCAATT
This sequence comes from Rossellomorea oryzaecorticis, assembly GCF_038405515.1. GTDB lineage: Bacteria > Bacillota > Bacilli > Bacillales > Bacillaceae_B > Rossellomorea > Rossellomorea oryzaecorticis_A. The sequence continues at coordinate 13,222 of NZ_JBBYAF010000033.1, read as the reverse complement.
TCAATTATTTTACCGGCGATTTCCAGGTCATCCTGGCTTAAGTTAAATGGATCGTAGCCAGACCCGCCATCTCCGGTAGTCAGCACAAGTTTTCCTGTTTCAGGTGAGAAATTTAAACTATTGAACCCATTGTGATTATAAAATGGTCTTCTTACATTAACTAATGTCCGTCGTTTCTTGGGTTTCCCATTCGATTGTAAAATCCATTCCTCGACTGTATTTATATGATCGTATTGCTTTTCTCTATTACTCCACTTTAGATTTAAAGTTGATGGGTCGCACGGGTCAGGCTCAAAAGATTGGGAAAGGGCACCTGGTCCTTGTGTTCCAGCTTCTGAATAATGAAGATAAAACAGACCGTTAGAATAAAACTCTGGATGAAACGCCAGCCCCAACAATCCCCGTTCGTCATAACCACGGCCAGAAACACCCAGCTCCAGAACTCGACCCCTAATGTCTAAAAATGTCCTTATCTCCCCATTTCCTATGTAAAAGATTTCTCCCACCTGGGTTGCGATAAATAGTCTTTCCTTTGAGTCACCTGGGAGTATAGCTGTCTTCAAAACAGTGGGTAAATTTATCTTACTTACAATGGGCTGTAAACCAACCTTTATTTTTTTCAACTGACTTTGCACCCCTTCTTATTGGTTTCTTTTAATAAGAGTATGATTTGAACTGTCTATTCATTCAAATTCAGGCCGGGGACTTCCCGGATGCCTCAAGGCTAAGACTCCTTCTTCAAAATGAAACTCATTCCACGTGATACCTTTTTAAAGGTGGCTCACGCAAAATAAAGGATATTAATGGATTCAAAGGAATATTTTTATTTAACGCCCTCAAAAAGACCCCTGTCATTCGAATGGTATAGAGTTGATGACACTTAAACGAGCACATTGGGGGATGTAAAATTGACTGCAATCACGATGAAGAGAAAACATAGAATAGCAGAAGCGAGAAAGATCAAGGTAAGAGCGAGAAATAAAAAGATAGCTGCGGCAGCTGCTGCGGGCACCATAACTGCACTCCTGCTGGCGAACGGCAAGGCAGGCGCAAGCAGTACAGAATACACGGTCAAAAAAAATGACACGCTGTATAGTCTTGCTCAGAAACATAAAGTGACTGTCGAACAGTTGATGGAAGCGAACGTCTTGTCATCGGATAAGATTGTCGCCGGCCAGCAGCTGCTTGTTCCGGATAGACAGCACCATCATGAACATATCACCTATAAAGTTAAGAAGGGAGATACCCTCTATTCCCTGGCGAAACAATATGGCACCACAATTGAAGAAATCACATATATAAATAAAAAGGATTCAGAACAGATCAAAATTGGCGAGAAGCTTTCTTTACCAGCAGGACAAGCCTCAAGCGAGGTTGGGGAATATTATACAGTAGTGCCGGGAGATACTCTTTGGGGAATCTCTCATCGGTATGGCGTGAAGCCGGCAGATGTAGAGAAGGCAAACGAGCTGGAATTGGACATGGTCCTGATTGGCCAAAATCTCTTTATACCTGGGGAAGCTGAAGTGTCCCAAGCGGTTATCATAGGAGCGGTTGATCGTTTTTCAGTGGAGTTTATGGATGAAGACCAGGAATTTGTCTTAAAGGTCCTATATGGAACGTCCGAATTATATCAAAAGAGGACTGGGCAGATGGTCACGATTATCCATAAAAATGGGGCTGTCATTTCTACATATTAATTGTTTTTATTATTTTCAGGGGCGTATTTCTTTTAGAAATGCGCTTTTCTTTATGTCTCCCATTAAAAACCGTTGCTTCCTCCCCCATAAATTGATAGAATCTCGAATGATGATACTGAAAACGAACAAGAGGGGTAGAGACATGTTAACTGCTGCTAGTGGATATAGAATTGAAAAAGATTTCCTTGGGCAAAAGGAAGTGCCTGAGCATGTATATTATGGAATACAAACGTTACGGGCAGTGGAAAACTTCCCGATAACCGGTTATAAAATTCATAAAGAGATGATCGATGCGCTTGCCGTAGTCAAAAAAGCGGCTGCACTTGCAAATATGGAAACAACGCGGTTGTATGGGGGAATCGGACAAGCGGTCGTTCAGGCTTGTGATGAGATCCTCGAAGGGAAGCTGCATGAATATTTTATCGTCGATCCGATTCAGGGAGGAGCCGGGACTTCGATCAACATGAATGCAAACGAGGTCATTGCCAACCGTGCTCTTGAACTGCTTTCTCATCAAAAAGGTGAATACGGGAAAGTCAGCCCGAACAGTCATGTGAATATGGCTCAGTCGACAAATGACGTATTCCCGACGGTCATCCATATTTCGACGCTTACATTATTGGATAAGCTCCTGATCACGATGGAAGATATGCTGTCTGTTTTTAAAAAGAAGGCGCAGGAATTTGATCACGTCATTAAAATGGGCCGTACCCATCTTCAGGATGCCGTTCCAGTCCGTCTTGGTCAGGAATTCGAGGCATACAGCCGGGTCGTTGAGCGGGATATCAAGCGTATTGGCAGGACCCGGGAGCATCTGTATGAAGTGAATATGGGGGCGACCGCGGTAGGGACGGGCTTGAATGCCGACCCGGAATATATCAAGAGCGTCGTAAAGCATTTGGCTGATATCAGCGGCCTGCCTTTGACGGGAGCAGAGCACCTTGTTGATGCGACGCAAAATACTGATGCCTATACAGAGGTTTCTTCAACATTGAAGGTATGCATGACGAACATGTCCAAGATCGCAAATGACTTGCGGTTGATGGCTTCAGGACCGCGTGCAGGCTTAGGCGAGATTTCGCTGCCGGCGAGACAGCCTGGTTCATCCATCATGCCTGGAAAAGTCAATCCGGTCATGCCTGAGCTTATCAATCAGGTAGCATTTCAGGTAATGGGGAATGATCAAACGATCTCCCTGGCTTCTGAAGCGGGCCAGCTTGAACTGAACGTGATGGAGCCTGTCCTTGTGTTCAATCTCCTGCAATCAATCAGCATCATGAATAACGCATTCAGAAGCTTCACAGACAACTGCCTGAGCGGCATCGAAGCAAATGAAACACGCATGAAGGAATATGTGGAAAACAGCGTGGGCATCATCACGGCAGTCAACCCGCACTTAGGGTATGAAGTGGTTTCGAGAATTGCCAGGGAAGCGATCCTGAAGGGGAAATCAGTGAGGGAACTTTGCTTGGAATACGATGTTCTGACAGAGGAAGAACTTGATCTGATCCTGAACCCTTATGAAATGACCAACCCGGGAATCGCGGGCCGGGTGCTTTTTGATCGGGAATAAATAAGAAAATAATAAGCTGCAGATAGCTTCTGCAGCTTTCAGCTTGTAGACTAAGTCCGGAAGTGGACTAGGTCTACAAGCTTTTTTGTATTGTGATGTAAGCTTTTCCATCAGCGCTCAGTTTTGATTGTTCTAATAAAGGATTTTTACATACTTCCTGCTTAACAGGGAATTTTAAAGGTATCTATGAACAGGAGGTATACTTATGGACTATAGACTCTTCAGGGCAATCAATCTGCTTTCTGGACGCTCGGCCCCAATTGATTGGCTGATGATCTTTTTTTCAAAAAAGGTTCGTTATGTGTATATATTCGTTTTGATTTACATGTGGTTCCGAAATGATCATTATAGAAAAGTGTCTTGGAATGCAATGATGTCTACAGGGGTATCTCTGGTTCTTCATACGTTGATCAAGTTGTTTTACTTTAAGCCGCGTCCATTTGCCAAACGGCGTGTCGGCATACTTATCCCATCAAAAAAGGATTCTTCATTTCCGAGTAAGCATACGGTGCTTGTATTTGCGGTATCTACTTCTATTTATCTTTATGACCGTGCTCTTGGTTCGGTGATGTGGTTATTATCCTTATTGACAGGCTTCTCCCGTATCTGGGTGGGGCATCATTATCCATCCGATATTATCGGAAGTGCTTTTATTGCGACCATGACCAGTATGATAGTGGGCAGACCTGCTGGTAAAGGATAAAGAGGATTGGGACCAAACTAAGAAACCACAGAGTGAAGTCGAACAATTTTAAATTAGTCTCTTAATACCGCTAATGATTTCAGTGCAAGACTTCGCTTTCCGCGGGTAGCCCGGGAGCCCGCCGGAGCTGGACAGGTCTTCCATGTCCAGCTGCAGGGCTTAGAGGCACATGTCATAAGCCAAACCGACCAAGAAGGCAAAGAACGCCTTCCAGGCCGATTCGTCTTATGCCACCCGCCTCTCTTCAAAGCCCTTCCGCTTTTCTAATAAGCTACTCTTCCCGCAGGAGTCTTCGTCTTACACTCCAATCAATCGCTGGAAAGAGCTAAATATAAATATCCATTGGAACAAATTAAAAACCCGAACTAATTTGCCCCCTAGAAGGCTAATTAGTTCGGGTTTTAATTAGACTAGAACACTTTTGTCCCAGCTCTCATTGTTCTGTTCAATAAGGCTTCCATTTTACTTTTTTGGCTTCGTTATATCGTTTTTCGACTTCGTTCCAATTGACGATATTCCACCAATTGTCTACATATCTCCCTCTGTTATTTTCATATTGCAGGTAATAGGCGTGCTCCCAGACATCCAGCACAAGGAGGGGAATGACGTCCCATTGGCTCAGGTTTTGATGTTTTTCCGCTTGCAGTATTTCGAGACGGTTTGCCCGCGGCGCCCAAACGAGAATCGCCCATCCGACCGCTTCTACATTTTTTGCCGCTTCTGAAAAATGACGCTTGAATTGATCGAAACTCCCAAATGATTGATTGATTTCTGATAAAAGAGGGCCTTTAGGCTTTCCGCCGCCCTTTGGGGCCATTATACTCCAGAAGATGGTGTGCAAGTAATGCCCCGCGCCATTGAAAGCCGCTTCCCTTTCCCAATGCTTGATCAACGAGAAATCATTGTTCTTTCTGGCCTTCTCCATTTCCTTTTCCGCTTTATTGAGCCCATCTACGTAGCTTTGATGATGTTTATCATGATGGAGTTTCATGATTCTCCTGTCAATGTAAGGTTCGAGGGCATCGTAGGAATAAGGGAGCGGGGGAAGTGTATGTTTGCCAATGGGGACAGGGGAGCGATTTCTCTCTTCATATGTTTCCCGTAGGTCCCATATTTTTTTCCATTGTTCGGTTAAGCTGGTGCAGGTTTGTTCCAGTTGATATGCGGTATGATGATCAAACAGGTTACGGTTCATTTTGATTTGTTCTAACTGGTTGAGGAAATCGTCCAACTGGTCGCTGTATTGTGTTGTCTCTTCACAGACCGGAAGCTGGTTGAGGTCGCATGCTTTGTTCCATTCTTCGATTAAAAGCAAAGCCCGCTGGTCCATGCCATCCAATAAATTCTGTACCTCGCTCATGTATATCCCGCCTTTCTCCATCGTTACACTATATGTACTTCAGGCAATTTTTAATTCCTATAAATACTTTTCGTGATATTCCATTCAATGTCCCCAACCTATCTTAAGGTACATTAATCTTGCTGGGGACGGTATCTGATCATGAATAAATTGGAAGAACCATAGATTTACTTTTCTTCGATTTTCTTGTTTTTATCTATTATGAGAGGGTAATGGAATATGTGGAATAGTCGTAGATTTACGGAAAGAGGAGGATTTAGGTTTACATGAGTCACAAGAGTTTGATCGATTACAGAATTTTTCTTCCTGCATTATTGATTGTAGTAGGGATCAGTATTCCCTTTGCCTTTTATGAGGCAGAGTCCTTGGAGCTGCTGAACTCTATTTTTAATTATATTGTAGACGTATTCAGCTGGGGGTATCTCTGGTATGGGGTGATCCTCGTGGCAGCGGCCTTATATTTTTCTTTTTCAAAATATGGACAGGTCGTCTTAGGAGATCCGGCTGAAAAGCCGCGGTTTACCTTATTCGAATATGCGTCGATTTTGATTGCGATGGGAATTGGATCGACAATTATGAGAACAGGTATGCTGCAGTGGACTTCAGTTGCAAACGATCCGCCTGCAGGAGTGGACCCAGGGTCGGCCGAGTCTCTATTGTGGGGTAATTCCTACAGCATGTTCCTTTGGGGATTCCAGGTGTTCGCGATTTTTGTGATGATAGCACCGGCAATGGGGTATGTCCTGCATGTTCAGAAACGCCCATTGATGAGGATCTCTGAAGCATGCAGGGTCCTGTTTGGAGACAAGTTTACAGATGGATGGGGCGGAAAGGTCCTTGATATCTTATTCCTTATCAGTATATTGACGGGTGCTGCAGTCACACTGGGGCTTGGAGCTCCGATCATCACGCATAATGTATCTGTCCTCTTACATGTAGAAGTGACCTTCACCATGACGATCATTGTCACTGTTATTTGGGTATTCTTATTTTCACTTAGTGCTTATTTGGGAATCGAGAAAGGAATTAAACGCTTAAGTACCTTTAATATGTATTTAGCAGGCCTCTTTGCTTTATTGGTGCTCATTGCAGGACCAGGCGTCTTTATTTTAAATTATTTCACAGACAGTGTTTCCTTTCTATTAAGTCATTATCTTACATTTTCATTAAACACCGATTCCGTCCATCAGGGAAAACCGTCCCATATCCAGAGCAATACGGTGTTCTGGTTTGCCTATAGTGCCACATGGGCCATGCTGCACAGTGTGTTTGCTGCAAAAATCTCGCGGGGGCGTACGATTAAGGAGATGATCCTTACCTATCTCTTGGCACCGACAATGATTTCATGGATTGCGACCGGTGTTCTCGGTGGATTGGGGGTTCACCGCTATCTGACAGGGGAACTGTCCATCCTGAAGCTTGTCAAGCAGGATGAACGGATGGCGGCGATTCCTGAGATTCTTCATACACTGCCTTTTGGCGGCATCATGATTAGCATCTTTATTATAGTGGCACTGATCTTCTTAACGACTACACTTGATTCGACAACCTATACGGTAGCTGCCTATACGAGTACGAGGGACATGAGTGAACATGAACCTGCAAAGCTGCTTCGCATTGTGATCGCAGGGGTGATCGCAGCTCTGGCATTATTACTAATGCGCATCGGCGGTCTGGCGCCGCTCGAAGTAATATCAGGTATGATGGGGCTGCCGATCATTGTGGTTCAATTCATCATGATCTACGCTGCGAAGAAGATGATGGATAAAGATAAGGCGTGGAAATATAATATACGGAAATAGTAAGGTTATAACCTCTTATCGCTAACTGCGATAAGAGGTTTATTTTTTGAAGGGGGTCCTTACATATTTTTCGACCGATCCTCCTTTTTACCCCTGGAGGAAAAAATCGTTTCATATACATATTGAAACCCGTACATGGCGATTGATTTTAACATAAAGAGTAATGACAGCTGGAATCTCGTGAATCTGATCAAGGAGACATATCCGATTTTCTTGAACCAATTCAGCATGACCGTGGTGAAAAATGAATCAACAATCAAATTTACTAGAAAGTAGATAGAAAATTTGCCATAGGTGTACTTGAAAATCCATAGTGAGCCAACAAAGAAAGGACCCAGGATTAGTGGCAGTTCAGCTAATACATTCGGTTTTAATGAAAAAGGGAACCACCACCATTTCCTGCGCGTTGCTAAAGTACCTTCTGCAAGGAGATACAGGCTCATGAAAATTGTCCCGGGTAAAAATCTTCTAAACGTTTTATTACCCAGAAGTGAGATGGATAACCAGGGAAGCAGGGCCATTAACGTGATCATTACGTTTCGATTCTTCATAAAAGGACACCCTTTACATCATTGTGGTACACCTATTTTTCCTTTTTTATGAAAAAATTATGTATCTGAGCAGGGGATTCTTTCAATTGATGAATTTGCAAATCAAGTCCTTCTTTTTTGACTCCCCATTAAATATATAAATATAAAAGGGAGGTAAAAATGTGGCTAATCAAATGATCACGATATGGGAAGAGCACCTATTCTGGCTTGAGGTACTACAGGATCATGCTTACTTCATCAGGGACCACTTGTCTCCGGCGGAAGAAGAGTATGTGGAAACATCTCAGCAGTACATTCAACTATTCGGGGAGCTTATCGAACAGTTATACGGTGTTCCGCGTACAGCAGGTCATAGGGATGAAACGATGGTTCAGTTTTCAAATAAAGTGTGGCCAGTGGCGAAAGGCTATTATGAATTTGAAGGGATGCTGCAATCGTTAAGGATTGATAATAAAGTGAATTTAAATTTCTCACCTACCTACTTAAACGGCACACTTTCAGAAAATCTGGAATACTTGCGGTTTTTAGGGTATCTGATGAAAGGGGAAGAGCCGGAGCCGCTGCCGCTGGTGGATTTAATGGATTTATGGCTTGAAGATCAGCTGGGGCATGCCCTATTATTTCAAAACCTGCTGGATCCCATTGAAATTAACGCGAGCAGGCAGGCTGAGGCTTATATTAACCAATATCAAGTGTATATCATTCAAAACCGGCATCTGAAAAGATATCTCAGATTTAAGCAGCCCGGCTTCGCACGGCAGAGGGAATTTGCCTATGAAGTTGGTCAGACGACGTTGGAAATGAGTCAGTATATCTCAGGAATGGTTGTGAAATATAATAAGAAGAAACTGCTGAATAAAACCACTCTCCGCTTTTTGGAGCATCACTTTCCAGAAACATGTTATTTCTTAAAAAAGCTCAGCTATTTTTCTCCAAAGCTAAAGGATGCAGCTGGGGCATGTTCGTTAAAAAGAGCTTCTTACTTATAATTTTTGAAGGGGATGCTTGAAAAGAGACTTCTAGATTATTCTGAATAATGAATCCATAAAACGCTCTCAACGTTATTTGAAAATAATGTTGAGAGTTATTTTTTTGCGGATGGAACAATTCTTTCCAACAATGTTACCGTTTTGTGAATAAACTTCGTCTAAAATTCGAAAATCAGTTTACAGTTAGGTTAAATGAGGGTACCTTCATTAGAGAATTTGATAGTATAGTGCTACAACTGATAAATACGAGATAAAGGAAGGTGAACCCTTTGTTTGATAAATTCAAGCCATACTTGATTGTACTGATAAGTTTGGTTTCTTTATTTTTCATCATCATATTCAGTTCGGGAAGTGAAATGATCATTCTCGATCCGAAAGGGCCAGTAGGGCAGGTACAGAAAGATTTGATCATGTTGTCGATTTATTACATGCTTGGCATTATGATCGTTGTTCTATCATTCTTTACATTTATTCTATTAAGATATCGAAGCAGCCGGAAAGGTGATTACAAGCCTGAGATGCATGGAAGCACAAAGCTTGAAATCATCTGGACGCTGATTCCGGTACTGATTGTCGTTGCCTTGTCGATTCCGAATACAAAGGCATTGTATGAATTGAAAGAGGCTCCCAAAGCGACAGCACATAAAGATCCGATTGTGGTACATGCAACGGCTGTCGACTGGAAATGGATCTTCAGTTATCCGGAGGAAGGGATCGAAACGGTGAACTATGTCAATGTGCCGGAAGATCACCCGATTCTATTCAAGGTGACAGCTGCAGACTCCATGGCTTCATTCTGGGTGCCGCAAATTGGCGGACAGATCTACGGGATGCCCGGCATGGTGAATGATTTATACTTACAGGCGGATGAGCCTGGAACATACGCCGGACGCAACTCCAACTTCACGGGTGAAGGAATGACGCACCAGAAGTTTGATTTTGTTGCGATGGAAGAAGGGAAGTATCAGAAGTGGGTGAAAGATGTTCAGGCCAATGAACCTAAGCTTACTGAAAAACAATATGAACAACTTATTCTTCCAGGACATGTTGAAAAGATGACTTTCTCTTCCACTCACTTGTCCATTGTCGATCATGGTAAGAATTCCGAATATGCATTTGCGATCCGTGAGAAGTACGGTATCACTGAAAGGTCGCATGGTGCGGATGCGGATGCCGAATCCAGCCACAGCGGACACGGGGACCATGGAAATGAAAACGGAAGCCATCAGGACCAGGAAGGTCATGATGGACATTCAAAAGATGAAGAAAAAGAAGAAGGACACGAGCATTAAGAAAGGAGGACCACTCTAGATGTTTGATTTTATAAAGGATAACTTAATCCTCAATGATCCGTTGATCCTTGGAGCCAACATTTCGATTGTTTTCACAGTAATCGGGGTTGTCGCAACCCTGACCTATTTCAAGAAGTGGAAATGGCTCTGGAACGACTGGATTACGAGTGTTGATCATAAAAAGATAGGTATCATGTATATTCTCGCTGCATTGGTCATGCTCTTCCGCGGAGGGGTCGATGCACTATTGATGAGGGCACAATTGACGGTGCCGAATAACGAGTTTTTGTCATCTCAGCACTACAATGAAATTTTCACGACTCATGGTACGATCATGATCCTGTTCATGGCGATGCCATTTTTACTTGGATTGATGAACGTTGTTGTACCTCTTCAGATCGGTGCAAGGGACGTTGCTTTCCCGTACTTGAATAACTTGAGTTTCTGGTCATTCATGTTCGGGGCGATCCTGTTCAATATGTCATTCGTATTCGGTGGTTCACCGGATGCGGGCTGGACGAACTACGCGCCGCTTGCAATCGAAGGAAGCCCTGGACCGGGTATCAACTATTATCTGCTCGGATTGCAAATTTCAGGGATCGGTACGTTACTGACAGGAATCAACTTTGTCGTTACGATCATTAAGATGCGTGCGCCGGGCATGACGCTTCTTCGCATGCCGATGTTCACGTGGACGACATTGATCACGGCATTCATCATTGTGTTTGCGTTCCCGATCTTGACGGTTACCCTTGCACTGATGACATTTGACCGTTTGTTCGGCACACATTTCTTCACGCTGACGGACGGCGGGAATCCAATGCTTTGGTCGAACCTGTTCTGGTTATGGGGACATCCGGAAGTATATATCGTTATTTTGCCTGCTTTCGGTATTTTCTCAGAAATCATTGCCACTTTTGCAAGAAAAACATTGTTTGGCTATAAATCTATGATTATATCACTTGCTGCCATTTCACTGCTCAGCTTCGTCGTGTGGGTTCACCACTTCTTCACGATGGGCGGAAGTGCTGCGGTTAACAGTGTATTCTCAATCTCGACGATGGCGATCGCCATCCCGACCGGTATCAAGATCTTTAACTGGCTTGGGACCCTTTATAAGGGAAGGATCGAGTTTACGACCGCGATGATGTGGTCTGTCGCGTTCATCCCGACATTCCTGATCGGCGGGGTGACTGGGGTCATGCTCGGTATGGCTGCAGCCGACTTCCAGTATCATAACAACTACTTCCTGGTTGCTCACTTCCACTACACACTGATTGCAGGTGTCGTATTTGCCTGCTTCGCAGGACTTGTTTACTGGTATCCGAAGATGTTCGGTATCAAGATGAACGAACGAATCGGGAAATGGGCTTTCTGGTTCTTCTCGATCGGATTCAACGTATGTTTCTTACCGCAATTCGTACTGGGATTCGCGGGTATGCCAAGACGTGTGTACACGTACGGACCTGAAGACGGCTGGACTGCATTGAATGTCATTTCTTCTGTAGGGGCATTCGGTATGGGTGTCGGATTCCTGGTCATTGTGTATAACGTATACTACAGTTACCGTTACGGGAAGAGAGAGGTATCAGGCGATGCCTGGGATGGCCGCACACTAGAGTGGGCAACAAGCTCAGCGATCCCTCCTCACTATAACTTTGCTCATGTACCTGAAGTGAAGGGTGTGGATGCATTCCATTACATGAAACAGGAATGGAAAGAATCCGGCAAACCTGAAGATCCGGATTATAAACCGATCCACATGCCGAACAATGCAGGTGTACCGTTCATCATGTCCGGTCTCTTCTTTGTCGCAGGATTCGGGCTGGTGTTCGAGCTATGGTGGATGGCGATCCTCGGCCTTGTGGGTATCATCGGAACCATGGCCCACCGTTCACTTACTTCACACAAGTATGATAAAGGCTACTATGTAAGTGTGGATGAAATAGAAAAGACTGAAAATCGGTTCAAGAGGGAGGCGTGAGTATGGCACATAACACAAATGTAGATCCAAACACGCCACTGGAATATCAATCGGAAATCGGCAGACTGAATATTTTCGGTTTCTGGATTTTCATAGGAGCGGAAATGGCGCTGTTCGCCACCATTTTTGCCACGTTCTTTGCCCTTGAAAGCGGGACGGTAGGCGGTCCGCTTCCTGGTGAAGTGTTTGATCTGAAGAACACGATCATTATGACGTTACTACTGCTAACCAGTAGTTTCACGTCCGGTTTATCGATAAATGAATTAAGAAGAAGAAATGTCAAAGGGATGATGGTCTGGCTGGTCATCACACTCCTCTTCGGTGCAGGGTTCCTTTACATGGAGATAGCCGAGTTCCTTCACCTCATTCATGAGGGGGCTAATATGGGAACCAATGCATACTGGTCCTCATTCTATCTGTTGACCGGTACGCACGGACTCCACGTTTCACTGGGAATCCTATGGATCATCCTGGTGATGTTCCAAGTGAAGAAGCAGGGATTGAATCCTGATACTGCTAAAAAACTATTTGTATCCAGCTTGTACTGGCACTTCCTTGATTTCGTATGGATTTTCGTGTTTACAAGCGTGTACTTGTTAGGGATGGTGGGATAATATGTCAAATAATACATCAAACCACAGCCGTATACCCTGGACTCAAATCATTGGATTTTTCTTGTCAGTCGGATTGACTTTCCTTGCTGTCTACTGGGGACTGTACACTGACCTTGCACGCGGAGCCATCGTGGCAATCGTCTTTGTCCTTGCATTCCTGCAGGCGGCAATCCAGCTGTTCATGTTCATGCACGTAACAGAAGGCGAAGGAAAATGGCAGGTCGGAAAAATGCTCTCGGCAGGCTTCATCGCCATCGTCATCGTCGCTGGATCCGTCTGGGTCATGAACAGCATGCACTAAGAGCGGTTCATGGGGACGGGTTCACTGTCCCAGTGAGCTAATATAAGAAAAGGAAGCTTCTTTGTTTTTAGGAAGCTTCCTTTTTTTATTGTGGGGCGTCTGCACACCACAAAGATGAAACAAAATATGAATAATGATTAAACAAAAAAAGAGGCTGGGACAAAAGTGTTTTAGTCTAAGTAAAACCCGAACTAATTTGCCTTCTAGGAAGCAAAATTAGTTCGGGTTTTTAGTTTTATTTAAATGTACAATCAGATCTAGCTCTTTCCAGCGGTTGATTGGAGTGCAAGACGAAGACTCCTGCGGGAAGAGTAGCTTATGTGAGACCCCGCAGGCAAAGCCGAGGAGGCTCA
>NZ_JBBYAF010000032.1:0-51304 GCF_038405515.1 Rossellomorea oryzaecorticis | reverse complement strand
ATTGAAAATATCCCTCCCTAATTCCTGACATATTTATGTTTCTAGTGTACTTTTTTCGGTACAAATATGTCCAAAGGAATTAGGGGGTCGTAGAGGAATGGATTATAAATCTGGAAAATGGATCATAAAATTCCAGAATGGATCATAAATCCTTAAAATGGATCATAAAAACCTGATACCTCTGTTAACTAGCTTATCCCTCCTTAAAAGAACTCCTCCAAAATCAAAGGTAATGCATTTTCACAATATTTCACACTCATTAGCCAAACTAAATTACGATTTACCCAAAAAAATCTTTTATCAATCCAACGAAATCCAAAAGGACCGTATAGATACACTTTTTACCCAACATCCCGGCACCTGCACTTTACTCAAATACCCCAAAAAGGGTAAACTACATATATACATTGTCCCTTAGGTGCTCTCCTAAGGGTTTTTTATACTCTACTTAAGCTGAGGAGATAAATATGGATCAGTTTGAAATAATAACGAGAACCCCTGAGGAGACGGGTGTATTTGCAGAGAGATTGGCAAATTACCTTCAACCTGGGGATGTGATAACATTGGAAGGTGACTTGGGTGCAGGGAAGACGACGTTTACGAAGGGGCTTGCGAAGGGTCTTGAAGTAAAGAAGACGGTGAACAGCCCTACGTTCACAATTATTAAAGAATATAAAGGACGCTTGCCTTTTTATCATATGGATGTGTACCGCATGGATGATTCCTTTGAAGACTTGGGATTTGATGAGTATTTTGAAGGGGAGGGAGTGACGGTTGTCGAGTGGGCCCACTTGATAGAAGACCAGCTTCCTAAGGACTTATTGAGTCTGTCGATTTACAGAGAGGGCGATACGACACGCAGGATTGTGTTAAAGCCTTACGGGGAAAGGTATAATGAGTTATGTAAGGAGATTGTTTCATGAAACTATTATCGATTGATACCTCCAATTATCCGTTAGGGATTGCGTTGATTGAAGAGGGTAAGGTGATTGGTGAATATATCACCAATCTGAAGAAGAATCATTCTGTACGGGCGATGACTGCCATAGAGCAGCTTCTGAAAGACTGTGATACAGATCCGAAAGAGTTGACCAAGATTGTGGTGGCGAATGGTCCTGGTTCTTACACAGGTGTCCGCATCGGAGTGACGCTGGCCAAGACGCTTGCCTGGTCGTTGAATATCCCACTTATCCCCGTATCGAGCTTGGCTGTACTTGCTGCATCCGGCAGGAATTTCAGCGGATATATCGCTCCGATTTTTGATGCGAGAAGGGGCCAGGTTTATACGGGACTGTATAAGTTCGAGGGTGACCGGATCATTCAAGTGGGAGAGGACCGGAATGTGTTAATGACAGATTGGGCGAATAAGCTGAAAGAGTATGATGGTGATATTTTGTTTATCGGAAATGATGTAAACATTCATGAGGAAACGATAAAAGAAGTGCTGGGAGATCAGGCAAGGGTTGCTCCTTTTGTCAGTAACAATCCCAGACCATCCGAGCTCGCTTTCATAGGGGCGGATTTAGAAGAAAATACGGCTCATGAAGTCTTGCCTAATTATATTCGCTTAGCTGAGGCGGAAGTGAATTGGTTAGAGTCTCAAAAAAACTCTTAAATGAGAAGAAGGATCGTTTGAAATATGGAAATTCGTTTTATGACGGTTGATGATTTGGATGCTGTGATGGAGATTGAGCATCGTTCATTCAGTATTCCGTGGAGTCGGGAAGCTTTTTATAATGAAATTGAACAGAATCACTTGTCTACTTATCTCGTGGTGGAAGACGGGGAACGAGTAGCCGGTTATTGCGGTGTTTGGCTTGTCGTCGATGAAGCGCATATCACCAATGTGGCGGTGCTTCCTGATTACAGAGGACAGGGTCTCGGTGAAGCTCTTATGCAGAGGATCATGAAGATTGCTAAAGAGGTGGGTGCTCGTGTGATGACACTTGAAGTCAGAGTAAGCAATAAGGCAGCACAAGGGTTATATAGAAAGATGGGTTTTCAAGATGGCGGAATCCGGAAAAGGTATTATTCAGATAATCAAGAAGATGCTTTAGTGATGTGGGTGAATTTATGATAAAAGATACGTATGTGTTAGGAATAGAAACGAGCTGTGATGAAACAGCGGTAGCCATTATTAAAAATGGTACGGAGATTGTAACGAATATTGTTTCTTCTCAAATTGAAAGTCATAAACGTTTTGGCGGAGTTGTTCCGGAAATAGCTTCCCGTCACCACGTCGAGCAAGTGACGTTTGTATTGGAAGAGGCATTGGAACAGGCAGACATGACAATGGAAGAGATTGATTGCATTGCTGTTACGGAAGGTCCCGGGTTGGTAGGCGCGCTGCTGATTGGTGTGAATGCTGCCAAGGCCCTTGCGTTTGCTCATAACAAGCCGTTGGTCGGTGTTCATCATATTGCCGGACATATTTACGCGAATCGTCTGGTGAAAGAAATGAAGTTCCCTCTCTTGTCTCTCGTCGTTTCAGGGGGGCACACAGAGCTTGTGCTGATGAAGGAGCACGGTTCATTCGAGGTCATCGGTGAAACGCGGGACGATGCTGCAGGTGAGGCCTATGATAAGGTAGCAAGGACCTTGAGTCTTCCTTATCCGGGAGGTCCCCATATTGACCGGCTTGCACATGAAGGGGAGGCGACACTGGACCTTCCTCGGGCGTGGCTGGAAGAAGGCTCGTATGACTTCAGTTTCAGCGGGTTGAAATCAGCGGTTATCAACACTTTACACAATGCGAAGCAAAAAGGCCAAACGATTTATCCACAAGATCTTGCCGCAAGCTTCCAGGCGAGCGTGATTGATGTGTTAGTAACTAAAACGGTGAAAGCAGTAAAGGAATATAAGGTAGAACAGTTATTATTGGCTGGGGGAGTTGCTGCCAATAAAGGACTGCGTGCTGCTTTAGAAGAAGTGTTTAAAGA
Organism: Rossellomorea oryzaecorticis; assembly: GCF_038405515.1. Lineage (GTDB taxonomy): Bacteria > Bacillota > Bacilli > Bacillales > Bacillaceae_B > Rossellomorea > Rossellomorea oryzaecorticis_A. The sequence continues at coordinate 48,365 of NZ_JBBYAF010000032.1, read as the reverse complement.
GTTGGATACAGAACTGATCATCCCTCCATTGTCCCTATGCACAGACAATGCAGCAATGATTGCTGCTGCAGGCACGATATTGTTTGAACAGGGAAAAAGGGGAGATATGGCGATGAATGCTAATCCCGGATTGGATATAGAGAATTTCTGAGAAATTCAAAAGAGGTCGTTTCAAAAGGTTAAATGCAAATTAACCTTCTAGAGATGGCCTCTTTTTTATTGTGGAATAATTGTGGATAAATTCAAGTTTCAAGTAAACAAACGTTGTATATTCTTAATGATAGTAAAAATTTACCTTTGAATTTAGAATAAATCATGAGAACAAGGGGTAGTTGTTAAACAGATAATTAAATAAAAATGGTTTAGGAGGAAAATATGGGTAAACGTATCTTGTTTGTATTGGTATCAGTATTTTTTTTATTAACAGCTTGTTCAGGTAATGAACCTGTAGGGGAAACAAATTCCGAGAAGGCTGCAGAACAAAAGCAGTCGGAGGAAAAGAATGTGGAGCTTAATAGGGAGGAATATGCATCAACAAAGGTTGAAGATGTATTAGTTCAGCCTCCAGGTAAATATTCTGGGGAAAAATATGATGAAGACAAGGTAAAAGCACAACTCGATAAACTGCCTAAGGATCTAACCAAAGAAGAGTATTTTCAGAGTCTTTTGGCGTTGACTTCGGAAGACTATCAAGGATTTAAGGAGTTCTTCGATGGAGTGGATACCAGTTATGAAGAGGCAAGCGCAGCCCCGGGGGAATCCGATGCAAAGAAACCTGCTGGAAAGAAAGTAAATGTAGCTATTCTCTTTGATTCCAGCGGCAGTATGAATGGGAAAATTGGAAGTAAGACTAAAATGGAACTGGCAAAAGAATCAATTCAGACTTTCGTTTCGAGCCTGCCTGAACAAGTCAATGTATCACTGCGAGTGTATGGACATAAAGGAACAGGTGATGACAGCGATAAAGAGCTTTCTTGCGGCAGCTCAGAAGTGGTGTATCCCCTTTCTGTGTATGACCAGAGTGGTTTCAATGATGCACTTTCAAAGTTTTCGCCTGCAGGCTGGACTCCTCTTGCAGCGTCGATTCAATCGGCTGGGGAGGATTTAAAGAAGCAAACCGGCGACAATGTGGAAAATATCGTATATGTCGTAAGTGATGGTGTGGAGACTTGTGATGGAGACCCGGTCGAAAAAGCTAAAGAGCTAAATGAATCGGATATTTCAGCCGTTGTTAATATCATTGGGTTTAATGTGGATAATGAGGGACAAAAAGCCTTGAAGCAAGTAGCGGAGGCTGGCAAAGGTAAGTATCAGACTGTAAAAACCAAACAAGATTTTGATGATTTTTTTGAGAAAGAAAAAAACCGGTTAATACATGAATGGTTTAATTGGGAAAATGAAAATGTGGATAAATATTTTAAGAGCCAGACAGAACGTGTGGATGAACTCTTCGACCAAGAAGCGAAGATGGTGGATTTGGCTCAAGACGAAGAGAACCGATTACTTGGGCTATCGGAGTATCTTGAAAGTAAGATTGATGGAAACTTCTATGAAGTAAGGGAATTAATTCGAGACAGGGGATATTCACTGCGGGAATATGCTAGGGATACTGCTTATGGATACCGCGAAGAATTAAGAGAGAAAGGCTATGAAAATCGAGAGAAAGCACGTGATAAGGGTTATGAAGAACGTGAGAAATTGAGAAACGAGGAGTAAATGTACGAACGAACATATGTTTTATCAACAGTTTGTGGATAAGTTGTTAATAACTTAAGGATAAATGTGCACACCCTGTGAAAAAAGTATGGGTAGTTGAGTGGAAGATTGTGTATAACCACAACTTTTTCTGTGGATAGTGTGGAAAACTCCTGTGAATAACGAATAATCAACATTTATAATGTGGATAATCATGTGGAATAAAGAAGGTTTGGATAACGTGGTGTTATCCAAACCTGTGGATTACTGTTCTTCTTGGAGAAGTTCTTCTAATTCTGTCCATTCTTCTAATAATTCATCAAGTTCTTCCTTGGAAGAATTCAGTTTGTCATTGATATCCTGAACCTTTTCGTGATCCTGGAAGATGTCCGGGTCGCAAAGCAGTTCTTCTTGTTCTTCGATGACAGCTTCAAGGACTTCCATTTGAGCTTCAATTTCTTCTACTCTTCTTTTACGCTGTCGCTCAAGCTTTTTTGCTTCTTTATCGATTTTTTGGTTTTGCTTCTGCGGAGTTGCCGACCCTGGGCCAGTCTGACCTTTTTCCATTAATTCCAAGGCGGCCAGCTCTTCTTGCTGTCGCAGCTTTTCCATATAATAGTTATAATCTCCGAGGTATTCGGTGGACCCATTTTTAGAGAGTTCAAGCACTTTGGTCGCGATTCTGTTGATGAAATAACGATCGTGCGAGACAAATAAGATGGTGCCTGGATAATCGATAAGGGCATTCTCAAGCACTTCTTTGCTATCCAGGTCGAGATGGTTGGTAGGCTCATCAAGGATGAGTACGTTTCCTTTCTCCATCATCAATTTCGAAAGGGCAAGCCTCGCTTTTTCTCCACCGCTTAATGTAGACACCGGCTTCAGTACGTCTTCCCCTGAAAACAGGAAGTTCCCGAGGACTGTCCTGATTTCCTTTTCGTTTTTTATCGGATATTCATCCCACAGTTCATTGAGGACGCTTTTGTTTGATGAAAGATCTGCTTGCTCCTGATCGTAATAGCTGATTGATACATTCGATCCGAATTTAAAATCACCTGAGAGAGGTGCAAGCTTATTTACAAGCGTTTTAAGCAAAGTGGATTTTCCAATACCGTTTGGACCGACGAGCGCGATGCTGTCGCCTTTTTTTACTGAAAAATCGATATGGCTGGATATTTCATCATTTTTCTCATACCCGATTGAAAGATCGTTTACTTTCAGTACATCATTTCCGCTTTGACGATCGATCTGGAATGAGAAGGAGGCTGATTTCTCATCGCCGAGCGGCCTGTCCATCAGTTCCATTCGCTCCAGTTTTTTTCGGCGGCTTTGTGCCATCTTGGTTGTTGAGGCACGGGCGATGTTCCGCTGGATGAAATCTTCAAGCTTGGCTACTTCCTGCTGCTGACGTTCAAAGAGCTTAACATCTTTTTCGTAGTCTTCAGCTTTTTGCTGAAGATATTTACTATAGTTTCCGATGAATTTCTTGCTCCGTTTCCGGGAGATTTCATACACCTGGTTGACGACGTTGTCTAGGAAGTAACGGTCATGGGAAACAATGAGAACGGCTCCTTCATAGCTTTGCAAATAGGTTTCTAGCCAGGATAAGGTGTCGATATCAAGATGGTTGGTCGGTTCATCAAGGATTAATATATCAGGCTTGGTCAAGAGAAGCTTACCCAGTGCGAGGCGGGTCTTCTGACCGCCGCTTAACGCAGAGATTTTCGTCTCATAGTCAAAATCAGCGAAATTCAGGCCGTGAAGCACTGAGCGGATATCTGCTTCGTATTGGTAGCCACCGGATTCTTTGAAGCTTACCTGCAGTTCGTCGTATTCTTTTAATACACGCTGATACACCTCGTCATTCTCATAGACAGACGGGTCGGCCATTTGTTTTTCCAGGACACGGAGCTGCTTCTCCTGAGCACGAAGCCCTTCGAATACGGTCAGCATTTCAGCCCAAATGGACAGGTCTGATTCGAGTCCGGTGTTTTGGGCCAGGTAGCCGATCGTTACACCTTTAGGTTTTGTGATTTCCCCGCCATCATGGGATAACTGGCCTGCGATTATTTTTAAAAGGGTCGATTTTCCTGCACCGTTTCGGCCAACAAGTGCGACACGGTCCCTAGTCTGTATTTCAAGTTTAATATTCGATAAAATAGTATCTGCACCAAAGTTTTTGCTAAGTTGATTCACTTGTAGTAGAATCATGACGTTTCACCTCTATTTCATAGTGCTAGTGTACCGTATATTAGAGGAAAACGGCAATCATACATGTCTATGAATGACTATTAATCTTCACACATATAGGATAGAATATAGTGTATGATGGGTAGAGAGACTTAAAAATGTTTATCTGTTATTTTGGAAGCGTTCACAGTTATGCGGGCGGTCAAAGCAACAGGCTTTTGAATAGATGTGGGGGAATGCAATATGAATCAGGATACAACGAAAATTCCACAGGCAACGGCTAAGCGGCTGCCGCTTTATTACCGTTTTATCAAGAATTTATACTCATCTGGAAAGCAGAGGGTGTCATCGAAGGAATTAAGCGAAGCAGTGAAGGTAGATTCGGCAACCATCCGCAGGGATTTTTCCTATTTCGGGGCATTAGGGAAAAAGGGTTATGGCTATAATGTTAACTATCTTCTCTCTTTTTTCAGAAAGACGCTGGATCAGGATGCATTGACCAAGGTAGTGCTGATCGGGGTCGGAAATCTGGGAACCGCTTTTCTTAATTATAATTTTATAAAAAACAATAATACGAAAATCGAGATGGCGTTCGAGGTGGATGAGTCAAAAGTTGGCACTCAGGTCGGGGATGTACCGGTATTTAACCTTGATGATCTGGAAGAAAAGCTTGAGGGTCAGAATATAGAAGTGGCAATCCTTACTGTGCCGGCTTCTTCTGCTCAAAATATCACAGACAGATTGGTTTCTTCAAAAATCAAGGGAATCCTCAATTTTACGCCGGCCAGGCTGACTGTACCGGATCATATCCGGGTTCACCATATAGACTTGGCTGTAGAACTTCAATCACTGGTTTACTTTTTGAAGCATTATTCTGAAGATGACACGGAAATGTCACAAGATGGAATTATTACGGAATAGAAAATTCTGTTGCTTTACGTTATGATAGAAGAGTACAAGAGGAGGTGTCTCATTATGCCAGTAGGTCCAGGTAGCCTCATAATCATTTTAATTGTCGCTTTACTAGTTTTTGGTCCAAAGAAATTGCCTGAATTAGGGAAAGCTTTCGGTAATACATTACGTGAGTTTAAAAACGCAACAAAAGGCTTAGCAGATGACGACGACGATAAAAACAAAAGTGCTAAGTAGAGTAGAGTAGGATGAATGCCATGAGTCAAAGTCAAAAAGACATGACAATGTATGAACATATAGGAGAACTGCAAAAACGACTCATGATTGTAGTCGTTTTCTTCTTGTTAGCGTTTGTAGCAAGCTTCTTTCTCGCAGAACCGCTGATTCGTTATCTGCAGCATGCAGACGAAGCGAAAGAGCTTACGATGAATGCTTTTCGTCTGACAGATCCGCTTAAGATCTATATGGAAATGATGGTATTCATTTCGCTGATTCTCACTGCACCGCTCATTTTATTCCAAGTCTGGTCATTTATCAGCCCTGGATTATATGAAACGGAGCGTAAGGTGACCCTCAGCTATATTCCTATCTCGCTGTTATTATTTCTAGGCGGACTGTCCTTTTCTTACTTCATCCTATTTCCGTATATCGTGGAATTCATGATGACGTTGTCTGATAGTCTTGAAATTCAACAAGTAATAGGGATAAATGAATACTTTCATTTCTTGTTTCAATTAACCATTCCATTCGGTCTATTATTCCAATTGCCTGTCGCGATGCTGTTCTTAACGAGACTGGGGATCATCACCCCGATGGTGATGGCGAAAGTACGTAAGGTTGCATACTTTATTTTGCTGGTCATCGCAGCCTTCATCACACCGCCGGACATCGTCTCTCACTTGATGGTGACCGTACCTTTATTCATCCTTTACGAAATCAGTATCTGGATTTCAAAGATCGGTTATAAAAAGGTACTTGAAGCGGAACAGAAGCTTGAGATGGAACAATATGAAGAAGAAAGAAATAAGGATTGATCCCTTTTGGGACCAATCCTTATTTTTTATTATGAAGCTGTTTTCTGATTTTGAAATGAATCATAATCATTCTGAGTCCTGACCCGAAGTCAAGGGTAGCCAGAAAGACAAGCATATAAGTGAAAAATCCCCAACCATCATCTCTTACACTCTGAACTGCAAAGTATGTGAAAAGTATTCCGAGCAGGAGATAGATCACTCCAGAGAAAAGCGGTGATCTTCTCATAGAAATAATCCTCCAATAAATCCTTGAATTTGTTCTGCTTCTTTCATGATTTTCTGAATTTCGTCCTTATAGATAGATTGTATCAGCACGACAGATGTATTCATCGCCACATGAGCAAAAATTGGCACGAGTATTCTCTTTGTTTTTACGTATAGGAACGCGAATGTAAAGCCCATTGCCGAATACAAGATGACATGCTCCGGTTCAAAGTGGGCAAGTGCGAATATGATTGAACTTACCAGCGCGGCAAAGAAGAAATTCATCTTTTCATACAGTACGCCGAAGATGATCTTCCTGAACACGATTTCTTCCAGGATAGGTCCAATCACAGCAGCCACGAGCATCGTCAATGGTACCTTCTCGATGATTCCGATGATCATCTGCGTATTTTCAGAACCCATTTCGATTCCCAGTGCATATTCGATTTGGATCGCAATCGACTGTGCAAAGAAGGCAATGAAAATACCTGCTACCGCCCAGCCTATGGAGCTTCCGGCATTGAGGGGGGCACTTCGTTCAAGATTCGTGCTTGTTTCACTTTTTCGGAGAATCGCCCACACCACGATCAGCGTCAACGTAAAGCTGATCATGAGCCAATATCCCGGAACAAGCTGCTTTACCTGATTAGCAGGCTCGCCAAGTACGTCCACCCCGATTTTATATAGAAGAGGAACTCCTACAATACTCGAAAGCTGCATCACAATATATGCGATCAATATATATCCAAAATGTTTTTTCAACGTTTCGTCTCCTTTAATCGTCATCTTGTTCAATTCTACTAAGAAATCGTGGAGTGTTCAAATGGTAGGTTTTTTTACCGGCTTTCTTAAGATTATTGTTAGTGGATTTAATTCCGCTGTTGGTTTCCGTGCAAGACTTCGCTTTCCGCGGGCGGCCGGTGAGCCTCCTCGTCGCTTCGCTTCTGCGGGGTCTCACCTGTCTCGCTTTTCCCGCAGGAGTATTCGTCTTGCACTCCAACCAACAGCTAGAACTAGTTCGTAACAACGATAAGCTTTTAAGTAAAGTCAAGCTGTTAAATTTTCGAACTCATATAAAAACCATAGTGGATTGTAGCGGAAGGCACTTGACTCCGACGGGAAATAGAGGAAAAGTCGAGACCCCACAGGCGGAACGCCGAGGAGGCTCGACTTCCTCCCCGCGGAAAGCAAGTGCCTGCAGCGAAAAGGAACGGTCTATTTTAAACTTTCATGATTGCGTCAAATCAACGGACCATATTAGAAGAAGAAAAAGGAATACAAAGACAAACCCGGACATAGTATAGAGAAGTGTGAAAAAAGGAGGAAAATGACGAAAAAAATTTTAAGCAGGACTCTTGCAAAATGAAAACGAATTAATTATTATAATAGTTGTGTTAGCACTCACAGTGAACGAGTGCTAATAAAAAACTATTTACATAATTTCAAGGAGGTTGTTTCACTTGTTAAAACCACTAGGTGATCGCGTCGTTATCGAGCTAGTCGAATCAGAAGAAAAAACAGCAAGCGGTATCGTTCTTCCGGATTCCGCAAAGGAAAAGCCGCAGGAAGGTAAAGTTGTTGCTGTAGGTACAGGTCGCGTTCTTGACAGCGGTGAGCGCGTTGCTCTTGAGGTGTCTGTCGGCGATCGAATCATCTTCTCTAAATATGCTGGTACAGAAGTGAAATACCAAGGCGCAGAATATCTGATCCTTCGTGACAGTGACATTCTGGCTGTTGTTGGCGAATAATTAACGAATCGATTATAAAACATTACTTTAAACAATAAGAGGAGGACTTTGAATATGGCTAAGGATATTAAATTTAGCGAAGAAGCACGCCGTTCCATGCTTCGCGGGGTAGATCAATTAGCAAATGCAGTTAAAGTAACTCTTGGACCAAAAGGACGTAACGTGGTACTTGAGAAGAAATACGGTTCACCACTTATCACAAATGACGGTGTAACAATTGCAAAAGAAATCGAACTTGAAGATGCATTCGAAAACATGGGTGCAAAGCTTGTTGCTGAAGTAGCAAGCAAAACAAATGAAATTGCCGGTGATGGTACAACAACTGCAACGGTTCTTGCACAGGCGATGATCCGTGAAGGTCTTAAAAACGTAACTGCGGGTGCTAATCCTGTAGGCGTACGTAAAGGGATTGAAAAAGCGGTTCAAACTGCGGTTGAAGAATTAAAAGCAATTTCCAAGCCGATCGAAGGAAAAGATTCAATCGCTCAAGTTGCTGCGATTTCAGCTGCTGACGAAGAAGTCGGTCAATTGATCGCTGAAGCAATGGAGCGCGTTGGAAATGATGGTGTCATCACTATCGAAGAATCTAAAGGATTCACAACTGAGCTTGATGTGGTGGAAGGTATGCAATTCGACCGTGGATATGCTTCTCCATACATGGTGACAGACTCTGACAAGATGGAAGCGGTTCTTGAAAATCCATACATCTTGATCACTGATAAGAAAATCGGAAACATCCAGGAAGTACTTCCTGTTCTTGAGCAAGTTGTACAACAAGGCAAGCCATTGTTGATCGTTGCTGAAGATGTTGAAGGTGAAGCACTTGCAACATTAGTAGTAAACAAACTTCGCGGAACATTCAATGCAGTGGCTGTTAAAGCTCCTGGATTCGGTGACCGTCGTAAAGCAATGCTTGAAGACCTTGCCATCCTTACTGGCGGTGAAGTCATCACTGAAGATTTAGGTCTTGACCTTAAATCTGCAAACATTACTCAACTTGGCCGCGCGGCGAAAGTTGTCGTAACAAAAGAAAACACAACAGTTGTAGAAGGTTCTGGAGATCCAGAAAAGATTGCAGCACGTGTGAACCAAATCCGTGCTCAACACGAAGAGTCTACTTCTGAATTCGATAAAGAAAAATTACAAGAGCGTCTTGCTAAGCTTGCAGGCGGTGTAGCAGTCGTTAAAGTCGGTGCTGCAACTGAAACTGAGCTTAAAGAGCGCAAACTGCGCATCGAAGACGCATTGAACTCTACTCGCGCAGCAGTAGAAGAAGGTATCGTTTCCGGTGGTGGTACTGCACTGGTGAACGTATACAACAAAGTCGCTTCAATCGAAGCTGACGCAGACGTTGCGACTGGTATCAACATCGTGCTTCGCGCACTTGAAGAGCCAATCCGTCAAATCGCTCACAACGCAGGACTTGAAGGTTCTATCATCGTAGAACGCCTGAAGAAAGAAGAAGTGGGTGTAGGATTCAACGCAGCAACTGGCGAATGGGTGAACATGATCGAAAAAGGTATCGTAGACCCAACCAAAGTTACTCGTTCCGCACTTCAAAACGCAGCATCCGTTGCAGCAATGTTCCTGACTACTGAAGCAGTAGTTGCAGACATTCCTGAAGAGAATGCTGGCGGAGGCATGCCTGATATGGGCGGCATGGGTGGCATGGGCGGCATGATGTAATCTGCCCCCTCAATCTTTAATGCGAAACAAAAGAAGCTTCTCATTAGTAACCAAACTAATGGGAAGCTTCTTTTTTGTTTCTTAATTTACTTGAATATAAAAATCTAACTTCTATTCTTTCTCTACCTTTCCCTTGCTTTTTTTAAATAATTTCCGGTTGTTTTCTTTTAAGGATTGCCATTCTTTTTTAAACTCTGCAATATCATTAGTAATTGTATCAAGTTTCTGAGATAAAGAAGAGATCTCCTTAGCTAAATTCTCTTGCATCTTGATTAGGGAAGTAAATTTATCTTCTTGTTCTTCTCCATTTTCAGTTGCTGGATTTTTTAGACTTCCCTTGGTTTCTAGGGAATTTAAGAGAGAGTCATTCTTAAGAAAAGTTGTTGCCAGATTCATAAGAGAACCCATAGATTTTTCATTCTTTAATAAATTGCCGGCCAGGTTCTTGAAAGCTTCATTCTCTAAAGAAACGTCGTTTTTTACGACACTCTTTTCCTCGTTATTTTCATTCATCATATAACCACCTCTTTAGTTGATAATAAGCATGCTGGAACTTCCTTATATCTTATGCTCGTTTATAAAAAAGTAGTGTGTATCTATCATATGTAAGGAAGTATTTTTCTTTATAGATTAAAAAACCTAGAAGATCATTTGCTAATCTTCTAGGTTTTATTGCTACAAAGGTTTTTTAAAATTAACAACCTTCACTAGCAATAGTATTGGCAAGTTCTCTAATCGCATCTCCAGTAGCTGTGTTGATTAATAAGTCTGCAAGCAGAGCTACAACAATCAACAGAAGATAGACTAAGAATCTTCCAAGAAGACAAAGTAAAGTACCTAGAGTATCTGTTTGTTGAACAGAAGCATCCATTTAACTTCACCTCCCTCTTAAATTTATTTTTATAAGAGGCCTCTTATATTGTACATACTATGAAATAAAAGAAAGAAGGTATGAGCGAACATAACAAGAATCAAAAAAGGGCTGTCCAATTTTTAAATAGATTGAAACTACTTAAGTCAACCCAAGTATGGTTCGTCTGCAGGTATACTTGTTCATACGAAATTTCAAATCATGAATACTATATAGAGAGTTTTCCGTAAAACGAAGGGAGGTAAGTAAATGAAAAAATCAAAAACCAAAGTTCTAACCAATCAAACCTTTTCAAATCCTGTGGAACGAGCAGAGTTTGATGATAACTGGAAAACAACTACTTCCCCCGAAGGCTATGTGATCTATGTTGCATTGGCTGAACGTTCTCAAATGGAAGTTTTACTAAACGATGGCTCAAGCAGGCTGGTCATTTTCCCGAAAAAGGCACGGTGAAAGTCGGAGGCGAGGGAACCACTCACTTCAGCAAGCCACATAAAACCATTATGATTTAAGCTGCTTATTCCACTGACCTCTCTATGAGTTCCCTCAATCTACTTAACTACAGAAAGGAGTGAAGTGATCTCATGGGAAAGTCTAATCATGAGCAATACTAAGTCTGTCAACTTTCCCAACCCTTTATATCAATCTTTACAGGGACGTTATTTTGTTGGACAGACTGAAATTCTTCGGTTGGGAAAAGGAAAGAATGCCTGGGGAGGGTTGTTTAACCCTGCTGATTCAGATGTGGATTTATTCGTCAATGCATTTACTGTCACGAACTATTCCAATCAACCGATTATAGCTGAAATTTGTTTCAATCCTAAACTTCCTGGGAAACCGGAAGTCTCAGATTTGGTGACCCCTGCAAACACATCCCTTTCTCCACTTCCGAAGCCGGAAGTAAAAATCTTATCTGCTGAGCTTGTCGGTAAGTCCCCAAGAAAAGGGATCAATGCATTTAAGCGAATTGTACCCCCGCAAAGCACGTTAACGAGTGATGAAGATGGAAAATTCATCTTTCCATCAGACGGGTCATTCGTGATTTTTTTAGTCTCACCGAATAATGAAATTGTGAATGCAGAAGTAGCTTTCGGCTGGTTTGAAAAGAAAGCAGGGAAGTAGCGTATTTATAAGTGGTCTCTCATCATAAAGATATGAGAGATCTATTTTATTGGCTTTAGTGAGCTTAATGTTGGATTTAACCCGTTCTAGCAGTTGATTGGAGTGCAAGACGAAGACTCCTGCGGGAAAAGTAGCTTATGTGAGACCCCGCAGGCAAAAGTGAACTGACCCCTTAAAGTTGGACACTATTTTTCTATGCAGCTAATTCGAATGCAGATCGATAACTTACCGGTGTTTTACGTTTTAATCTAGATTTAATTCTTAAATGATTGTAGTAGTAAATGTATTTTTCAAGTTCGTCTTTAAAATGCTCGATATTTTCAAATGATTGTAAGTAAAGAAATTCTGATTTAAGAATGCCAAAGAAATTCTCCATCACTGCGTTATCGTAACAGTTTCCTTTTCGAGACATACTTTGTGTAATGTTGTTTTCTTGAAGTATTCGTTGATATCGTGGAATTCTGTAATGCCATCCCTGATCCGAATGAATCAAGAGTTCGTCATCTTTCGATACGTTAACGAGTCCTTGTCTCAACATCTTCGCCACTAAGTCAAAGGTAGGTCTTGATTGAAGCGTATAGGAGATGATTTCCCCGTTGAATAGATCTAAAATGGGCGAAAGATATAATTTCTGGTCAAACAATTTAAATTCAGTAATATCCGTCACCCACTTTTGGTTTGGTTTATCTGCCCGAAAGTTACGGTTTAGGATGTTTGGAGCTACCTTGCCGACCTCTCCTTTATAAGAGTTATATTTTTTCATCCTAACAATGCATTGGAGACCAAGTTCTTTCATGATTCGGTACACTTTAATCACGTGTCCTTTTTCCTGTAGAGTATCGGTGATACGACGATACCCTAAACGTCCACCATGCCTACGGTAAATGAATTGAATTCTTCTTTTCCATTTACGATCGGTATCTGGCTTTTCCCAGGATTGAATCACATGGTAATAAGTACTTCTTGGTAGCTTCGCTACCTTCACCAATTGGTTGACCGGAAATTCATGCCTTAGCTCATAAACTACTTTCGCTTTGATTTCTTGGGTGATTCCTTTTCCTGAACTAAGGCTTTCAGCTTTTTTAAATACGCATTCTCCATACGAAGGTGTTCCAACTCTTTTTTCATCTCTTCTATGGATTGGTTAGAAGATTCGGTATCGGTACGATTCTTTTGATTGCGAGATGTCATAATGGATGTCCCCTTTTTAGTGGATTTAAGGGCATCTAATCCACCAAGCTCCCATTTCTTAATCCATCTACGAACCATACATGGATCCGGGATATGAAATATGGCCGATGCCTCTCGAATAGAGTAATTCGTTTCCTGTATAAATTGAATTACCCTCAGTTTAAAGGCTGATGGATAGTTTGTATAGGGAAAGGAGAATGCTTGTTCTCCATGATGACGGTATAACATCACCCAATACCTAAGTACGGCTTCGTCAACTCCTACATGAGTGGCTAATTCTCGATAGCTAAACAATTCATGAATATAACGTTTGGCAGCTTTAAGTTTTTCTTTATTACTAAATTTGGCCATAAGTGCACGCCTCCTATTGTTGGTGGGTGTCCAACAATAGGGGGGCGGCGCAAAAGCCGAGGAGGCTCACGGGCTACCCGCGGAAAGCGAAGTCTTGCACGGAAATCAACTGCGGTGATCAAGGTTTTTTCTAAAAAATTCCACTCACAGGTTTGAAGAATAAGGTAGAATGGGAAAAAAGCATCAGAAACCAAATATTGTCTAATTCGTACATAAGTGAGGATGCAAAAAATACAAAACAATCTGGAGGAGAACCGTATGAACCGGAAGAATCCCATTGCCGTCATTCTGTTGTGTTTCGCAGTAAGTCTGATGTTTCTTTCAGCCTGCAGCAGTTCTGCTGATACCAAAGCCGAGAAGGAAGAAGCGAAAGAAGAAGATAAATATGAAAAGCTCGTGAAGGAAAAAAATAAAGAATTGGAGCTTGCACCGATTGAATTGACTTCCTATAGTGAAGAAATCGGTGTGACGCTGGCGGACCCTGAATATAAAGAGTTTGCCGCAAATGGAAAGGTCGTCGTGGAAGGAGAGATCGAGAAGCACAACGATTTGAAATCGGGCTATGCCTGGATCAAGGTTCGGTCGAAGGAGGAAGGTCCGGCCGGGGATCAGCTTGAGTATTATACACCTATCGAGGACGGGAAGTTCAAGCAATCGATGCATTTCTTCAACGGTGAGGGAGAATACAGCGTGAAGATACAGCTGCCTAGTAAGGATCAAGAGAACTATTTTTATGATACGGCATCTTTCACTGTACATAATGTCAATCCTAACAAGAAGCGGGATGTGACGTATACTCCGTTTGGCCGCGGCGCCGATTTGGAAGTTAGTGTCGATTCCAGCTATACGAAGGAAAATGAAGTGTTCGCCCTGCAAGGTAAAGCGGGCCAGTTGACGGATAGCGATACTATCATGCTAAAGTTGAAAAAGGATAGTGAAACTTGGACGCATGTCATTCCGGTTAAAGGTGGAACATTCTCCTATGACGTGCCTCTATTTTATGGAAAAGGGGTTCATGAGCTTGAAGTGCTTGTTCCTGATGAGGAAAGGGAGAATTACTATCAGACAGCAACAACGATTCTAATCGATAACGAGTCTGATCGAACGATGAGTCCGATTGAGTACTCCGAGACTTACATGGAGCGTGGGGTCACCTTGGAATCCCCGCAATATGGAGGGGAAGAGACAGATGGATTGTACACGGTAAAAGGGACAATCGATCGGAGAGACGAGTTCGGTCCGGAAACCGATCATATCTATATCAAGACGAAAAAAGGAGAGGATGAAGCGCTTGATGTCATTCCTGTGGAAGATTTCACATTCGATGATTCCTTCTACCTCCGATTTGGTCCAGGTACATACGAGGTGACCTTGAGTGTACCGGAAATCAAGGAAGAAAATAGTGATTCCTTCAGGTTCTACGGCTTTGCCAAGTTCGAAGTGGAGTCGACTGGTGAGGATAAAAGGGACCTCCTGCCTTCAAGAGGTGTGGAATCCGATCATCCAGCGATTGAAGAATTAGCTCAAAAGCTGACAGCCGGTAAGAAGACAGACCGTGAAAAAGTGAAGGCAATCTATGATTACACAGCGAAGAATGTCAGCTATGATGTAGAAAAGCTTGAAAATGAAGATTTCGAGTGGGATGACAGTGCCATGAAAACACTCGACGAGGAAACGGGCGTCTGCCAGGACTATGCTTATCTCGCCATCGCACTTTTAAGGGCAAGCGATATTGAGGCGAGATTCGTTGAAGGGATGGCAAGGGGCGGCTGGTGGCCGCAGCGGCATGCCTGGGTCGAGGCGAAAGTGAACGGCAAGTGGCTGACGATGGATCCGACGTGGGGATCCGGCTACATCAAGGATGATAAGTTTGTAGCGGATTTCAATGAGAAATATTTCGACCCGGATCCGGCCGAGTTTGAAAAGACACATACCCGGACAGGAGTGGCTTATTAATATCGGAGATTAGAAGAATGATAGAAAGATTCAGAAACCAATCATGGAAACGTTGAAAAAATAAAATGCAGCCAGCCTTCTATTAAGGGTTAGCTGCATTTATTTTTATGCTAAGCTAAAGAATTCATAGTAAAGGAAATTGAGCAGATACCCATCTAATAAATTCGTTTCGATATGACAAGCGTGAGAAACGATGCCGTACTGTCTGCCAGCCCAGGGCAGGGGTGTTGTCGGGAGCTACAGGGGTGAAATCAGGAACGGCGGCCTGGGTGGTTGTGTGCAGGCCCTGCAAGTGGATATGATAAAGTAATAGAAAAAGGAGAGGAAAGGGATTTATATGACGAAGAAGTACTATTATGAAGATGCTTACCTAACCACATTTGAAACGACCATCAGTCATCAGGGACAGGAGGAAGACGGGCGCTGGTTCGTCCTGTTGGAACAGACGGCTTTTTACCCGACAGGCGGGGGCCAGCCGTTTGATGAGGGTGTCCTTAATGGAATACCAGTGAACAATGTAGAAGAGGTGGACGGCCAGGTCCGTCATTATATTGATAATCCTTTTGAAAATCCTTCTGCCAATATAAAAGGGGAAATCGATTGGAACAGACGCTATGATCATATGCGGCAGCATTCAGGGCAGCATATATTATCAGCTGCATTTGCTGAAGCCCATGGCTATGAAACGATCAGCTTTCATCTCGGAAAAGAAATCTTGACGATCGACCTCGATGTAGCGGGAATGACAGAGGAAGAAGCTCTTCAAGCAGAAGACCTCGCGAATAAAATCATCGGTGAAGCAAGGCCGATCGAAACGAAGTGGATGACAGCGGATGAAGCAGCTACTTATCCTCTTCGGAAGCAGCTTTCTGTAGCTGAAGATGTCCGGCTGGTCATCATCCCGGGATTTGATTATAACGGCTGCGGCGGAACGCATCCCCGCTTCACTTCTGAAGTAGGGGCAATCAAGATTCTGGATTGGGAAAAGCATAAAGGACATATCCGTTTACAGTTTGTGTGCGGCAGCCGGGTGCTGGCTCAATTACATCAAAAACACCAAGTGATAAAGGAACTCACCGGAATTCTCCAAGCACCCCAGGATAAGATGGAAGAGGCTGCTCAGCAGCTGCTGGAAAAAATGAAAACACAGGACAAAGAGATGGAAGAAATGAAACAGAAACTTTTAACATATGAAGCAAAGGAACTTTCTCTAACAGCGATTGCATTCGCAGAAGGTTCAACCTTCATGCAAAAAGCCTATCAAAATCGTCCTATCCAGGAACTTCAAAAGCTTGCCCGCCAGATCATTTCAGATCATGATGAAGCTGTAGTTTTCCTGGCAGTCCAAAACGGTGACAAGCTTCAGCTGGTCGGAGCTAAAGGCAAGCAGCCAGACGTCCACTTAAAGGAGCTTGCCCCCAAGATCTTCTCCATGATCAACGGAAAAGGCGGAGGCAAAGAAGACTTTATCCAAGGAGGGGGAGAAGCGGCTCTTTCCCCTGAAGAACTAATCAATCACATCCAAAAGCTTCTTTTATAAACAGGTAGGAAAGCTCCTCTTCAATGATGGGGAGCTTTCAATATGTCCTGGGGTATTAGTAAAATTCCACTTTCATAAATAATTCCAATTACCCACTAAATTTAACATTTGTAATAATTCACCTAAAACTTACCATATTTAAAAGAAAACACTCTATTGAATTAACGGATAATAAACTTTTGGCACACACCTTAATACCTGTTTTTTCATGATTAATTTCCCTTCGTATAGTTCTAAAATAACAGACAATATTCGACAAATTCCTGCAGTCATTGACGTTAGTAGGATGGGGTGATAATTAATATATAGGAAAAAATTATGAACAAAATAAGACATTCAGGTTTTTAAACCTGAAATCTGTGGTAAATAAGAGTTGAATTAATTCCAAAATATTGAAAAGTAATACATTTGTATCATTTATGGGTGGAATTGACATCGAAAGAGTTTCTAAATCGTAAATACAACAAGAGGGAGGAGAGCAGCTTCCAAGGTACTTAGCTATGTAACAATCTAAAATCTATTTTTCGTATTTATAGAAAGAAAGGAACATTGTGAATGCTTGAATCGAAGAGGAAGGCCATTATTTTTATTGTTTTATCACTATTGCTAGCTCTTACAGCAGGTTTTTTCGTTTTACAAAAAGTCAGAGCTCTAAATACACAGCTAGGCGGGATGACTGAAGTTATCGTAGCGGGTGAAAATATTAATTCTCGTACATTGCTAGAACCTAACCAAGTTACAACCATGAGTATTCCAAATAAGTTTGTAACAGGGTCCCATATAACTAAGGGAAAAGATCTCAAAAACAGTGTTTCCGTTGTGGCCCTGAAAGAAGGGGACATCATCACTAAGAATATGATCAAGCCATATTCCAACGTTAGTGACGCAAACAATCGATTGGTAACGATGGTCAGTTCAGATAAGGTTTATTTTGATGAGAAGTTAGAAAACCTCGATCGTGTTGATATTATTGTTTCTCAAACACTCGAGGGGAAGCCAAAAACAGAACTCTTCATGAAGGATGTAAGAGTGGCGAATATCCTTTCAAATAAAGAAGAGAAGTTCGCTGGTGTGAAGTTGGAGATAGCAGCTGATGAAGCACCAAATTTAATTCATATGCAAAACTATGCTGACAGTATAAGAATTCTTAAGGCCAACGTAGGGAAAGCTTCAGCTGAAGAGGAGCCCCAAGAAAAACAAGAAGAATCTAAAACTGCTGAAACAACACAGCAAGAACCTGAAAAAGAAGAACAGCCAAAACAAGAACCCAAGAAAGAAGATGCTGATAAGAAGAAACAGCAGTAATGTTGGAGGCACACATAATGAATGAAAACAAGTACTTAATTATTAGTAACAATGAGTCTGTTACAAAGCAATTTATAAGTTTACTTGCCGGTTTTACTAGTGTAGAGGCCATCAAATACGATGACGTGAAATCAGATTTTGACCGGCTTGCACCAGATGTAGTTTTCTTGATTCAAAGTGAAGAAGATAGCGGAATAGACTTAATTCAGTATATGCAGAGTATAAATAGCGATCATCTCTTAATCTATATAGCTATAAAT
Source organism: Rossellomorea oryzaecorticis (assembly GCF_038405515.1). GTDB lineage: Bacteria > Bacillota > Bacilli > Bacillales > Bacillaceae_B > Rossellomorea > Rossellomorea oryzaecorticis_A. Next base: position 30,300 of record NZ_JBBYAF010000032.1, on the reverse strand, counting down.
ACAGAATTCGAGACGTTAAGGGCCGCTACGAGGGCTGGGGTTGCAGACTTTTTTGTGATACCTGATGAACTTAATTCGTTAGCAAGCAAACTGGATAAAATTGATCACCTAGCGAAGGAAAAAAGGGCTTCAACTGATGAAGCAGCTGCAACAAACACAAAGTCTTTTAAAAAGGGAAGAGGAATGATTTATTCCTTTTACAGTGGCAAGGGAGGTTCAGGGAGAACGCTTGTATCTTCCACATTTGCACAAACGTTGAAACTCGAGTCTACCGCACAAGTCATATTCATTGATTTGAATCTTCAGTTTGGGGGAAGCGAAACATTTTTATCAATTGAGAGCAATCGATCACTGGCTGACCTTTCTCCAGTCATCGATGAATTAAACGAAAACCATATCCGGAATGTATCTGAGAAAGAGAAGCATTCAAAGCTCGAAGTACTGCTGAGTCCACGGGATGCAGAAGTTGGGGAAAGCGTGACTGAAGATTTTATTTCAACGCTATTAAGAACATGCAGAAGGAATTACGACTTTGTTGTGGTAGACCTTCCTGTTCAAATCAATGAACAAACTTATCGGGCTTTAGAAGAATCTGACCGTATCTGCTATGTACTGAATTTGGATACACCTTCCTTGCAAGTATTAAGGCAGGTAGAACTCTTATTTAATAGATTGGGCATCGACGCTAAAGAAAGAATGGGACTGGTTATAAATAAGGTTAGTAAGGACAATGAAATCCAACCAGGAGATGTCAAAAACCTCACCAGCTATCCTATAGAAGTAAAGATAAAAAATGATTCCCGTGCACTTCAATCCTATGTCAATAAAGGTGAGATTGTAAGGAAGGAAGCCAATGAAAAGAAATTGCCTCCGTTTGCAAAAGATATTCACAAATGGGTAATTTCTAAGCTGGGATAACTAAAGATAGGTGATTCTAATGGCTCTATTTAAAAACAGCAGAACACAAAAAGAACAAGAAAATCATAGAGTGTCCAGTCTGGATAATCCGTATGTTGATGAATTGGTAAGCCACTATAAAGCAAGGTTACTTAGAGAAGCGAACTTAGAGGCGCTTACTAATTTATCTCAAGGAGAAATGAGGCTCAGAATTGAACAGCTTGTCAGTCAATTTATGACCGAAGAAAAGGTTGTCATTCCCCGTCACGATAAAGAGCTCTTATTAACTAGACTGATAGATGAATCCGTGGGTTACGGACCTTTAGAACCGTTGCTGAATGATGAGTCGATCACAGAGATATTAATCAATGGCAGTCAAGAGGTATTCATTGAAAGGGGCGGTACACTCGAACTTACAAATATAACTTTTAGGGATGAAAAGCACGTCAGGCATATTATTGACAGAGTCGTCGCTCCTCTTGGCAGAAGAATTGATGAAAGCTCTCCAATGGTTGATGCAAGATTACCGGATGGCAGCCGTGTGAATGCGGTTATTCCTCCTGTCAGTTTAAATGGGACACTTATCTCAATACGTAAGTTCCGCCAAGATCCCTTTAAGATGTATGACTTACTAGAGTTCAATTCTTTAAACGAAGCTATGAGTGAATTCATTCAAGCGGTTGTAAAGTCCAAGATGAACATCTTAATTTCAGGAGGAACAGGCAGTGGGAAAACCACTCTGCTAAATGTTCTTGGTAATTCAATTCCTGTTCGTGAGAGGGTTATTACCATAGAGGATTCTGCTGAGCTGAAACTTGATAAATCTAATGTAGTTGGAATGGAAGCCAGGCCTCCAAACGTAGAAGGAAAAGGAGAGGTTTCCATAAGGCAATTGGTTAAAAATGCGCTTAGAATGAGACCGGACAGAATCATTGTAGGGGAAGTCCGGGGACCTGAAGCCTTTGATATGCTCCAAGCTATGAACACAGGGCATGAAGGTTCAATAACAACAGTCCATGCGAATACCCCATCAGATGCATTAAGGCGTATTGAAGGTATGGTTGTGATGGCCGGGATGGACCTGCCTACTCATATAGTAAGAGAGTATATTGTAGGTGCACTAGACATTATCGTACAAGGAGAACGCTTAACAGATGGTTCCCGTAAAATCACCTCAATCTCAGAAGTAGTTGTAGATGAAAACGGTAAAATCCATGTACATGAAATCTTTAAGTTTCAGAAATACGGACTTAATGATTCTGGCAAAGTGTTAGGGGATTTCGTTGCTACAGGTTATAAACCTAGGTGCTTGGAAAGACTGCAGATTTTCGGTCAGGACCTGTCTCCTAAACTGTTTGAAGAGGGGGAGAGCTATGCTTCCAGCAATCTTATATAGCCTGGCTGTCTTAGTAGGGATTTTCGGCGTATACAGCTATCTCGGCTATCGTTCTGAAAAAAGGAAGTGGAACCAGAAAGTCGGTAAGTGGTTCGAAGGAAGTGAAAAAAGAAAAAGCTTTATCGTTCTTTTAGGGGATCGGTTTGATCAAACTAAGCTGGCACAGCCAATGCAAAAAAAGTTACGGGAAGCAAATGTCCCCCTGACTCCTTCAGAGTTTTACGGGATGTTAATCGTCGGAGGTATGGCAATCGCCGTTTTTTCAAACAGTCTTTTCGGCATTTCATTTCCCTTTAATTTAATTATTGCGGTTGTGTTGGTAGTGATCATCTACTATTTATTGTTTGCACTAAGAAAGAATAAACATCAAGAGAGACTGAATGAGCAGCTTTCTGAAGTATGCCGGCTGCTCGGTAACTCCGTCCGGGCAGGGATGACAATCCAGCAAGGGTTAGCATTAGTAAGTCATGAGGTAAATTCTCCGGCAAAAGAAGAATTCAAAAAATTATCTCACGAATTAGCACTGGGGGTTGATTTCGAACAGGCTCTGAGGGAAATGCAAAACCGAAATGTTTCGAGGGATTTTAAGCTTTTTATAGCTACCCTCCTGATACAGAAAAATGCAGGTGGTAACCTTCATGCGGTCCTGGATGAGATGTCCAAGACATTGGAAGAAAGAAAGATACTGGGACAAACAATCAAGACAATGACTGCCGAGCAACGGTTTGTGTCTTATATCCTTCCAGCCATGCCAGTCTTTATTCTCTTGATGATGAACCAGATGGTAGACGGTTTTCTGGATAATCTGTTTACTATACCAGGGGCAATTCTTGGATTCATGTTTATAGCAGGAACTGTCCTCTCATTTGTATTAATAAGAAAAGTCTCCAATATAAGGGTGTGAGAAGATGGATGCCTTAATTCTTGTTTGCATTATACTTTTTTGGTTTATGTTTATTCTCGGCATGAGGCATTTATATGTCTATCTGCAAAAGAAACAAGAACTGCAAGTACATCTTAATGAGTCTGTTGCAAACTTTGAACAGTCACTTAGAAAAAAAGAAACGTTGACGTCAAAGATTCTAAAGAAAGTACTAAAATACGGTGATGATTTTTCGTCTATTGGTCAAAGGGTTAACTTCTTCAGTGAAGAAAAAGACGTGGAAGATTGGCTTCGTAAATCTGGAAACAGTCTCGAATTGACTGTTGAGAGGTTTCAAGGAATCAAGATTTATCTAGCATTTATTGGGTTGGTAAGTGGAATCATTCTTTTTATCATTCAATTCCCATTATCTCAATTCGCAGTAGCGTTATTTCCGGTGGCAGGTTATTTCATCCCTATTATCCTATTAAAAAATCAGGCGAAAAAGAGGCAAGAGGAACTTCGTTATGATTTACCGGATTTTCTGGATACTGTGAGTGTCAGCCTGCAGGCGGGAATTGATTTGGATAAGGCACTTCGGGAGGTGATTCAATTCTTTGATGGCCCGCTTAGAGAAGAGTTTTCAAGGTTCCTGCATGAAATTAATCTAGGAGTCCCCAGGGAAGAAGCATATCGGCAGTTGATGGAAAGAAACAGCAATCCTGAGTTTCAAAACTTAATAAAGTCATTGATTCAGGGATTAAAACTCGGGGTCCCGATAGCCACTACCTTTAAAATACAGGCAGATGACATGAGGGAAATCAGAAAAGAACAAGTAAAAGAAAAGGCGGCTAAAGCTTCGCCAAAGATAACATTAATTACAACATTTATCATCGCCCCTACAGCAATGCTTCTCGTCGGTGGATTGATGGTGATGAATCTCCTATTCGGAGATAATAATATTTTTGATCTAGTGAAATAACCCGAATGGGTGAACATATTAAAAACATTTCTAGGAGGAACAAACATGAAAAACTTATGCGCAAAATTATATTCCAAGGTACAAACTTATACAGGAAATGAAAGAGGTTCGCAGGCTCTAGAGTGGATCGGGGTTGCAGCTGTTATTATTACGATTGTGACTTTGTTGTCTGCTGCAGTTAGTAGTAACGGGGATGGCGTAGAAGGTATGGTAGGATCTATTTTCCAGAAAATTCAAGACATGATTGGTAGTTAATGAGGAGTAATCTCCTTACTAATTACAGGCCCAGAAGTGTTTCTGGGCCTACTCTATATTTCAACAAGAAAACTACTATTATTACTGTATAAAGGAGACGTATTACTTGAGTAAGAAATATATTATTTCAATAGTTATTTTATGTTTATCCTTAGTGTTCATAGGTTGTGAATCAAAGAGTGAGAAATCTGACGGTAATAATAAAACAGATAAGGTATCCGAAGAGCCTACAAAGAAAAAACAAGATGAAGAAGAAAAAGATTCACTCTCTGTGTATCCTGATTTGACATCAGCGCCGGAGGCCCCTGAAACATTGGAAGAAGTAATTGATTATCCAGCGGGTCCGTTTGCAAATGCGGATTTTGATGAAGAAAACAAAGAAGTCATAGACGCTGTAAATGAACTTCCTGTAATTAAGGGGAAGGTAGAGGAAGAGTTCCTCGAAGCTTATTGGAATCAACTACTTTCTCTATTCGCTTTAGATTACAAGGATCCTCAAGTCATATTAGAAAAACTGAAGGTTAAGTCATTTGGGAGTCCAGATATAGAAGATCCACGTTATCAATTCAAAGATAATCTCAATGTAGAAATCATACTTGACGCAAGCGGCAGCATGAAGGGGCAAGTAAACGGAAGAACCAAAATCGATTTAGCAAAAGAAGCCATTGATACTTTTGCGTCTTCCCTTCCCGAAGAGGCAAAAGTTGCACTTAGGGTGTATGGTCATAGGGGAACAGGGAGCGACGCAGACAAAGAAATGTCCTGTAAGGCAAACGAAAAGATTTATGATTTTCAAAGCTACGATAAAAGCAAATTAAATCAAGCTCTGAATGGTGTCAACGCAAAAGGATGGACCCCGGTTGCAGCTTCGCTGGAGGAAGCTCAAAAAGATCTGTCTCAATTTCCAGCAGAACAAAACACCAATATCATTTTCCTTGTGAGTGATGGAATAGAAACATGCGATGGAAATCCTGTTGATGTAGCAAAGTCATTAAAAGATTCTAACGTAAGTCCAATTGTAAATATTATTGGATTCGACGTTGATGCTGCAGGCCAAAGACAGTTGCAGGATGTGGCTGAAAGTGCCTCAGGTTCTTATGCCAACGTATACGATCTAGATGAATTAAACGATGAGTTTAATCGAGCAGAAGAAATTGCTGAGCAATGGGAACAGTGGAAAAAGAAAGCACTTAATGAAAACGATCTTCAAGAATATCTAAATACAAGTGAGATATTTGAATATAAAGGTGATTGGTCTACTAAGCACATTAAAGAAAACAACAACCTTTTGGGAGCGATTCTCTACCTTAAAGCAGAAGGTAAATTAACTAATGAAGCCCATAAATTTTTATCTGATAAAGCCAATGAAAGACAATCAACTATAGTAAATTACTCTAAGGAAATTGCTAATGAACTCCATAAGGTAAATAAAGCTACTTACGAAGAAGCGAAAAAATTAATCAATGAAAAATTTAATTCAAATCAAGATTAAGGGGAGGAAAAGATGTTCAAAAGAAGGTTAAAAAAAGTTTTGGCCCTTTTAGCAGTTGTTTTTCTGCTTTCTTTAAACTTGGTGCCCTTTCTCACACCTGCTAACGCAATTGAAGGATTCAATTTAGATATTGAGGGATTCAATTTAGAACAGGAAGGGTTTAACTTAGAAGTTGAAGGCTTTGATTTGGAAGTAGACCCTTTTTCCCTTGAAAGCAGGGTCGGTGAAGCTGGCGACCCATGGTCGAATATTGGTAAAACTCCAATTCTATCACCTGTAGGCCCTGTAAAACCAATTGAACTACCGAATGGAGTGAAATTGAAACCGAACGGGGATGGCACCTTCACACCTGTTCAACCAGAAAATGGGCCTCCATTGAAAAATAACCCTGACTTTAATAACGATCTAACTGTATACATAAATGATAATCAAGACCTCATGACTAGGTTAGAAGTTAGAAACCAGCCAGGTAAGCCGGGTGGAGTCACCGATGACGAGCCGAAGGTTTCATGGCAGGATGCCATGAAGTTTGTGGCTAATGATATCGGTGGAACGACAGTGAGTTTTGCAGGAGAGATGACTGCTATTAGTAATTCCTACGCAGACGCTCTAAACCCTGCAAATACTGTAGATACCGCAGCTTTGAATAGGCAAAGCTGGAGAACAGTAGGCAGTTTTAAGTGGAATATGACTACTGGTCTATATAAGATGGCTACCAAAGGGACTGGCCTTGAGTGGACTGGTGATGTCTATGATACGGGAGTCAATGGTCATACAACAGCACAAAACATGTACAATGTTGGTAAAGCTGGTTACAGTGAACTTGCAAAAAGGTTTGGACGAGATATTCCATTACCTAATTGGAAACCTATAAGCAGATTAAATATCGGGGTTGCAGCAATAGGAACTGTAACATCTGGTATAGATACAGGATCAAAATGGTATGCAGCATACAATGCAAGCTCAGATACAGAAAGAAATAAGTTGATGGGTGAAACAATCGGATCTATGGGTGAAACGTTAATGAATGCTAGTGTACTGGTTGCTGCTACACCGATCCCTGGAGCACAAGTAATTGGTGCTGGAATGGCAGCGGTAGGTGGAATCATGTGGCTAGGAGCAACAGCGTATAAATACCGAAAAAAAATCTCGGAATTCATTAGAAGTACTGAATTAGGAAATAAAATCTTAGACTCTGAACCTGTAAAAAAAGTTAAAGAAGCCGGTAAAAAAGCTTGGGATTGGACTAAGAAAACTTTTTTCGGAGGATAGGCTAATCAATGAGTAAATTAAACAAAAAGTCAAAAAATGCAATAAAAGAAAAGAAAAAATGGAATGAACGTATAGAAGTTTCTCGTCATATTGCAGAAATAAATGGAGAATTATATTACTATGTTCTATTCTTAAATTTATTTGGTATCCCTCAAGGAGCAGTAGCAATTAGAAATGATGGTTATATGCCTGAAAGAAGCATTGCAAAAAAAGTTGTTTTTAAAGTAAGTTCCTATAATAATATTATGCGTTTTGCTGGTCAGGCTAAAGATGGGATGAAAGATATTGTCAAGCGGCCAATTAAAACAATGAATACGGTTGAGAAACAGGTTAAAGAATATTTTGGTGAGGTGATTCCTTTAGAACATCCACTCTATAAAGAATTAACCTTGTTAATTAGCTTGTGTCACACTATGCAGGATAACCAACCGAAATTTGAACAAATGTTTAAAGAAATATTCGCGATTTTGGAGTCTCAAGAAGTAAAAAAAGTATTAAATGCGGAGACATTTGATAGGCTACATGAAATCTTTATTGAATGGCATGTGCTTTTATATAAAGAGCAGCGTATGCAGCTACTAAATTTCAATGATATCCCTTTAATCCAGCAACATGTGGACAGGAGTGAAAAGGGAAAGAAATTAAATAAAACATTGGAAAATATGCATACGGAAAAAAGAAGAAAATCGTTTGTTAACTTTTTAGAAGGCGTTATTCACAAGGAGGTAGGGGATATTAGTAATTTGTCCTACTCTCCAGAAGACCTTGAAGCTTTTAGACAACTGAAGATTAAAGAAGGATATCAAAGGTTTGAGACAAACCTTGCTCCAGATATTAGAAACTAAGGGGATGAACTATGGAGTTCAAATTACCACTCAGAATCTATTTTAAAAATATTGAATCAGTTCTACTGATTTCTATTATAGTGCTGTTACCTGCCTTACTCTTCCATAACTATGTCACAAGTGTAAGTTATTATATCGCAGCGATCTACGATAACCCTTTCTTTGGAGACATGACCAATATATTGTTTCTATTACTGTTATTCATGATTTGTCAAATTCCTTTCATAGCTTTTACGTTTAGTGAAATGGAAGATGAAGAAAATAAGCTGAAAAAATCCTTTGGCGTCTTTTTGAAATTTGGGTTTTCTGTATTTTTATTTGCGATCCTTTATACAGTTTTAAGCATTTTAGGACTTCTGGCTTTCGTGATACCAGGTATCTTAATCATGGTGTTTTTATTTCCTTTACCTTATATCACTGTTTTAAAGGATCAGCCGATAAGGAAAGTATGGAGAACTGCCTTCTTATTAGCTAAGAAGCATTTCTTTAAATTATTGATGTTACTTGTATCAATCTCTCTTATTGAAATGCTCCTGGGTTACGCAGTAAATATAGGAATTTCTTTTATTACACAAAACACATTGGCTTTTGTCATTTGCAACATGCTTATTAATCTATTGTTATTCCCACTGCTAATCATTATCATTTCAGCAAATATAAAAAAATGGTACGACATGGCTGATTTTTATTCAGGAAAATTACAAAGTCGTGAAGTACCTGTATAACAGGAGATGAAATCATGCTTAAAGGACTTTTAAAAGATAATAAGGGCTCTATCAGTCTTGAGTTTATAGGAGTCTTACCTTTTTTCTTCCTGTTTATGATGCTGGTCTTTCAGGGCTTTGTTTTAGGATATGCCTTAATCACATCACAGTCTGCAGTTAATGAAGCGGCCAAGGTGTACGCAGAAGGAGATACACTTATTGAAAGTAGAGAAGCAGCGCAGAAAATTGTTGGGAATAGCTCATATTTAACCCTAAATAGTTTAACCATTCCTTCTCAAGGCAGTGATGGGGATTTTGAAGTTAGAGCAAATGTGTCTATTGACTTAATGTTTATACCTGATAAGTGGAAAAATATTTCTTCCATTACATTTAACCAGTCTGCCAGCAGTAGGGTGATCGACAGTGAATTTAATTAAGAATGATAGAGGACATATCAGTATATTGATGATTTGGCTGCTCCTATTAACTGGGTTGGTCATTGTTTTTTCGGTTAATATCATGGGGGCCTTTGCGGTAAAACAACAAACATCGACCGCCTCTCAACAAGCTGCTTTAACCGCAACGGATATCATATATGACTATACTCTGCTGGGGGTAAAGAAATACGATGAGACGTTAATAGGTATTGGAGAAGGAATGATTGAAGGGAAATCCATTGAGAAGAAAATTAAAGACCGAAAAGAAGAATATATGTGGACAAGGGATATTTCTGAAAACAAAGCATTAAGGCTTTCGGTAAATGAGATACTCAGAGAGGAGATTCCAGGTAACGACAAGTTAAGAGATGCCGTGAAGAATGAAGTCAACAACGCTGTAGATGAAATTCCTAGTAGAGTCTCAAATAAACTTTATTCTAATAATGTTAGTTCTACTAACTATAAAGTTAAACTTTTTGATAGTGATCAACGGGTTGTAATAGAAGGGACCGGGGAATTCAACTCAGTTGAAGCTGACAATTTTATTGGTAGTTTTACAAAAAATATAAAACAGGTTTCAAAAGGTCCTAGAATTCCATTTATTGATGAACTAGATTTTGAAAATCGAATGATTTCATCTTACTAATATTTTAAGGGGGTTGCAGAATGTCCAAAAAAGAAAAACGCTGGAGAAGATTTTACTTATTCCTGATGATTTTTTTCTATGCAATTTATGTACCGGTATCAGTAATAGAATGGCTGGCTGGAGATGGCGGACTCCCTCTGACGGCAGTAGTAGTGGGAATAGCAATGCCATATATGAGAAAGAATCATATTCACCAGATACAAATGAGGGAAAATACGGGAGCTTGAAAAATATATGTTCAAGCTCTTTTTCACAAGATGATACTTCCATTTTAAGGAATAATTATAGAAGACAAGGAGATTTATTATGAATACTAAAAACAAATTATTTACGCTGCTCCTCGTATTCGTGGTTGGATTACTTGCAGCATGCAGTTCAGAAGAAGCAAGTTCTGAATCCAAAAGTGAAAAAGATCAAAAAAAGAAAACCGAAGAAGTAAAAAAGGAATCTGAAGAGAGCAAAAAAGATGATGAGGAAAAAATAGTTGAAGAGAAGGAAGAAGATAATCAAGAAAAAGAAGAAAAAAATGAGAGTACTGGTGTTGAACCTAATCAAACGACTCCATAGGAACAACTTCGCTTTACTCGGATTAGCTTCTTCCACGATTATATGGCACCAGACCGTCAGCCAAAACCAGGAATTTGGATTTATACAAAGGAAGATCATCCAGAAATGTTCGATGACGAGCAGTATGATTGGGATAAATACGACATGCTCTTGTGGCAGATTTCGGATGAAGAAATGAAAGGAAAGTCTTATAAGACTGATAGCCTTATGCTCAATGAGAATGAGATTACGATTAAGGTTAATTTCTATTATGGAGAAACAGATCCTGAAGGGAAATTCCCAAGACAATATCTTCTCGTTGAAAAAGGAATATTAGATGGTAAGACATTTAAGATTGAAACGATTGATGGGGAAGAGTTGTCGCTGCAATAGTTTAAATCCCAGTATTCTCATAGAAATAAAAGCTTGATACTATTTTCAAGCTTTTTCTATAGAACAAAACTTCCATTTTAAGTAATGTTTAAGATTCAAAATACCCATAAGTGGTGTAAATTGAAATTAATAAGGAGTGATTTAGGTGAACTCATTAGATGCAAAGAAACGAGTAAACTTAATGGGGATCATTGCTTCAATTAGTCTGGGAATACAGCTATTGATTGTTGTTATTACCATAGGGGTTGGGCAGTCGATAATTCCTGGATTGAATATTTGGAGCTTTATTGATTTGGCAATCGGGCTCATATTAGTCATTTGGCTGTTTGCTAAGAAAAGCAGGACAGCAGCGGTCGGTCTTCTCCTTATGTATTTATTAGCACAGATTCTTATGCTATTTTCATTAGAAAATACAACAGTGGGCTTCTGGACAGGTAGGTTAATTATGATGGCTTTATTCATTACTGTATACTCTCGTGGTGTGCATGCAGCATTTGTTTACCATCGCCTGAATAACAAAAAAGACATGGCTAGTACAAACGAATCCATATCTTCTTAATTCTTAATATATAAAACTTTACTAGTATAAATTTTATTTGCGTATTAGGAAGTGATTGTATGACAAACAAACCAGTCCCCTTCAAAGAAAGCAGAATTATCCAAACAACGTTCCTGCTGGTTTTAATGGGCTTTCTATTCAGCTTTATACCAGACGAGAACTGGTCCCTTCTAGCGATGAATATGGGCATAGCTGGATTATGCTGCTTACTATTTTTTGTTTTTTGGTTAAAGACCAAACATGAGAGTAAACGATATTTTTCTTTATTGTCGTATGTAATGATTATTACTTTGGCCATCTACTTTGTCATTCCATTTTTCAGGGTGTTCGCTGGTCAACTTATCTCTTGGCTTGGAATGGTATTGATTATCATTATGATTGTTTTGCCCTTTCTTAATAGGGAATCGATAGCAACAGGGTTTGTAAATCCTTCTAAAAATCCCGTTGGAAAGTACTTTTATACCGTTTTCAGCTTGATCTTCGGGTTTGGAGTAATTTTCTTTTCTACCATAAACTTCTCCGAGAATCCTAATGCAATTGCCCTTTCGTCTTTCTTTTTCATTTTTGCTCTGTTATTCCTGTTTATAGCCCCAATAATGTGGATTAAGCCAAGTCGGGTAGAGGAGCTGGAGAAATGATTCAGAATGACGAATCGCGCTTGTTAGAGAAAAACGACCTATCCTTTAAAGAAAGCCGGATACTTCATGTGGCTCTTTCCATTGTGATTGTTACTTTTCTATTCAGTGCTTTACCTGAATGGTCTGCACCTCAGTTTAAAGTAAATGCGGTTATCTCTTTCTTATTAATGATGGTCATTGTTGTATCTTGGAAGGCAGTAGAACTTAAAGTAAGGTATTTTTCCATTCAGAGTTACTGCCTGATCTTCTGTTTGTCCCACTTATCTGCTCAGCCAATCATTAAATATTTCTGGCAGGAGGGTAATAGTGCCTGGATTTATTTTGCGTCTTGTTGGATTGTCGGCTTTATCATATTGCATTTTTTCAGGGAAGGTCTATTTCAGGCTTTTTCAAAAATTTATGAAAGCAAGTTTAGCATTGGCTACCACATAGTTGTATTTAGCTTTTTGCTGTTGGTTCCAATAATCGTTACCATTATTACAGTTAATGAACTGAATATCAATATAGGGTATGGAATGGTGCTCTATGTGCTGTCTATTATCCTACTTGTGACACTTCCGGCCTTTCTTAAAAGACCAGAAGAGATCAAAATATATGAATCTACTAATTGATTAGAAGGAGAGATTCCCCAATGTTCAACAAACACAAAAAAGCCATGCGCAACGCCAAATTCAAAAAGCTGATCACCAGGACAATCGGACACGTCAAGGTGGACACTGTGCTTACTGAAGAGCAAGTTACGCCTGGTGATACACTTATCGGTGAAGTTCAGCTGTCGAGCAAGAAAGGGTTTAAAGAGATAGAGAAGGTAAGTGTTTCTCTTATGCAGCAGTTCCTCTTTTCGGATGATACGGTGGCCAATCTTTCCTTGATCACTGCCGAAATGAGACTGTCAGAGGAGCAGAAAGAGCTCAATGAGTTGGCGTTGCCATTTGAATTGAAAGTCCCTTATTTTACACCGAAGAGTGCCGTGAACAGAAAATGCTGGATTCAGACGGACATCGATCTTCCTTATAAGCTGGATCCGAGAGACATGGATTTCATCGAGGTAAATGAACATCCGCTTCTTCCGTATGTGAATAAAATCGTGACGGAAGAGTTGGGTTTTCTTAAAACAAATAGAGAAGAAGTCATTCATTACCCGCAATTCCAGCCTAAGTGGGTCATTGATCAAAAGGTGTTGAATCATCCACTTTACCCGATGCTTTCAAGCAGGAAAGTGCCGGTAGCTCATGAGATCGAATATTTTCCTCCAGAAGAATACCGGGACAAATACCGTGAAATTGAATTTATTTACGATATAAAAGAAGATAGCTTGGATCTGTATGTGGAGCTTCAATTTATCATTCCGAAAGAAATTGGGGGATACTTCAAGCGTGCTGCCATAAGTGAAAGCGACCGGGATGAAAGAATCCATAGGCTGTCTTTCACTAAAGAAGAACTTCAGGATCCAGAGAACATCAAAAATAAGCTGATGGCACTCATGGAAAATACAGAAATACCGAAAGAATTAAGAGTTTAATCAAACGTTTGTTTAAAAAGATTGAAGCCTTTGTAAGTGAACTGCAAAACTTCGAAAGAGGTTGGGACAAAACTGTTTTTAGTCGAAGAAAACTCCGAACTATTATGTTGAATTCTAGGATTCAAAATAGTTCGGATTCTTTTTTTCTAAAGTATGCGCTCATTCCAGCGGTTGATTGGAGTGCAAGACGAAGACTCCTGCGGGAGAAGTGGCCAATGTGAGACGTGTCCAGCTCTGGGGCTTAGAGGCACATGTCATAAGTCAAACCGACCAAGAAGGCAAAGAACGCCTTCGTGTCCGGTTCGCCTTATGCCGCCCGCCTCTGAGCAAAGCCCTCCGCTTTTCGGCCCGCAGGCTTGCCGAGGAGGCTCGCGGGTCACCCGCGGAAAGCGAAGTCTTGCACGGAAATCAATAGCGGTATTAAGAGCCCACACTTTAATTTTCTCCAAAGCTAATCAACTATCAATAATTTTTTTCAATCTTTTGCTTTATCGTTTCGATTTTTTCAGGAACTACATACAAATAGTCTATCAAAGCCTCCAACAATTCTATCAGCAGTTCTGCTGTTTTATCATCAATCTCCTTTTCCAGCTCAAGCATCTGGAAAAATGGGCTTTCCGGGCGGGTGAGTTGGCTTAATGTTTGAATGGGTGATGATAAATCAACATTCTTTGGCAGCTGCTCAAATTGCTCTGCTAAAGTCTGGCTTTTAGCTTTTTCCGCGTTCAGGTTTTTCACTAAACTTTCAAGAACCCGCTTTGTCATGACCGCTGTAGCTGAGTGATCATTGGACTGGTTCACATTTAGAGCGGATCGATAAGACCTCACAAGATCCTGCGAAATTCGCTTGTTATCTTGTATTTTATCGAGAGGACCATTTGTTACATGTGGATCGTAGACGTGGACGGTGACTTCTTTCGTCTGGTTCGTTGAATTTTCCTTGATCATTAAAATAAAAGTAGAGGGTTTTTTGCACGCAGAACAAATTCCATCTGAGAAGACCCCGGTTTTTATCTGATAAAAGTTAGCTTTTAATGCAAATTCTCCTTGTTTCCGGCAATTCGGGCACTGTGTCCGGACCTTTTTGGGGACTTTTAAGTAACCGTACTGAGTAGATGATAGTATAGATCCAGGCGTGATTTCTCTCATTTCAACCTCCTAAACAGCAAAGATTTTTTCGTTTTATTGTAAAAGTATGAAAAACCATACAATTACTTCTATATAAAATTATAACTTTATAAAGCTGGACAACAAGTTCTATTAAATGGAAAATGCAACCAAATTCAATAGAATAAGAACTATCGGGATAAATGTCTATAAAAAAGATTCGAAGAAACAGTTCAAAATTATGGGGTGATTTCTCTAATATTTAACATCAAACCTTCTTTCAATGACCGTTAGCAAAAAACAGCAAGAGTTACGGTTTCTACTACTCGTATTTTTAATCAAACGTTTGTTTAAATTTTTGAAGAATGCCTTCAAGATTTTTTGTTTTAACTCGTTCCAGCAGTTGATTGGAGTGCGAGACGAAGACTCGTGAGGGAGAAGTGGCCAATGTGAGACCCCACCAGGCTTGCCGAGGAGGCTCACGGGTCACCCGCGGAAAGCGAAGTCTTGCACGGAAATCAACTGCGGTGTTCAGTAGACCCATGCAAGTTAAAAGAAGTATTACACTTTCGAAATCCTTCCCCAACCAAAACATTCGGAAAAACCGCTATAATTGGGTAGAATAGAAACAATGGTTTTATTGACTAACGGTTGGAATGTAGAAGGAGAGAAATCATGACACATTTTACAGATGATAGCTTAGCTTTACATACAGATTTGTATCAGATCAATATGACGAAGGCTTATTGGGATGATGACTTCCATAATCGAAAGGCGGTTTTTGAGGTGTTCTTTCGAAAGCTGCCTTTTGGGAATGGATATGCGGTATTTGCCGGGTTGGAACGTGTGATTGAATTTGTGAAGAATTTTCATTTCAGTAAGAGTGATATCGAGTATTTAAGTGAGCTTGGATATGAGGAAGAGTTCCTCAATTATTTAAGTGATCTCAGCTTCACCGGGACAATCCGGTCGATGCGGGAAGGGGAGCTTGCTTTTGCGAATGAGCCTCTCTTGAGGATCGAAGCGCCACTTGCCCAGGCACAGCTTCTAGAGACGGCAATTCTGAATATCGTTAACTATCAAACATTGATCGCGACAAAAGCGAACCGGATCAAGCAGGTGGTCCATGATGAAGTGGTGATGGAATTCGGTACCCGCCGTGCGCATGAGCTGGATGCAGCGGTTTGGGGAACACGGGCAGCTTTCATCGGCGGATTCGATGCCACCAGCAACGTGCGTGCAGGGAAAATTTTCGGAATGCCTGTTTCAGGTACACACGCACACTCATTAGTCCAAGCGTATCAGGATGATTACACTGCCTTCCATAAGTATGCGGAGAGCCATAAGGATTGCGTGTTCCTCGTGGATACGTATGACACGTTGAAGTCCGGTGTGCCTGCTGCGATCAAGGTGGCGAAAGAGCTTGGGGATAAGATCAACTTTAAAGGCATCCGCCTCGACAGCGGTGACATGGCTTACTTATCCAAGAAAGCCCGTAAAATGCTTGATGAAGCTGGTTTTACCGAAACAAAGATCATTGCCTCCAACGACTTGGATGAATACACCATCCTAAACTTGAAGGCACAGGGAGCCCAAATTGATGTATGGGGCGTAGGTACAAAGCTGATCACGGCGTACGAACAGCCTGCGCTCGGTGCGGTGTACAAGCTCGCTTCGATTGAAAACGAACAAGGCGAGATGGAGGACTCCATCAAGATATCCAGTAATGCGGAAAAAGTTTCTACTCCCGGTTTGAAAAAGGTTTATCGCATCGTCAATAAGGTTAATCATAAATCAGAGGGGGATTATATTACTCTTGAGCATGAAGATCCCCAAAACGAGGACCGTTTAAAGATGTTCCATCCCGTTCACACGTATATCAGTAAGTTTGTGACGAACTTTGAGGCGAGAGAGCTTCATGTCGATGTATTCAGAAATGGGGAACTGGTATATGAAACACCGCCCCTTCAGGATATGAGGGAGTTTGTCAACGAGAACCTTGATTTGCTTTGGGATGAATACAAGCGTTCGATGAACCCGGAGGAATACCCGGTGGATCTTAGTGATGAGTGCTGGACGAACAAGATGAACCTCATCCAGCAGGTGAAAGCCGAAGTGAAGGAAAGGTTTCATTCCGGCAGGTAGTTAAGATTTGTGATTGGGTAAGATAAACAGGTATACTATGATGTAATAAAACCTAACATGGAGTGTGAAAGTATGGATTCTCTTCAGAAACAGATTGTAGAAGAAATGATGGTAACCCCCGATATTGACCCTAAGAAAGAGATACGCCGCAGTATAGATTTCATGAAAGAATACTTAAAGAAGCACTCATTTTTAAAAAGTATGGTGCTTGGTATTTCCGGAGGGCAGGACTCTACTCTTCTAGGGAAACTTGCTCAGATGGCGGTCGATGAATTAAACGAAGAAGCAGGCTCGCCTGAATATGAATTTTACGGAGTCCGTCTTCCTTATGGTGAACAAGGGGATGCTCAGGACGCTATCGATGCAGTGGAGTTCATAGGTCCGTCTGTATCCATGACCGTCAATGTCAAACCTGCAGTGGATGCCAGCTTCTCCTCTTTGAAAAAAGAAGGCATCGAGATGTCTGATTTTGTTAAAGGGAATGAGAAAGCGCGTGAGCGGATGAAGGTACAATTCGCGATTGCCGCGATGAAAAATGGTGTCGTGCTTGGAACAGATCATTCAGCAGAAGCGGTCACCGGCTTCTATACGAAGTACGGTGATGGAGCGGCCGACCTTGTGCCTCTCTTCCGCCTTAATAAACGCCAGGGGAAATCACTGCTGAAAGAGCTTGGCTGTCCCGAGCATCTATACAATAAAATCCCTACAGCAGATTTGGAAGATGATAAGCCGCTGATTCCGGACGAGAAAGCGCTGGGTGTGACTTACGACCAGATCGATGATTTCCTCGAAGGAAAAGAAGTCCCGCAGGAAGCAAGGGAAACGATCGGGAAACACTACCTGAAATCACAGCATAAGCGTCATCTTGCAGTTACAGTGTTTGATGACTTCTGGAAATAAGCCTAAAGAAAAGCCGGTTCTCATATGAATGAGAGTTGGCTTTTTTATTGTGCATTCATGAAGGTGAAGTGAGGGTGTGGCGCAGTCGCACGTTAAAACAAAAATGAAAGATTTTTAATGAAAATTAAAAGATTATCGATGGAAACTCGAAGATTATTGGGTAAAACTCGAAGATTATCAGGTGAAACTCAAAGATTACCGCACAAAACTCGAAGATTTCTTCAATCAAGAACCTCCCGGGGGCAAGGACAGCCAGTTAAAATGACCATTCAAAATGAAACTCCACAAAAAGCATACTCCTTGCAAGTAATTTAACTCAAATCAACGCTGAATAACAGGTAATATGACAAATTTCCTAAAATTTCTTTTTATTTTACCCCGAAATGGAGGATTTTTGAAATTTGAAACGAAAGTATTAATAGTTAAAGAGAGAAAATCAATCAACTTAAAAGGGATACAGGAGGGGTCATATGTCACTTGAGGATGTAAATCCGAAGCTGCAAAATGTCGTTGAAAATATAGAGAAGGTTATGATTGGAAAGAGAAAGGTAGCGGAACTGAGCGTGGTGTCTTTACTGGCCGGCGGTCATGTGCTGCTTGAAGATGTTCCCGGCGTCGGGAAAACGATGATGGTAAGGGCGCTTGCGAAATCTGTCGGGGCAAGCTTTAAGCGAATCCAGTTTACGCCGGATCTTCTGCCGTCGGATGTGATCGGGGTGTCGATCTATAATCCGAAAGAGATGGAATTCAATTTCAGGCCGGGCCCGCTCATGGGGAATATCATTTTAGCGGATGAAATCAACCGTACGTCTCCTAAAACGCAATCAGCGCTGCTTGAAGGGATGGAAGAAGGGAGTGTGACCATCGACGGAAATACGCGCAGGCTTGATAAGCCGTTCTTCGTTATGGCTACACAGAACCCGATTGAGTATGAAGGGACGTATCCATTGCCTGAAGCCCAGCTTGACCGTTTTCTTTTAAAAATGAAAATGGGATATCCGGAGCCTGCGGAAGAGATGGAAGTGCTGCACCGTGCGCAGAAGAATCCTCCCATCGATGAATTGGAGGCGGTCATGACCCTCGAAGAGCTGCGTTATCTTCAGGAAGAAGTGAAAGAAGTATTGGTGGATGACACCATAAAAAAATACATCGTGGATATAGCGGGCCGTACGAGGATCCATGCGAATGTGTATCTTGGAGCAAGTCCCCGCGGGTCGATTGCATTGATGAAGGCGTGTCAGGCGTATGCGTTTTTAAGAGGAAGAGATTATGTGGTACCTGATGACGTGCAATTCCTTGCGCCTTATGTGTTTGCACATCGAATCATCATGAAATCGGAAGCACGTTATGAGGGGATTACGCCGGAGGAAGTAGTCGAGAGAGTGATGGCACGTATTCCTGTTCCGGTTCAAAGGCTTGTGAGATAGCATGAATACCAAACTTCAGTTTTTCAAGCAAATAGGCAAGTTTTTGCTTCTTCTTCTTTTAATCGCCATCACCTTTATATATGCCATGTTTCAGGGTGGATTTGTCAGCTGGTTTTTGTTTTACAGCTTTCTTCCCTTTGCGTTGTATTCGCTGCTCGTATTCATTTATCCGCTTTCCGATTTTTATGTGGATAGGACGTTTGAATCTGCTGAATACAAAGCGGGGGATGAGCTTAAGGTGACTTTGACGCTGAGAAGGAAGGTTCCTTTTCCGCTGTTTTATATGGTGCTCGAAGATGTCGTAACAGAGTCACTTTTCCAGCAGTCTTCCTTTCAAAAAGCAAAATCAATGATCTATCCAGGGTTCAGAAGGGAAATGAAGCTGTCCTATTACATAGACGAGCTTCCGCGAGGCGAGCATATCTACTCTGCGGTCCGTCTTAAAACGGGAGACTTCTTCGGGGTATTTGAGAAAGACACTGTCATTGATTGCAAGGACCAGCTGCTGGTCTATCCTTCTTTCGTCGAGGTTCAATACAGACCGCTCGAGAATCGTTACGACCAAGGGATGACTTCATCCAATGTGAAAATACAAAAGGATACAACGATGGCAACGGGTGTCCGTTCGTATCAGCCGGGAGACCGCTTTTCCTGGATCCATTGGAAGTCCTTTGCCCGGACCAATGAATTGATGACAAAGGAATTTGAAGAACGGCAGTCCCACGATGTACTCATCGTTCTCGACCGTGAGTATTCTGCCGCTTTTGAGCCGATGGTCACCTTCACCGCTTCCGTCATACGTTCCATTATTAAAAAAGGGGCGCAGGTCGGGTTGATTTCAATAGGGAAAGAGCATCACTCATTTGCGATCAGAGGAGGAGAGGAGCATCAAGGGCAGCTCTACCATCACTTGGCAAAAGTACAGCCTGACAGCCAGTTTGCGCTGGGAAAAATCCTGCAGGGCGAAGGATTGAACTACTCTCAATCTGCAGCGGTCTTTTTTGTTACGGCTTCCGTTTCGAAAAAAATGATCATGAGTGTCAATAATTATTCCAAGCGAAACAGTTCAGTGGTTATTTTCCTGGTCAAGGCGAAAGGGGAATCTTACACTTCAGAGGAAAAAGCATTGAAAGCATATGCATCCTCACGCGGTATCTGGCTGAAGGTATGTTACGACGGGGAATTCTCATCTGCCTTTTCGGAGGTGAAGCGCGCATGAGGGGAAGAGCATCAACCAATGAATTTTATTCTATCTTGATCTATCTGTTCGGATTCCTGCTCCTATGGGAATGGTTGAAACCATTGAAGGTCGTAACCGATACAGGGGATTTGACATTCTTTATCATGTTTAGTGCACTTGCGCTCGCATTATCTTATTTTAGGGTCCATTATTTGCTGTCAGGAACAGTGAAAGCCATCTTTATCATGATTTCTTTGCATGCCCTCTATTTTGAAGGAAGCTTGTTCGATCTCACATGGCTGGGAGTATTCCTTAAAGATCTATGGCATAACGCAGGTTTAACGCTGGGCAGGGATTGGTCGAATTTATCCTTTGTCTTTCGAAGTTTATTGTTCTTCATCTTGTTATGGCTTATGACGTATCTGATTTATTACTGGCTGTCGATCAGGAAGGCGATCCTGCTTTTCTATGTGATGACAGTAACGTATATCAGTGTCATGGATACGTTTACGGTGTATGAAGGCGACAAAGCGATCATCCGTGTCGTTGTGTTTGGCTTCCTGCTCATGGGACTGCTCGCTCTTGAGAGGTTGATTCAGAGTGAAAAAATGCTTGGGTCGAACATGAGCAGGCACCGGTGGATTGTGCCGCTTACGGTGATGCTCGGAGTCAGCTCGATTGTGGCTTTTGCCGCACCGAAAGCCGACCCGATCTGGCCGGACCCTGTTCCATATATTCAATCCTTTGCAGAAGGCTCAGGCGGGCTGCAGGGCGTGAGTAAGCTTGGGTATGATTCTGACGACTCGAAGCTTGGAGGTCCGTTCATCGGTGATCCGACCGTGGTCTTCACAGCTGAGGTGACCAAGGAACATTACTGGAGAATCGAAACCAAAGATTTGTATACCGGAAAAGGGTGGGAGCAATCAATGGACGAGGATTCCGGAATGCCTTTCCGGTCGGATGAAGAGCTTCCGTATACACTCACCCCTAAAAACGAAGACCGCGACCTTCAAACTGAAAAAGTCATGATAGAAGAAGCGTATTCTCATGTGGTGTATCCTTACGGGATTGAAAAGGTGACAGGTAATGAAGAAGGTTCCTTTGAATTTATGCCCGTCAACGAGAAGATCAGAAGTCTTGATGGAGAAGGAGACGCTGTTAAATTAGAAGAGTATGCCGTCACCTATCGTTCACCCTCTTATTCACAAAAAGGAATGAGGGCGGCGAATGCAGATCAGGAAGCCATGCAGGTTCCTGAGTTTGTGGACAGATACACCCAAATACCTCCTTCCACTCCGCAGCGGGTAAAAGATTTAGCTGCTGAAATTACTCTAGACGAAGAAGATTGGTATGATAAAGTCCGTGCCATTGAAGGGTATTTTGAGAAAGAAGCGTACGTATATGATCAATTTGATGTCCCTGTTCCAGAAGAGGGACAGGACTACGTGGATCAGTTCCTGTTTGAGACTCAACGGGGATATTGTGACAACTTCTCGACTTCGATGGTCGTCATGGTCAGATCCCTTGGTATTCCTGCCCGCTGGGTAAAAGGGTATACAGAAGGGGAGTACAGCCGTCAACTTGATTCGGAGTACAGGCTCTATGAAGTGTCTAATAATAACGCCCATTCCTGGGTAGAGGTATTTTTCCCGGAAGTGGGATGGGTTCCGTTTGAACCGACTGTCGGGTTCAGCAATAACATTGCATATGAGTATGATCTAGACCTTGAAGATTCCGATGAAGATCAGGCGCCGGTACCAGAAAAGGAAGAAACGCCTAAAAAGCCGTTGGAGCCTCAAGAAGAGGGTGCGGCAAGCACTGGTTTTTCTTTTAAAGACCTTTGGGACAATATAAAAACGTTCTTTGCAGAGAACTGGGGTAAACTCATGGTCGGTTTCTTGCTTCTGGTTTTTGCAGCGGTGATGGCCTATATTTTGAGAAGACGCTGGCTCCCTTACTTCCTGATTATCTATTACAGAAGAAGAAAGTCTGACGATGTTTATTCTGAAGCATATATTTCATTGGTGAAACAATTAGGAAGATATGGGTTGAAAATGGAAGACGGACAGACCCTCAGAAGTTTTTCCCGTTATATCGATTCCTTCTTTGGAACCTATGAAATGACGAGTTTGACCAACCGTTATGAACGAACATTGTACGGTCACAAGCCTGATCGGGAGGATTGGGTGAAGATGAGAGAATTATGGGAAAATTTAATTAAAAGGACAACAGGTTGACCGCTTCATCAACAAGGTTTAAAATGATGTCAAATTAATAATAGAGTTCGTTAGCATCCTTCGTATATCCTCGATAATATGGTTCGAAAGTTTCTACCCGGTCACCGTAAATGACTGGACTATGAAGGCAGTGTTCTATTTAGACATCTCTGCATGCCAAAAAACTAGAATCCTGCCTTTTTCACAGGCGGAGTCTAGTTTTTTTGCTTTTTTGGCCATTAATTGCCGCTGTTGATTTCCGTGCAAGACTTCGCTTTCCGCGGGTGACCTGTGAGCCTCCTCGGCTATCGCCTCCGGGGTCTCACATTGGCCACTTCTCCCGCAGGAGTCTTCGTCTTGCACTCCAATCAACAGCTGGGACAGGTTAAAACAACTGTTTGTTTCCAGAATTCCATTCTCTTAAAGTAACCAAGAGTGGATTGGAGCGGAAGACATTTGACTCCGACGGGATATAGAGGAAAGGTCGAGACCCCGCAGGCGGAACGCCGAGGAGGCTCGACTTCCTCCCCGCGGAAAGCAAGTGCCTGCAGCGGAAAGGAACGGTCTCGATCGTAAACAGAACAATTTTTAAAAGAATGCTAACAAAAAGGATGTAATTGTGGATGGTAAGGGAATCATACACAAAAGAGAGATAATAACTGGATGAGGTGAACTGAATGCTAGGAAAAGAAGAATTGCATAATCAGGAAATGATCGTCGTTTTAGACTTTGGAAGTCAATATAATCAATTGATCACACGAAGAATCCGTGAGTTCGGGGTGTACAGTGAACTTCACCCTCATACAATCACGCTGGAAGAAATCCAGGAAATGAACCCGACTGGAATCATCTTCTCAGGCGGACCGAACAGCGTATATGGAGAGAATTCATTCCGTTGTGATGAGCGCATCTTCGACTTGGATATTCCGATCCTGGGTATTTGCTATGGCATGCAACTGATGACGATGCATTTCGGCGGTAAAGTGGAACGTGCCAAACACCGCGAATACGGTAAAGCGGCTATACAAATCGAGAAAACGTCGAAGCTCTTCTCCGGCCTGGAAGATGAACAGGTTGTATGGATGAGTCACGGGGATCTTGTTATGGAAGCGCCTGAAGGCTTTGATGTGAATGCTACGAATCCATCATGTCCGATTGCATCGATGAGCAATGAAGAAAAAGGTCTTTATGCCGTGCAATTCCATCCGGAAGTCCGCCACTCTGTTCATGGTAATGAGATGCTTAAGAACTTCGTATTCGAAGTGTGCGGCTGTGAAGGTGACTGGACGATGGAAAGCTTCATCGATATGGAAATGGAGAAAATCCGTCAGACAGTCGGAGACAAAAAAGTCCTTTGTGCCCTTAGCGGCGGTGTGGATTCTTCTGTCGTAGCGGTTCTTATTCATAAAGCGATAGGCGATCAGTTAACGTGTATCTTCGTTGACCATGGACTTCTTCGTAAAGGGGAAGCGGACAGCGTCATGAAAACATTCGCTGATGGCTTTAACATGAACGTAATCAAAGTGGATGCGCAGGACAGATTCCTCGACAAGCTGAAAGGTGTATCCGATCCGGAACAAAAGCGTAAAATCATCGGCAACGAATTTATTTATGTGTTTGATGACGAAGCGACGAAACTGGAAGGTATCGATTATCTTGCTCAAGGTACTCTGTACACGGATATCATTGAGAGCGGGACAGCGACTGCACAGACGATCAAGTCCCACCATAACGTCGGCGGACTGCCTGAAGATATGCAGTTCACCTTGATCGAACCTTTAAACACGTTATTTAAAGATGAAGTACGTGTCCTGGGTTCTGAGCTTGGCATTCCGGATGAAATCGTTTGGAGACAGCCGTTCCCGGGTCCTGGTCTTGGTATCCGTGTCCTTGGGGAAATTTCAGAAGAGAAACTTGAAATCGTGCGCGAATCAGACTACATCCTTCGCGAAGAAATCAAGAAAGCCGGCCTTGACCGTGATATATGGCAGTACTTTACCGTCCTTCCTGATATCCGCAGTGTCGGCGTCATGGGAGATGCCAGAACATATGACTATACAATCGGGATCCGCGCCGTTACGTCAATTGACGGCATGACTTCCGATTGGGCGCGCATCCCTTGGGATGTTCTTGAGAAAATCTCAACCCGAATCGTAAACGAAGTCGATCATATTAACCGCGTGGTGTATGATGTGACGAGTAAGCCGCCTGCTACGATTGAATGGGAATAAGCGATCGGTAAAATAGATCCGGGTAAATGATACACGTCCCGAACTCAAACCGAACATTTTATAATTAATTTTATAAAATGTTCGGTTTTTCTATTGACCACTCTGTCGATCGTTGGTACAATAGTCATGTCATAATAAATCTAAATATTTTATTGTTACGTCGTATAATTTCGGGAATAGGGCCCGAGCGTTTCTACCAAGCTACCGTAAATGGCTTGACTACGAGGTGATTGATGGAAGGACTTCATATCAGTATTGTCGTCCTATCTGTTTTTTATCTTACAGTCAAAGCTCTGAACTCTTGGTAGTTCAGAGTTTTTTTATTTGGAATCTGCGACGCACAAGGGAGGACTACAGAAATGAAGAATTTCTTTCAGTTTGAACAACTGGGGACGAACTACAGAAGAGAATTTATCGGGGGACTGACAACCTTCCTTTCAATGGCTTATATACTGGTTGTCAACCCGTTGACGTTGACGCTTCAATCAGTGCCGGATCTTCCGGATAGTATGAGAATGGACTCGGGTGCGGTATTCGTAGCGACAGCTTTGGCTGCTGCAATCGGATCACTGATTATGGGGCTTCTCGCGAAGTATCCGATTGCACTTGCGCCGGGAATGGGGCTTAATGCATTTTTCGCTTATACGGTTGTTTTGACAATGGGCGTTTCATGGCAATCTGCCCTTACTGGTGTTTTGATATCAGGATTGATTTTTATCCTATTAACCTTGACGGGTGTTCGAGAAAAGATTATTAATTCCATTCCTTCTGAATTAAAATTTGCAGTTGGAGCGGGTATCGGACTGTTTATTACATTTATCGGCTTTCAGAATGCGGGCATCATTGTGAACAATGATGCAGTACTTGTAGGGCTTGGTGATTTGACTCATGGAAATACATTACTCGCGATTTTCGGGATCGTCATCACGGTGATTTTGATGACAAGAGGTGTTAAAGGCGGCATTTTCATTGGGATGGTCGCGACTGCGATTGTTGGTATGATTGTCGGTCTTATTGACACTCCAAATGGTGTGGTGGACGCGGCACCTAGCCTTGCGCCGACCTTTGGTGCAGCACTTGAACCGTTGTTTGGTGATGCAGGCAGCATTTTTACAATCCAGATGCTTGTTGTCGTCCTTACTTTCCTATTCGTCGATTTCTTTGACACAGCAGGTACACTTGTAGCGGTGGCAAATCAGGCAGGGTTAATGAAAAATAACAAGCTTCCGCGTGCAGGCAAAGCGCTATTCGCTGATTCTTGTGCGACTGTAGTAGGGGCCATTCTTGGTACTTCAACGACTACATCTTATATTGAATCGTCTGCAGGGGTTGCGGCTGGAGCGAGAACCGGATTTGCTTCCGTTGTTACGGGCGTGCTATTCTTGCTGTCCATATTCTTTTTCCCGCTGCTTGAGGTCATTACTGCACCGGTGACGGCTCCGGCACTTATCATCGTCGGTGTGCTGATGGTGTCGTCATTAGGTGAAATCGACTGGAAGAAGTTCGAAGTGGCCGTTCCGGCATTCTTGACGATCGTTGCTATGCCGTTGACTTACAGTATTGCTACAGGTATCGCAATCGGATTTATATTTTACCCGATCACCATGATCATGAAGGGCCGTGCAAAAGAAATTCATCCGATCATGTATGCGTTGTTTGGCATCTTCGTACTGTATTTTGTATTCATTGCTTAATTATCGATTATTCAAAACTGATCTCACCTTGAGGTCAGTTTTTTCTTTTTGAAAAAGAGGATGTGGGAGGGCGGAAGAGAATGTAATACTAAAGGGAATTATATTTAATTGAAATAAATGTTCATTTTCGTTAAAATCATGTAATCGGATAATGTCGGAAATGGTCGAATTAATGGGGAGAATTACTTATGTCTACTTTAAATGTGAAGAAAACATTGAATAATAATGTCCTGATCGCGCAGCATGATGCCTATGGAGAAGTCGTTCTGATTGGAAAAGGGATAGGCTTTAACCGGAAAAGCGGGGACCCGATCCAGAACGATATCGCAGAAAAAATGTTCGTCCTGAAAGGAGAAAAGGAGCAGGAACAGTATAAAAACTTGCTGCCACTCCTGAATGAAGATATTTCGAATGTCATCATTTCTGCAATCGAATTGATTCGTGAGCGGACGAATTCCTTCTTGAATGAACATATTCACATTGCGCTGACAGACCATATTCTCTTTGCCATTAACAGACTGATGAGAGGGATGGAAATACGAAACCCCTTTTTAGTAGAAACAAGGACTCTCTATCCATTTGAATATGAAATAGCCCGTGAAGTTGTAGGGATGATCAATGATATGACAGATGTGAACCTGCCTGAAGGGGAAGTGGGGTTCATTGCCCTTCATATTCACAGTGCAATGATGAATAAAGATCTTTCTGAAGTGAATCAGCATTCTCAGCTGATTGCCAGACTGACTTCGATGATCGAACAGCAGCTGGACGTGACAATTAACAAAGAAAGCGTCGATTATATGAGGCTTGTCCGTCACATACGATATACAATCGAGCGTGTCCTTCGTGAAGAACGTGTGGAGGAACCAGAAAAAATCGCAAAACTGTTGAAAGAGGAATACCCTCTCTGCTATAATTTATCTTGGAAGCTGATCAAGATGATGCAGCAAACATTACGCAAACCTGTTTATGATGCAGAAGCAGTGTATTTGACCATGCATCTGCAGCGTATACAGACCAAAGTTAAATAATGTACTTATCTATCTTACGTGTTACTGATTCGATCAGGCATGAGTAAAGAAGATAATTGAAACGTATGAATTGGGGTAGTCTATCCTTATACGTTCAATGTCCTCTTTTCTCATGCCTTTTTTCATGGCCAGATCCGGCGCCTAGCCCCTCGAGGCGTTTCGGACCGCCCAATGAAGTCAAAGAACGACTTCACTGGTCGGCCCAAAAACGCTTGTCGGGGCTGAACAAGTCGCCTGCTCTTTTCGTGTTTGCTATCATCTAATCTGCTGAATAAAAAACCAATTATCAAAAGGAGGAAAACTCATATGTTTAAAAAGGCTTTTGGCGTCTTACAAAAAGTCGGTAAAGCGTTAATGCTTCCTGTTGCGATTTTGCCGGCTGCCGGACTTCTGCTTGCGTTTGGTAATGCTCTGCAGAATCCTACTTTATTAGAAATTGCTCCATTCCTTGCAAGCGGCGGTGTCGAAATGGTCGCTAGCGTAATGGAACAAGCTGGTGGAATTATCTTCGGGAACTTGGCACTCCTCTTCGCAGTCGGTGTTGCCATCGGGCTCGCTGGCGGTGAAGGTGTTGCTGGACTCGCTGCCATTGTTGGTTTCTTGATTATGAACGTAACAATGGGTACGGTGGAAGGATTAGGAATTGGCGATGTAACGGGTGAAGGGGTAGACCCTGCCTATGCGCTGGTTCTTGGAATCCCTACACTGCAAACCGGGGTATTCGGCGGTATCATCGTCGGTATACTGGCAGCGTATATGTATAATCGTTTCTTCCAAATCGAACTTCCTTCTTACTTAGGATTCTTCGCTGGTAAACGATTCGTGCCGATCGCAACTGCTGCGTCTGCAGTTGTTCTAGGTTTATTGATGCTTTTAATCTGGCCGCCGATTCAAAACGGTCTGAATGCATTCTCGAATTTCATGCTGGGTGAAAACAGAGCGTTTGCGGCATTCATCTTTGGTGTTATCGAACGTGCTCTTATCCCATTCGGACTTCACCATATTTTCTACTCACCATTCTGGTTTGAGTTTGGTACGTATACTTCAGAAGCTGGTAACATCATTCGTGGTGACCAGGCCATCTTCATGAAACAAATCCAAGATGGTGTGCAAGATCTTACTGCCGGTACCTTCATGACTGGTAAATTCCCGTTCATGATGTTCGGTCTTCCGGCTGCGGCACTTGCAATCTACCATGAAGCGCGCCCTGAGCGTAAAGCGGTAGTGGCAGGTATCATGGGATCTGCAGCTTTAACATCATTCTTAACAGGTATCACAGAACCGATTGAATTCTCATTCTTATTCGTAGCGCCGGTACTATTCGGTATCCATACGATTTTTGCAGGTCTGTCATTCTTAACGATGCATCTATTGGATGTTAAAATTGGTATGACATTCTCAGGCGGTCTGATTGACTATATCTTATTTGGTCTCATCAACCCGCAGACAAATGCATGGATTGTCATCCCTGTAGGTCTGGTATTTGCAGTCATCTACTACTTCGGATTCCGTTTTGCGATCCGCAAATGGAACCTGATGACTCCTGGTCGAGAAGAAGTGGAAGATGAAGACGGAGAAACAGCAGGTGCAGGTACAGCTGGAGAACTTCCATACAATGTTCTTGAAGCTTTGGGCGGAGAAGAAAACATCGCTCATTTAGATGCTTGTATCACTCGTCTTCGTGTATCGGTAAACGATGCGAAAGGCGTAGATAAACCAAGACTTAAGAAATTAGGTGCTTCAGGGGTGCTTGAAGTAGGTAACAGCATTCAAGCGATCTTTGGTCCTAAATCTGATACATTGAAATCGCAAATGCAAGACATCATGCGCGGGAAAGCTCCACGCAAAGCACAAACAAGTGCAAACGAAGAAGTAGAACAACAGATTGAAGAAGTGAATCCAGATGCTCTTCAAACGACAGAAGAAGAAAAGAACGAAAAATTCGTAGCGCCTATCACGGGTGAAATCAAAGAAATCACGGAAGTACCGGATCAAGTATTCTCCGGCAAAATGATGGGAGACGGGTTCGCAATCGTACCAACAGAAGGAACAATCGTTTCTCCTGTAGATGGTAAAGTCGTGAATGTATTCCCTACCAAGCACGCTTTAGGACTTGAATCCAAGAGCGGCCGCGAAGTACTGATCCACGTCGGAATCGATACAGTCAAACTGGAAGGTAAAGGCTTTGAAGCACTGGTAAAAGAGGGAGACCAAGTAGAAGCAGGTCAACCATTACTAGAAGTAGACTTAGACTACATCAAAGAGAACGCACCTTCTATTATGACGCCTATCGTTTTCACAAACCTTAAAGAAGGTCAGCAAGTGACTGTTGAAAAGACAGGTAAAGTGAATCGAAACGATGAAAATATTATCAAGATCGACTAATTAAAGATGAGAGACCCCGCACCGAGTGTAAAGTATCGGTGCGGGGTTTTGTTTTATATAGAAGAAAGAAGGTAAAAAGAGTGGAAATGTACAATGGAAGGGCTTGGCCTTCTGAGGGTCGACACTATTAGGAGAAGTGCGTAAAAGTAGAGGAATGTGGATGGGAAAAGACTCTATTAAAAAGTTTAAATTAATTTAGCGAAAACTGTTGACGGAACTCGAAATGGTTGATATACTTTAAAAACCGTCGCAAGTGAGACGCAAAACAACTTGAATTGATAGAAAAACTTCTAAAAAAAGTTGTTGACAAGAGCGTCGCATTCTTGTTATGATGGTTAGGTCGCTTCAAACGGAGCGCGCAACAAATTGAACCTTGAAAACTGAACAAAACAAGACAATACGTCAACGTTAATTCTAGATTTACCGTAACGATTATCGTTACAAAAAAGAGCTATTCAAACTTTTATCGGAGAGTTTGATCCTGGCTCAGGACGAACGCTGGCGGCGTGCCTAATACATGCAAGTCGAGCGGATCAAA
>NZ_JBBYAF010000031.1:0-52964 GCF_038405515.1 Rossellomorea oryzaecorticis | reverse complement strand
GGAAGAAAAGCGGAGGGGCTTTGTTCAGAGGCGGGTGACATAAGGCGAATCGGCCACGAAGGCGTTCTTTGCCTTCTTGGACGGTTTGACTTATGTCATGTGCCTCTAAGACCTGGAGCTGGACAGGTCTCACATAAGCTACTCTTCCCGCAGGAGTCTTCGTCTTGCACTCCAATCAACCGCTAGAAAGAGCTAAACCTAAATGTACATTTGAACAAATTAAAAACCCGATCTAATTTGCTTCCTGAAAGGCAAATTAGTTCGGGTTTATTTAGATTGAAACATTTTGTCCCAATCTCTTCTAACGGATTACTTATTAATGAATTGAATGAACAAAGAAGTTCATTAAGAATAATCCGGCAATGATGTATAGCGGAATGGAGACTTCCCTTGCTTTACCGGTAGCCATTTTCAAGATTGGATACATGATGAATCCAATCGCTATACCGTCTGCAATGCTATAAGTAAAAGGAATCATCGCAATGATGAAGATGGCCGGAAATGCCTCGGTCAGATCTCTAAGATCCATATGACGGATGTTTTGTATCATCAAACCGCCGATGACTATGAGAATCGGAGCGATTGCATGGTCCGGAATCCACTTTAAATACGGAATGAACAAAACAGATCCAAGGAATAATACCCCTGTCGTAAGCGAAGTTAAACCTGTTCTTCCTCCTGCTGTCATAGCTGCTGCACTTTCAACTGTAGAGACAGTCGGACTCGTTCCAAAAAACCCCGATGTGAATGCAGAAAAAGCATTTGCTTGAAAGGCTTTTGGATATTTGTGAGGCTGATCGATCATGTCCACATGTCCGTGAATCAAGCCGATGTTCTCAAATACGAGCACCATCGTTACTGAAAATACCGCGATCCAAAATGGGATTTTCAAAATGGAATCAAATGAAATTTGTCCAAATACCTGACCATATTCACTCCAATGAAAGGAGTCTCCTGATATGGATGGTTCAATTCCAAAAAAGAAACCAAGTAGTGTCCCAAAAGCGATGCTCCAAAGGAATTGCCCTTTCACATTGCGGATAAAAAGAAATATCGTTACCAAAAAGGTCAGCACCGTTGCCAGCACCTTTAATTCACCGAAGTCACCGATCGTAATCAGCGCACTGTCTCCTCTTTGGATCAGGCCGCCTTTTTCCAGACCGATGAACATCAAAAACATTCCCAGGCCGACCGTAATCGCCTCTTTTAATGTTTTAGGAATGGCTTCCGATAATACTTTAGAAAGCTTTGTAAACGCAATGATCATAAACAATATCCCGGAAACAACTACAACCGCCAAAGCTTCCTCCCACGTCAAACCTGAAGACTTCACCAGAGTAAATGTAAACATCGCATTAATACCCATTCCCGGAACCAGAAGAATTGGTGCATTCGCCCAGAAGGCCATGACCAAACATCCAACGAAAGAAGCCAGTATGGTGGCCATTACTGCTCCTTCAAATGGAATTCCAGCTTCAGAAAGAATGAGTGCATTAACAGCGATAATGTACACAATCGTAAAATATCCGATTGAACCGGCCATTATCTCCTGCTTGAACGAGGTACCATGATCCTTTAACTGAAAAATACCTTTACGTTCCTTCATATAATCTTCCTATAAAACTGCCCTCTCCCTACCCGCTCAATCCCTAAAAAGGGTGAGCCACAAGATACTATTCTAGCAAAAAGGAGAGGGTTTGCCAATAAGAATTATAGGATGTTTGGTTCTGTTGTTCCAACTGTTGTGGTGAGGATTTGTCACACATACTGAATTGCAGTGTTTATCGGCGTGGATCACAAGGTACCAGGCAAATCCTGCGTGAAAATGCAGGCTGTGGCAAAATCTCTCTGGAATTTCTCCATAGTTTAATAAAAGCAGGCTTTTTTTACGCTACAAATGTGTATAGATGAACTCTTTATTCAAATAGTCCCCTGCTGGTTGAGACAACTAGAGGGACTTGCCCGGATCTGACTGAGATGCAAACGTTTTTTGATCCTTATTCAGGATTTATGGTCCTGTTTGAAAAAATACAATCCTGTTCCGGATTTTATGATCCTGTTTTAAAAAATACGAGCCTGTTTAGAAATATATGATCTTTTAAGAATGATTTTAATTAATTAGCGTCCCAAAATGTACATTGCTCTACAATCATGCTCTTTTTGCAGGTATCTGATATAAAAGAAATCCCCTGACCGAATTTTCACTCCCCAAGGCCCGTCCCTCACCTCACTAAAACAGTAAAGCCGACTCCAATGCGGAGTCGGCTTTACTCATTAACTACTGTTATTTATCAATTTCCCGCACAAGATTAGCCATTTCAATAGCTGAGACGGCCGCTTCCCATCCTTTGTTTCCTGCTTTCGTGCCTGCTCGCTCGATTGCCTGCTCAATCGTATCCGTTGTAAGGACACCGAAGATCACTGGAATGTCTTCCTGTAAAGCAAGACCTGCCACTCCCTTAGCGACTTCTCCGCTCACATATTCAAAGTGTGCAGTAGCACCTCGGATAACCGTTCCAAGAGTGATGACGGCATCATATTTTCCTGAACGTGCAAGCTTTTTAGCAATCATCGGGATTTCAAATGCTCCAGGTACCCAAGTAACCGAGATGTCACTTTCCTCAATTCCATGTCTCTTAAGTGCATCTTCAGCTCCACCAAGCAGCTTTGATGTGATGAATTCATTAAATCTTGAAACGACGATGGCCACTTTCAGACCTGTCCCGACTAAATTACCTTCATAAATTGTTTTCATAATTCATTCCTCCATTTGATCGTTTTTAATAATGTTGCATCCGGTCCTAGAACTTCAATAAATGACCTAACTTTGAATGCTTTGTTCTTAAGTACTTTTCATTTTCCAGCTTTGTCGGTATTTGAATAGGCACACGATCTGCTATCTCTAGTCCATACCCGTTAATACCTGCAATTTTGCGGGGATTATTGGTCAATAGACGAATATGCTTTATATTCAAATCCCTTAGGATTTGTGCACCAATACCGTATTCCCTCAGATCCGCTCCGAACCCGAGCTTGTGATTGGCCTCGACTGTATCAAGACCTTCCTCCTGAAGCTTGTAAGCTTTCAATTTATTGATTAAGCCGATGCCTCTTCCCTCTTGCCTCATATATAGGAGAACCCCTTGCCCTGCTTCTTCTATCTGTGTCAGTGCAGTGGCAAGCTGAGGTCCGCAATCACAGCGGTTCGAACCAAAGACATCGCCAGTCAGGCACTCCGAGTGGACCCTGACCAGGACTTCCTCGTCTTCTTTCCATTCCCCCTTTACCAGGGCAATATGTTCTTTACCAGTTAGATTCTCCGTATATGCAACTGCTTTGAATTGACCAAATTCAGTTGGTAATTCGATTTCAACTTCACGGGTAACAAGTATTTCCTTTTTCCGGCGGTATCGAATCAACTCTTCTATAGTAATGATTTTCAGGTCCCATTTCTCAGCAATTTTCATTAGTTCAGGGACTCTTGCCATTGTTCCATTTTCATTCATGATTTCACAAATGACACCTGCCGGATTTTTACCTGCAAGGGCAGCAAGGTCCACGGCAGCTTCTGTATGACCGGCCCGCTTCAATACCCCACCCTTTTTCGCAACCAGCGGGAATACATGCCCTGGACGTTTGAAGTCCTCCGGAAGGGACGAGCGATTCAGTAGCTTCTGAATGGTAGCCGACCGTTCAAATGCACTTATTCCTGTCGTGGAAGAACGATGGTCGATGCTGATTGTAAATGCGGTTCCATGGGGATCTGTATTTTCATCAGTCATCGGTGAAAGCTTTAATCGATTGGATAACTCCTCTGTTATCGGAGCACAAATTAAGCCTCTTCCTTCTTTAGCCATAAAATTTATGACTTCGGGCGTGGCATTTTCGGCAAGAGCTACAAAGTCACCTTCATTTTCACGATTTTCATCATCGACTACAATTACAACCTTGCCTTTTTTGAGATCCTCTATTGCTTCTTCGATCGTATGAAACACATTCAATTCCTCCTCCATTAGTCAGCGAAACCGTGTTGATTCAAATATTCATAGCTGATTTTACTTTTGCTGCTTTTCTTCAGCTGTGCCTGTTCATAAAAGCGGTGGAAATACTTGGCCATCACATCACATTCCAAGTTGACCTTGTCCCCCGTCTTCTTCTGACCAAGAACCGTATCTCCTCTCGTTTGGGGAATGAGAGAAACTGTGATAGATTCATCGCTGAGTCCGAATACTGTTAGTGACGTGCCATCTATCGCAACGGAACCTTTCATAATAAAGTAAGGTGAAAGTTCTTTAGGAGTTGAAATTTCAACATAAACAGCATTTTCGACTTGCTCCAGTTTCGTAATCGTTCCTATCCCGTCTACATGACCATTTACAAAATGTCCGCCAAATCGGCCGCCAGCAGCCATGGCTCTTTCCAAGTTCACAGTTGAGCCTGCCGATAAATTTCTAAGGGTGGTAGCTTCAAATGTTTCCGGCATAACGTCAACTTGAAAACGACTCTCCGTAAAGGTTGTTACAGTCAAGCATACCCCGTTCACGCTGATGCTGTCTCCCACACGGACATCTTTGAGAATATCTTTTGCTGCAATGGAAAGGACCATGGATGTTGCAGACTTTTTAATTTTGTCTATTTTCCCGATTTCCTCTATTATTCCTGTAAACAAATCATCAACCTTCTTTCTTGCTGGAGTGCTTTTTAGGGACAGCCACTATTTTAATATCTTCTCCAATGGACTCAATGGATACTATATTCATTTCAAGACCTTCTGTAATAGCAGCAACTCCGCTGCCTCCAAAGCTGGTGAATGCATCTCTGCCTCCTATGAGCTTTGGAGCCATATACATGATAAATTCCTGAAAAGCTCTTTCTTCGAGAAAAGAACCGTGTACGGCAGAGCCGCCTTCTACATACAGGGACTGAATGGATCTGCTTCCTAACTCTCTTAATAAATGATGAAGATCGATTCTGCTTAAAGAGAGTGAAATGACTTCGCAACCTGCTTCCATAAAAGGAATTTTATCTTCTTCTTTTACAGATTCATTTGTTACTATGATTGTCTTGCTCTCATTATCTGTCACAACGTTAGCGTCTAACGGTGTTCTTAAATGATTATCTACTATAATTCGAATGGGGTTTTTTCCACCTTGGGGCAAACGGGTGGTAAGGTGCGGATTGTCGCGGATGATGGTATTTACTCCAACTAATATCGCGTCATGCCGGTGACGATCATAGTGGACATCGAGTCTTGATTCTTCAGATGTAATCCATTTACTGTCTCCTGAAGGAGCTGCCGTTTTACCATCTAAAGTAATGGCGGTTTTCAACGTTACATATGGTGTCTTATGTTTTATGAAATGAAAGAAGTGTTTATTGAGTTCCAACGCTTCAGATTGACACTCACCTACATGTACTTGTATTCCTGCGTCACGCAGTTGTTGTATTCCTTTACCGGATACCAGTGGATTGGGATCTGTACTTGCAATGAATACGCTCTTTATCCCACTGGAGATAATGAGTTGTGAACAGGGTGGTGTCTTTCCATAGTGAGAACAGGGCTCAAGAGTAACATAGATATCTGCACCCTCCGCTTTCTCGCCTGCTGCTCTGATGGCATGAACCTCTGCATGTCCCTCTCCGGCTTTTAGATGTGCGCCCAAACCGACAATGTCTCCATCCTTTACCACAACAGCACCGACTGCCGGGTTTGGAGATGTCTGTCCTTGTGTGGCTTTTGCCATATTCAGTGCCAGCTCCATATAATCTGAGTGTTTCAACATTTTTGCCTCCTCTCTTTATCAAAAATAAAACCCCAAGCAACTTGACTTGGGGAGATTGGCATGACAAATAAACGTATTTAATGATACTATTCAGAAAACTCAACTCTAATGAGAGTTTCTTATCTGTTAATCATGAAATACTGCCGTTCCTTCTCCCATCCAGACTTTCACTGTCGGCTTTGGAGTTTCACCAAATCCACCGCCTGAACTTTAATCAGCCGGGTCACGGACTAAGAGCATCATGCTCATCACCGCCGGTAGGGAATTTCACCCTGCCCCGAAGGAAACCTATTCGATTATTATTATTCTATCATAGTTTCCTTCCATACATCACGAAAAATACTCGGTACTTTGAAGAATTATATCCCGATGGGCGCAACAAAGAGCCTTAAACAAGAAGATCAACCCCAAAAAAGAATGCCTCTCTATAAGAAGCATTCCCCTTGTTCATATTAACTTTCTGCATTCCTCCGCACATCGGAAACATGCTTCTGCACAATCCTGACAATGCCGATGATCATGTGATTTACATTCTGTACCGCAAGCTTCACAAATCCTGGCACACAAAGTTAAAACATCGGGAACAAACTTACTGCTCCTCTGGATGGAACTGATGGCATACGAGCAGATGTCTGCACACTCGCGGTCAAGTTCTATACATTTCATCATACGCTGTTCTTCTTTTAGTGATGCATGGTAGCAGATATTACATGCTTCCAGGCACTTTTCCAATGCACTTAGACATTGTTTATAAGACGCATTCATTTCCTCACCTCCAATACCTTCTTAGGGTTCCCTCTCCCCTTAAAAGGATGATTAGGATGTAAGAAAATAATCAGAGTCGACAAGCCACAAAAAGATGAGCAGCCAGTCATCTGCCTCTGAATAGGCTTCAAAAAAAGTAATATGGCTGTGATGACTATCGAACAGATTTTGAAAACTATGAGGGAGGAACCCCTTTTGCAAGGAAATCCGGTTGACTCCCTTATAATTTAATACCCAGCGTTTATTCCCTTTATAAAGAAGGACCGTTTCACCGTTATCTTCATTACTCCATTCAATGGCAGTCGTACTATGGTATTTCAGTTTAAATTCAAATTTTCTTTTTTCATGTGCAATGACGATCCTTCTGCTCCACTTACATAATGTGAGCCGTATTTTGTCTTTGCGATGAAAGACATATTGCTTGGGATTATTGATCAAAGAAGTCCTCAGAAGCGAATAACTGGACCAGCCATTTGTTTTTAAGTAAAAATATCCTTCTTTTGTCTTGATACCAATCAACGAATGACTGGATACTGGAATTTTTTCATAATATAAGCGTGTTGCCTTCCTGATTTCTTTTTTGATGCTATGGCTAAGGTAGAGGTTCGTCATAGCTGGAATAAACAAAAGGAGTGGGAAGTAATAGAGTGGCTTCACAACCAGCAGCATCCCTACCCCCATCAGGAAATACATGATACCGTGATAAAGCAATGTATGTTGTTCGTTTCTATAGATATGATAAAGGTTCATGAAATGCTCGTCCTTTCCACGAATCATTATCATATCTATGTTTGGCAGATAAAAAAAAGACCCTTTTTGACAGGATCTTTCGTAAACTGCCTTGCCAGCTGAGCAGTATCTAATAGTGGACACCTTGCTCTAATTCACATCCCATCACACTAGAGCGGAATCAATTTCGCACTGCAAGCTTTCTCATAAAATTCGATCGGACCCGCTTCCTTAAGAATCACATACATGTATCCCCGTTTCTTCATTTCGTTCAATGCTGAAAACAGGAGGTTCTTCCCAATCCCCGTTTCACGGACACCCGGAATGACCCCCATGGGACCATAAATGGCTTTCTTTTGTCTATATACGTCAAACGCCGCAAAGCCAACCAGTTGATCATCCTGCTCGGCAATAAAAATCGGGACCCCCTCATGCACTGGATGAAAGCCATTTCCAATTGTCCTGCCCCATTCGTCACCAAATTTATCTATAACAAAAGTGACCACCATTTCACGATCGTCCATATCAGCCTGCCTGGTCACAACTGAAGGTAAATCATCTACATCCCAATCATGATCCATCAGGTAAACTGAAAGGTCCCTGGCAGAAGTCACCGTCTTATATAGTTGTTCATAAGGCAATGTGTACAGCCTTGAACTTAATACAGCGTCTTTCTCCGCAAATTGGAAAAAGGCCTTCAATATATGGCCTTCATTCAGATAAGTCTGGTTGTATCTCTTCATGATGGCTATGGCTTCCTGCCAAATCTCAAAGGATTGTACAGACAGTGGTAAACGGAATGGCCAAATAGCATCTCCATAGACCACCTCTTCCGTTCTTTCCAGATTAACGAACTCCTCTATACGGCCGTCCATTAAGTTGAACATTTCCAAGAGGGTCCCTTCCTTTACGTTGGCTGCGCCAAGGAAAAAATCCACACTCTGTAAAGAAGATTGGTTTTTCCTTTCAGAAATCTGTTCTGCCTCCACGATCAATTGTCTAACTTTCTCTGTTAACCGAAATGCATTCACCGCTCACTCCCCCTTATATCACTGACTAATTCGACATATCCTGTCATTTACCCTTTCGTTTATGAGAGTTCTTTATTTTTAAACAGAAATGGTGTCAGTAACAATAAAAGCAGACATAATACCCCCGCGACCATCATGGCAGCAGTAATGTCGCCGCTCCATCCTTCACCGTTTACAATTTCCACGACGTAAGATGAAAGTCGTGAAGGCGACCATTTCAACTTCTCCGGGAGTGAACTGGATAAAAAACTAAGGATGATTGAAACGGTGATGGTAGCAAAAGCAGCTATCCCGGATGCTTTTACAAGCGAACTGAAAAACAACAGCATCGTCATAATGAATGTCAGCCACATTCCAAAAATGAACAATGTTTGAAAGAAGGTTGATGCTGGTATATTCTCAAATAATAAATTTATATAATACCAGCTTGAAAGCATACCTAAAATATATGAAACCCATATAAGAAGAAGACTTCCTCCCCATTTCGATAAGATATAGGCGTTGTATGAAACTGGTTTAACAAGTACCATCGCTGCAGTACCGCTTTTCCTCTCACCTGAAATGATCCCCATGAATCCAAGAACAATCACCAGTACTCCAATCATATTGAACTGACTGATCGTCGACATAAACACTTCTCCAGCGGATGGAGGCGGGATCTCGATCACTGCCCCTTCTGGTAAATCTCCTACAGAATTCAGGATATCCGGTAAATAATATGCCGTCAAAGGTTCTGTTAAGCCCAGCACTATAAAGACGATCGGCACCCAAAGCCACTTGAAATTACGTGCAGATTCCATTAATTCTTTTTTAAATAATACCCAGACTAGTTTCATCTATCTCATCACCTTCATAAATAGGTCCTCTAAGCTTTGTTCCCTGCTTTCAAATTTCGTCACTGGCCAGCCGCCTTCTGAAATGAGCGTGAATAACCGCATTCTATCCCTCTTCAACTCTTCCACTTCAATAATCAGCGACTCACCCTTTTCTTTCACCTGTTTTATCCAGGGTATTTCCCGCAAAACTTCTCTATAGCGTGAAGCATTATCATCGAAAGACAGTTTTAATGAGGAAGTGTGATGCCTTTTCTTAATGTCATTCAATGGACCTTGCTCAATCAGTTCGCCGTTATAGAGAAACAGAACATCATCACAGACTTGTTCTGCATCATTCAATATATGAGTGGAAAAAAGGATGGTTGTTTGTTCTTTCAAGTCATTCAGGAGATCCAGTACCTCTCTGCGTCCAAAAGGATCCAGTGCAGAAACAGGTTCATCCAGGATGACAAGTTCAGGCTGATGGATCAAGGACTGTGCTATCCCCAGTCTTTGCTTCATCCCGCCTGAGTAGTGTGAGATTCTCCTGTTTTCCCCTTCTGATAAGTTGACAAGGTTAATTAGTTCTTCACTTCTTCGTTTTGATTCTTTCCTTGATAAACCGGTAATCTCACCTGAAAAAGTCAAATATTCCATTCCAGTCATCCACTCAAAGAATGAAGGGTATTGAGGGAGATATCCAATAATCGAACGTATATCCCGGGTATTTTCAAGTGTATTGAACCTGCCGGATGTCGGTGTAATCAAACCCGCAAGCATATTCAGTGTGGTCGTTTTACCTGCGCCGTTCGGACCGATCAAGGCCGTGCAATTTCCTTTTTTCAAATCAAATGTAACTCCTTTGACTGCATGTTTTTCTTTATATTTCTTTTCCAGCGATGTAACTTCCAAGACATTCATCCATTTTGTCTCCTTCCGAAAATGAAGTAAAGGATCGGCCCAATTAGATTGATTAGTAAAACAACCAACAACCAAACCCACTTTGGTCCATTCGTCTGTTTGATTTTTATCAGATCGATGACAGCTGCCAGTACGAGAATCAATTGAATAAGGATCAGCGGAGCGATCAGCCCCCAGTTTATCGTTTGTAACGCTTCTTGTAATTCCTGCATGGTGTTTTCCTCCTTTGATTTTCTATAGATAAGACGCAGATGATTAAAATTCGTTCAAATTCCCCTAAAAAAAATGTTAAAAATTAAAAAGGCTGGGACAAAATTGTTTCAGCATATGTAAAACCCGAACTGATTTGCCTTCTAGCTGGCAAATCAGTTCGGGTTTTTAGTTAAAATGTATATTTAGGTGCAGCTCTTTCCAGCGGTTGATTGAAGTGCAAGACGAAGACTCCTGCGGGAAGAGTAGCTAATGTGAGAACCCCACAGGGAGGTATGACCGAGGAGGCTCACGGGCTACCCGCGGAAAGCGAAGTCTTGCACGGAAATCATTAGCGGTGTTTAGAGACTACTCTAAAATGTTCGTCTTTAGACAGTCGTTTTATAGTTTAGTCCCAGCCTCTTCTTTATGATTGATAAAGTTTGTTCATATTGGCGATTTCTTGTTTGACGGTTTCCGATAATGAAACGGGTGATATTACTTTTGCCTTGGATCCAAAACTGAGGATCCAATTGACCAATCCTCCGCTGATCCGTGCTTTGGTAGATAAGATGAAATGGTCCTCGTCTTGCTTTTTAATATCTACATTCTTACCAAATTTGTCGATGATTACATTGATCAATTGATTATGGAGCTTAATTTTGATCCATTCTTCGTCTCCGGCAAACATATGGAAGGTCGATTGAACATATTTGGAAACATCAAAAGCTTCATATGGGAAAGACTCATTCATCACTTCTACATTCCGCAAACGGTCAACCCGGTAATGGCGGATTTCACCAGCGTCGTAATAGTAGGCAATCAAATAATAGAAATCATTTGCCCAAGTAAGGGCATAAGGCTTCACTTTATACAGACTGCCCTCATGGCTGAGATTGAACTTCTTATCAATATCATAACGTCCATATTGAAACTCAATGATCCGGCGTTCGGATATGGCTTGATGGAGGTCGTGGATCGCTAATCGGATAAAAGGGCTTTCACTTTTTATAGATGAATCTACTTGAATTTCATTTTGAAGCTTTTTTCCTTGATGGGCGCTCGTCAGTTTTCTGATTTTGTCAATTAACTGACGCGTTTCTTGCTTTGTAATGAACTTTGCTGATACAACTGCATCGATCAACATGCGGAGTTCGTGCAATTCAAACAGTCGGTATTGATGACTGTAATATTTAGGAAGCCCATCCTTTTCCTGGTTGATGGTTACGTCAAAAGAATGATTGATCAGATGATTGATATCATCTTTCAAGGAATTTTTATTTAATTTTACGTCAGGTCCGTAAATCTGTTTAAAACGAAGTATGATTTCGTCCAGACTCAGTTCATGATCCTCGTCCGTTTCTTGAGTGAAGATGGTCATTAATCTAAGCAGTCTTTCTTTATTATCAATCCTGATCATTTATTCTTCCCCTCTTCCTCTCTCCTGGGCATCTATAAGTTTATGTATTTGAGAAGTTATTTTAATATAAATTATCAAGTTTAAGCTGTAATTGTCAACTTCATTCCAATAAATGAGTAAGAGCTCATGGCTTTGATCAGCCATGAGCTCTCCTTCTTACTTAAAGAAGTGAATAACAGTAGGGATACGGTATTGCTCTCCTTCGTAGGCTTTTATGGCAGCTAAAATTGTAAAGATCAAGGCCAGGAGCCCAACGATTGGAGCAATGACCAATCCGATAAGTACGATAACCAGGATGGAGCTGATGATTCCGTAAATGGTATATGAAATCAAAAAGTTAAGATACTCTTTTCCATGATAATCTACGAATTCAGATTCATCTCTTTTCCAAAGCCAAATGATGATCGGACCGATAAAAACGGTAAAAAAGCTTAAAACATAAATTAGTGCAGCCATCAATCTTTCATCTTTTGTCGGCATCTTCTTCCCCCTTCATACAAACTTTTTTTATGCACCTCTTCTAATATTACGTTTTACAGACAATAAAGTTTCGTCATCCTTAAAAATAAATTCCTTTTTCATGAAACACAGCAAGGATGAATATACGTTAAGTGAGGAGGTTTGTCCGAAGTATTTCATAAAGAAAGGTTCGATGTATAGTGGATAAATTTGAAGCATTTATTCTGGGGATCATTCAGGGTTTGACAGAGTTCCTTCCTATATCAAGCACAGGTCACTTATTTCTGGGACGATTTGCTTTTGGCCTTCAAGAAGCGGGATTATTTCTCGATACAATGCTCCATATCGGTACACTCGTTGCCGTGATCGTCTTTTACCAAAAAGAACTTCTCCACATGATTAAACATCCATTTAGCAAACTATCATGGATACTTGTCATTGGTACAATTCCTGCAGTTATCATCGGTTTGTTATTTGAGGATTTCTTTGATGCAATTTCCAAAAGCGGATCTACAATAGGATGGGAGTTTCTTGCTACCGGATTGATCATGTTCTTGGCTGATGGCGTTAAAGATGGACATAAGAAATTGGAGGATATCAATTACACCGATGCTCTTTTTATAGGAAGCTTTCA
The DNA here is from genome assembly GCF_038405515.1 of Rossellomorea oryzaecorticis. GTDB lineage: Bacteria > Bacillota > Bacilli > Bacillales > Bacillaceae_B > Rossellomorea > Rossellomorea oryzaecorticis_A. The sequence goes on along the minus strand of NZ_JBBYAF010000031.1, from coordinate 40,218 downwards.
AGCTGCCGCTATTTTCCCTGCACTCTCGCGATCAGGTCTCACCATCGCAGCCGGTCTTTTTAGAAAGCTCGATAGAGAAACAGCTGCGTATTTCTCCTTTCTTCTCTCTACACCTGCGATTATCGGGGGGATAGTCTTTCAAGGCAAAGAAATGATGAGCGGTCATGTTGAAGCGATCTCTTTTTCCAGTATGGCAGTCGGGACCGTTACTGCAGCTGTCTTTGGCTACCTGGCTATTGTTTCAATGGTTAATTTCTTAAAGAAACACTCTTTGAAACTATTTTCTTATTATGTTTGGGCGCTGGGGATACTGATCCTCATCCTTCAATATTCAGGTGTAATGTAGGAGGAGTCAAATGAATCATGAATGGTTAGTCACTATTTTAACAACATTAACAGATTGGGGTTATATAGGAATTGCCCTCGCACTGATGATCGAGGTCATTCCCAGTGAACTAGTGTTAAGCTATGCAGGGTTCATGGTCAGTTCCGGTAAGCTTTCCTTTGTCGGTGCCTTTCTTGGAGGTGTAATCGGGGGCACTGCCGCCCAGCTCTTTCTTTACTGGCTTGGGTATTATGGGGGAAGACCTTTTTTTATCAAGTATGGGAAGTACCTATTTATTTCCGAAAAGCATATCGAATCAGCGGAATCATGGTTTGAGCGGTATGGTACCATCGTCATTTTCACTGCACGATTTATTCCGGTCGTTCGTCATGCAATCAGTATTCCAGCCGGAATCAGCCGGATGTCCCTGACTGCTTTCACACTATATACGTTTGCAGCCATGCTTCCCTGGACGCTATTATTCTTGGTCATTGGGATGGAGCTTGGAATTCATTGGGAACATATCGAGGTGATCGGCATCAAATACATTAAACCTTTAAGCATGATAGCCATAAGTGCAACATGTATGTATTTGTTGTTCTCCTATTATCGACATAAAAAGAAAGCATGACTTTCTTTACTGCTTCCTTTAACTGGACTGTAGAATTCCTGTCCAAACAGCTCTTTGTTAGTCAAACATTAAAGGAATTAACATAGCCTTTTTACAAAAAATTGATTAAAATAGGAGTAATATACCAAGGGACAAATGAAAGGATTTAATATGAATTCGATACTTTTAACAAATGCAGCCATCTATCCGGTCACTTCACCCCCCATCCCAAACGGTTCCGTTTTTATTTCAGACGGGAAAATCAAGCAAATTTATCAACACAACGTCGATGTCCCACCCAACATTCGCGTGATTGATTGCCGTGGAATGTATCTTTTCCCTGGATTAATCGATTCTCATACTCACTTGGGATTATACGATGAAGGGACAGGCTGGGCAGGCAATGATGCGAATGAAACAATTGAACCAATGACCCCCCATATCCGTGCCTTCGACGGGGTTTACCCGCTTGATCCAGGTTTTCAGGACGCGCTTAAATACGGGGTTACCGCAGTAAATGTAATGCCGGGAAGTGCAAACGTGATTGGAGGGACAACTTCCGTCATAAAAACACATGGATCGTCCATTCGCTCCATGCTGATTAAAGAAACCTCGGGGTTAAAACTCGCCTTGGGAGAAAACCCAAAGCGGATTCACAGCAATGGAAATAATGACTCGATTACAAGAATGGGTATCATGGGAATGCTTCGGGAAGCATTCTTCTCAGCCAAATACTGTGACCAGCCTGAAGAATTAAGAATCGCACCATTGGTTTCAGCTTTGAAGAGGGAAATCCCAGTAAGGATTCATGCTCACCGGGCAGATGATATCCTTTCAGCCATCCGCTTTGCAGAAGAGTTCAATTTGGATTTGCGAATCGAGCACTGTACAGAAGGGCATCTTATTGCCAATGAATTGAAAGGGAAAAATTTGAAGGTATCCGTGGGACCGACATTTACACGCCGCTCCAAAGTAGAACTGAAAAACAAAAGCTGGATTACGTATCAAAAATTGACCGATGCCGGTGTAGAGGTATCGATTACAACTGATCATCCATACACGCCGATTCAATACCTGAACATGTGTGCAGCGATTGCTGTCCGGGAAGGTTTGGACGAACAGAAAGCATTGGAAGGAATCACGATTTCCCCTGCTATAAACCTTGGTGTGGATAATCGAATCGGCTCTCTTGAAGCTGGCAAGGACGCGGATTTGGTGGTGTGGAGCCACCATCCTTTCCACTTCATGGCAAAGCCCGTTTTCACTATGGTGAATGGAGAAATCGCATATCAGAATTTGTAGAAATTTGATAAAAATTTTTAGCGAAATTAATCTTTTTTCCTATTCCCTTTTTTAATAAATTCATATATGATACAGAAGGATATATAATTCCGATTACATTGTTCTGAACACGATCTATTTATAATAGAGCGATTGTAATGGAGGGAAGGCAAAAGGTGCGCCACCAGTTTCTTGACTGGTCTTAGTGGGTTCGATTCCCACCCCGAAATTTTTTAGTTAACTTTTAAAAATTTCGAGGGTGGGATCGTACGCAAGTAGACTGCCCTCAAGGAGGGTCTACTATGATCAAGAAACGTGATTTACATGAGTGTCATACTCTTTATGACCTGATGGTGCACCCGGATGTCTTCCCTTTTGTGCGTCAAAAAGCTAATTCTTATGAAGAGTTTCTCTTTTTAACAAAGCAAACGATGGAGTCAGAAGAACGGGGCGAACTGATCTCCCGTACCATCATTGATGAGTGGGGCAGCGCCATCGGTACCATCAATCTATTTGATATCCAGGAAAGCGCCGGATTTCTTGGCACCTGGATCGGCAAACCTTTTCATGGCAAAGGGTATAACAAGCCTGCTAAAGATGCATTTTTCCATGAACTTTTTTATGAATTAGGAATGGAAACCATCTTTATGCGAATTCGTAAAGTCAACACACGTTCACTTAAAGCAGCGGAAAAATTGCCTTATGTCGTATGTGCTAATGAAACGAGAAAAGCACTTTATGACCAGTTGAATGCAGCAGAAGAAGTATATGATCTTTATGAGATCCCTAAAGATTTGTATACTCTTCACTTGTATCAGACTTCCGAAGAACAGGAAGATCAGGCTATGGAAGCTTAATATAGATTTAAATGAGATAAGCCTATCAATCGACTGTCATTATCGGCAGTCGATTTTCCATTCATCGGTGTTATGAATCCAATACGCTTTCGAAAAAGAATTCAAGACCAACAAAATGCCTGCTTCTATGTTCACTCAGAAACATAGAAGCAGGCACTTTCATTATTTCATTTTCTCCAGTTTTTCAAAGTAAAGATTTCTTACAACAAAGGTTTTGTAGCTTTCAAGCTTACGTTTATCTACAGGATGATAATTGATGCCCATCTTTTTAAGCTCTTTTATATACCATCCCTTAGAGTATTGATAACTCATACCATCCTCTCCCCTTCACCACTTTATATACTATATGCGTGAAAGGGGGTATTAAGATATTATTTTGACATGTCTGCAAGTTCCTGATACATATCCTTTATCGTGTATGCCTTTTGACCACTTTTCATGCTTGAAAGAATCGACTCTTGACTTTCTTTCAGTTTATTGATTTTATTCATAAAGCTTTCATTCGTCAACTCTTCTTCTTCAAGTTTCACCGCATACCCATGTCCTACAAATGAGTTGGCATTTAAGATCTGATCACCCCTGCTTGCCTCTCTCGAAAGCGGGATGAGAAGCATTGGCTTCTTCAATGCCAAAAATTCAAAAATGGAATTCGAACCAGCACGTGAAATAACATAATCGGTCATTGCTAAGTAATGAGGAAGATCCGCTTTAATAAATTCATATTGCTTATATCCTTTTTGTGAATATTGCTCCTCAATATTGCCTTTACCGCAAATATGGATGATTTGAAATTGTGTAAGAAGATCAGCAAGGTTCCCTCTTACCGCTTCGTTGATTTTTCTTGCACCTAAACTGCCGCCCATGATCATAAGGACCGGCTTCTCTTCATAAAACCCTGAAAGTCTTTTTCCTTCTGCAGTATCACCTTTGAATAACTCCTCACGAATGATTGCACCTGCACATAAAGATTTATCCTGGGGAAGGGACTTGACTGTTTCAGGAAAGGTGGTAAATATCTTTGTAGCAAATGGAACTGCTAATTTATTGGCCAGCCCTGGTGTGACATCAGACTCATGGATGGCAACAGGCACTTTCGCCATTTTCGCAGCCATCACTACAGGCACAGACACAAATCCGCCTTTGGAAAAAATGATATCCGGCTTTGTTTTACGGATAACGGATAAGGCATCCATTACTCCTTTCATCACTCTGAAAGGATCAGTGAAATTCTTCCAAGAGAAATAACGGCGCAGCTTACCGCTCGATATACTTTCGTAAGGGATGTGAGGGAATTGATCCGTTATGATTTCTTTCTCTATCCCTTTTTCCGACCCTATGTAAGTCACTTTCCAGCCTTCTTTTTCAAAATGAGGGATCAATGCTGTGTTCACCGTAACGTGTCCGGCAGATCCGCCGCCTGTAAATAAAATATGTTTGTTCATGTATATGTACTCCTATCTCTCGTCATTATCGGTACCAATATAAACTATCCATATACACTTTATCAAAAATGTGCATGAGATAGAACAATGAATTGTTCTTTCCACCTATTCCCCTATTAAATCGTCTTTACACCAGGAAATTTTACGTTACTTACTTTCTAATTATTATGGTACAGTATGGTAGTGTATTTAAAGATATCTCGTCCGTTCATAATAATGTTTGCACCATGCTATCACCGCTGTTGATTTTCGTGCAAGACTTCGCTTTCCGCGGGTGACCCGTGAGCCTCCGGGGTCTCACTTGTCTAGCTGCAGGGCTTAGAGGCACATGTCATAAGCCAAACCGACCAAGAAGGCAAAATGCGCCTCCCAGGCCGATTCGTCTTATGCCACCCGCCTCTGAGCAAAGCCCTTCCGCTTTTCTAATTGGCCACTTTTCCCGCAGGAGTCTTCGTTTTGCACTCCAATCAACAGCTAGAACCTGTTAAGAACAACAATTAGTTTAACAGAGTTTAATAATAAATTGAACGTAACGTAATAAGGAGACAGACCTATGAAACAAACATATAGTATTAAAGAAAAGCTGGGACAGCTTTCGATCATTTTAGTTCCTATACTGGTCACTCAACTTGGCATGTTTGCCATGAATTTCTTTGATACGATCATGTCGGGCCAATTCTCACCAACTGATCTTGCAGGAGTTGCGATCGGGTCTTCGCTGTGGGTACCGGTCTTTACTGGTCTAAGCGGCATTCTTCTTGCCGTGACCCCGATCGTCGCCCATCTAATCGGTGGCGGGAAAAAGAAAGAAGTGCCCCATACCGTTTTTCAGGGAGTGTATGCCGCCATCTTTCTGTCAATGATCGTCATCTTCATTGGCATAATCGTACTTGATCCCATCCTAAATGGCATGAAACTTGAGGAGGAAGTGCACCGGGTGGCAAAAGAGTATTTGATTGCTTTATCAATAGGGATGATCCCCTTGTTCATCTATAATGTTTTGCGTTCTTTTATTGATGCCTTGGGTTTAACAAGAGTGACAATGTTCATCACATTATTATCCCTCCCGATAAATGTTTTTTTCAATTATATTTTTATTTTTGGCAAGCTGGGGGTCCCAGCTCTCGGTGGTGTGGGGGCAGGCTACGCTTCTGCCATTTCATATTGGGCCATCATGGGCATTGCATTCTGGGTGATTCATACGAAAAGTCCATTTCAGGAATTCACTATCTTTAAAACGATGCAGAAGCCACGTATCCGTAAATGGAAAGAAATCTTTAAGATCGGTGTACCCATCGGCTTATCCATCTTTTTCGAAGTGAGTATCTTTTCAGCCGTTACATTGCTGATGAGTGGATACAAAACTGCGGTCATCGCAGCTCATCAGGCAGCGCTCAATTTTGCATCTTTCTTATATATGATTCCTTTAAGCATTTCAATGGCACTGACGATTGTCGTAGGTTTCGAAGTAGGAGCGAAAAGGCTTAAAGATGCAAAAGTTTACAGCTGGATGGGCGTGAGCATCGCTCTAATTTTGGCCGTACTATATGGGATAATCTTATACCTTTTCCGGAATGAAATTGCATATCTTTATACGGATGATTTATATGTGCTTGAACTAATTGGCCATTTCCTATTGTATGCGGTATTCTTTCAACTATCCGATGCAATCCAGGCTCCTGTCCAGGGAGCCCTCAGAGGATATAAAGATGTGAATATCACCTTTGTCATGGCGCTGATTTCTTATTGGGTGATCGGACTTCCATTAGGCTATCTATTGGCAAATTTTACGGAATTCGGTCCATATGGCTACTGGCTCGGTCTTACTTCAGGACTGACAGCAGGCGCTCTTACTCTTTCAGGAAGACTGCTTCATATTCAAAAGAAATACAGAAAAGAATATATGAAAGAAATGAAAGCATGACAAAAAAGATTCGCTCTAACCTGAGCGAATCTTTTTTCGTATCATTTGTGAAATATTTTCCCCAGGACATCCTTGCCTCCTGTAATCGGTATGACTGCTCCTGTAATAAAGTCCGATTCTTCCCGGCAGAGAAATTCGATGACTCTTGCCAAGTCTTCACCAGTACCGGGACGCCCTACAGGAGTTGAATGGTCGCAGCTGCTTTGAGCATAATGAATTTCATTTTCCTTCCATTCTCCAACGATATCACCGGGACAGACCATGTTGGCAGTGATACCATTTTCCGCTTCCTCGATGGCAATCGATTTCGTAAATGAAGCAAGCCCAGCTTTTGCAGCTGCAAAAGCGGAACGGTATATCCAACCAGGAGAGGTTTCCACGCGGTCATATCCAAAAGTGATAATTCTCCCCCACTTCTTTTCCCTCATATTTGGAATCATTAAACGTGTTAGATAAAATACACTGTTCAGGTTACCGTTTACTATGTAATTCCATTCTTCAGGTGAATATTTATCGAATGTTTTTCTTTCTTTGACATAGGGTCCCGCATTGTGGATTAAAATATCAATCCCATCACAATTCCCTCTTATTTCGGCCGCCATACTTTCACAGTCATCAGGAATTGAAATGTCCCCCTTGACTGCATAAACTTCATTCCGGTACTCTTTACGCAATTGCTGAACGAAATGTTGGGCACGTCTTTCATCACTTCTATAGTTAATGAATACTTTATATCCGTTCTTCGAAAATTCAATCGCTGTGCGGCTGCCTATTCCTTTCGTGCCGCCAGTTATCAGAACTGATTTGTCTTTGTTCACCAAAATCCACTCCAGAAAATCTTTATATATCCATACTATGAATCATTTCAGTGAATTGCAAATATAAGCTGTATGTTTATTGAAGTTGACAAGAAACGGTTAATACACCGCTATTGATTTCCGTGCAAGACTTCGCTTTCCGCGGGCGGTTGGTGAGCCTCCTCGTCGCGATGCTCCTGCGGGGTCTCACCTAACACGCTTCTCCCGCAGGAGTCTTCGTCTTGCACTCCAATCAATAGCTGGAACAAATTAAGAACAGCAGCCACGCTTTCACTAGAAAATTTTAAAATCACGGACATATTGGTATTCTAAATAAAATATCAAGAAATATTCTTAGTTTTTCCTTAGATTCAAACACTTCTGCCCCAGCCTCTTATTCTAAGGCTCTTTCTCTTCATAAGAAAAAGCAGCCCCTTTTGCAGAGACTGCTCGATTTCTAATCATATCTTATTTTGAAATGAATTGTTGTGTCCAATAGTGACCATCTTCTACATAACCAACACCGATGTGAGTGTAGTTAGAGCTTAAGATGTTCTTACGGTGACCGTCACTGTTCATCCAAGCTTGTACGACTTCTTCTGGAGTAGGCTGACCCATTGCGATGTTTTCACCTGCTGCAGAATATTCAACTCCGAATTGCTTCATCATATCAAATGGTGAACCGTATGTCGGGCTGTCATGAGAGAAGTAGTTATTTGCCTGCATGTCACGTGATTTTTCTTTTGCAACTTTACTTAACTCGGCATCCACTTCAAGAGCCGGCAATCCTTGTTTAGCACGCTCTTGGTTTGTAAGCTCAACGACTTTTTGTTCATATTGGCTTAAATCACCAGTCTCAGCTGCAGGCTTTGCTTGCTGCTCTTGAGCTTGAGGCTGTGCTTGTTTTTCCTGTGCCTGAGGCTGTGCCGGAGCAGGTGCTTCTGCTTTAGGTGCCTCTTGTTGAGGTGCAGGAGCAGGTGTTTCAGCTTTTGGCGCTTCTTGTTCAGGAGCAGGAGTCTCAGCTTTTGGTGCTTCCTGAGGTTGGGGTGCTTGGCCTTTCAATAATTCTTGTAAATTGATATTCTGACCATTCACTCCATAGTTTGATAGAATATCCTGAATATATTTATTTAAATCTTCATGATTACCATTTAATTGAAGAGTTTGAACCTTTGTTTTTACTTGGTCTGGACTTGCAGCGTCAGCACTGCCTGCTGCGAGTGGTGATGCCAGTAATGTTAATGCTGTTGCTGCTGATAACATTTTTTTCTTGTTCATAAAGATGAATTCCTCCTTAGTGAATGTGTTGTTTCTTGCTGCACATTCATCATAACACCCTTTTTTTGTTACATTTACGGGAGGAAATGGTAACTGACCAAGAATTGTTCAGTTTTGAAAAACAATTTATCTAGCAAGCTTGCAATCTCAGATAAATGAAGGACTCGCACGTTTAACTTACATTTCCGTCAAAAGAATATTTTGACTCAAGACACTAAAATTTACCGTTAAAGGGTTCTTGACACTCTTTAAAAGGTAGTCTTTTTGTAACGGATATTACAAAACGGTATCATAATTAAGGGGTATTTCATCCCATGGAAAAGCTTTCTTTGCATGGTTCATCTCTTACCACACTTATATAACCCACCACATTGAATCCTAAACCTTTTAACTGCCTTATGCCTACATTGCACTCCACTGTAGAACTGCCTATCACAACTATACGACCTTTAGGGATTTCATGGGAATAGCGTTTCAAGTAACCACATGGAATGGCCAGGGATTGAACGCAGTTTGATTTATATGAGTCCTGGTAATCCCGGACATCCACAACAATATGAGATTCATCCAATTCCTTGTCACTTAACTTTCTGACACGAACCGGTGCGTATCGATAATACATCATATATGAAAGTACACTAAAAGTGATTAACGTTAAAATCAGCACACTGTATCACCCTTTTCAATAATCTACGTAGTATTATATACCTTCATGGGTATAAAGAAAAGGGAAAAGTCTCACACCAAAAATTTCGGACTATTTACTAATTTTCTTTCAATTGCTCAAGCAGATCGATATGTATCCGTATCAATTCAATTTTACATTGAGAAGTTAAGTCGGACTCCGCAATACGCTTTGTGGCTGACACATATTTGTGGTGGATTGGCTTTCTGGCACGCGGATGACTGTTTTCGTCCAACAGATCACGCTTTATGGCTTCCTTTAGAATTTCTTCCTCAGACTTATTTTCAGCATGCAAAACTCTGTTTTTCCAAATAGTCCGATATTTCTCAAGGAGAAATTGATAAGTATTGGCACCCATAGTGATACTCCTTTACATAATTTTCATTCAGCCCGAACAAACTAGTAAAAAACAAAGAAAGGTGATTGTTATGACTACACCCTATCGTTGTCCTAATTGCAGAACGAATCGAACCAGGTTTAACATCATCCAACAAGTACCGCAGAGTGTGAAAATGGATCCTCAGTCAGGACAAGTCGTCCAGCAGTATGAGGAAGGGAATCTAGATCCCTTTCATCTCGCCTATAATGGTCCCGAGCTTAAAGTACAATGCGCTGCATGCGGACTGGTAGAAGATGAAATGACTTTCAAAAAGTTCGGGGAAAGTACTCGATAACAGTAAAAGGGTTGACCATTTAATGGTCAGCCCTCCTTTATGACTGCAGGGTATGCGAATAAGTTATACGCTTAAAATCACCTGGATCAACTCATGTGAGAATTAAACAATACTCCATCCTTTGATCCCCGCTCTTTTATGAATGGTCGATTTCTTCAAGCGATTGTATAATATCTGTTTTATGTATCCCTTCTCCGATTATGACAAAGTTAGTCTTATATTTCATATCAGCCGGCATGAATAGCGGCATTCCATAAGAATATTGAAACATTGTCGGATACTTTTTGCCTCTGAGCGGGATGTACCCTTTCATTCTGTAAATCGTTTCGGGCTGTTGTCTAACCCATTCTTCGAACTCTTCACCTTCAACCTCGCCGGTGAACGTATATACCACTGCTTGAAGAGAAAGGTGCTGGCCAATTGATGCCTTGTCGTATTCATCTATTTCTCTTATTGGTCCTGCTGAGAAAATATCTTCCATCGATACTTTCGAATAATTCGTTAAATACACTTTAGCATCTGGGTTCAGCTGTTGTAATTCATAAACGAACATACCCTGTTCCATTTCATTCATCAGATCCATTTTATTCGCGATGATAAATTGAGCATGCTTGATTTGTTCTCTCATCAAATGCAATACTGACGGACTATAGTGTGAGCGTTCGTTCCATTGCTTTCCATCCACTACAGTTATGATTCCTTTGAATTCAAATTTATCTGCAAACAACGGGGAAAGGATCGAATCCACTACTTCTACAGGGTGGGCAGCCCCAGTTGTTTCAATGATGAGTACATCAAATTGTTCGTTAACGAGGAGCTCTTGTAACTGGGACTCCAGTTTTTCTGAAATCGTACAGCAGATACAGCCGTCAAGCAGTTCCCTCAGGGCAGTATCTTCTTCCACTGCATCACTGTCAATCGACACGCTGCCCAGTTCATTCATCAAAACTGCAGGTTTCTTATTTTCGTTTTTTAATGCCTGTAATACTTCCTTTAATAATGTGGTTTTACCACTTCCAAGAAAACCGGATAAAATAAAGACTTCTTTCTTCATCTGTTTTTTTCCTCTCTTTACTTCAATCTTCGTCTCTTCATTCTATATAAAATCCAAAGTAAATACAATGACATACAAACCTTCATTGATTGTTCTAAGGCTGGACCGGAACGTTATATAATAGTAGAAACCTGTTGTCGGATGGTATTCAAGCAAAAGCAGCGGCGACGAAGTTAAATGAGTAGATTTCACAAATGAGGGGCGGGGATTTCCTTTGTTTTATGAAAATATTGTGCCATTGAAACTACGTGATTTTCTAAAAAATCCTTCGCATGAAACACTAAAGGAATTATTATTACATAATACAGGGGAAACCGATTACGTCGATTTCAAATCAGATTGGATCGAAGTTTCCAAGCTCGCCAAACATGTACTTGCCATTTCCAATTCAGGCGGAGGCTGTATCATTATCGGTGTTATGCAAAACGACGATGGGACTGTTGATTTAAAAGGATTATCTGATGAAGAATTCTTGGATAAAGCTGATGTTGATAATAAACTTCAGCATCTCCTCCCTAAGTATTTACGTTATAGAACTGAGGATTTTATCTTCACGGAAAATATCCATCCCCTTTTAAGCATGAAAACATTTCAAGTGCTGATTATCGATTATGATCCCAGATATGTTCCCTATACCTCTATTGTGACAAGAGGAGAGCTTCGATATGGAGCCATTTATGTCAGACAAGGGACTAAAACAATCGAAGCGACAAATGAAAAGCTGGTAGATGTGATCTTGAGGAAAGTTCAATCAGGCGGGTCCGACAGTGATGAACGGACTCTTCAGGAACACCTGGAACACCTGAAAATACTTCAATATGAATATGATCATTCCGAAGACGATAAATACAAAAAGTATTTATATCATTTGATACTAAGGAAGATGAAGCGCATTGAAAACTATCTGGACCTGGACACATCAGAGTTTTTCCCTACTTAATCTTTGTTCTAAACAACTGCTTACGTTAATGTATAAACTCTTTTAGTGCATTGAGGTTTGTATGTTCATCCATTTCCAACACCTCACCTGAACCTGGTTTTGTGACACTTTGATAACTTCCTTCAACAGGTATTCGCATTGTTTCAACCGTATCGATTGGGTGAAACATGAAAGATAGGCCGTGTTTCATTACCTGATCAATCGAGAAAGTTGTTTCGACGTTCCTAAAACTTTCACGCATCAGTTGAATTGCTGTTGACATCCCTTTACCTGATTTTATTTGTTCCATGATATTTTTTTCAGCTAAAGCGATGATTTCCTGCTGCCTGTCCACCCTGCCGAAATCACTCGTTATGTCACCCCTAAAACGGACATACTGCAAGATTTCTTCTCCCTTGAGCAATTGCTTTCCAGGCTCTTTAGTCCATTTCCAATGATTGATCATCCCTTCGGAGATTGTGACCTGGACACCTTCAGGAAAAATAATTCCCATCATATTAATAAAGTCTTGAAAGTTAAGGTTCACGGTATGATTTATCTCAAGGCCGAAATTTTTGTGCAACGTTTTCTTTACTAGTTCATTGCTCCCCCAGGAATAGGCATGATTTATTTTACTTTTCCCGAAACCTGGAATATCCACGTATGTGTCCCTCATGATGGAGATGAGTTTTAACTTGGTCTGATCGGGTTTATACTGGGCAATCATTAATACGTCTGCTCTTTCTGCTTCATTCTTCCGCTGATCTGAACCAATTATAAGTACATTGATGGGCTTGTCTTTTTCTTTATTACCTAACGGAAAGATGGAATCGGTTCTTTCTTGGCTCCCATCTGTGCTTTTCACCTCTGTAGCTTCAGTCATCTCTGTCATTTCCGAAGGTGTGGAGGGGTTATTCTTCAATGCATATATTGAGAAGGTTATGACCAATATCAACGGAATTGCTGTCCATTTTCTAAACATCAACTATCACCTCAAACTTTATTATCATTGTTGGTCATATGGATTTCTTATATACAAGTAAGTAAAAGGGAAATCAAAAAGATCCCAGGGATGCATCCCTGGGATCTTTTGATTCATTCACCTATTATTTTAGTACCTCAACAGCTTTTTTGAATTGAGGGTCGTTTTCTTTTAGTTTTTGACGGAGCTGATCCATTAATTTTACTGTTGTTTCGCCTTTTAGTATGCCTGTAGCTTCAAACTTATTCTTTTCCTGGAATTGCTTTACGGCACTCTTGGTATCTTCATCGTAGTATCCGTCCACATTTCCAGGATTCAACTCCAGAGCATTCAACATCTGTTCTGCAGTCTTCACAGCATCAGACATATCACTTTCCTTTAACTCTTTGTCTGGGTTGATGTAAGGAAGCTGAGCGTAGTCAGGCATCTTCACTTCATAATCCGGGGTAATTCCTTTTTCATGAATCCAATTTCCATTTGGTGTCAGCCATTTGGCAGTTGTAAACTTCATATTGGAACCATCTTCAAACTCCTCAGCAGTCTGGACAGTCCCTTTTCCAAAGGTTTTCGTTCCAACCAGCGGGATATTATTAGATTCGCTTACAGCAGCGGCTAAAATTTCAGATGCACTTGCACTGCCTTCATCGACTAGAATAGCTGTTGGTACATTCACCTTTTGGCCGCCTTCAGACACATACTTCTCCACTTTTCCATTATGGTCTTCAACCTGGAAGAGTACTTCCCCTTCAGGTACAAAAAGGTTGGAAATCTTGATTGCCTGGTCCAGAAGCCCTCCCGGGTTCTGTCTTAAGTCCAGGACGAGTTTTTTCATGCCCTTATCCTGCATCTCATTTATAGCATTAACCAATTCTTTATACGTATTTTCGGAGAAACTTGTAATCTGGATTTCAGCGACTCCGTTATCCTTCATTTCAGCATAAACCGTTTCAATCGGAATCTCATCTCTAGTGATCGTAACTTCCGTTGTTTTCTCTTGACCTGGTCGCTGAATCGTCAGGGTAACCTTTGTTCCTTTCTCACCGCGAATCAAAAGAACTGCGTCCGTTACCGACATACCTTGTATACTTTCCCCATCCACTTTCAGGATTTTATCGTTTGGCTGTAAACCTGCTTTTTCAGCAGGAGATCCCTTGATAGGGGAAACAATCGAGATATATCCATCTTTCTCTTGAATCTCGGCACCGATTCCTTCAAACGATGAAGAAATACTTTCCTGAAATTTCTTGGCTTCATCTTGATTCATATAATCTGAGTAAGGGTCTCCCACGCTCTCAAGCAAACCATTGATCGCTCCATTGACCAGTTTTTCCTCATCAAGATCTTTATAATATTTTTCATTTAGTTTATCGTATGCTTCATAAAGTTTATTGAATTCTGATCGCTCGGTGACGCCGACATTCACTGCTTTCTCATCCCCAAAAGCCAAGGCGAAGGTCGTAATTCCAGCGGTAGCAAATACAAGAAAAAAGAGGAGCATCACAAATTTGAATTTTTTTATTTTCAGATAACTTGATTGATTTTCTTCTTCGGTCACTGATTGTTCTGTTGATTTATCCTGTTCCAAGGCTTCCACCACTTTCATTGCTATGTATCTAAAGAATTTTCGTTAAGAATATCATGAATATCCACTATGGGCAATCAGATAACTACTTTATTCTATCAGCTTTTACCACTTAGCGAAAGGAATATCCATCACTACCCTTATGATGCGTCAAAACCGTCGTAAAAAATCCTATAGTACTGATTGCAAACAATGAATATAAAAAAGATTCCATTCCGATAATGGGCCAGCCGACCAGCAAAACCATGCTGTCAATCGCGAAAATCAACTTGCCCGCATTTAAGCCGAAGCCTTTACTGATCAACTGTGCGAGCAAATCGGTACCTCCTGTCGCTGAATCACTTCTCAGCATCAGGCCGATCCCCACTCCAACCAATGTGCCGCCAACTAGTGCGCTGAATAAAGGTGGAAGATTGTAAAAATCATACCATTGAATAAAAAAGTCGATCATGAAAGATGACAGCCACAACCCGTGAATACTGTTATAAAAGAGGTTTCGATCTTTGAAAAAGGCGATCACATACAGGGGGATGCTCAACAGGATGATTGTAAGTCCGGGCTTGAACCCGAACCAGTAATGAAAGATCAATCCGATACCGATCATGCCTCCATCAAGAAAATGATACGGAACAAAATACAGATTGATCCCGATACCTATCAGAATACTTCCTATCACCAGAATAATAAATCGCTTGAACATCGATCTTCCCCCAATAAGAACATTTAGGACAGCCTCTACTATTATTGTTTATGAGGGGAGGTGATGAAAAAGTCTTACTATTTTAACCAGAGGACTCATCTCATCTTCTTTCTTCTGAGCCTTTCAACCAAAAGAGTCAATATTGGAAATCCGATTCCGAATATTATTTTATAGGATACCGATATTTTGATAAATTCAGCAAAGAAAGCATTGCTTGGATAGACAATGTTCCCTAAAAACCACAAAACAATTCCGAGGGGGACGGCAATTATATGAACATTTTTAATCGAAAAAATATAACAGATAGCTTCACAGCTTACGTAATACGTAATAAGCAGTTTAACAAACAAGCTGATTATCCATATGGCTGCTATAATTACCTCCACTCTCTGCATAAAATCGGCTATATTAATTTGTTTTGCCAATAGAAATGTAGGATAGTCATACATGGCAGCGACCTCGTCCCCCAACACGCCAATAACCAGGAAAGTCAATACTACTAATGATCCGCCTCCTAATAACGAACCTTTAAACATCGCCTTGGTTACATTTACTTTAGTATTAACATAAGGAATGATAAAGAGAAATACAATAAATTCTAAAAATGGCAAAGAAACAAATGGCAGCGAAAAGTGCAGGATGTTCTTGATACCCGCTTCACCGACTGGTTCAAAATGGGGGAGTTCAATATCAGGGATTAATAATAAAACAAACAGTATAAACAATATTATAAAGGTAGGATAAACAGTTTCCGCCAATCGTGAGATTACTTCCAGCCCCTGCTTCACCCCATAAACTATCGGGAGAAGAAAAAGCAGATGAATATATTCTTTCGGGGTTTCAATCATGATTGATTGTGTAACGAAATCTCCCATATTACTAAGGACTTGTGCACTAAGGAAAAAGAAATATAGAAAGTAAAGAATATTTACGAATTTCCCTATCCATGTCGTGAATACCTGTTCATTTGCTTCATAGATAGTTTTGTTTATGAAGACCTTCGACATTTTTATGTACAGTAATATGATTAAGATACCAAGCGTCAAGCCGATGAGACCTGAAATCCAGCCATCATTCTTTGCCTGAAGTAAAGCAGGAGGAATTAACAAAATGGAGCTGCCGCACGTAAACATGATGACAAGGATCTGAAGTTGTCTTGATGAAATGAATTGTTTCTCAGCTTGCATTTCCTTCAGCCCCTTTCCTTGCAGGCTTTTTTTTCTTTAAAATGATCATCATAAGCGTACACAAAGGAATGACTAATCCAAATAGCAGAGAATATGAGAGGATTACCTCCGTGACAAACATTGAAAAAAATGCAGTATTGGGATAGATGTAGACTGAAAAATACAACACACTTACCCCCACCGGATAAAGGAGGATCTTTTTATTTTGCATGCCGAATACTTCACTCAGACCAGTAATTGAAGCATAAAAGCAGATGGCCACCTTAAAGAAAAGACTGATGATCCAAACGGCTGCAGCTACCACTTCCACCCTCTGTAAAAAGTCACCAATATTTATCTTCTTTGCAAGTACGTAAGTCGGGAATTGCATCAGGGAAGAAAACGAATACCCCAGTACGATAAGGATCAGGAATGTCATGAATACCAGAATTAAGCCGCCGACTAAACCTCCTATAAAAAAGGACTTTCCTACTTCCTTTTTCTCATTTATATGCGGGGCGATCATCATAAGGATGAACAATTCCAGATATGGAACAGTCAATATCGAAAAAGAACCATTCAATACAGGCTTTATCCCTTCCCCCAGTACAGGCTCTATGTTTCTTAGCTGCCCTTCCGGAATCAAGAAAAGGATCAAAAATGTCAACAATATCAGAAAGGTGGGAAACATCACTTGTGCAGACCTTCCAATCACTTCAAGACCTTTTGAAACCCCGTAAAGGATCGGTACCAGAAATAATAAATGAATATACATCTTAGGTGTTTCGATCATGATTTGAGTCGTCATAAAATCTCCCATATTACTAACCACTTCACATGTTAAAAAGAAAATGAAGAAAGAATAGAAGAAAGAAACCGCCTTTCCCAAGACCTTTCCGTATGCTTTCTCGAAAATCGAGAACAGCGACTCATCAGGGTAAGCTTTAATCATGCTGATATACATCAGCATGACTCCAGCCCCAAAAGCCACCCCTATGAGCCCAGATATCCATCCATCATGCTGACTCGCCTGGATCAAACCCGGTGGTACTAAGAGAATGGAACTGCCAATGGAAAAGAATAAGACTAAAAGTCTGAACTGTTGAGGCGATATCTTTTCAATATTACGATCCATATTATCTCTCCTAGTCCTATTTAAACAAGCTGTTTATCCATTGTGTCATCGGTTTGAATAGAAAGATGACAGCATTCAATGGATTGGGGATCTCCAAGCCAAGCGCATCAGCAGCAAAAAGGGCAATGCCGAACGCAAGAAAGCCTGAATAGACGATCAATTCTTTCCGGCTTTTCTTTAATTCCCTGAAATCAATGAAAAACATCAGTATCGATATACCGAGGATGATGAGTAAGTTAACCAAGATCAGCCCCCCTTTTCACTAAGCGATTGCCCCAGTGAACCTGTATTTCTTACCTTTGCAGATACCTTTATATCGTATTGGATCTCAGGAAACAAATCTGCCCATCTATCTTTGTTTTTCCGCCAATATGCAGGCTCCTTTCGATGAACGACACTTCCGAAGCCAAGAGTATCTGATTGGAATTCTTCTTGAGACACCTGTATCGTTTCCTTGATCTCAGATTTAATCTTCTTTGTTAAATCCTTTTCAATTTCTTTTAAAATCTTTAAATCAGAAGGATCCAATTTACATTCTACATCCACAATGTTACCTTCTGCCTCCACATCAATTGTCAATTTCGGAACACCCTTGATAAGTTTGGCATCCATGCTGGCATTTGACCGAATGATTTCAACGGTAAGCTTTCCTTCTTTATTCATCGGGCATGACAACACCTCGGCAGTACTTTTCATCCTCCCCTGGGAGTAGTTATACCCCTTACTTTGATCTTCGTTAAACCATCCAATTATTTTGCTTTCTTTAAATACAGCCAGATCTTCAAGCATTAAGTAGGATTTGGGATTTGAAGTTTCAGTAGATGGTACCATGGAGCCTTCTTCAGGATCCCCTTTCACCCTGACACCTGAAATGACCAGCTCTTTACCTTTGGTTTTCAAATCTTCAAGGACTTCGTCAAATTCATATACCGTAGCAGTTCCGAGATTTTCGTTAGAGGCTGCCAGCATGGACTTTAATGACAAGGCAGGTATAGGTTCCAGAAATGTGAGAGTCGTCAAGATTTCCTTAGCGTTATTTTCTTTGGAAACCAGGACATAAAAGTCCGTCCTGAAATCATGATCCCTTATCAAAGGATCTAAAAACTTGGAAATATCCTCTTTCACCAGCTTTTCTTGAAGGACCAATAGCTGTACATGTGCAAAATAGGTTTTCCTCGGGGATTTCTTTGTTAATTTCCTCCAGGCTGAAAATAGAGTTTGCCCTTCTGCGGAAATGGTACGAACCGTGGATCCGACCGCTCCCTTTTTAGTGGCTTCTGAAGAAACTGTAGGGTTGATCAACTGGACTGTAAATCTAAAGCCATCGTCCGTTTTATCCAGCCCAATGGCTAAGGCGATGACCAATTCACTAAGCTCCCGCCTATTCCAACAACCTGACACAAGACTTAAGACTAATAATAGGATAATGGAAACTTTGAGTATCTTCATTTTTCACCTCGCTGGATTCCTATTCTTCAGGAGACTTTTTTACTGATTGCTGTCTTGTCAAATTTGTCTGATTGATGAGCCTAGGCCTCGTCTGCAACCATTTTAAAGGCAAATGAAAGATGGAGTCCCTTTGGTCTGTAGAATTATAAGGAGCTATCGGAAACATATAGGGAACTCCGAAAGACCGCAGGCTGCATAAATGAATGACAAGCATGAATAAGCCAACCGTCACCCCGAATAATCCAAACGTTGCAGCCAATACCATAAACGCAAATCGAAGACCACGAACTGCAATGGCAAGGTTGTATGCAGGAAAGACGAAAGTCGAAATAGCGGTTATAGCTACAACTATGACCATGGCTGGAGTGACAAACCCTGCTTCAACAGCTGCCTGTCCAATGACTAGAGCCCCAACGATAGAAATCGCCTGACCAACTGCCTTTGGCATGCGGATGCCCGCCTCCCTGAGAATTTCAAATGTAATTTCCATAATCAATGCTTCTACAAAGGCTGGAAACGGTACCCCTTCACGTTGTGCCGCCAACGTAATCATCAAAGGTGTAGGAATTAATTCCTGATGATACGTTTTTATGGCAATGAATAAGGATGGACTCAATAATGCGAAGAAAAAGGCAACATAGCGCAGCATCCTCATAAGACCAAAATCGGAACGCTGATAGTAATCCTCAGCTGCCTGGAAAAATTGCGGGAACACAACCGGAACCAATAACACAAATGGAGTTCCGTCCACTAATATCGCAATCCTGCCTTCAAGTAAACCGGCAGCAATGACATCAGGCCGTTCTGAATTAAATATAGTAGGAAAAGGAGAAAGCGTGCTGTCCTGTACAAGTTCTTCGATATATGCACTTTCCAGAATTCCATCGATATCGATTTTTTTTATTCTACTTCTCACTTCATTCAGGATTTCATCATTTGCAATTCCTTTTATATACATAATGCTTACATCAGTCTGTGTATATCTCCCGACCAAGTTGCATTCAAGCCTTAAATCCACACTCCTGATCTTTCTTCTGACAAGACTTGTATTCGTCCTGATATCTTCCGTAAATCCTTCCTGCGGGCCCCGAACCACACTTTGCGTTTTCGGCTCGGTTACATCTCTTTTATTTGGATCTTTGGTCTTGGCTATGACTGCACGAGTATAGCCATCTACTAGAATGACTGAATCTCCCGAGAGAATTGCAGAAAACACTTCACTATAATGTTCACAATAACCGATATCCCCGACCGTCATGATTGAGTCGCCCATTGTTGCAATAAAGTGACTTCCATGCTCTTCTTCCATATACTTTTCAGACCATTCCATCACTGACTTAATAACACTTTCCTGTATTTGCAGAGCACCAGATAACCCATCAATATAGACAATAACCATTTTGAGTTGGGGATGGGGCTGGATGTGCCTGATGATCACATCTCCACTATCACCCAGTTTACTCCGTAAATAAGTGACATTCCTCTCAAGATCCCGATTGATGAATTCATTTTTCTCATCGCTTATATAATCATCGACTGCAATCGGCTCTTCCCTTTTATACTTAGGGTTTTTTTTCTTCTTTGGTATGATTTTGATTGGAGACATTCCTTTATCCCCCCTTAGCCTGGTCTTTAGTATAATGTCTGCAGTTTACTTCCAAATATTCACTCCTTCTTTTAAGTTTACATAATTAAATTATAATAAATTGAAAGTATACCTTAGAATCAAGAATACACTTAACATGCTCAAATAAAAAAAAGCAGGAAGCTCAAATATGCTTCCTGCCTTCTATCATTAGATTTTTTTTACATTCTGGAAATATTCTTCCAAGGTCCAGTCATTTTCGTAAATAACTTTGGCGGCTTCAGGTCCAACGTATCTGAAGTGCCAAGGCTCATATTGATACTTGGTAATATCCACTTTATCCTCAGGATATCTGAGGATAAAACCATATTTATAAGCATTTTCAGCAAGCCATTTTCCTTCTTTTGTTTGACCGAATTCAATATTGACCTGAAAGTCATTGCTCTTACTTGAAATGTCGATTGCAAGCCCTGACTGATGTTCACTTTGTCCTGGAGGTGCAACTGCCATGACGGCTTTTTCTTTGCCAAACTGTTCAATTTCACGATTTAAGAGCATTTCTTGATATTCGTATGAGCGGTAACCTGAGATAGCTGTGAGAAAGATCTGCTGTGACTTTGCTGCATCAAACATCTGCTCCAATGCCCTTGCAGCTTCTTCACGGATATAGGCTTTCTCAATTTCCTGATTCCCGAATACGAAAGGAACCTTCGGACGTACCAAGTCTTCCGGTTTATACTCACCAAGCGCAAATTCTTTATTCACCAGCGCAAGGATATTGGCAGGATTCTGGATCACCTGCTTGCCATCCACAGCCTTCACCTGATTAAAGAATTTCGATTCCAATTGAAGTTCGGGAGGCACAGATTCTTCTGGGGGAACTTGTTCGTTGGTGTCTTCCTCTGGTGGAACCTCTGGGGATTCAGATACACTTGGACCGTTATTTTCTTCCTTGCTCTCTGTCTCTTCCGTTTGTTTTTTACCTAGTAAATTCTCGGACCATTCTTGTGCTTGCTGACACCCTGATAAAACAATAAGGGAGCCCGCAATAACCAGGATGACCTTTTTCATACTTTCACCTAGTTTCTCTATAATGTTACACAGTTCATATTAACACGAAACCTGCATCGTGTAATCAGGATAATCCTACTGTATGCTGTATTAAACGATAATAAAACTGCTTACTGGGTCAGCAAGCAGTTTAAAGTAAGCGTTATCTTTATTATTTATTCTTTGATAGCTGCTTCGAGAGCTACTTCAATCATCTCATTGAAAGTCGTCTGACGCTCCTCAGCTGTAGTCTCCTCACCAGTGAGAATGTGGTCGCTGACTGTCAGAACTGAAAGAGCATTTCGTCCATATTTTGAAGCTAATGTGTAGAGCGCGGAAGTTTCCATTTCGATTGCAAGTATTCCATATTGAGCCCATTTTTCATGTTCAGCATTATCGTTATAGAACATATCTGCTGTGAATACATTTCCGACTTTCAAGCTGAGACCTTTTTCGACTCCACTGTCATATGCACGTTTCAATAAATCGAAGTTAGCTGTAGGAGCATAATCAATCCCGTTAAAAGTCAAACGGTTCATTTGTGAATCAGTTGATGAAGTCATCGCAAGGATTACATCACGTACTTTGACATCTTTCTGGATTGCACCACATGTTCCTACGCGTATCAAATTCTGGACATTATAGCTTTGCATCAATTCATTAATGTAGATTGAAATGGATGGTACACCCATCCCCGTCCCCTGAACACTGATTCTTTTTCCTTTATATGTTCCCGTGTATCCAAACATATTACGAACTTCGTTATAGCATACAGGGTTCTCTAAAAATGTCTCAGCTATATATTTTGCTCTTAACGGATCTCCAGGAAGTAATACCGTTTCTGCAATTTCATTTTCTTTCGCATTGATATGTACGCTCATCTTAAAATCCTCCTAATAAAAACTGTTGAAGTACCATTGTAATCCTTTTTGTAAGCATATGCAACGATACACAAGTTCACGGATAGGAAGTCATCAACTGGTAAAACTATAGATAGAAGGAGGTATGGTCATGACGAAGGAAAAAATGAGCAAAAAACTTCAGCAGGCAGTCCAGCATGCAAATGAAACAAACCCTTCTACCCGTTCCAGAACTCAACCTAACTCTTCAAGAACCGAAAGGCTGAAATCTTAATTTTGCGAGGAGGATCATTTTGGGTAAAAAACACAGAAACAGAATCAATTCGCCAAAGAAAAATAATCATATTCCAAAAGAAGCAATCGAAGCAGAACACAATGCCCATGCTAAAGAAAATTCAACTGTAAATAGAAAAAACGGTCCCGGACACCACATTTAATCAATATTAAAAGGAAAGATTCCCTGCGTACGCGGAGTCTTTCCTATTTTAGGGTTTAATGCAGAAGGATACGATTTACCCTTTTCCAACCATTCGGCTGTAATCGATAGTAGAAATGGCCCCTTCTTCCTTCATCAATAAAAATAATATCCCGGGTGGCAATATAACGGCCTTTATAATCATCTGGCATAAGGTCCGGAACATTAAACATCCTGAATGTTTCATAAAGTGCCTCATCATGGTTATTCGCTTCTATCGAAATTCGATACACCTTCTGGTAGCCCTTTTCTTCACCATATTTGGGAGTCTGAAACACGGTAATATCATATTTGGACCTCAGCATCCTTGGACGTTTGATTTTTTCAAGTAAAAGCATGAGCACCCCTCCGGTTATAGTTGTACTCATAGTATTAAACAAAGGCTTTGTCGAATCCTTCATCAAAAAATAGGAACCTTTGTCGAAAAGAATCAAGCGAACCTGCTGATGGTTTCTTTCAGCTTAGATGATAAATTCGGCAGATCGGATGAACGGACTGTTATTCTCACCATGGATTCATCCATTTCAAGTGCTTCCGCCAAAAATCCTCCAAGCCCCCTCGCTCTTCGATCCACTTCAATCAGTAAATCTGTCTGATCTTCCGATTGATTAAGGAACATCAATTCGATTTCATCCAATGAGCGTTGATACTGGCCATTCACAGGAACAAATTCGAACTCCTGTATGAATGGATAGCGTCCTCTGAAACGTCGCGGAGCCTGTTCACACTCAACTTTGCGTATTCTAAAGCCCAGTTCTTGAACAGATTGGAGAATCGCATTGATTAAACTATTCGGAAGTATTTCAATATAATCTTTGTCCTTTGGATCTACAGAATTTTTAATATCCAGGCCGGTTGCCACCCATACTCTCGTATTGCCATACGTAATTGGCGTTTCAAAAGGCAGAGTGAAGGAAAATGGAATTTCTTTCTTTTCATTTTCTCCGATAGTGAATGGTTCTGATATTTGAACTTTTTGAATAGGGGCATAATCGGTATATTTCTTATCATCCGATTCACGTATATAAGTCGTATACAAAGTTAAATAAATCGAATCGATCGTCTGGGATGTACTCCCCCCTGTTATTTCCACCACACCTTTTGCTGTTTCACCAGCTTGATAACTTGATTTTTCCAATTTCGTATCGACAGTTGCTGCACCAATCCCTACTGATGCAAAAATTTTGTTAAAAAATGACATTCTAATTCCTCCGCTTCTCCTATTTTTTTATGGATATCTTATTTTCATCATATCTTCAAAGCATTTTCAAAAGGATTCATTCTTGAGCAGCTTTTGAATCATCACCTTGGTTTTCGGGTGCCTAGTTCTATAGATTCTTTTTCTGAATAGGTTTTTCCTTCTTCAAAGATTAAATCTTCAAACGTGCGGCCATACATCTTCGCCTAAAATAACTTTCTGGCACTACCACTATATACGATTTGATGTCTTCCTTGGTTTCAAAAATTAGAAATAAACAAAAAGGTCCGTCACTCAGCACTTTATTATGTGCTGAGTGACGGACCTTACGTTTGATTTATACGTCCTCTTCCCATTCTTCGTCGATGATGCACTTGGCAATCAGATACTCGAAGGTTATGTCCGCTAGTTCTTCCAACTCATCTTCAGAAGGTACATAGCCTCTTTGCACAAGTTCTTTCATGAAGAAATCGGCAATTTCTTCAGTGTCGATAAAGACTTCTATCTCCCGCATTTGATCGCCCCCTTTGATTCTCAATTTATGACACCGGCAGCTTAGTTATGCCAGTAGAAAAAAGTTTTCATAAGAGATTTAGGACAAGCATACACTTTACCATTAAGATTAGAGGAGCGATTGTATGTTGACGTTTATTAAAAAAGGCCAATCCACACTTAAAGATTTAGAAAATGGGGAAGGGAAAATTGCAGCCTGTATGCAATGGGTTCTTCGTGCAATATTAATTTCCTTCTTATTGATAAGTGTTCCGCTATTTTTGTATATTATGTGGATTATTCCTTCTCTTTGACGGCAGAGTGAGAATTCGCATGATTTTTTAATTGTTCGAGTACATGCTCCATCTTCTTTTTATATGTGTTATCTTGAAAGAAAAGATAAAGAGCTTTATAGTCATTATAGTAATCAAGCAGTTGGTCTACCCAGCTTGTTTTATGTGAGGGGGACTTAAGGAGTTTGGTCTTTGCATCTTTTTTTTGCGGAAACACAAAGCCGTACTTTTTTATAAACGCGTCTGCCTGCTCTTCATCGGCTACGAGAGTGATTTCATCTTCGTCTGCCTCCAGCCATTCCCCGTCAGTGATCCTCATTAATTCGTATATGACATCTTCCCATGCATCGTCTTTATATCGCCAGATTTCCGTCCTGAACCCGACTACTTTGAATAAGTCCTCTTCATACCCTTTGACAATGACCAGATCACCAAAAAGAAATTTATATTCTATATCGATTTGTTCTTGTTCAAAAATATATCCGTCATATGATTCGAGCAGTTCAAGTGCCTTTTCTTTAAATAATCCTTCACTTTCGTTTACTTCATATAGGAACTCGCCATCCAGTTTCTTAATATTCGTGATTTTTCCAACTGTCCCGTATATGGTAACGACCACTGTTTCCCCTACCCTGAATCTAGGCTCTTTTCGATTCTTCATTCTCCCCTCACCCTTAATCGCCTTTTTTATATAATATGCAAAAAACGCTATAACGGGATACAAGAATTCGGTTTCTCCGCGCTCCTTTGAAATCTATACTCATACCTATCAGAAAAGCGGAGGCGGCTCGCCCAGAGGCGACAAGCATAAGACAGGGCAGCCATAAACGCGGTTTTTGCCTTTATGGATGGCATGGCTTATGTCTCGAGCCTCTAGCCGCCGGAGCTGGACAGGTCACACCTGTCTCGTTTCTCCCGCAGGAGTCTTCGTCTTGCACTCCAATCAACAGCTGGAACCAATTAAAACATATTGAGTTTTAACATAGCCAAATAATAAAAAGACTGACTTCAGTTAAAATCTTTACTTCAGTCAGTCTTTTACGTTTACTCTTTTTCTTCTATTGAATACTGATCCCACGCCTGATCGAAGATGGACATGCTGTCTAAGTAGGAACCGTTCATTTCAAGGTATGAACTGATTTCATCGTACTTTTCGGATTGTTTCGGGAAGCTGTGATCATCGTAGGCTGCATTAGCAAACTTGGTTATATTATCTTTGGCTGTCGGCTGCCTGTATTTCATTAAATAATGATAAAATGATTTTCTCATCCAATCACCTATCCTTTACGAATTGTCTTTTATAAAGGATAGCGGATGGAGGAGAATCCGTAAAGGATACAAAATGTCAAAAGCGAAAATAATTTTTTTTAAGGAATCTCGGAATCTTGAGGAGATCTTCATAGGTAATCACATCTGAAAGCTTTTTGGTTTCGATTAACATTAATTGATCTTCAATTTCATTAATCACATATTCCTCCTGATATTCCATTCCACATGCACTGCATTTGATATCCGGGACATCTGCTATTGTAATGGCCCTCGTACCGTCCGGCAGTTCCCAATACACATTTCCTTTTCCTTCTTTTACGTCTGCTTCCCCGCACCATTCGCATCTATGCTTATTTTCCATCAACATAGTCTTCCTTTTTTTCTTTGTTCATTTTAGCGAGCATCGCTTTATGTTTTTTCTCTTTAAGCTGATCACGTTTGTCCCTGAAGTTCTTCAGTGAATGGTGGGATGGATCTTCTTCGTATTTTTTCCTCCGCTCTAATCTTTTTAATCCACTCGGTGTCAACGAAGCGTGGGTATCATTCATTAATCCGGCGATACCGATTGTTGTATCTTTAATCTCTTCATCATGATAGATTTCTTTAAAATAATCATCCGCTCTTCCAGGTACATATCCTTGCGGTTCAGGATACGTCGATATGACACCTTCAAAGTTGCGCACAACCACTTTAGAAGCACTTTGGGATATAAGGTAATTTGGCTGAAGCGAAATTTTACCTCCACCTCCTGGTGCATCCAATACGAACGTTGGTACTGCATAACCGGAAGTATGTCCCCGCAAGCCTTCCATGATCTCGAGACCCTTGGCCACCGGCGCCCTGAAATGTCCGATTCCTTCTGATAAATCACATTGATAAATATAGTAAGGACGCACCCGTATCTTGACAAGGTCATGCATCAGTTTTTTCATGATCGGGGTGCTGTCGTTGATCCCGGCTAAGATGACTGCCTGGTTCCCTACAGGTACTCCTGCATCTGCAAGCATTTCACAGGCTTTTTTTGATTCTTCCGTTATTTCGATCGACGTATTGAAATGTGTATTCAACCAAACAGGATGATATTTCTTAAGGATGCTGCAAAGATTTTCTGTGATACGCTGCGGAAACACAACAGGTGCTCTTGTACCGATCCTGATGATTTCCACATGTGGGATGTCTCTCAGATTCTTTAATATATACTCCAATACCTGATCGTTGATCAATAATCCATCTCCGCCTGATAATAATACATCCCTGACAACCGGCGTCTCACGAATATACTGAATCGCTGCATCCAACTGTTTTTTAGGGACGCCCATGCCTATCTGACCGGAGAATCGTCTTCTAGTACAGTAACGGCAATACATGGAGCATTGATTTGTAACAAGAAACAGAACACGATCAGGATATCTGTGAGTTAATCCTGGTACAGGAGAGTCCTCATCTTCATGTAATGGATCTTCTAAGTCATATTTGGTTTTATTGATTTCCTTCCCGATCGGTACTGATTGCATTCTGATGGGACACCGGGGATCATCTTCATTCATTAACCATGCATAATAAGGAGTAATATTTAAAGGAATTGTCTTTGTTGAAATCCTTACCCCCTCTTCCTCTTCGGGAGTAAGATTCATCACTTTTTTCAAGTCATCCAGTGTTCTTATCGTATTTGTCAATTGCCATAGCCAGTTATTCCATTGTTCGTCGGTGACGTCTTTCCAAAGCTCAATGTCTTTCCAGTGTCTTTTTGGTTTATATAGATTCATCCTCAATTTATCCACCATCTTTCTTAAAGTTTAACCCTAAGATCCATAGGATGACCGGCCTTTTCAATCAGCATTGTTTTATTCCCTTTTCCGTTTATTTGCCCATATCCTTTTCCCATATATTCATATCTTCCATTTTGTCGTAAATATAACAGTTGTTAGCGAGTCTTCCCCTGTACCGATAACCCCGTTGATGAAAT
The DNA here is from genome assembly GCF_038405515.1 of Rossellomorea oryzaecorticis. Classification (GTDB taxonomy): domain Bacteria; phylum Bacillota; class Bacilli; order Bacillales; family Bacillaceae_B; genus Rossellomorea; species Rossellomorea oryzaecorticis_A. Next base: position 12,170 of record NZ_JBBYAF010000031.1, on the reverse strand, counting down.
ACAGCATTCATTCCGTATGAAAGAGCTCTGGCAATGGTGTATGCACAAAATATTTGCCGTGACATTAATTCTTCCTCCAGCTTGGCAATCAGGTTCTTCATGTAACCTCCCTTCCTGTATTGAGGGAGGGTTGCGCAGTCTGTAAGTTCCGCATTTTTATATTGATAATCTATTTCTGCGGATGCAGCACTAATCACTTTACCGTTTTCCCGGATGCAAACAAAGATTGTCCCATTATTCATTGCATCTCTTATATAGTCTGGATCATGCATCGGGACGGGATAAAGCTGAAATACCTCTTTGTATAAATGGGCTAATTCTTCCGCAAGCTCAATTCCGGCCAACTGGATGACAGGTTCCACCTCCTTTATGGATGGGAATCCCCTAAGCTTTTGTACAGAAGAAAGAATCTCATCTTCATCACACCAATAATGGCTTGTACGGCGTTCTTCCTTCATGAATTTGGACATGAAATGGGCGCTGTCTCCATTAAAATAATGGTTGATCACAGCTTCGTGAACGTAGCCCTTTTCCAGCAGCGTTCTCACTTGATGCTCCCTTGCCTTGATGATAAGCTTTTCGTAATGAGCAGATTGAACTTCGGTGTCTAAATAAGGTAGTAAGGATGGTAGATTCCCGCGTACATCATCCACCCGAATCCTTTTGTTTACACGATCCCTGTAAATGGAAGCCGAGAGTTTTGATTGTTTAATCACTTCATAATTCTGCATAACAAGCACCCTTTTTTATCAACATATGAATGTGTTTAGAAGGATATGAAACAAACATCCTAAATAAAAGAACAACCAATCTTTGACCATGGTTGTTCCGGGTTCACTGGGCTTACTTTCCTGACATTCGCTATGAAGCTTTCAGATTACTTTTCACTATTACACCAATCAATGATAAATAGTGTAAGTATTTCTGCAGTTTGAAATATTCGTTTCAATTCAATGAACTCATTGGCATCATGTGCCACTTCCGTGATGCCTGGCCCGAATACTACCACAGGGATGCCCCCGCCTTGTGAAAGAATACCGCCATCAGTCCCCCAAGGTGAAGCCTCAATGACCGGATTTGACGTCATCACCTGTTTATAGGAGTTTTTTAATTGGCTCATGATAGGATGATCGGGTGATAAGTCGCCAGGCTGCCAGCGGCCGCCAAACCACTCGACTTCAACAGGATGTTCTTTAAACCAGGGATCTTCTTCACCAAGGCTTGCAAGACATTGTTCAAATTCTTGTTCAACATGCTCCATCGTCTCCCATGGTGCCACTCCCACCCTTCCCTCGATGACGGCAAGATCGGGTACAGAGGACGGCCACTTTCCACTTTCGACTTTCCCTATATTGATTGGCAAAGGAATGGGGACATTATCATATAAAGGATCCTTTACTCTCTTGTTTCTCTCATGCTCGAGGTTATTCAAGGCCGAAATGACAGTGCAGCCTTTTTCTATCGCATTGATGCCTTCGTATCTGGTACCGCCATGAGCAGCTTTTCCTTTAACTGCAATCCTGAACCACATCGAACCTTGCTGCTTGGGGAAAATCTTCATATTTGTCGGTTCGGGAATGATGGCGCCGTCTGCCTCATACCCCCTTAACAATGCTGCGAGAGTTCCTGTTCCACCGCTCTCTTCTTCTATTACACTCTGAAAGATGATGTCCCCTTTCAAAGGAATCTGAAGCTCCTTGATCACTTCTATCGCCAATAAAAGGGATGAAGTTCCCCCTTTCATATCGGTTGAACCCCTGCCATATAATTTCCCATCGATAACTTTGCCGCTATAAGGATCATACTCCCAGTCCGTTCTGTCTCCCTCAGGAACGACATCGATATGACCATTTAATATAAGGCTCTTACCGCCGCCTGTCCCCTTTAATAAAGCTGCCAGGTTGGGATTTCCTTTAAAGTCCGTACGATCACAGCGGTAAAAGGGATGTTCTTTCAATCCTTGTTCTTGTACTTCCCAAATATCAAGCTCCATCCCCAGCTCCCTGCATCTTTCGATAATAACCGCTTGTGCCTTGTATTCATTCCCTCTGGTGCTGTCTTCCTGAACCAATTTTTGCAGAAGTTCCACTGTGCTCCTTTTTTTTTCTTCTATCTTACTTTTTATGAGACGATGGACATCATTCAACTCGATTCCTCTCCTCCCCATTTCTTATTCGATATAATGCAAATCGGAACTTATTATATAATCAGCTTCCGTGGATTCTTTGATTTCCTCTAATGAAAACGGACGGAATACTTCAATTAATGTTAATTGACCGTTATTCACTGAGAACACTCCGCGATCTGTAATGATCATGGACACACATTGTTTTGCCGTCAGTGGCAGTGTACACTCTTTGACTAATTTACTATTAAGATATTTATCCAAGTGGGTCATCAACACGATCACTTTTTTCGCTTTAGAAGCAAGCTCGGTGGCACCTCCCATACCCGGCACCTTTTTACCCGGTATAATCCAGTTTGCCAGATCTCCTTTTTCGCTTACCTGTAAAGAACCAAGGATGGTTAAATCAATTTTCCCCCTGCGGATCATCGCGAAAGCGGCCGCGCTGTCTGTATAACTCCCTCCCTTAATCAATGAAACCGGGAATCCTCCTGCATTGCACAGGTTTTCATCCTCCGTACCATTCGGAGTGGCCGCCCCTATGCCCACAATTCCATTTTCCGAATGAAAAATAACCCCGTACCCAGATGGAAGATGATTGGGTACGAGTGAAGGGATTCCTATACCAAGATTGACGACCATCCCTTCCTTTACTTCCTGGGCAGCTCTCCTTGCCAGTCTGTTCTTTATTCCCATATCCATTTCCAGTCGACTCCTTCAGAAGGTACAATATGATCAACGAACACTCCGGAGGTCACCACTTCTTCAGGATCCAAGTCTCCTGCCTCCACAATTTCTTCCGCTTCTACAATTGTGATATCAGAAGCCATAGCCACCAACGGATTTGTATTTCTTGCACTTTTGTCATAAACCAGATTTCCAAATGGATCTGCTTTTTTGGCATAGACGATCCCTACTTCAGAAACAAGGGCCGACTCAAATAAATATGGATGTCCATCTATTTCAATAACTTTCTTCCCTTTGTTTAAATAAGGATCATCTATACCGATTTCAGAAAGGATGCCTTTCAAACCAACTCCTCCTGCCCTGATTCTTTCAGCCAGTATGCCTTGAGGGGAAAATTCCACTTCAAGCATTCCTTCACTCATTAACCTGCCGGCTATTGGATTTGATCCGATATGAGAGGCAATGACTTTTTTCACTCTGTTATCAGCGACCAACTGCCCAATGCCTATATGGGGAAAGCCGGTATCATTGCCGATAATCGTCAGATCTCTTATCCCCCAATCCAGGATGTTTTTAATGATCGTCGGGGGGGAGCCTACTCCGCCAAAACCGCCAAACATCAAGGTCATATTATGAAAGAACAGGGACCTTATCCTCTCATAACTGCTTATCTTATTTAGATGTCCAATCATCATGATCCTCCTTCCAGTTTTTTTCTAATGTTTGAAAGGTGGAACGTAACCTTTTATATACTTCATCCAGTTCCCTTTTTGTAATGTTCAATGGAGGTGCTATGATTATGGCTGAACCCTTCCTGCCGTCAATGCCTGCAGCCGCAGGGTATAAAAGAATTCCGTTATCGACACCTGCAGCCACGACAGCAGAAGTAAACGCCCCCCCTGTTTCTATGCCTTTCATGTCAAATTCCAATCCCAATAATAAGCCCTTTCCCCTTACTTCCTGCACAAAAGAAAATTCAGCCTTCAATTTATCCAATAAATTTCTTAAGTAGATGCTTTTACTTTCCACTCCCTCGATGATTTTTTCTGAATCGATGAGCTTCAGAACAGCCAGTGCGGCTGCGGATGAAAGAGGATTACCGCTATATGTGTGGCCGCTCATAATAATTCTTGTCCCATTTATAATAGGATCCATCACCTTATCGGACATGAGTGCTGCCGCTATTGGGGCATACCCCGCACTCATACCTTTACCTACCGCCACGATATCCGCTTCGATCCCCCATTGTTCAAGAGCTAAAAACGTTCCGGTTCTTCCACATCCAGTCATGACTTCATCAGAAATGAATAAAATGTTGTTTCGTCCGCAGATTTCTTTAATACGAGAATAATATTCTTTGGGAGGAGTGATGGCTCCGCCTGCCGCTCCGATTATCGGTTCTGATATGAACGCAGCGATATTTTCTGAACCTATTCTTCTTATCATGATTTCCAGCTGATCTGCACAAGCCAGATTACAGGAAGGATAAGTCTTGCCAAAAGGACATTTTGAGCAATACGGGGGTTCGACTGTCGGCCAATCCCCTATCACGGAATCGAAACGTTCCCTCCGGACAGGATGACCCGAAGCTGATAAAGCACCAAATGTTATTCCATGATAACTTAACCACCTCGACAGGATTCTTCTTTTGGCTGGTCGGCCTTTTTCCTGCCAATGCTGAAGAGCAATTTTGATCGCCGTTTCGACTGCTTCAGAGCCGCTGTTCACAAAGAAACTCCAGGGATACCCCGTCTTTTCATGCAGAAAAGCGGCTAAATCTTCTGCAGGCTGATTACTGAATTGTGAACGATATACAAACGCCACTTTGCTTCCCTGATCAACAATCGATTGAATGATTTCTTCCATACCATGTCCCAAATTAGCAGTGACGGCACCCGAACACGCATCTAGATATTCCTGGCCTTCCTTATCGTACAGATACACACCTTTACCATAGTCAATCATTGGGTAATGATCACCGATTAAAGGTTTAATTAAATGTGAATGAGGCATAATCTCCCCCCTAAAAACTCAATATCATTCTCACTTATCATCAACCTGTGTTTCACAATTGAAGGATCCCCTTTCTTACATTCATATGTTTAGAAACGGGAATCTTTCTTTGCATTTCAAAAAAACTGCTGAAACGGATCCAGTGATTTTACCGCAGCCAAACAAACACTACTAAAGACCTAACTCATACAGCAAGAACCATTGACCATACTCCGTTCAATGTTTGTGTTTGATGAGAGCAAGCAGTAAAGTATTTCTATCCCTGGTCTGCTTAAATCTTATAAACATTAATCTAACAGTATGAAACTATTTAACCTATTTAACCAAAAAAAACAAAAAACACGAACATAATATAAAAAATTACAACATTCGTTCGAATATATGAAAATATGATAAAATTCTAAAAAAATCGACACAAAGTCACCAAATTGACTAGATTAATCAGTATAATATAGGTAATATAATGGTAAGTTCATCCTTTGATGCTACTTTTTTCACGTCCAGGAGGGGGATGCAGTGATAAAGAAGAAATTAAAGTCACCAATCAAATTGCCAATAGCCAAGAAAAAGAAAACGAGCAGGGAAAAGAAGAAGAATAATCGTGGATACCTTACATATTTTCGTACGATCCGTGGAAAAGTTGTTCTTTCATTCGGTTTACTGACCATAGTCCTATTAATACTAGCCTCTACTTCATACTACAATATGATGAAGTTAGAAAGTGAAATTAAGACATTAATAGAATACGATATGCAGGTGGATACAAAGATAAAGGACTTATCTAAGGTACTAAATGACATTGAAATCGGTGAACAGGGATTTGTCATTACTGGTGCAACCGGCTTCTTAGCTCCATACGGGAATGGGAAAAATCAGGTTGAAAACCACTTTAAAGATTTAGAAATTCTGTTGAAAGATGACAGTGATCAGCTTGATAAGCTTGATAAGATCGAAAAGCAGTATCAATACTGGATCCAATTTGTTGATAGGGTCATTGAAACGAGGAAGGATGACGGGCTTGAAAAAGCCGCCACTCTCGTAGAATCAGGCACTGGTAAGAAATATCTCGACGGGATCCGCTCATATGTCGATATGATTGTAGTTGATCAGCAGAAGGATCTTAACGAGAGAATAGATTCATTGAATCAGCAAGTCATTTTGTCTAAGATCGTGACAATCAGTTTATCTGCATTTGCCGTACTATTGGCTGTATTCTTTGGCTTCATTCTTTCAAAGAACATTAAAACCAATGTCAGGAAGATCAGCCACTCCATCTTGGAAATCGCCAATGCGGGCGGTGATCTGACAAAACGAATAAAGGTTAAATCCAAAGATGAATTAGCAGGTCTGGCATCTGATACAAACCAGCTTATCGAAGGGATAGCCGTCCTTGTAAAAGAAGTTTCAGCAATGGCAGAAAATGTTTCAGCCAGCTCTCAGCAATTATTGGCTTCTGCCGAGGAAACATCGAGAACAATTAACTCCATCGCAGAAACTTCAAGTGAAATCGCTGCCGGTACCGATCAGACAACAATGAAAATGTCCAATTCATTTGACAGAATGAACAGCTTGGAAGAAGCTGCCCGTTTCCTATTCGATCAGGCTGAAATGGTGAAGCAAACGGCCAATGATATGAGGAGCGTAGCTGAAAAAGGCGGCAAGTCCGTACAAGCCTCTTCCACTAAAATGATGAATATAGAAGAAACCATGGCCAATACCAGTCAAACAGTCGAAGCTCTCGGAAAACGTTCTTCCCAGATCACTACGATCATCGGTACGATTACAGAAATTGCTGAACAGACCAATCTATTAGCGCTGAATGCGGCCATCGAGGCGGCTCGGGCAGGTGAACACGGCCGCGGTTTTGCCGTTGTTGCCGATGAAGTCAGGAAGCTTGCCGAGCAATCACAAAAGGCGGCAAAAGGTGTTACAGAAATCGTTCACAGCATTCAGGAAGAAGTGAATGTGATCATCAAACAAAACTCTGAGGGTGTGAAAGAAGTCATCGCCGGTGTTGAAATCACCAATGAAACAAATGCTTCTCTTGAAGATATTTTAAATCAGACGAATAAAACGACTGTCGTTGTGAATGAAATGGTTGATCATATTCAAGCAACACTCAACCTAAGTCAGGAAGTAGCCAGTTCTTTCGCCCAAGTAAACGAAATTGCGGCTGCTACTGCTGCAAATACAGAATCCACCGCAGCTGCCTCTGAGGAAGGTTCCGCTGCGATGGAAGAAGTCACGGCAAGCGCATCAGAACTTTCACAACAAGCAGAAAAATTAAAGGAGCTTGTATCAAGTTTTAAAATATAGACTCTGCTCCATTCAAAAAGGTGCCGAAGCATTTGCTTCGGCACCTTTTTATATTCCACCAAACATTTATTTACCGCAGTAACATACAGCTCCGATAATGATTAACAAAATAAACAACACGACAATCAACGCAAAATTATTGCCATAGGCAGCTCCAGCAACCGGATATCCATATCCCGGATGGCATTGAGTATAACTTGGTTCAACAGCACCTTTATACATACATATCTCTCCTCATTTTGTATTTACACTTCAATGTATGTCAATTGCCCGGCCACTGTTTGTGCATTTGCCCATTTTGCCCAAAAAACAAATCTTTTCACCACGCACTCTTTTTAATATACTGAAAATATGTATCTTGAAACTGGCAACTGAAGAGGAGAAATATAAGATGAAATGGTTCATTAAGTCATTATTAAATGGTGTAATAACAATTGTCCCAATTGCTTTGGTCATTTATGTTGTGTATAAAATGTTTGTCTTTCTCGATGGACTGCTCGGAAATGTAATGAAGCCTTATTTGAACGAACACTACATTCCGGGCGTCGGACTTCTGGCCACCATCGTCCTATTGACCCTGCTGGGATGGTTATCCACAAAGTTCATTACAGGTGCCGTAATCAGCCTGGTAGATGTACTGCTTAACAAGATTCCATTTGTAAAGACCATTTACTCAGTAATCAAAGACACCATCCATTCATTCATAGGTGAGAAGAAGTCCTTTTCGAAGGTTGCACTGGTAAAAATGCCAGGCACCAACATGAAATGTCTTGGATTTATTACTACTGAAAACTTGGGTGATCTGCATAATGATCTTGTCGCACATATTGCCGTATATATACCTCAAACTTTTCAGGTAGCAGGAATCACTTTTCTCATCCCTAAAGAGGATATCAAGATCCTTGATATAAAATCTGAGGAAGCGATGAAGTTCATTTTATCAGGAGGAATGGCTTCAAAAAAAGAATAGAAATGAAAAAAGAGTACCCTATCGCATTAAAGCGTTATGGATACTCTTTTTCTTCTTCTCTATTCGGCTGATATTTCCAATATTTCCTCTTTGCCTGCTGTTACCGAAACAGCATCTTTCTTAACCAATTCAGACATATTGTCCCCGTTGGTTAAAATGATTGGCGTAATCGTGCTTTTAGCTTTTTCTTTAACCAAATCCAAATCGAATGTGATAAGGGCATCCCCTTTACTTACTTTCGAACCTTCCGAAACGTGGGCTTCGAAGCCTTCTCCGTCCATTGACACTGTTTCGAGTCCGATATGAATTAAGATTTCCGCTCCATTCTTGGCTTTAATTCCTACAGCATGCTTTGTAGGGAAAAGCTGCATGATCTCACCATCTACCGGTGATACCACTTTTCCTTCAGTGGGTTCGATCGCGATTCCGTCGCCCATCATCTTTTGAGAAAACACCGGGTCCGGAACCTCATCCAACGATTTCACTGTTCCTGTCAGCGGTGCAGCTGCAAGTACTGTTTTAGGAGCTTCTTCTTTTTTACCAAATAGTTTTTTTAGCATAAGATCTTCACCTTCCTATATAAAGTATATACACATATGTACAAATGAATAAACATGGAGACTTTATTTTAGCACATATGTGAAATTTCTCACAACACAAACAATATATTAAAATAACTTTTTGAATGAACCGTATCCTTCCGCTTCTAGCTTATCGTAAGGGATGAATCGAAGGGCGGCTGAATTGATGCAGTAACGCAATTTTTCTGGTCCAGGCCCGTCATTAAACACATGTCCTAGATGAGAATCTCCATGCTTGCTCCTGACTTCAGTCCTGACCATGAAATGGCTGCGGTCCTCTTTTTCTTCTATTTCCCCTTTATCGATCGGCTTCGTGAAGCTCGGCCAGCCGCACCCGGCATCATATTTGTCTTTCGAACTGAAAAGAGGTTCTCCTGATACCACATCTACATATATACCGTCATTAAACTGATCCCAATACTCATTTCTAAAAGGAGGTTCTGTTCCATTATTCTGGGTTACTTCGTACTGGACAGGCGATAGTTTTTTCTTTAACTCTTCTTTATTGTTCATCATTCTCCCCCCATTTTTCTTTGATAAATGACGCTCTACCTGAACCGTGGCTATAGCGCTGGTAATGGACAGGATTCTTCTTGTAGTATTCCTGATGATATTCTTCTGCAGGATAAAATTCTTTGGCTGGCAGGATGGCTGTTACAATCGGTTTATTGAATTTCCCTGATTTTTCGAGATCCTGTTTTGAATGTTCTGCAAGTATCCTTTGTTTTTCATCATGATAGAAGATAGCCGTCTTATATGAATGTCCCCTGTCAAAAAACTGGCCTCCGGGGTCTGTAGGGTCAATCTGCTGCCAATACACTTCAAGTAATTCATCGTAAGGAAATACTTCTGGATCGTATACAATCTGGACTGCTTCATAATGTCCTGTCGTTTCTGAACAGACTTCCTGATAAGATGGGTTTGGTGTAGCGCCACCTGTATATCCTGAAGTAACACTTTCGATACCCGGCTGTTGATCAAACGGTTTCACCATACACCAAAAACAGCCTCCGGCAAATGTCGCTTTCTGAAAAGTGTGGTCATTCGACATCTTCATCAACCTTTCTTAGTGATATATAGACTTTTCCCTTTGTATGAGATTTTAACTCATAAACAGGAAAAATAAAATTAATGCAGTTCGAAAATAAAAAAGACTGACCCTGTACGGCTAAGGATCAATCTTTTTAACGTTATTTCAGTTTTCTTTGCTTTCCGATGTTTTTCCACTTTTTCCGTTCTAAGGATTCAAGTCTTTTGTTTCCTCTTCTTTCTGTATATGCGATTTCCTTTTGGAGCTTTTGGTATTGACTTAATCGATTATGGTCAAGTTCATCGGCAAGGATCGCTTCTTTAATTCTGCAGCCTGGTTCTTCATTATGAGAGCAATCATTGAATCTGCAGGACAAAGCAAGTTCTTCAATATCATTGAATTGAGTCGACAACCCTTCCTGCCCCTGCCACAGCTGGATCTCCCTCATCCCGGGTGTATCAATAATGGAAGCCCCATTTTCTAAAAGAAATAATTCTCTATGGGTCGTCGTATGTCTCCCCTTATCATCTGTTTCCCTGATTTCTTTCGTTTTCTGGACATCTGCATCAATGAGAAGATTTGTTAATGTCGACTTGCCAACCCCTGAGGAACCGACTAAAGCGACTGTTTTACCCATTTCTAAAAATGGGCTTAGTTCTTCGATTCCTTCTTTCGTAATAGAACTGATAGTGAGAACTTTCACACCATGCAAATTGCCTTCTACTTCTTTCCTTTTCTCGACTGCATCCATACAAGTGTCTGCTTTGGTCAAGATGACTACGGGATTTGCTCCACTTTCCCAGCAGAGCAATAAATAGCGTTCGATACGACTTATGTTCAATTCATCATTTAAAGAGGAAAGGATGAAGATCGTATCTATATTGGCAGCGATAATCTGTTCTTCAGCTTCCTGTCCTGCTTTTTTCCTTGAAAATTTACTGGTTCTCGGAAACACTTTTTCAATGATGATTCCTTCTTCACTAATCTGCACCCAGTCTCCTACGGCGGGTAAATCTTCTCTGCTTACGGTTTCAAAGCGTAACTTTCCGGATATTTTACACAATAGTTCTTCGGTTTGAGTCATAACCCTATAGGAACCCTTTTGCTCGGTCACGATTCTTCCAAGCTTATTTACTTCCATGGTTCCATTGCTTAAAGATTCAAGCTTGCTATTAAATAAACGTGTTCTGATTGTATTCAATGTTAATCCTCCCTAAAATAAAAAAATCCATTTGCGCTCTGCACGCCAACGGATTTTTATCTCTAGGGTATAAAGAGACCTCTAAAATGATTTTCCGAATAAAGCGGTTTGTTGACATGCAGAGACTATTTTTGATTTATACAACTCTTGGTTAACCATGCTCTTAAGTCTTTTCATATCACATCACCCGCTTTCAATAAGTTAAGTCTATTATCTCTTAAAGAATTCAATTACACAAGAAATATTTTCTATTTTTCAGAAGTATACATAAAAATAGGTATTTTCACCAATTATCCTCTCCTGCATATTCTATTGTGGCGAGAAAGATTAAAGGGGAGAACGAAATGAGGAACCAACAAGATTATTTAAATAAAGCGGCTTTATACGATTTATTGGCTGATTATTACAAGTACACCCACCCTTCCATGCATATCCATTATTATCAAAAACATCTGAAGTATATCAATTTTGCACTCAAGGCCCAGCAGAGGGAGATGAACCTTTCCAACCAGCCTTCCTATGTCAGAGTCCTTCACGCAGTACCTGACGCCCCAAGTGTTGATGTATATTTAAATGCAAATCGTGTATTAAGAGATGTTGCCTTTAAAGATATCAGTGACTACCTGACACTGCCGGCAGGCAAGTATCATATCGATATTTATCCTGCCGGAACCGGCGTCAACACCCTGATCAGCAAAAAGGTGAACATCGAACCAGGAAAAGTTTACACGCTTGCAGCTGTAGGTACTACAAAAAAACTCCAGCTGCTTCCATTCATTGATGAACCGGCTGTTCCAAGCGGAGAAGCAAAAATAAAGTTCATTCACCTTTCACCTGACGCCCCTGCAGTCGATATTGGAGTTAAAGGAGGAGACACCGTATTTTCTGACATCTCCTTCAAACAGGCATCAGAGTATTTAAATCTGACCCCCATGTCGGTTAACCTGGAGGCAAGAATCGCTGGAACAAAAAATAAGGTGCTGGATATACCCAATGTAAAACTGAATGCCAATCAAGCATATACGATTGTCGCTTTGGGGTTTGCTGACGGCGAACCGGAACTGGAAGCACTTCTTTTAAAAGGGTAAAAGAACTTGGGATAAAACTAAAAAACCACTGCCTTAAGACGAACATTTAAGTGTAGCCTCTAATCACCGCTATTGATTTCCGTGCAAGACTTCGCTTTCCGCGGGTAGCCCGTGAGCCTCCTCGTCGCGTTCGCTCCTGCGGGGTCTCACATAAGCTAC